>CAJUSF010000048.1 GCA_910588945.1 uncultured Eggerthellaceae bacterium | reverse complement strand
TTCGCAATCCGATTCTGCAGAACGAGAAATCTGTGATATAGAAAATCACAGATTTTGAAGTTCGAAGCCAAGGATAAGAACCCTCGGCATCATGAAAGCCTTATTGTTGCGAGAAATGCTTGCCGAGGTGCTTATAAAGCGAGTTCCGCAGGCGTAAGCCGAGGACTGTTTGAGCGACTAAGTATCTCGGCAAGCATTTCCATCCAAACCTGCAGATGTGCGCATGAAGAGCGCATGCGCACCTACGAAGTTCGCGTTTCCTCGGGTGCCAAATGTGCGCATCAAGAACGGATACGCATCTACGAGAACGCTTCGCCTTAACCTATAGAAATGATTGCCAATGGGCTTACAGTGAGTTCGCGAAATACAGCGCAAAACCGCAGGCAGCGAGCACACCAGAAATGATCCAGAAGCGAACGACCACCTTGGTCTCGCTCCAGCCGCTCTTCTCGAAATGATGGTGCAGCGGCGCCATCCTGAAAACGCGCTTTCCCGTACGCTTGTAATACGCGACTTGGATCATCACAGAAAGTGCCTCGGCAACGAACAGCGCGCCAATGATGATGACCAAAAACTCAGTCTTCGTGACGATCGCCAAACATCCAAGCGCCATACCCAGCGCAAGAGAGCCGGTATCGCCCATGAAGATATCAGCTGGATAGGAGTTGTACCACAGAAATCCAACGCACGCACCAGCAAGCGATGCCGAGAAAATTGCAGGCTCAAGCAGGTTCTCACGAAACGCGATCGCCGCCATGACAACCATTACGATCATCACAGTGCCGGATGCAAGGCCATCAAGCCCATCCGTAAGATTCACTGCATTACAAAGACCCACGAGCAGTATCAGACAGAAGATAAGATAAAGCCACGGGATCTGTATGCCGTCCTCCCCGATCGGGATGGTGGTAGTAAGAACTCCAAGGTCAAAAGTGTAAATGAACGGAATATCAACCGTAGGCGCCACACCTAGCACATTCACAGCGCATAGGATAAACGCCCCAGCTATAAGGAACTGCCCGATGAGCTTCGCTTTAGGGGTGAGCCCAAGCGAGCGCTCGTGAGCCACTTTCGACATATCGTCAATAAGCCCGAGAACTCCTGTGAGCACCACCGCTCCGAGCAATAGATACGTCTCAGGGTCGGGAAGCCCCACGAGAAACACTGTCACAACAACGCCGAGCAGCATAACGACGCCTCCCATGGTGGGAGTACCCTGCTTCACAAGATGCGTCTGCGGACCGTCATCGCGAACCTGCTGTCCGATCTGACGATTCTGCAGAAAACGAATGAAAGCAGGCATGAATACCATGGTGAGCACCACAGACATCACAACCGCGACGAAGACCAAAAAAGTCGGATATTCAGCAAAGTATGCAAACACTAGTTTGTAAGCCCTTCCACAACACGCCCGAGTCCCATGAAGTTCGAAGCCTTCACAAGAACCGCATCTTCAGGCTCGAGGCGCCCTTCGATCGCATCGAGCACATCGGCAACACTATCCGCTTCGATAATTTTATCGTCTTGCATGCCCGCATCACGTGCCGCACTCGCAATATTTCGGCTAAGCTCACCAACACAGATGAGCACGTCCAGATCGAGCGTAGCGGCATACGCGCCGATTCCCTTATGGCAATCGATCGAGATATCCCCAAGCTCGCCCATATCTCCGAGCACTGCATAGCGCTTGCCCTCAACATCAAGCGAAGACAACAACGCCAGCGAAGCGCGCATTGAATCGGGATTGGCGTTGTATGCGTCATTTATGATGGTGAAGCCCTCACGGGCCTTGATCGTCTGCATACGACCAGCCTCGGGAAGGGAACGATCGAGCGCATCCGCCACGGTATCGATGTCGATCCCAAGCGCAAGACCGACAGCAGCAGCCGCACAGGCGTTGCCCACATTGTGGATCCCACGAAGGCTCAAGTGGCACTTCGCTCGCTCCACATCCGGCTCCATATTGAACAGCGTCGGCGTCGAAGCATCCGCATCAAGCTTCACAAAACCCTTCGCACACAATGTGAAACGCGGACGTCCTTCGCCATCAAGCTCAACATCTTCAGCCCACACAACACGACCAGAAGACCCGAAGCCCTTCTCGCTCGAAAGCTCGCTCGGCAAAGCATCAGCATCGACATCCTCGACGACATCGACATCGCTATCGCAATCGCAATCGCAAGGCAGCGCACCGTATGAGATGCACTCCACATTGCGCTCGGTCAAGCGCGCCTCATCCTTCACAAACTTCGTGAAATCACCATCAGGGTTGATAAAAGCAATGCCAGAGCCCATCGGAAGCGCAGCGAACAGTTCGGATTTAGCGCGAGCAATATTCTCGCGCGATCCGAGCATCTCCATATGAGAATCGCCAACGTTTGTGAGCACTCCCCAGTCAGGACGCGCGATATCACAAAGATCCGCGATCTCACCAAGTGCACACATGCCCATCTCAACGACCACGATCTGTGAATCCGGGTTGGCCGATAGAATGGTCTTCGGACAGCCGAGCTCGTTGTTCTGATTTCCCTTCGTAGCGCACACACTAAATTTCGATGCAGCCACATCTCGCACGAGATTCTTCGTCGAAGTCTTCCCGCAAGAGCCTGTAATTCCGATCACGGTACCTTTGATGTGCGAACGCCATTCGCGCGCCAGATCGCTCACAGCATGATAAGTGTTGGGAACCTCAATTATCGCAACGCCGAGCTCGCGCGCAAGCAGGCATACATTGGCAGGTGGCGCCTCATTCACAAGCACAGCGCGCGCACCGGCTTTGATAGCGGACTCGATGAAGGTATGCCCATCGACCTTTTCCCCCACCAGCGCCACGAACAGGCAACCATCGCGGACATCGCGCGAATCCCACGTAATATCGCTTATGATCTCAGAAGCATCGATCGGCTCTATGATGTAACGGCCGCCGGTGTAGAACAGTATCTGTTTCGCATTGAGGAGCATCGATCCGAATTCCTAGCTGTTTGACAATATTTTTTCCATGGCCTCGCGAGCCTCGATACGGTCATCAAAGAACACACGCTTCTTGCCGTATTCCATATATTGCTCGTGGCCTCTACCTGTAATGAGCACCGTATCTCCGGGAGAGGCGATGCTCATGGCGAACTCCATGGCAGCCCTTCTATCCCCGATCACGGTAACCTTGGAGATCATCTCTTCATTCCCGGATCCGATCGCACCCGCATCCATCGCGCCTGTGTCTTCACCTTCAAGCGAGATGTCATCGCTACTCGCAATCTCGAGCATGCCGGCAAGCACCTCTTGATTTATCTTGAACTGGTCATCCATATGGGTGTTGTCAGTGGTGAGCACTACCTTGTCAGCATCGAGCGAGATCCTGCCCATGATCGGACGCTTCCCGTTATCGCGGTTGCCCTCGCATCCGAACACCAAGATCACATCGCCTGCGGTCACATCCTTTGCGGATGCTATCACCTTTTTAAGTGCATCGGGCGTATGCGCGTAGTCGACTATCACGTTGAACTCACTCGGCGTATCCGATGAGATATATTGCATCCTTCCCGGAACAGAACGTGCCGTCTTCAGCGCCTCCAACACGACATCGAGATCGATCCCGAGCTTTAGACAAGCACCGATAGCGCAAGCAACGTTGTCAACATTGAACTTTCCTGTGAGCGGATACTCGACCGTATGATGATCACCCAAGATAGAAAGCGTAACCTTAGTAGAATTGCTCATATATTCAACATCAACCACATGTATATCGGCATCTGGCGCGCCGGAGGCAAACGAAATGACGTCATCGCCTTGCACTTCGCATTTATCAAGAAGAAGACGACCCCATTTCTCATTCACGCCGATAACACGTGCGCTCGGATAGTCCTTCGAGAACAGGCGCGACTTCACATCGAAATACTCTTCGAAGGTATGATGATAATCCAGATGGTCCTGCGTGAGATTCGTAAAACCCGTGACCGCGAAATCGGTGGCCCAAACACGATCAAGATCAAGCGCATGCGAACTGACCTCCATGGCCACGACATCGCAGCCGGCATCCACCATGCGCGAGAGGAGCTGTTGCAACTCAATGGAATCAGGGGTCGTATGCGAACTCTTCTCCTCGATTCCAGCAATATGGTTTCCGACGGTGCCTATAAGACCTGTAGTGTAGCCAGCCTCGCGCGCGATGTGGTCTACGAGGTAAGTGGTCGTGGTCTTGCCGTTCGTGCCCGTGATGCCCACAACCTTGAGCTTCTGTGACGGATGGCCGTAAAACACACTTGCCACTTCAGCCATGGCGCGACGCGAATCCGGCACCACAACAAGCGTGATGTCGGTCGAATCGGCCAGATAGATCTTGCGCTCGCACACGAGCACCTTCGCGCCCCGGTCGATCGCGTCCTGAGCAAATGTGTGCCCGTCGATCTTCGTTCCCACTATGCAAAAAAAGATATCTCCCGATGAAACCTCATTCGAATTGCAGGTCAGGCCGCTGATGGACTCATCGGGGTTGCCTATCAACGTATGCGGAATGCACTCGAAAAGCTCTGCGCAAGTTATTGCCATGATATTACTGGCTCGCTTTCGGAACGATGTTGTACTGCTCGATAGCTTCGCTCATTATATCGCTAAAGATGCCAGAGACGTTTCCCTCATAGACGACATCGTTTGCGCTAACGAAGCACACCAGATTGGAGTTGGACTCATCGATGAATCCGGTGAAACAAAGATTGTAACGATTCTCGGCATACGTGCCGTTCTCAGCGATCTCGGCCGTAGACGTTTTCCCGACCACCTTATAGCCATCGATGTTGGCATTCTTGCCCGTACCGGAAGAGACCACGCCGCGCATCATCGATTTGAGCTTCGCGAGCGCCTCCATATCGTCGATCACCTTCTCGCTCTCATATTCCTCCCAAGTTCCCGTTTGAGGCTTCGAAAGGAGGAAATGCGGAGTAGTCAACACGCCGTCGTTGCAAATCGCCCCATATGCGCGAACCATCTGAAGCGGAGATGCGGTGATGCCCTGCCCGAAGCTGATGTTGTAGCCTGTGACCTTGGCCCATGAGGAGAAGTCCTCCATGATGCCCGCCACCTCGCCGGGATAATCTACACCGGTCTTCTCCAGTATCTTCAAACGCGAAATGATCTCGTTGAGGTATTGAAATCCCGCCTTCTCGGTGGCAAGCGAGATGCCGACATTGGACGACTGGTTCAATATCGTCTCGAACGTCATATAGACATCGCCTCTGGCATGAGCGTCCTTGATCTCGTATTCATCGGCCGGAAGCTTCGCCGGACACCAGATCGCATCCGTCGGCTCGACAGCCCCCTGCTCGAGAACTGCAAGCGCGCTTATCGACTTGAAAATGGAACCGGGCTCGTAAGGCTGCGTGATAGCAGTGAGATTCTCCGATCCGATGAGCGAGTTCTCAAGATCGTTGGGATCGAGATAGGGAAAAGAGCAAATCGCATAGATCTCACCTGTGGCGGAATCCATCACGACCGAGGAGCCCTTCTTCGCCTCATATGGCGCAATGCCCTCGGCAAGCGCACGCTCGACGGTATCCTGCAGATTGATGTCAAGAGAGATCATGATGTCCTCTCCGTCTATCGCAGGCTCATCGATTATCACGCCGCCGGGTATGGGTGTTCCCTTCTCGCCGCGCTCGGCAGAGTATTTACCGGGCGTTCCGCGAAGTATCTCATCGTATTGCAACTCAAGTCCGGTGATGCCGTTCCCATCGATGTCGCACACGCCGATCACCTGACCGCCAATGGCACCGTTGGGGTACTCGCGGCGCGTATCAGGCGTAAAGTACACTCCGGGAAGATCGAGCTCTTTCACCTTTTGCGCAAGTTCTGTGTCTGCTTGGCGCTTGATATAGGAGAACGTGACGTTCACCATCACAGGATCGCCCGTCTCCTCATCAAGCACTAGCTCACCGGTATCAGGATCATAGAGCTGCGTTTCTTTGTTCTCGAGCGAAGGCAGATAATCCTCGATCTCACCACCTAGAACCTTGGCGATCATATATGCCTCGGTACGCGGATCTTTGACCTCGTGCGGATTGCAATAGATCGAAGTGGCATCGACGCTCACCGCAAGGACGACGCCGTTTCGGTCATAGATAGTGCCGCGACGTGGTGTTGTGTTGAAGTTGATGGTGCGCGTCTCCTGCGCCATAGCCGTATAGTGATCCGACACGATCACCTGCAAGAACACAAGACGCAAAAGAAAAACCGCCGCGATCACGAAAAAGACCGCAGCGACCAAGCTCAACGGACTGAGCTTTTGATCCATATGGATATCGTCGAATATCTGCCCCTTGAAGAGCTCTTTCAAGCCCTCTTTCGGGTCTTTGGAGCTGAACACTGAATTGGTATCCCGTGCCATAAGATCCTAACGTGGAGCTATTGTGCCTGTCCTGTAGCCTGAGCGCTCGCAGCCTCGACACTTGCCGAAAGCGAAAGCGCACCGGATTGATCGGTTTCCACTATATCATCGGAGATGTCTATGAAGGTGGTGGAGGCCGGCGTTACCATGCCGATCTTGTCGGCTTCGGATTTGATCCTCGTGGGGTTGGAGAGCTTGGATTGCTCCACTTCGAGAAGACCGCCAAAATCGCGCGCATCCTCGATCTGAGAATCAAGCTGTTTGGTTTCAAGCGAAAGGGCGACCGTGGCGGAGCTCAGCGTAATGCGCACGGCGCCAAGAATCGCAAAGGCGACGATACAGATGATCACGACCTTCGCGAAGAGCATGACAGTGCTAGAGGCTGAGTCCTGCTCGGGATTGCGTCTTCCGCCGGGCACTACCTCAAAGGGGCGCTCGGGGATCCTATTCAACTTGCGAGCAGTGGAATCATAGTTGTACGCCGGATATGCGCTCACAGATGATACTTCCTTCTCGTTCGCATCGATTCTTCGCCTAAGTTACGTGCGCTCAAGCCACAAGAGCTTGAGCACGAATCAGATGAGCTTTTCCGCCACACGTAGCTTTGCAGAACGCGCGCGCGGGTTTCGCTCGATCTCTTCATCACTTGGCGTGATGGGTCTTTTAGTCTTGACTTCGATCATCGGCTTCTTGCCACATGCGCACACAGGAAGATCCGGCGGACATGTGCATCTGTTCGCAAAGCGCGAAAATGTGTCCTTCACTATGCGATCCTCTATCGAGTGATAGCTGATCACGCAGATCCTACCTCCGGGGCGCAACCACCTGATGGCGGCATCGAGACCCTCGCGCAGCACATCCTTCTCAGAGTTGACCTCCATGCGAAGAGCCTGAAACGTTCGCTTCGCAGGATGACCTCCCTTCCTCCTTGCGGAGGCCGGAATGGCGGCCTTGATGATCTCCACGAGCTCGTCGCTTGTTTCGATCGGGGCCCGCTCGCGTGACTTCACGATGAATTCCGCGATGCGACCTGCCCACCTCTCGTCCGAGTTACCGGATATGATCCGAGCGAGATCTGCTTTGTTTTTGGTGTTGATGATCTCTAGTGCGGTTAAAGTTTGTTTACTCGGATCCATCCGCATATCGAGTGGCGAGCTTTCCTTGAAAGAAAAGCCCCTGTCCGGAGTGTCGATCTGGAAGGACGACACGCCAAGATCGAAAAGTATCGCATCGATCCCGGGCGTGAGCGCCTCTATTAGCAATTCATCCAAACTGCCGAAGTTACCATGCAAGATCTTGATCTCGGGGCGCGAGACCTCTGGGATCGCCATCAAACGCTCGGTGGCAGACGCTATCGCGTCGTCGTCTTGATCGATGCCTATAAGCATCGAGTCAGGTCCGAGCAGCCTAGCTGCTTCGACAGAATGTCCTGCAAAACCGAGCGTCGCATCCACGAACACTTCTTTATTGCCGAGTTCGAGTTCGCGCATGCACTCCTCGAGCAGGACTGGAATATGCCGATATTCGCTTGTCATAGTGCCGATGCGCTCCTCGATCGAACGGGGTTTACGGGCCTAGGTCTAGTCGTCATAAAAGACTGCCAGATCCACGTCCTCATCCATCCTGTCATAGGTCTGCGCATCCCAGATCTCGAAGTGATCGCCGTTACCGACAACGAGAACCTCTTTGCTGATGCCCGTCTTCTCACGCATCTCGGGCTTGAGCATTATGCGCCCGGATGAGTCGACCTCAACGCTGTCCGCGTGACCACGGATCTTGCGTCTCAGCTTGACGTGCTCGCGATTCGATGCCTTGTATCCACCGAACTTATCCTCGAAAAGCTCCATCACCCAATCGTTGAATGCGGGCTCTTCGAAAACATAGATGCACTCATCTGTCAGCTCGCGGGTTACCACGAGATCCTTGGATAGGACTTTGCGAAATTTTGCGGGGAGCGCGAGACGACCTTTGGAGTCGACCTTGAAGCGGAATTCGCCAAACAGATCGTTAGGCTCGAGAGCCTCTGCTTGCCTTTCCTCCTCGTGCGACTTGGTCATCTTTTGTCCTCGTTTTGCGTTTTGTGGTGTTTTGAGATGTGTTTCTTGCTGCGTTTCAAAACCCACAAAGCCCTTTCCGTGTGCTCCATATTATGCCACTTTCCCCCACTTTGCAACACTTTTCGACCCAAAACGGACGATTCGACCCACTTTGCGGTTCGATCCAAAAAGCGGGCTTGAACTGGGATGATACATTTGTTCGATAGCCAAATTGGAGCATTCCACAAGATGTGGTGGTTGGATCGTCGCTTCTGATCGAAAAGACACAAGCGCGCTCTGCGACAAAGCGGTCGAGAAATGATTCTTATAGAATTATGGATTTTTTACTTACATCGGAAAGATGTGGCGTGCATTCGATCTTGATGCGCATGTTTATCAGTTTAGGGAGAGGTTGCAGATTGATCGTAGGCGCGCATTCGGGTTTAATGCGCGCGCTTGTTGGTTTGGCAATGTAGCACATGCCAAAAAATGAAACAGAAATCGGCTCCGTGTTTCACGTGCGCATGGAGGACGCATGCGCACCTACGTCGACCAGTGACGTTTCCTTTGGGATACAAAAACGTGCGCATTGAGGGCACATACGCACATGCGCTCGATCAACAAGGGTGCTCTATTACGATAAACCTAATGGACGCTACAGGAAAGACACGGGTCGTAAGCACGCACAAGCTTTTCTATCTCAAGCTGGATGGCGTCCTGATCATAGCTCTCCAAGATCAGTTTCTCGGCCAAAAGACGCATATCCGCTTCGATATTGGCAATGTTTTGCGATGTCGGGGTCAGGATCGATGCGCTCAAAACGCGTCCGTCATCATCAAGCTCGATCTCGTGGAAGAGCGCTCCTCTAGGTGCCTCGGTGAAGCCCACACCGCGTCCAGCGCGAACGTTGAAAGCCACAGGCTTGCTTGTCCCCTCGAAGTCATCCGCAGCAAGTCGCCTACAAAGGGCAGAGCACCTCACCAGCACATCGACAAGCTCGACCGCCTGAGCGATATTGTTTGCGAACGGGTTGAACTCAGGCGGACGAAGACCCGCTTTGGCCGCCGCAAAGCGCGCAGGCTCGGAAAGCTCGCTCCAAGAGGCGTTGATCCTCGAAAGAGCGGTCGCCATATAAGGGCTCGCACCGGTCTTTTCGCGAGCGAGATAGGCTGCACTATGATCGACAGCATACTCCTCAATCGCTGAATCTATATTCTGGGCGCTGAAATCATAACCAGCGCGCACAAACCTTGCAGTAT
Source organism: uncultured Eggerthellaceae bacterium (assembly GCA_910588945.1). GTDB lineage: Bacteria > Actinomycetota > Coriobacteriia > Coriobacteriales > Eggerthellaceae > MGBC163016. The sequence goes on along the minus strand of CAJUSF010000048.1, from coordinate 9,721 downwards.
CGGAACCGAGCACCGGATAGCGCCCCGGATCGACCATGGCAAGCATATCTCCTTCGGTCTGAATATCCACAGAACCAAAATCGTTAAACAGATCGACACTGTCCAGCGCGAAGTCAAGCATTGAGTCCATCTTATCAGCCAGAGCAAGGTATTCATCAGATGAGATCTCGTGCGTAAACCCGCCGATTACAGCCGTGATCGGGTGAATGGATCGACCTCCGACGGCAGTGCAGAGCTCGTTTCCCAAAGCCTTAAGGCCAAGTGCACTGTCGAACAGCGCGCGGTTCTCCTCAGCAAGCGGAAATACGCTCTTATGTCCCAGAAAGTCAGGTGCCGCGAATACGAACAGATGCGTAGCGTGATTCTGCAAGAACGATCCGTACACCAAAAGCTCGCGAAGCGCACGTGTTCTATCGGTCACCTCGACATCGAATATCGACTCGATCGCAAAGATATCGGTGACGGTATGGCTCGATGAGCAGATGCCGCAGACGCGAGAGGACACATAGGGCACATCCTCGAACCTGCGCCCACGCACCATCGATTCGAAGAATCTAGCGGGCTCTGTCACAGCGAAATCACACTTGACGATATTGCCATCTTCGATGATCAGATGGATATCACCATGACCTTCAATCCTTGCCAGATGGTCAACTTTGATATCGGTCTTTGCCATTTTCTCTTCCCCGATTTCCCTGTTTTCCCCGATAGTAAGGTTACTTGATCAAACCCGTTCGAAGCTTCATCCGCCGAGCGTATCGCAGATTCGCGCCAAAGACGCTATCTCAGCTCCATGATGGCTTCATTGTTGTAGTTAAACATCTCGAGCGCCTTGTTGAAATCCGCCTCGTCGATCCCCGATGCCACGGCGATGCGGCGCGCCATGTCAATGTTGGCATCGGGAGAGAGCCCCGCGCATCCGTTGCATTCGCGTCCGAGCGCAGTGCATCTGGCGCCGCAGCCCGTTCTGGTGACAAGCCCCATGCACATCACACCGCGCCCATAGAAACAGCCTCTGCCGTTCTGCTTGCAATTCCCGCAGAGCGTGGCAGTATGTGGATAGATATTGGAACCGTAAAGGACGTGCTGGAGCACGCGAACGAACTCATAGGGATCCACCGGACAGCAAGGCACAGCGAAATCCACCTCGATCACATCTCCGACAGCACGCGGCGAATAAGCCGAATCCGATATGAGCGCCGGCACGTGATCCGAATAAACATCTTTCATGCGCGTATCAATATCATCTGACGCCATGCCAGGAATGCCCGCGCTTTGTGCACAGGCGCCGATGGTGATCACCGTATCGGCTATCTCACGGAGTCTCTTCGCAGAGATCTCGGCGTCCTTTGTGGTGATAGCGCCCTCGATCACGGCAACATCGAATTGCGCCGGCATCGGATCGCTCGAGGTCAGCTGCCAATAGCGCATATCGATCTGACCGAGCACATCGAGCAGATGCTTCTCTATATTAGTGATGTTGATCTGACAACCGAAGCAACTGGCGAAACCGGCGAAAACAACACGTGGAATCGACCCGCTTGACCGCTCGCTCATATCCTTCACCACCTGATACCTTCCCAATGACCCAAAACCCGGATTACCCTCTCGAAACTACGGCGCAAACCAAAAACGCTGCACCGTGTGCTACATCGAACCTTGGATGTTCTTTGCTTCCCAATAGTTGAACACCGGACCGTCGATACAACAATACTGGTGCCCGATCTGACAGTGTCCGCATTTGCCCATTCCGCATTTCATATGACGCTCGAAGCTCATATAGATGTGATCGTAACTGATGCCCTTCTTGCGCATCTCTTCGACCACGAACCGATACATAACAGGCGGCCCGCATACAGCACCGTAGGTGTGGCTCGCGTCGATCTCAAGGTGCGCGAAAGGCGCGGTGACAAGGCCGACCTCGCCATCCCAAGTATCATCAGGATTATCCACCGTAAGGTAAAGATCAAAATCCTGACGGTGACGCCACATCTCGAACTGGTCGCGAAACATCACCTCTCGCGGATTCTTCGACCCATAGATGATGGTGACATTGCCGAATTCAGAACGCTCATCATGGATGTTGTTGATGAGCGAACGAAGCGGTGCTATCCCGAGCCCGCCTGCAACGAGCAGAATATCGTGTCCTTTCATCTGCTCAAACGGGAAAGGACGCCCGTAAGGACCGCGGATTCCGACGATGTCGCCGCACTGCATTTCGTGAAGGCGGGTTGTGAACTCGCCGGCGCGGCGTACACAAAGCTCAATGAAGCCGCCTTTTGAAGGTGATGAGGAGATCGAGATGGGAGCCTCTCCCACGCCAAAGATAGACACCTCGACGAACTGACCTGGCTCATGATGAAACGCATTTCTGATTCGCTCGTCGACGAAGCGGAACTCGAAGAGCTTCTCGGTATCAGTAAGCGGGGTGATCGAGGTGATGCGCGCTTCCCAAGGGCGATACGGATTGGCCTTGATGAGCGCCTCGCCATCGCTTACGGCAGCGCTAGCGGCTATCGGTTCCACAACAACCTTTGCGCTATTTGGCATCGGATGCCCCCTTTCGCTCGAAGAAGCGAAGCACCTCTATCGGAGAGATGTCCGCCTTGCAGGCGCGCACGCAGCGACCGCACCCCACGCACAGATAGCGTCCGTGGACCGAATTGAAACCGTTGAGCTTGTGATACATCCTGTGGCGAACGCGCTCCCTGCCGCCTTCGCGGAAATTATGATCGCCGGCTACAAGGGCGAATTGCGGCGATGTACAAGCATCCCAAATGCGCTCGCGGCGCCCGGTCTTGCCGTCAGGATCGAGAGTGTCTGCGATATCGAAGCAATAGCAGGTAGGACACACTGCCGAACAAGCGGTGCATGAAAGGCAGCGCCCACCAAGCTCTTCCCAAAACTCATCTTTGTGAAAAGCGTCCATCAGCATCGGGATCTCCTGAACATCGGGGATGTCCTTGCTGAATGACTCCTGACGCGCTCTTGTGATCTGCCTGAAAGCGCGACGATCCTCATCTGTGGCCTCACGCGGATTGCATGCGCTCTCGAGCACATTGGCGCCCTCGACGCTTCCTATGGACACCAGATATCTATCACCTAGATCCTGCAGGAAAAGATCGTATGCGCCGCGCACCTCATCCGCATCGAGAAGATGGCAAAAGCAGGTATCGCTTGGAGTGCAGCTGATCCCGATCACCATGGTGGCCGCTCTATGCGCATCATAATACGGATCGAGATACCTTCCGTCGTTGAACGCAAGGTCTAGATTGATGAGCGCATTGATGTCGCAGGCATGCGCGCCGAAAAGAACACGCGGCTTGACCTCAAGTTCGTAGTCGGTAACGCTTCCGCCTTCCGCGTCGAACTCGATCAGCGTCTCTCTCGGCGGCAAATAGTATTTTTTCAGAGAAGTAAGAGTGGTCGTGTAATCGAGCACGATATCGTCAAACGATCCGATCGTCTCAAAGGCAACGGACCTGCCACTCTTCACAGGAGCCACAACCTCGTGATCGCGCATGAAGGCCTCGACCAACAAAGGGAGCTCTTCAGCATCAATTACCCTATATAGCATGATCACTTCCCCTAGTTACGGTGTATCTGTTATGCACGCTATGAGTTCATTGTACGGTACACAATCGCGCTTTGTCATGCGCCTTCGACCAAACGCACCAAATCCACGACTGATGCGAAATGCCGCATTGATGTTCGCCTGAGTGTGGTGGCCCTTTGAACGCAAAAAAGGGAAGGCGCGTACCTTCCCTTTTCATTTACCGCGATGCGGCTTCAATATCCAGAAATCCGGAATTTAGAAGAAGATGCCAATCTCGCGCTCTGCAGAAGCAGGAGAATCGGAGCCATGAATGACGTTCTCGTCCATGATGAGACCAAAATCGCCGCGGATTGTTCCAGGTGCTGCCTCGGCCGGATTGGTCGCACCCATAAGCGAGCGACACTTCGCAACTGCGCCCTCGCCAGAGACAACCATCTTCACAACAGGACCGGATGTGATGTAGCTGATAAGACCCTCGTAGAACGGTTTGCCCTCATGCTCAGCGTAGTTAGCCTTTGCCTGATCGGCGCTAACCATACCAAGCTCCATACGCTCGATGGTAAGGCCTGCGCGCTCAAAGCGGTTGACGATCTCACCGATGTGACGATTGCGAACGCCGTCGGGCTTGATCATCGTGTAAGTCTTCTCAATTGCCATCTTTCTTCCTTTCACTTGAAAACATCTGTATTTGACGAGCCAGTTTGGCTTCTATCAGCGGATATTTCGGATGCGCTTGCCTCGGGAGGCGCTGGCTTAAGAGGCCATGCTCGGGAAGTAGAGCTCGACGCTCATGACCTTCCAGCCGATCATATCGCGCACCATATCGATCTTATAGGTCACCTTCGCACCTTGAGGTGCTGTGGCGGTGGCATAGACCACAGACTCAGTCATGGTTCTATTCACGCCATCAACGGTAATGTTGTTGTCCTGCACTACCGAATTCATCATCGACTCCACATTCTCTTTGGAAAGCGTGTCGACAAATACGTTGTCATAGGCATTTTCAGGATCGGCGAAGAGCTGTTCAGCAACGGCTTGCTGTGTAGGCCAACCATATCCTTGGAAGTATCCAAACACAGCGGCACCAAGCAACAGGATTATCAAAACGATGATCACCACAAGGAACTTCAGGCCGATATTGCGACGCTTGCGATCCTTTTTCGCCAAGCCCTTCGACATCTGCACGATCTCTTCTTCGGAAGCCTCGAAGAACTTGTCCTCGTTGCCTTGATAGGCGCCGAAATAGACCGACTGCTCAGCACTCGGATCGTATTGCTCGTCGTAGAAGAATGGATCGTTTTCGGTCTCATAAAGGCCATCGCCTGTGGCTGACACGTCAAGACCCGACATATCTCCCGCAGTCTCGAGCGCGCGCGACTGAGCTACGGCATTGAGCGCTCGTTGGTAGTCGACGCTTGCCGAGTCGGAAAGGATGTAGGTGCCATCCGCGATCGCGCTTTCGAATGCCTCGACAGCCTCATCCATCTGCGCGTTTGCCGCAAATGCCTGCCCCATGCTCGCATTGAGCCTGTTGGAGGTATCCGGGGTCATATCGAACTGCAACGCGCTTTGATAGGATGCGATGGCATCAGCCGGACGATCGAGCGCCATAAAGCAGATTCCGAGGTTGAGAAGCGCTTTTGCCGGATCAGGATTGCCCTCATCTAGCGCCGCCTCGCGAAATGCCACACCCGCTTCAGCACTTCTACCCAGCTTGAGCTCGGCGTTGCCAAGGCCCATATACGCCTTATACGGAGTCTCGTATGCCGGATCCTCGACCGCTTTCTCAAAATGCTTGACGGCGTTCTCATAATCGCGCAATGACGCATACGCCATTCCGATGTTGTTTTGCAGCGCGCCCTTCGCCGAATAGGCAGGGTCAGCCGCGGCCTGCGCGTAAGCCTGAATAGCCTCGGCAGGGTTTTTCAACTTGACCAAGCAATTTCCGATGCGATGATAGATAAGGCCTATCTCGCCCAGCGCAAAAGGAGTAGAGGTGTCCTGCAAGCATGCGGTATACGCACGCAAGGCACCTCTGTAGTCCTTGTTGTCATAGCTTATCGTTGCCTGATCGAACAGTTGGGTATTCACGATTTCTTATCCCTAGATTCGTCTGTAAGGATCATTCTTCATTGAATCTATGCTAATGCTGCGTTTCCTTATGCTTCGTTCTCGATCTCGATAGACTCGATCACATCGCCGACGCGAAGTTGTCCGATGACGTCGAGTCCTTCAATGGTGTCGCCAAACACGGTATAGCCTGAGTCAAGCATCGGCTGCGCGCCCAAGCAGAAATAGAACTGCGAACCGGCTGAATCGGGGTTCGATGAACGAGCCATGGCAAGCGTGCCGTCGTTGTGCTCGTTGTGCGGATTGGTGGTGAACTCCTCTTTGATGGAATACCCCGGACCGCCGGTACCGAAGACGCTGCGCCCGCTCTGAACCGAGTTGATGACCTCTTCAGAGGTTGCATCGACCGTTTGCGGATCGCCGCCTTGAATCACGAAACCCGGAACATAACGGTGGAACTTCACTCCGTTGTAGAAACCCTTGTCGGCAAGCTCGACGAAGTTGGCCACGTGGATCGGCGCATCTTTGCCAGCAAGCTTCACACGAATCTGACCCTTCGAGGTGTTGAACACAGCTACTTCGTTGCCATTGGGACTATATTCCGGTGTATAGAGAGCCATATGAGCTACCTTCCTATCGATTATCTGTCATATTCGTTTTATCGAGCGCGTCGAAAAATGAACATACGAATTAGATTTTACCAGATTTCGAGCATCGCGCATTTTCGAGACATTTAAGGCTGCTCTTAAGGCTACTCTTGCATGCAGAGGATGCCTGATGTACACGGCTAGAGAACAGCGACTAAAAGCGGTCAGTCTTTGCGCAAAATCCCAACGCTCTCCACGTGATAGGTCTGCGGAAACAGATCAACCGGCGTGGCGCTTTGCAGTCGATATCCCGCATGTTCGAAACGGCCGATATCGCGCGCGAATGTCTGCGGGTCGCAACTAACATATGCCACGCGCTCCGGCAATGCAGCCGCAATCTGGTCGATGACCTTGGCTTCAAGCCCGACACGCGGCGGATCGACGACAAGAGCGTCAAGCGAGCCGAGCTTCGGAAGGGCGATCGCAGTATCGTCGCAGATCACATCGATCTCAACGCCTGCTGCATCTGCGTTGCGCACAAGATCACGCGTTGAAGAGCCTGCGATCTCAATAGCGCTAACATCCGCGCCCAATGCTGCAAGCGGAAGCGAGAACGACCCCACCCCGGAATAGAGATCGGCCACACGCATGCCACTCTCGATACCAAGACCATCGAGAACGAGTCCGATGAGCACCTCTGCTTGCGCTGTGTTCACTTGGAAAAACGACGGCGCTGAGACGCGGTAGTCAAACAGCGCCGAGGTTGTCGATGCGCACGATGCCGTGGCAGTATCTTCACCTACGCCCGCAACTTGCTCCCCCGTTCCGGATTCAGCAGAACTAGCATCATCGATCGTCGAGATGCGCCCTCGCGAAGGCTTCCAGCCCATCTTCTCATGCCAGCACCCATCACCATCGAGCACTTCGACCTTCTTAACCCGGCGCGCACTTCCCGGATCAGCCAAGATCCGCACAACGGACGTGGCGCCGATGGCATCCTTTATCGACTTTGCAGCGAAGGACCTCGGAAATGCTGAGGGCGGCGTCCAAAGCGCAACTTCCACGCTCTTTGTGCGAACACTGCCGCGGATGCCTACTCTATATATACCCAGATCGCCATCGCCTTGAAGATAGCGAAGAACGCCCGTGAGCGCTTTAGGTGCGCGGTCGATCAGCCGATCAGCGAGCGGAGCGCGAGACAGAGCGACATTGTCGCAAGAGGCCATCTCGTGTGCCCCGAGGCAGAATCTACCCGCTGCATCACGAAAAGCAGCGAGCTCCACTTTGTTCCGATAGCCCCATTCGCGTTTGCATGCGACAATATCGCGCAGCACCTCTTCGATTCGCACAGGATCGAGCTTTGCATTCTTGCGAAGCGCATCAGCGAGGTTGGCTCGCTTTGAGCGAAGTTGCAGATCATAAGATAGGTTAGCCCACGTAGCACCGCTTTGGAGCGCATCAACCGGGAGCTTGCTCACCCTGTCAGGCGATGGAGAGATGAGCTTCGTAACCTTCGCCTTAGCATACGTCTTTTTGTCGAGTACTGTCTTCACCTCGACAACATCGCCCGCTATCGCGCCTTGCACAAAAAGGGTCTTGCCGTCAGATGCATGCGCGATGGCATCGGCGCCGTAACCCATACGTTCGATCTCCACGACCTCTACCATGCAGATCCGATCCCCCTTCGAAACAACGGGCGACACGGCACGCACTAGGCGATAGGCCATATCGCAATGCAGATGCGTTCGCCGAACTTCAACCGGCGAGCAACTCGATGATAAAGTCTAAATCAATGATAGCGATATGAAGCCGACTTTAAGGGCCGAAAGATCCATCGATATCGATCGAGTTTTTCACATGACGCAGGCTACATGGTCGAAACGCAACAAAAGGATTTCCAAAAAGAAGTGGTGCCCCCAACGGGAATCGAACCCGTATTTCAGCCTTGAAAGGGCCGCGTCCTAACCGTTAGACTATGGGGACACTCGTACAAAATGCTCCTTCGATAAGAGCAGCTTTCATATTATGCCAAAGCGAATTGGATGTTGCAAGCAAAAGCATGCTAAAAGTACGACTCGGCGGAAAAGAGTCGAAGTTGTTGTCTTCCGCGACCGCTTGACCCGCGAAGATAAAGATGGCGCCCTCGACAGGATTTGAACCTGCGACACCTTGCTCCGGAGGCAAGTGCTCTATCCACTGAGCTACGAGGGCGCTTTCATGCTGAAGCGATCGGGATGCAAAAAGTATCGCATCTCTCGAGCAGTGAGCGTTTTCGCGACCGCTTGCGCCGGATGCTCTTCGCGTGCGCCAAAGATACTAGATGATCGAAGGTTGTATGCACACCCATCGTGCTGCGCATGCTTTACCCCATACACTTCATGCGAGAAGATTATAAGCCAATCGTCGCCCGTCGGGCAGTCGGGATGAAAAAGATCGAGACTTCTGACGCCATTCGGTCGAATGAGCGGGCATGTGTAAACTGTGATTTACACGATCAAATGAGCGCAGAGCTAGCATCATTGTGCGGCTTCACCTTTCTATTAGCTGCTATCAACCAGCTAACGGCCCAAACACCATGGTGAAGCCGTATTCTTTTGCATCGCCCGATGACAAAGTATGATGACAAAGGGTCAGGCTTGATGTCATCGCTTGACCATATTGATGACAAAGGGTCAGGCTTGATGTTATCGCTTGACCATATTTGACCCATTCATATCCATCTGCTTACACCTCTCCGCTTTGGCTTCGCGCAGGCGAAACGCATGATGTTATGAACTTATCATGCGTTTCTGGCGCTGCAGAATCAGCGGAGTAGGTGCAAGCAGACTTCCTTGATTCACAGATAAAAATGATTGCCGAGATGCTTAGTCACTCAAACAGTCCTCGGCTTACGCCTGCGGAACTCGCTTTGTAAGCACCTCGGCAATCATTTTTATGAACCAAAAGGACGGGGTAATGTTTCGACAAACGCGAAAGCCATCTTGATGCCGAGGGTTATTATCCTTGGCTTCGAACTTCAAAATCTGTGATGGGATATATCACAGATTTCTCGTTCTGCAGAATCGGATCGCGAACCCTCGGCATCATCGATTCTCTTATAACAACAAAAAACATCCTTATCAAAACCTTGCGGCAGGGCACGCCGCCCTACACGCAAGGTTTCGAGCGTCCTTGCGGGTGCAAGGCCGCGAACGCAAGATGGTAGCGACAGGTCGCAAGGATGCAATGACGTCGCGCACTTGCGTGCGCTCTTTGTTAAGGAAAGCCATTCGGCTTTCTTTGGAGGGTGTTTCTTGTGTTAAGAGATTTTTGCCAGTTATCTGAAAGTGATGGCAAAGGACAGGCAATGAGATCAAAGCCCGTAACATCCCTTTTCGATTTGCTCTGAACACTAACTATTAATAGCTTCCGTAAGGAAGCATATATATAAATGCATGAAGGAGTTGACCGCTGACGCGAAGCGTCAAGGGTAAACGTCAAATACGAAAAGGGATGTAAGGGCTTTGAT
>CAJUSF010000047.1 GCA_910588945.1 uncultured Eggerthellaceae bacterium | reverse complement strand
TGTAAGCCGGTATTATTACCAGAACCTTGGCATCATCCATCATTGCTCTTCAGGCTCCAAACCTTGGCGCGCGTCTCGCCTTCGCTCATCACGACAGTCTCATCCTCAAGCTTCTTCAGCAAACGATACACGATCATGCCATCTACATCACCACGGCCTTCTTCGGCGGCGATCCTATCATTGATCTCTTTAGTGAGCGCAACTCTAGAGAGCGAGCCTCTCTCCTGCAGCAGTGAGATCACATGATATCTGAGCTTATGTTTTTCTGAGCGCTTCATGCCATAGCGCTTTCCCTTTTCGCGCGGATGGCCGCCCGGGACAACTGCCTCTTTGCATTCCTCGCCATCGCTGAGCGCAGATTCGCCTTCGATCCCACCATCTGCATCATGGGTTCGCATGCTCTCCGGTGATGTGAATCTCAATATCCCATCTTCACCTGAGGTGGCAAATCCTTGCTCTAACAAGATGGTTCTCTCGTGATCTGTTAGAGACGCTCCTTTTTGCATCTTATCTAGTGCAAGAACCGTCTCTATGGGCAGCTTTGGATGCATGCGAATGATCTGAGAATAGCGCTCATCCAGAACGGACCCGAAGAGCTCTACCCTCACACGGTTAGGATCCTCGAGGTGATACGTAGGCAATGGCATGCACCTTTCTTGCGCCTTCTCGCACACAGTTCGGATTCCCAACGCATTCTGGTCTAACATGCCAACAGATAGCATGGCTTCTACCAAGAAAGGATTTCTATAATACGGCGGCTTATAGCCGCGGCTGAGGGCAGTCTCTAGATTTCCTGGAATGAACGAACCCTCGTTCAAGAAGATGAGCCTGCCTGGGAACTCTTCCACATTGACCTTGCCACCGCGATCATATTCCTGATGTGCAATGGCATTGCTGATGAGCTCTCGCAAAGACCAAGTGTCATATTCCAAAACATGCTCTGGTATCAAAGAGTCAGGATCCAGCATGATTCGCTTCTCCTCATTGCGAATCTTGCGGTGCACTTCATCTACGGTCAATAGGAATGGCGGATAGAAGTCCGCATGTGCACGTTCCTTCCCATCCCCTTCATAGAGTGTCCACGTTATCTTGGGCAACGCGCCAAGGATGAATCTAGCGGACTCACGAGTTCCTAGCAGCAGAACAGCCGCGTTGGTTATCTGGCCGCGGAATGTGATCCCCGCCTTATCAAGCACCTCAAGGTCATCAAGGCCGTCTATCAGACCTTCCCTATCTCCATACCCTTCGCTGATCTTTTCCCTGGCACGACGAACAGCGCGCTCGTCAAGGTCGTCGATGGACAGCTCTTGGATAACTTGGCGACTCCAGTCATAAGGGGGCTGATTGCGAATCTCATCTATCTTGTCTAGGGGAAGGGGGACAAGGCTCTCACCTTCACGGGCATATGCAGCCTTGGCCCATTGGGTTGGAATGCCCCTTGCGGCTGGGGGAATCTCGAAGGCGACTACACGCTTCCCTTTATATTCAAGCTCTTCGATCTCCTTGAACGTGATGCCATTGTTCGTTTGATCTGCGATCTCTTTCTTGAGACGCTGTAAGCCCTTGCTTGGCATCTCAGGTTCTTGCCTGAACCCTGTTCCACAGATCTCTCCGCTATCTTCCACGCCGAAGATCAGGTAAGCATTATGCCTTCCCTTCAAGTTAGCTTCGTTGCTGAGCGCAGAGAAGTACTGACCGAGCTCTTTGACCTTGAAGCCATTCTTGGCTTCTTTGAACTCTAGGATCTCTGTCTCGAAGCTTCTTGGCAACTCTCCAAGAATATCTATTACCTCAGCCTTGCTCAATCAATACATCCTTTACGCCCTAAACAGTAAGATAAATATTTACTGAATATATTAAAGCAAAATACAGTGTTCGTATATTGCTTTAAT
>CAJUSF010000046.1 GCA_910588945.1 uncultured Eggerthellaceae bacterium | reverse complement strand
GACTGGATAGAGCGTCTTCAGAAAGCTGGAGCCATTGCTGACATCGCCAACCTCCAGCGTGTATTCGGCAATCCTTCGATTGTCGAAGATCCAATCGATCATTTCCGTGCATTCGGGATTCATCTCCAGAAGGTTCTGGATATTCCAGTAGCCGAGCTTATTGACGAGCGCCCTCTCCAGGACGAGCTGGTAGTTGTTCGCATAGTTGTATTCGACATCGTGCGCGGAAAGGGTCGTATCGTAGTAATCGAGTTTGTGGACGCGTTCGTAATTGAAGTCGACGGGGACATAATCTGAGGTGACGAGCTTCGCATTCGCTATGGTGCCATGGTCGGAGGTATTGCCTCCCAGAGGGTCGACGTAGATCCGAAGATAGGTGCGGCCCGCGATGGAAACATCGACGTCTGCCGCCTCGGTGCTGCCCGTAAGGGTGCCTGACGTGAACAGTACATCCCACGTCTCGCCGTCGTTCGAAGCGCTTATGGTGTACTTGACGCTTCCTGCGGTCCCTCGCCCTGCATCAACGCCTACTTTAGCCGTGAAGCGCGAGTATTGCGCGGAAAGAGCAGATATGTCGTAGGTAGCCTGGCCCTTTGCGTGGACGCTGACACCCTTGGGGTATTCTCGCTTCTCGCCACTGACGATCAGGCTTAGGGGTTGTCCTTCCTGGTTCTTGTCGTGCTGAATGCTATGCCCCGACCAGCCGTTGTAAGACCAGTTGTCGGTGGTGATGATGCTGAGGTCGGAAAGGTAGGCATACGGCTGTGTCCCATTGGCGGTGGCTTGCGCAGCAAGCGCTTGAACTTCCGCTTCGTCCGCATTGTTGACGATTTCGCCTGCGGTGACCTCTTCTTGGGTTTGAAGCTTGACATCTTCACGTATGTAGTCGGCCGAAGACAGCGGTGCGTCCACGACTTGCCCGTCGGCATCTACCGTCACGCCAGTGATGGGCGCCTTTACGTTGATCTGACTGGGTTGCGAAGAGGAGCGTTCAGCAGGGCTGACAGCAGCTTGCTGGTCGACAGCATCGACGGTGTCTGCATAAGCGGGAGCAAGCTGGGAGAGCGAGAACGCGGGCACAACGAGCGCTGCGGCGACGATGACGGAAACAACTGTGCGCATGCCGCCTTTCGTACGGGAGAAGACAGCAGACATGCCGCCTTTCGCCCTTGTTGAGAACGTCATTGCCGTCATTTGCAGAATCTCCTTCGCCCCCCGATAGCAAAACAACATAGTTATTGTGAAATATATCATTTCAGAGGAGATTTCCGCAACGTTCAAAACATGAACAAGGGACGTGTTTTTCGTTCAAAATGATATAACGACATTATGAACAGTTATGAACAGGAAGCCATCTCCAACACAGGAAAATGAACGAAAAACACGTCCCTTGACATGATGCCGATTAAAGCCCCAGCTCTTCCTCGCCCCAGTGCTTCATGGCAAGCAGAATCGGCACAAAACTCTCCCCTTGCGAAGTCAGGCGATATTCCACCCGCGGAGGTATCTCACCGAAATCCTTACGCTCAAGAAACCCATCACTCACAAGCTCTTTCAGCTGCTTGGACAGCGTTGATTCCGAGATATTGCCGATGCAACGGCGTAGATGGCCAAAATGACGCACATCCTTAAGAGCAATGTAGAATAGGATCTCAATCTTCCACTTCCCGCCTATCATGCGTTGTATAGTCGATACCGACCGACATCTCTCAACCTCTTCGTTGCGTCTTCGCGCCATTATGCTCCCCTGACGTATACCCAATGTACTCCAAAAAAAGACAGTACTTCATTGTTTACACCGTTTCGCCCATGATAGCAACAAGACAACATCAAAGGAGGAAATCTCCTAGAAACAACCGAAGGAAAGAGAGCAAACGATGCACTACACAGGAACTATCTGGCGACCACCTTATGAAGCGGACTCGCTCATCATCGAAGCGACAGCCGGATGCACGCACCACCAATGCAAGTTCTGCACGCTTTACGAGGAACTGCCGTTCAAATTCAAGCCTGCACCTATGGAGCACATCGAGGCCGATCTGCTGGAAGTACAAACGTGGTACCACGACCCGCTTCGCAAAGCCGAGGAGCGACTCTTTGAAACGCGAAAAGCCAGCTGCGAGCGCGTGTTTCTAGCAGGGGCAAATCCATTTGCGCTCAAAACATCTCATTTGATGAAGATAGCCAACCTCATTGACAGCCACTTCCCTACCTGCTCAAGCATCGGATGCTTCTCCCGCATAACCGACATAAAACACAAAACCGACGACGAACTTGCCGAGCTTGCGGCAGCCGGCTTCGACGGCCTTACCATAGGGATCGAAACGGGAGATAACGATGCGCTCGCCTTCATGAACAAGGGATACCGGGCGCAAGATATCATAGAGCAATGCGCCCGGCTTGACGACGCGAGGATCACGTATGCCTTCTTCTATCTGGTCGGAATCTCAGGGAAGGGGCGCGGCATTGATGGCGCAAAAAGAACGACCGCTGCTGTAAACCACACCAACCCGTGGCTCATTGGTGCAAATATGCTCACGATCTACAAGAGCTCCGAACTGTATCAAGAAATCGTTGCCGGCAAATGGCAGGAGGAAACCGAGGTCGAGAAATACGAAGAGGTGAAGGAGTTGGTGCGCGCCCTTGCGATACCGACTGAGTTCGCAATGCTAGGTGCTTCGAATCCAGTGATGATAAGGGGTCAGCTTCCCGAACACAAAACCGAGATTCTTGCGGCGCTTGATTCGGTTATCAACGATATCGGCGAGGAGCGCCTGCGCAACTACCGCGAAAACCTGCACCACCTATAGGCCGGCAGGACAACGGGGACGGGGGATGTTGTCCGAGTGGAACAACGGGTGAAAACCTGGGACAACATCCCCCGTCCCCGTTGTCCCACTTTGTTATCCATCTGCTAGAATCGGCAGAAAGCACTTCTCAATCTCATGCCGAAAGGTCGATATGGCTTTCTCCAATCTTACACACCGGCAAATCTCTCGCGAAAAAGCTGTTATTATCGCTGCTAGTTTGGCTCTTCTCGGCGGCATCGCCCTTTTTCTTTACGGGGAATGGACGACAAGTGTCGGAATAGAAGGTGTTTTTCATTACCTCTTTAGAATGATCGGACTGATTCTTCTGGGCATGAGTCTTCTCATCTTTGGAATCGCCCTCATTACACGCATGGCAACTGTCTTTCGCAAAATGGACCCTATCGACCGGAAAGAAACCGTATCGCGAGCTACACAACAGATCCTGACAGCTTTTTTGAATGTGCTTGTATACGGGGGATTATTTCTTTTAGCAATGGGCGGCTTGAGCGCTCTTGATGGGGCGAGCCTCATAAGAGTGGCGATAGTCTTTGTCGTGTGGATCTTCTGCGTTATGAGTTTTGTCGCCTATCGACGCTACCGGAAAAAACACAAGATAAGCTATTCCATCATGGGAGAGATAGGTGTCTCGCTTCTTCTTTTGTTCTTGGGTGCAGGCATGTTTTGGGTGGGCGCATCGGGAACCACTGATGCGGCACAGGATCTCTCCGAGGGCCCAAAAGCTGAAGACATGTTTCTCGTGGATGCAGAGCTGGAAAACCCTCACTGGCGATATCAGTTTATCGTACAGCCAAATCATGTACTTACGTTTTATACCGCCGATGAAAATCGCATCGTTTTGTATGTTCTTGAGGCGGATGTGGATAAAGCGAAAGCCATCAATGATCTTGGAAACTTTGTACACGTCACATATTATCCTCGCACACAAGTATTTTGCGAGGCGCAACTATGGAAAGACGGCAGACAGGCTATGGGGCCAGAGCTGATGGCTCGACTGCATGAAACATATGATCTTGTCTTGTCATGAGCCAATTAACGGACAACGGGGACGGGGGATGTTGTCCCATTCTTTTTCATTTCTGCTAGCTCATCGCTCAAGCTCCCGTTAAGATGATTTTGATCATAGTAGAAACAATCGAGAGGTGCTAATGGTTAGATCAGCAAGAGCCCGCAGCGAAAGCGATGCGGAAATGTACCATGTTATATCGCGCGGAGCCGGTCGTCAGATCATATTTGAAGACAACAACGACAGGCAGCGCTATCTTGAGCTTCTGCAAAATGCTATCACTGAACATAGTGGAGAAATTTTGGCTTGGTGTCTCATGGACAACCATACGCACCTTCTCTTGAAGATCAACATCTCTGATCTATCCGAGGCTATGCGCGCCATCAACTCGTCATACGTACTTTACTTCAACAAAAAACATGGACGTGTTGGACCTCTTATGCAAGGGCGCTTCAAAAGCGAACCCATCAATTCGGACGAATATCTTCTGACCGCGATACGCTATATCCACCAGAATCCAGAAAAGGCAGGAATTTCAAAAACAAAAGACTATCACTGGAGCAGTTATCGCGAATATACAGGCAAAGCGAAGACGGTCGATACTGCATTCGTGCTTGAACTGTTCGGAAACGTTGCCGAGTTCGAACGCTTTCACAAAATGATCGACAACGCTGCTCCTTGCATCGACGACAACCGAGGGCGTCGCATCTTAGACGATGAAAGCGCACTACGTGCGGCACGGGCAATTCTCGATCCCGTCCGGGTTGAAGAAGTTGCGTCGCTGCCTAAAGCGCAGAGGGACGAGCTGCTCTGCAAACTTAAGATCGCAAAACTGTCTGTAAGACAGATCGAGCGTCTCACTGGTGTCTCAAAGAGTATCGTGGCGAAGGCGACAACGGAAGCATAAGCGAGATAGCGGAGTGGGACAACATCCCCCGTCCCCGTTGTCCCACGCAGGACAACG
>CAJUSF010000045.1 GCA_910588945.1 uncultured Eggerthellaceae bacterium | reverse complement strand
GTTTCCTTCCGAGGCGATGCAGGAAGTTTTGGCGGAAGGTGCAATGATCGTCTGAAGCCGCCCGGGGATGATGGCATATTCATATCTGTCTGCTTGCATCTCTCCGCTTTGGCTTCGCGCAGGCGAAACGCATGATGTTATGAACTTATTATGCGTTTCTGGCGCTGCAGAATCAGCGGAGTAGGTGCAAGCAGACTTCCTTGATTCACCGGTGAAAATGATTGCCGAGATACTTAGTTGCTTTACGTCCGCTTACATCTCTCCGCTTTGGCTTCAAACTTCAAAATCTGTGATGGCTTATATCACAGATTTCTTGTTCTGCAGAATCAGCGGAGTAGATGCAAGCGGACACACACAACAAGCAATAACTCGCTTTGTAAGCACCTCGGCAATCATTTCTCGCTGTTTCGGACTTATGTGGTCTCTTATAACAATAAAAACATCCTTATCGAAACCTTGCGGCAGGGCACACCGCCCTACACGCAAGGTTTCGAGCGCACTTCGTGCGCAAGGACGCAAGCGCAAGATGGTAGCGACAAGTCGCAAGGCCGCGAACGCTAGATGGTTACGACAAAGGCAAGGACGCGGGTGCAAGATATTGACGGCAAGGACGCAGTGGATCGCTCACATGCATTGTCCTTCCTGATACAATGAACTCAAATCGCAAAAGTGCAAGTCGTAGCATTTTTGCAATGACGTTTCGCGCCATCGCTCAAGCCGACAGGAGGCACCACATGACCGAGCAGGAAAACGCCCAGATCACCTATGCGCAAGCCGGTGTTGATATTGAGGAAGGCGCGCGTGCTGTTGACGCGATCAAGCCGATCGTCCGGGAAACCTATCGTCCTGAAGTCATTGGCGACATCGGCGGTTTCGGCGGCCTTTTCTCCATCAAAGCCGCCAAGGATATGGACGACCCGATTCTCGTTAGCGGCACTGACGGCGTTGGTACGAAACTGAAAGTGGCCCAGATGCTGGGCGTTCACAATACAGTCGGAATCGATCTTGTGGCCATGTGCGCAAACGATATTCTCGCAACCGGTGCCGAGCCGCTGTTCTTCCTTGATTACGCTGCTGTTGGCAAGCTCGATTCGCACGAAATGGCCGCCATCGTGAGCGGCATCGGCGAGGGCTGCAAGCTGGCCGGATGTGCGCTTATCGGCGGAGAGATGGCTGAGCATCCGGGCGTGATGGACCCCAAGGACTACGATCTTTCTGGTTTCTGCGTGGGCATCGTCGACAGACCGAAGATGCTTGATCCTGAAAGCGTGCAGGTGGGTGATGTTCTGATCGGTCTCAAGTCCAGCGGTTTGCATTCGAATGGTTACTCGCTTGCTCGCAAGGTCGCTGTCGAGCCGCGTGCGATGGAAGAGCTTGCTGCGCCCCGTGACTACCTTGAAGGTGAAAGCATCCTTGAAGCGCTTCTCCATCCGACGCGCATCTATGTGAAGCCGGTGCTTGCCACGATGAAAAGCGCGCCGGGCGCCATTCGCGCGCTCGCTCACATAACTGGTGGTGGAATCTCGGAGAATCTGAATCGCTCCCTTCCCAAAAACGTCGATGCGAAGGTGGAGCTTGGAACGTGGCAAGTCGCGCCAATCATCAAGTTCGTTTGCGATGCGGCGAACCTATCCGAGGAAGAGGCGCTCAAGACATTCAACATGGGAATTGGAATGGTGCTTATCGTCGATCCTTCGCGCGTCGATGAGGTTATGAGTGCGCTTGTCGAAAGTGGCGAAGAGGCTTGTCGGATCGGCGAGATCATCCCCGGTGAGGGCAATGTCGTATACGAGAATGAAGGGTCGCTGCTCAAATGACATCACAGACTTCTCCGATGAAGATAGGCGTTCTGCTTTCCGGAAGCGGCACCAATCTTCAAGCGATAATCGACGTCATTGCCAAGGAAGATTTGCCGATCGAGATCGTGCACGTGGTGTCTTCGCGACCTGATGCCTATGGGATCACGCGCGCGGAGGAGGCCGGTATACCGGTCACGGTGCTCAACCGCGATGTTTATGCCGACACGCTTGCGGCAGACCAACTGATTGTGGACGCGATGCGGACGGCAGGCGCGGAATACATCGTGATGGCGGGCTATATGCGCAAGTTGACACCTGTTGTGCTGGATGCTTTCCCTGATCACGTGCTTAATCTTCACCCTGCGCTGCTGCCTTCATTCAAGGGAGCGCACGCCATCCAAGATGCTTGGGATGCTGGTGTGAAGGTGACGGGCGTGACCGTGCATCTGGCGAATGAGGACTACGACAAGGGGCCGATCGTGGCACAGCGTGCGGTCGAGGTCGCTGAAAACGATACGGTTGAGTCGCTTGAGGCGCATATTCACCAAGTGGAACACGAGCTGTATCCTTGGGTGCTTCGCGCGTTTGTGGAAGGACGCGTGTCGATCGACGAGAATCGCAAGGTGCATATCGATATTGCGGAAGCTTAGGCGGCTCTCGCGATGAATTGACGCTGCGCGGCATCGCGGCGGTTCATCATATAGAAGGAGACATTATGAAGAAGGAAACGCTCGAGCAGATAGTTGCGGATTTGGAGGCGGGGAAGACGCCAGCGCTCTCCACCGAGGATTTTTCTGCGTTTTCCGCGGAAGCCACGGCCGGAAACGACCATCTCTCGCCAGCTAATCTGGATGAGATCGCAGCGTCTTTGAGTGCGGATGATATTCCAACGTTTGAGCGCGCGATTCGAGCGATAGATGAGGGCGATCTGGCATGGCTTGGATTCAAGGTGGTTTACGATGCGGATGAGGCGCAGGCCAACACTGATAATGAGGTCACCAAAAAATATGGCGATAAGGGCTCTGCCGATGGTCAAAGCATGGTGTTTTTCTGCAACGATGCAAAAGAGATCGTTTCTTCGCGCGAGCCATCGCCGCGCGATATCTTTCAAATGAAAGACGTAACGCGCGGGCCTTCGATGCATAACGAGCAGTTCGAGGGTCTGACATGGGTAAGTGAGCCGCTGTTTGGGCAGACGCGCGTTTGGCTGCTCGGTGCGAGTGATGTCGCGGTGGAGCTTACGAAGCTTGCGGATCATGTGGGCTTTCACGTGATCGTCGTCGATTATGATTCGGCATATCTGAACGAGGATCGCTTCCCCGGAGCCGAGCGTATTTTGCTTCATGGTGGCAACTTTGATGAGCTCGCCAACATGCCGGCGCACTCGGAGGATTACGTATGCGTGCTCACGCGCGGGCATATGTTTGATCCCGAGAGCTGTGTGTGGGCATGCGAGAACGATGTGCACTATGTGGGCATGATGGGGTGCGCGGGGAAGAACTCCACGGTCCATGATCTTGTGATTCAGGCGGGCATCACCGAGGCTGATTGGGATCGCATCAAGCGCCCGATCGGGTTGAAGTTCGGGGCGAAGACACCGGCGGAGCTTGCGATTGCTATCGTGGCCGAGCTGATTGATGTGCGATACAAAGAGCGTTACAGCGAGGCGGCACGCGAGAAGCATGAGGCATCGCTGGGTAGGTAATGTGGCTTTATGTCAAAGGACGGGGATGATGGTATATTTGTCTATCCTCTCTGATGCCAAAAGGATATGCGGACGAACTTCGTAGGTGCGCATCCGATCTTGATGCGCACGTTTTGTGGGTCTGGATGGAAATGATTACCGAGATACTTAGTCGCTTTACGATCTGCTTGCACCTATCCGCTTTGGCTTTGCGCAGGCGAAACGCATGATGCTATAAGCTTATCATGCGTTTCTGGCGCTGCAGAATCAGCGGAGTAGATGCAAGCAGATCGCATGCAACAAACAAGACTCGCTTTGTAAGCACCTCGGTAATCATTTCTTATGCCAAAAGGATATACGAGCGAAACCCGCATGCGCACCTGTGTTCAACCTGTTGCGTTGAGCTCGGCTACTTTCGCCTGTTCTGCCCATTTGCAGGCGGCCTTTGAGCTATTATGAAATCAGAAGAGAAACCCACAGAGGAAGGTGCGCGAATGGCAGATCCGAAGATCAAAAGAGTATTGATGTCCGTTACCGACAAGACGGGAATCGTCGAGTTCGCGCGCGCGTTGTCCGAGGAGTTCGGCGCCGAGATCATCTCGACTGGCGGCACCGCAAAGGTTATCGCCGAGGCTGGGATTTCAGTTACTCCGATCGATGAGGTCACGCAATTTCCCGAGATGATGGACGGCCGTGTTAAAACGCTGCATCCGCGCGTGCACGGAGGTCTGCTCGCCAAGCGCGATAACGACTCACATATGGCGCAAGCCGCAGATCACGGCATCGAGATGATCGACATGGTGGTCGTCAACCTCTACGCCTTCCAAAAGACGGTCGACTCGGGTGCTGATTTCGGAACCTGCATCGAGAATATCGACATCGGAGGTCCTTCAATGCTGCGTTCGGCGGCGAAGAATTTCGCGAGCGTGACCGTGGTTACCGATCCGTCTGATTACGATGACATCCTTGCCGAAATGCGCGAGATGGGCGGCAGCACCAGCTATGACAGGCGACAGAAGCTTGCCTATCGGGTGTTTAGCCTGACGGCAGCATATGACGGTGCCATTTCCCGCTGGATGTGCGAGCAGCTTTCCGGTGGAGCCGACGATTTTGCTCCGGCGGTGGAGCTGGGCCTTACCAAGAAACAGGATCTTCGTTACGGAGAAAATCCGCATCAGGCGGCTGCGTTCTATACCTTGGACGACTATCCGAACGCGGATACGACGCTTGCCCATGCACAGCAGCTGCAGGGCAAAGAGCTTTCCTACAACAACTATCTGGATTTGGATGCGGCTTGGGCGGCGGTTCGCGAGTTCCAAGATCCCGCGTGTGTGATCGTGAAGCATCTCACGCCTTGCGGAGTGTGTGTCGACGAAAACGTGACGGAGGCCTATAAGCGCGCCCATGAGTGCGATCCGATCTCGGCTTACGGCGGGGTCATGGCGTTCAACCGCGAAGTCACGGGTGAACTGGTCGCGGCCATCTTTGACAACAAGCAGTTCGTTGAGGCCATTGCTGCGCCGTCGTTTGACGAGAGCGCGCTTGAGATGTATTCGAGCAAGCCGAATTGTCGCCTGATGGCGACCGGCGGCGTAAACGTGCCGGGTGAGGCTGTGGAGTATCGCAGCGTCGAAGGCGGTCTGCTTGCTCAGGTAAGCGATTCCGTTGCTGAGGGCGTGGATGTGTTCGAGGTGGCCGGCGAGGTTCAGCCGACGCCTGAGCAGATGGAGGAGCTGCTGTTCGCATGGCGCGCAGTGAAGTCCGTGAAGAGCAATGCGATTGTGATTGCGAAAGATAAGGCCAGCGTTGGTGCTGGTGGCGGTCAGCCCAACCGCGTGAATTCCGCACGTATCGCTGTTGAGCAGGCCGGCGAGAAGGCGCGCGGTGCTGTGGCAGCAAGCGACGCATTCTTCCCCTTCCGCGATGGTTTCGATGTGCTTGCTGATGCCGGTGTAGTTGCGGTGATCGAGCCGGGCGGATCGATTCGCGATGAAGAGGTCATTCAAGCGGCAAACGAAAAAGGTGTTGCCTTGGTCTTTACAGGACACAGGCATTTCAGGCATTAATTCAGATCCGGCGGCTTTAAATAGCCGCCGGGTTCATCTTCTCTTTCTTCCTCACATAAGTCCGCCATACGGGTGATAAAAAATCTGAATTGCTATAATTAGAGGGCTGGAAGCAAATCGACGATCCGGTCATTTGGAGGAAATCGTGAAAAAAGCTCTGCTACTCATTTTGGGGATCATAGCAGTATGCTTTTTGATCGCAAATGCCGACTATCTTTCCGATTTCCTGAACACCATGATGACCGGCGCGCTGGTTCCTATTGTCATTTCGATCGTTTTAATGCTGGGAAGACATCTTGTTCAGGCAGCTTCATACAATGCTGCCTTCGAGGCCGTTGGACACAAAACGGGCTTTTGGCACAATGTTGTGCTGATTTTTTCGCTTGTGTTCATCAATACGTTTTGCCTGTTCAGCGGTGCAACGGGCGTGGCATTTATTATCGACGACGCACACCGCGAAGGCTGCGATGCCGGCCAATCCACCGGTGGCGCTATTCTGTCTCAGATAGGATACTTCGCTGCGGTCTTTGTCATCTCCGTTATCGGATTTTTAACGATGTGGATCTCCGGTCACATGAACACCCTGTTCCTGATCGGCGGTCTTGTGCTTGCAGGTGTACTCGTCATCCTATCAAGCCTGTTTTTCATTGGACACTTCAAGCCACGCATGCTTTTTCGCGTGTTTCTTCTCATTGAGAAGCTCGTGAACAAAATTCTCGGTATTTTCAAGAAATCGCTTAAGACCGGGTGGGGTCGAAGCATGGCGCATTCGTTTGTGAATACGTCGGATTTATTGGCGAAAAATCCACTGGGCTCAATCATCACGGTCGCATACGCGTCGTTCTCAGCGATTTTGAACATGGCGTGTCTTGTGGCGATCGGTTATGCATTCGGGTTCGAGAATGTGGAATCACTGGTGGCGGCGTTTGCGGTAGCAGCGATTTCGGTGATCTTGAGTCCTACCCCGCAAGGCGTGGGTGTTGTCGAAGCAATGATCGTGGCAATACTTACCGCTTACGGTTGCTCGGTTGCAACCGCGGCGGCGATTGCGCTTGTGTATCGCGGAATAATGTTTTGGATCCCGTTCTGCATCGGCGCGGTGCTTCTTTCGCAATCCGGCTTCTTTCGCTCAAAAAAATCGGACACCGTCAAGCAGAAGCACAAGGATATCGCTTGGATTTCCGGAACACTCGTTTTTATTATCGGCGCTGTGAACATCGGGTGTGTTTTCAACCCGAGCCTTTTCACGCCGTATACAATGCTTACCTCGTGGATCGATATGAGCTCGCTCATGGTGGGTGTGCCGCTTATCGTGAGTTCGCTTTTCCTGATGGTCTGCTCGATCGGGCTTGTGATGCGATTCCGCACGGCTTGGGCGCTGACCATCGCGTCTCTCGTGCTGATCGCAGGTTCGGAATTCCTTTTCCAAGGCACATGGCAGGTGGGAATTGCCGGGGTTGTTCTGGTTTTGTGGATGTTCTGGAAGCGCGCGGCATTTGACCGGCCATTTTCGCGCGAGGCGGTTCAGGCCGATCTTGAGGAATGGAAGAAGCGTCGCGAGAAGAAGCGTGCTCAGGCCGAAGCGGAGCGCAATCATGTAGGCAAGCGGAGCACGGATGAGGCGCGCGCGGATGAGGCAAATGCGGACAAAACGCCAACGATTACCGAAGAAGATTCGGATGTCCCAGATATTTCTGGCTGGGAAGAAAATGTCAAGCGCGGGCGCAATCTTAGTGAGGAATACATTGCGACAAGCGGGGTTACGATCCCCGATGTCGATTCGCCTGAAGTAAAGTAGCGTGGTGGAACAGGGGTCGGTTCCGCGGTCCATGTGCGCATGGAGGGCGGGTTAGCAATACAAAATGTGCGCATGGAAAACGCATGCGCACCTACGGGCAACCTGCATCATCACGGGTGTCATCGCCCCATCTTCTCATGATATTTGCGCAGAGCGTTGTCGAAGCTTCCGACCGTCTTCCTGAAGTAGATCTGGTAACCGACGCAAAATCCAACGAGTATCACCAGAAAGATGACGCTGAAGCTGACCCACGCCCAGATGTTATCCGCAGGAAACCAGTTCCCTATCCATGCGCATGCTGCAAGCGCAACGAAAGCTGTGATACCGAAGCCGACGATGCGCGCGGGATACGCAAGCTTGCGGACGAATTTGTCTGTGAACCAGATCCCGCGCAGAATGGCGAAGAGCAGGGAGGCGGCAAGAAGGCTGAGCGTCATCACAAGTCCGTATTGGGGGCCTGTGAATGCTATGACAGCAATGCTTCCGATCGCCATGAATAAGGTGAACATCGTGCAGGTGGATATGATGATTTTTTTCGTGAAATCGCTCATTTTGGTTCCTTTCTGTAGTCGGTTAAAGCCCGATGCGTTTCTTTATGGCGGGCGAGAATTGACGTGAAGCTATCACGCGCTCGCCGTTGTCGAGCATGAGTTCAAGTCGCGCGTTGAGATAAGGTCGAAGACCTTGAACGTGAGCAAGATTGATGAGCATCTGCCTTGTGGCGCGAACGAACTCGGTGCTTTCCAGATAAGATTCGAGCTCTGCCAGGGACAAACCGGATTCCAGTACTTTATCCGGGGTATAGAGAAATGTGGAGGAATCGACCGTTTCCGCATAAAGCACTTCGTTGATGCCAACCATGCAAAGATAGCCTTCGGACATGCCAGCGAGCTTCATATTTTCTATCTCTGTGGCTTCGATGATTCTGCGTACGCGATGGTCCACCTTTGGGCAAAGGATACTCACCTCTATGTCGTGCAGACTCTCGTCCTCTTGGACGCTGAGCTTCATTCGGTCTCCTTTCGCGCTAGATTTTGTGACTTGTCTAGGATGCATCTAAGATATTTGTAAGTATGACAAAGCCTAAAAGGGCGCTCAATAGATTTGGTACCGAGCTGCAATCAGAGGGTGCCGAGTTGCAGACAAGGGCGGATTGCAGGTGAAAGTCGGGTGCGAGGGCGTGGGCTCGATATCAGCGAGGAGTGCATCGCGAAGAGCGGCGTGCGCATTCCCGATCCCGATGATGCGGAATAGCGGAGCGTGGAGCCGACCACTGTTCCACTTTTGAAAGGGTCAGTCGTATGTTTCGACCGACTTGCGTTGCTCTCGATCAGGGATGAAGTCGTAGGGCATCTTGCGCGCGATGAGATAGAACAGCGCAAGTGGTAGCAGCAGATATCGCAGGTAGATCAGCAGCGCGAATATCACCACAGAGCGGATGCTGTAGAAGATCACACGATATACGTCGGAGCGCTTTTTCGTTTCAAATGACATTCGATAAAACATTCCGGCCGGCGTGCTGCCGTCGTTTCTCCACGGAACAATGATCTCCACCACCGCGAATGCAATGACAAAACACGCCATCGAGACAATCTCGTTTATCTGCGATATCGTCAGATCGCTTTGGCCGAACACGCTTTCGGATGTGCTGAGCGCATCGGAGGTGTCCCCGAGCAGTAGCTTGGTCCCAACGAATATGATGATCCGCGGTATAACGAAGCAGAAATCGATGATCATCGCGTCCGTCCAAAATGTGACGCATCTTCTTATGAACTTCGGATCGTGTGTGATCGTCGGAGGCTCAGTCGAGTCTTCCATGATGAGCCTATCGACAAGATAGCCCAGCATCCATCCGATGCTCCCTCCCAGCGTGTTGCAGATGATGTCGTCCACATCGAAGGTTCTGAACGCAAAAGGATACATCCCAAAAAGGCCTGTGAGCTGGGCTGTTTCGATAAGGCATGTGCACGTAAGCGCCAGCAGGAAGGCGATGGGCAACTTGAGTTTGAGCAGTGTTTTCGCAATGAAACCGAGCGGCACGAAGAGCACGACATTGAATACGAGCTGGAAAACCGCTCTTATTCCATCTTTGGAGATGTCGTTTACGAAGTTGAGCGGATTCAAGATAGGCTCTATACCGTAGGTGATTCCCGGCCCGGAGTCGCCCGATGGAAGAGGATAGAGTGTGAAGCAGATAAGGCCGATCGCGTAGAGGATAGCCGCATATATCGCGAAGACGGCGCTGAGGGCGAGCCATCCGTCGCGGCGATACAGTGCAAACAGAAATGGCAGCGTCAAGAGCAGCGAGAGCAGGGGCCACATAAGAACGGCGATACTGAAGCTGTCGCTGAAAGTGGACAAGTAGTTGTCAATCATGGATAGCATGCGGGAAAGGATATCACAGGTTGAAATGATGGGTGTGAATGAGGGGCGAGCGCAGTACCGTTTCTGGCGTGGTGGAGAAATGCGTGAATCAGGTGCAGATGATGAAGCCGATATCGCTTGCTGAGGCTCCGGATCCCAGTTGGGCGTTGTATTCGACGTTTGCGATCTGAAGGTCGGAACCTGCGACGGAGAAACGCCCGTTCCACGAGTCGGTCAAAGTGAAAGGTGCTCCTAAGGAGAGTGTGAGCTGCCATCCGTTGACGCTTGAGCCGTTGTTGGTGAGCGTGCCGGAATATTGGTAGAAGCGGTTGCCATCCGCTTCCCAGGAGTTGACCACGTTTGCAGTGAAGGAGATCGCTCCTTCGCTTGCTTCTACGCTTTGAGCGGGTGAGTCTGCGGACAGAGTGGTGCCCTGTTGGCTGTCGGTTGCGCCTGTGGTCGCGTTCGCGCCTGCGATTGCGCCCTGCGCGCTTTGGGGTGCGCCTCCCGAAAGTACGCCTTGAAGCCAGACACCTTCAGCGCTGAGGTCGTCCTCCGTAAAGCCCGATGTCTTGTTGCAATCCGGCTTGAAGAGCGCCGAAGCTTCGTTCTTATTCGAGAGATTCCAGCAGATGTAGCTTACATTGAGCGAGTCCATAAGCGCGACCCATTGGTCGGCCGATTCGTAATCGATGCGCCCGTTTCCGCTGGCATCGCAGATTCCAAACTCGGTGACGAACACGGGAAGGCCACCCTCGACGGCAAGCGATAGTTTGTTGCGAAGATCCTGCTGGTGGGTGGCGGCGTAGAAATGAAGCGCGTACATGACGTTTTCGCCGATCTCGCCTGTTAGGGGGTCAGCCGCAGCTTTGTCGACGT
The DNA here is from genome assembly GCA_910588945.1 of uncultured Eggerthellaceae bacterium. GTDB lineage: Bacteria > Actinomycetota > Coriobacteriia > Coriobacteriales > Eggerthellaceae > MGBC163016. The sequence continues at coordinate 3,402 of CAJUSF010000045.1, read as the reverse complement.
CTTGTGACCACGTTGGAGTTCCTACGACTATCACGGCATCAGGCGAATTTGTGCGGATGACGGGGATGATCTCGCTTGCGTAGGCTTTGATGTCTGCCCAGTTCGTGCTGCCGTTCGGCTCGTTGCAGATCTCGTAGATGACGTTGTTGTTTTCGGAGAATGTGGCCGACATTTCGCTAAAGAAGACTTTCGCCTCGTCGATGTGCTGAAGAGGGTTGGAATCGCTTAGGATGTGCCAGTCGATGATCGCGTAGAGGTCGGCATCGGTGGCGGCATTCACTCCGTTTGTCACGAGTTGCTTGAGGGATGTCTTGTCGCCGTCGGTGCAGTAACCGCCGGATTCGGCCGTGTACATGGCTAGTCGTACGACGTTGGCGTTCCAATCCGTGCGGAGCTCTGAGAAGAATTCGGGATTAACATATTGCGGAAACCATGAAAGACCGTGCGTGCTGACACCGCGAAGTTGCACCGCCTCGCCGTGTTCGCCTGTGAGCTGAGTGCCTTCTACATGGAGTGCACCTGCCGTGGATGGCGTGGCGATCGGGGTTTTGTCGGTTTCTTGTATAGGTGCGCTTTCTTGAGATTCGGGGGCTCCGGGGGCTGCGGACTCTTGGGCGCTGTTGTCGTTTGTCGGCGCGCAGCCTGCGATGACGAGAAGCAGTGCCGCCGCTATCGCGAGCAGGCCGATCATAGTGCGTGTTTTTGTGTTACTTAGCTTCAAGTTCGGCCTCCTTTGGGAGAGGTGTTTTTGGTTTGGTTTCGCGTCAGCGGTGAAGGGCTGCCGATTGCGGGCTGTTGGTGTGTGTCAAAGACAACAGCATGAGATACCGTGTCAAAGCATTTTGATTATGTTAAACGCTCGCTTTGAGTGGCGCGTCAAAATATGATTGTAGACCTATCGGCAACAAGATTATCAGGAAAATAGACGAGAAAGTAAGAAGGTTTTGACGTGATGACTCAGTAAGGCAATTAAAAAACCTCAGGATCGGGAGCTGCAAAGGTGCCAGTATTATTATGGCTTCATCAAACTTAATGTAGCGTATATTTTACATAAAGTAATATAATGTAAATTATACAATACATTAAAAGATGGAGTATTCGAAATGAAGCGTCCAACTTCTGCACGAACTAAACTTGCTTCCAAAGATCTTGGAGAATATATCTCATCGTGGCGCAAACTTCGGGGGCTTACTATGCAGCAGCTTGCAGAAAAGGCCAACACAACCAGAGTTACCATTTCTAAATTGGAGCATGGTGACTCAAAGGTTTCACTTGAGACCTTTTTGAACGTTTGCGGAAGTCTTGGTGTGCTTGATCGGGTCAAAGAGGCTATAGACCCCTATGAGACGGATTTCGGGCGCATACGAGCCGATCAAGAACTGCCTCAGCGCGTGAGGAGCAGATCATGATAGGCGAGCTTGAGGTATATGATTCTTCTACGGGACGCGATGTTTTTGTTGGAACCCTCTTCTCGATGCTTCGACGCGGTGTTCTTTCTACAACGTTCGTATATGATCCATCTTATCTTTCTGATGCATCATCTTATGCGATCGATCCACAATTGCCGCTCTCCATTTCACCCATTCACTTTTCCGGACTACCCGGAGCATTGCGAGACTCTTTGCCTGATAGGTGGGGAAGACACCTTATTGAGCGAGAGCTTAGGCTGTCGCATGTGGGCGAAGGCGCCATCCGAAAGCTTGATGATATCGATTATCTTGCAGGTGTGTTTGATTCTGCGCGCGAGGGATCGCTTCGTGTAAAGATTCAAGGTGGCTCATTTTTATCGGAATCTGATGCCATTCCTCCTTCACTTGATTTGCCTAATCTTATGGATGCAGCTCGGGCTGCATCAAGGGATTCGGCTGGATTACAGCAGATCAAGGAGCTTCTTGAAGCCGGATCCGCTTCCCTTGGAGGTGCACGACCTAAGGCGTCGGTTCGAGAAGATCGGAGATTGCTGCTTGCAAAATTCTCGCACCCAGGGGACGACTGGGATGTGATGGGATGGGAAAAAACCGTGCTTGATCTTGGAGAAAAAGCCGGAATACCTGTGCCGAGGTCGCAGCTAGTTCGCATTGGAGGGCAAAGTGCGCTTCTGCTCGAGCGCTTTGACCGTGATAAGTCGCTTTTTGAAGGGCGTCGTATCCCTTATATAAGTGGCATGACGTTGCTCGCTTCAGAAGATGGTGAAATGCGCGACTACGCTGAGCTTGCAGAAGCGATAACCGACCTGTCCGATACGCCGACCGAACAGCTCGAGCAGCTCTTCCGCCGCGTTATGTTCTATGTTGCGATAAACAACACCGATGACCATATGCGCAACTGGGGGTTTTTGCGCAGGGGTGCATGGAGCCTCTCGTCGATGTTCGATGTAAATCCAAATCCCGATATTGATGTTTGTCGTGCCACTTCGATCATTGGTGCTGTAAAAGGTGATGTAGCGGAGAATCTTAGAGAGCTTGCTGCATACTGTTCTCTTGATGATGCAGCGGTGAGGCGCGTGGCCGGAGATGTGGTCTCCTCAGTAAATGGCTGGGAGAAGGCTGCACGATCCAATGGTGTCCGTGATACTGAGATAAGGGCGTTTGAAGGCGCGTTCACTTCCGGTCTTGATGTCCTCTCGGGATTTCAGTAAACAATCCGAACGGTGACAAATTGCTCTATTGCTCCGTTTTCGGCGCTATGTTAGGATAGTCAATGCCGTTTTTTGGCGAAGTTTACATATCGGGTTGTGGCTCAGCTTGGTAGAGCGCTGCGTTCGGGACGCAGAGGTCGCAGGTTCAAATCCTGTCAACCCGACCACTTGAATCAAAAGCCGCCGCAAGGCGGCTTTCTTGATTCAAGGAAGGTGTTGACACCCTGCAAAGCAGGAGCGAGCGAAGCGAGGGGATTTGGGCCGGGCAGGTTCACTGGGATGCTACGCTTTGCGTGCAGCCCAGCCGCGAATGTCAAGGTGTCGCGAAGCGACCGTGAGCAAAGAATCGCGAAGCGATTGTTTGCGGAGACTTGACATGAGCGAACTTCTGTCAACCCGATCTTTCGCTCGTAAGAAAAATTTTTGGGCGATTTCTTTTCTTAGGCCAACAAAATGCATCCATAACTTAAATAAATTTAAGTTATGGACAAATTTCGACACCGTTATTTAAATTTTTGCCCATTTTCTTTTCTTACGGATGGTGGGAGGAAGCATTGCGCGTATGTAGGGGGAGGTCTCAATTTCACGTTCGTGCGCGCTCCCAAATTCTTGTTCGCGCCGATGGTACTGTCAATAATCTTGCGCAATTTCCAGCAGGCGGCAGCTGACCGTCGGCATGATTACTCGTCCAGCAGCGTGACGTCCAGATACCTTCTAGATCCCCATTCGCTGTCGGCGACGTACTTGAGGCGTGCGGTGACGAG
>CAJUSF010000044.1 GCA_910588945.1 uncultured Eggerthellaceae bacterium | reverse complement strand
CCACAAGCGTCATATCAGCGCTCTTTAGATTTGCACATCCCGAGAACATGTAGTCGGCATGCGCGCCTATTCTCACATCAGAGAATATGCGCACCTTATCAAATGCCCCATCAAATGTAGAGCCGTTTACTGAGCCTCGCGTTGACCAGGGAGCACCGGAGGCCGGATAGTCATCGCCGGCCCCATAGCCCACATCTCGCATGACAGGCTTAGCGGCAAGCGTCGAATAATCAAAGGCAGCGCCCTCATATCCGGCAGACCCCTCCAAATTCCTATAAATCAAAAGGGTTCCAGATGAAGTGTCCTCACTTGCACTGCGGCGAATGACCCACACCACTGACCGCTCTCGAATGTCATTGCCCTCATCTGTCGGGCTGCCACCTATGAAGGCACCGTCCGCATTCACATCAGGTCCAAATGCGTTTACAGGACGCCCATCTGCTCCTATGGCCACCGATCCAATAAACCCACCAACTACAATATTTCCAAACTCAGCCTTCCCAACTGACCCAAAGATCGTCTCCATCCGCTCATAGGACAGATAATCCACATACCCGCGCGCTGTCCAAACATCTAGATGTATAAATGCCGACAGCGTTGCAAAAGAGAGCATCTGGTATCCACGATATGCATATGTGATACCACCCACACGCGTTGACGGGCGTGCCATGAGGTCATCTTCTGTCTCTGGCGAGCCATTGATGATGATCTCGATATCAGAGCCTAGGATATATCCTGGTGTTGAGGTAGGGGTCTCTCTATCCCAGAAAAAGCCGTTTAGTATCTTTGTCCAACCCGGGCCTAATGTTATATGTCCGGTTATCTCTTCGGGCTGGTTGCTTGTTCCGCCACTAGTGCTAGTAGACGCAGAGGAGCTAGACTTATCAGAGCCAGCAACACCACCAGTCTCTGACACCAACCCTGTGCAGCAGCGGTAAGCGATGGCGCGCGAATCTAACAGCGCACGCCATCGCCGCGCTTCGATGTCCCAAAAAACGGACATGCGTTCGATACGCAACCGCGCGATATTAGCCATCGCTTGTGCGGTTTGGTGTGTGTGGTTTGGGACGTTCCTAAACTCACGCTTGGATCGACTCGGAAGGCAATAATGCAGGTTGACCGCACGATTACTTGCTTGGAAGGGCTACTGGTTGACTGTAGGTGCGCATCCGCCCTTGATGCGCACACTTGCAGGTATTGGCGAAATGCTTGCCAAGATACTTAGTCGCTCAAACAGTCCTCGGCTTACGCCTGCGGAACTCGCTTTGTAAGCACCTCGGCAATCATTTCTCGGATGACAAAAGGATGCGAGCAAACTTCGTAGGTGCGCATGCGTCCTCCATGCGCACGATAGTCCTCTGGATGACAAAGGGTAGAGACTTTGTTTTACTAAGAAAGCCGTAAGGCTTTCCATAAAAGGAGCGCACGAAGTGCGCGACACTATTTTGTATTTCTGCAAGATTCATACAAGATCTGCATCAGTTTTCACTTGAAAATGTGTCATATCTTGTGCACGAATGCACAAGATATCGTGCACAACAATGTTGAATCTATGCAAGAAATACATCCTATTCCATACAAGCTATCTGCAATGTTTCTGTCAGATGGTTGCATCAGACTCTTGTTGTAGAAGGTATATCTGCAACAAAAGGAGCCAACCATGAAAGATGGGATGTTGGAATTCAAAGATGCGCCTATGTTTGGGCGAGTGATGAGAAACGAGGAGCTTTGCAAGCAAGTCATAGAGGTGATCTTAGGTATTGAGATAGACCATATCAAATACCTTAATTCTGAACAGCATATATCGCCTTGTGAGGATGCTAGAGGAGTACGTCTTGATGTCTATCTCAAATCATCAGATAAAGTATTTGATATCGAGATGCAAACCACAGATACCCCTTATGGAAAGCGCATGCGCTACTATCAATCT
>CAJUSF010000043.1 GCA_910588945.1 uncultured Eggerthellaceae bacterium | reverse complement strand
TTTCTACCTTGGGTTCAGTCCTGAGCGTGTCGATCCCGGCAATCTCATCTATAAGACCAAGAATACTCCGAAGGTGGTCGGTGCCATTGGGGATGACGCTCTTGAATGCATCGCATCGGTGTATGAAGCAGTCCTGGAAGGAGGCGTTACGCGCGTATCTTCTCCAGCTGTTGCGGAAATGGAGAAGATCCTAGAGAACACCTACCGGAACATCAACATCGGCTTAGTGAATGAGCTGGCTCAATTGTGTGACAAGATGGGAATAGATGTTTGGGAAGTCATCGATGCTGCCAAGACAAAGCCCTATGGGTTCACTGCGTTCTATCCTGGCCCAGGCCTGGGCGGTCACTGCATCCCGCTTGATCCATACTATTTGTCCTGGAAGGCTCGCGAGTATGGGTTCCATACCACGATGATCGAGGCCTCCATGACCGTGAATGACGGCATGCCAGAGTGGTGTGCGAGCAGAGCCGCTCGTATCCTCAATGAACAGGGTAAGGCAGCGAATGGTGCAGATATACTTGTATTGGGTGTTGCCTACAAGCAAGATATTGATGACTACCGTGAGTCGCCGGCGTTACGTTTGATCGATCGTCTTGAAGCTCGTGGATGCAATGTCAGATACTTTGATCCATGGGTTCCAGAATATAGGTTTCAGGGCAAGACAATGAAATCAATACCCGCACTGAATGAAGGAGCTATTGCAGAAGCTGATCTGGTCATAGTGGCCTGCGCCCACACCAATGTGGATTATGATCTCGTTCAAAGATATGCCAAGGCGGTGTTCGATACGAAGAACGCAATGAAGAATGTTGAACCGCGTACCAACATCGAGGTACTTTAACAATGTCGATGAAGGTGATGACCGTTGTTGGGGCTCGGCCTCAGTTCATCAAAGCTGCTGTTGTCTCACGTGAATTTAATTCAGATAAAGACATTGACGAATCTATCATCCATACAGGCCAGCATTTTGATCGCAATATGTCTGACACCTTCTTCGAAGAGCTTTCCATTCCCCAGCCATCGTGTAATCTTGGGATCTCCGGTGGATCGCATGCGGAAATGACAGGGGCGATGCTTGTCGCCTTGGAGAAGGCAATGCAGGAGACCTTGCCTGACGTCGTGTTGTTGTATGGTGATACCAATTCAACGCTGGCGGCTGCTTTGGCTGCTGCAAAGCTGCATTTACCTATCGTGCACGTGGAGGCTGGAGCGCGCACTCACTCTCAGACGAATCCGGAAGAGATCAACCGGATCTGCACCGATCATGTGGCTCAACTCCTTTTGGCTTGCACAGAGGCTAACCTTGAGAACTTGGTACACGAGGGATTAGGCAATAGGTCTGCTTTCGTAGGGGACCCAATGTACGATGCGTTTTTGCAGAATTCCCCCCGTGCACAGGTTCCTGTACTCACTGGGACGAATGGGGTATCTGACTTCGTGTTCCCTGATCGTTTCTACTATCTTACATGCCATCGAGAAGAGAACACGAACCCTGAGATATTGGGGTCTCTTTTGGATGCTATGGATGCTATGGATGCACCAGTCATCTATCCAGTGCACCCAAGGAATAGAAAAGGAGTTCTGCAAGCTCTAGAGGAGCGAGGTACGGGAAATGTGCTTGCCGTTGATCCAGTTGGATACCTCGAAAGCTTATATCTGGTAAAGAATGCTCAACAAGTCATTACAGATTCAGGTGGCCTTCAACGTGAGGCGTTCTTTGCAGGAGTGAAATGCACGACATTGCTTGATTTTGAAGTCTGGCCGGAGACCATGGTAGATAATAGGAATATGCTTGCAGCCCCGAATCCAAAGAGCATCTTGTTGGCTATGGATGCTCCTCAGCGCATCGATCCTGAATATAAGCCGTTTGGGGACGGACGTGCAGCTAAGAGGATAGTGGATGGTCTAAAAGCAGCATTCGAATAGGCGGTGAAAGCTCAGTGATTCCATTCGTCCATGAAAGCTCTTACATTGACGATGACGTTGAGATTGGTGATGCAACCAAGATATGGCACTTTTGTCATGTGCAAAGCGGAGCTCGCATAGGAGAGCGCTGCAGTTTAGGCCAAAACGTCAATATCGCGAATAATGTGCATGTAGGAGATGATGTCAAGATCCAGAACAATGTCTCCGTGTACGAAGGCGTTGAGCTTGAAGATGGCGTTTTTTGCGGACCATCCTGTGTTTTCACGAATGATCTGAGCCCAAGGGCGCGCTTTCCGAAGGGCTCCCAAGCCTATAAGAGGACTTTGGTCAAAGCGGGTGCCAGCATCGGTGCGAATGCAACTGTTGTATGTGGCCATACGATCGGCAAGAATGCCATGATCGCTGCAGGTGCAGTGGTCACAAAGGGTGTGCCTGACCATGCTTTGATGGCTGGCGTTCCGGCCAAGCAAATAGGATGGGTTTGCGAATGCGGGGGCATCCTGGATTCGAATCTTGGTTGCTCTGTTTGTGGTAATAGGTATGAAGAGGTGGCTGTAGGATTGCGCGAGGTGGGCGAGTGATGGAGTTTCGTGACCTGAAAGCGCAGTATCGCGCACTGAAGCCACAGATCGATGAAGCTATTAGCAGTGTCCTTGACTCCGGATGCTTCATAGGCGGGGACCCTGTCAAAGAGCTCGAACAGGAGCTGGCTGACTATGTGGGCGCCAGGCACTGCATAACCTGCGGTAATGGCACAGATGCGCTACAGCTTGCTCTTATGGCCTGGGGTATAGGTCCGGGGGATGCGGTCATCGTTCCAGATTTCACGTTCTTCTCAAGCGGGGAAGTTGTAGCTGCTGTAGGTGCAACTCCAATTTTCGTGGACGTTGATGAGCGTACGTTCAATGTAGACCCATTGCAGATCGAACCAGCCTTTCGCTTCGCTACGGAAAATGGCTTGAGACCGAAAGCGGTCATACCCGTTGACCTATTCGGACTTCCTGCAGCATATCCCGAGATAAAGGGGATATGCGAGCGATTGGGGCTGCTTGTTCTTGAAGACGGGGCTCAAGGCTTCGGTGGGTCCATTAATGGAAAGATGGCATGTTCTTTTGGGGATATCTCAACTACAAGCTTCTTTCCGGCAAAGCCTCTTGGCTGCTATGGTGATGGCGGCGCTATCTTTACCAATAATGATGAATGGGCGTCACTGATCAGGAGCTAT
>CAJUSF010000042.1 GCA_910588945.1 uncultured Eggerthellaceae bacterium | reverse complement strand
TCAGGCTTCGAGGTGTATTTCTGCGACCCGCATTCCCCTTGGCAGCGACCCACTAACGAGAACATGAACGGACTTATCCGGGAATTCTTCCCGAAGAAGACGGATTTCACGAAGGTCTCAGACGAGGAAGTGGACAAAGCCCAATGGCAACTCAATAATCGCCCGAGGAAAGTTCTAGATTGGAAGTTCCCTTCCGAGGCGATGCAGGAAGTTTTGGCGGAAGGTGCAATGATCGTCTGAAGCCGCCCCGTCCCCTGACATAATCCACACAATCGCTGAGCGTCTTCGATCACCAAACTTTTCTTGTTTTCGTAGAAAATCGGCTTGAAACTTTTCTTGTTTTCGTAGAAAATCGGGTTAAAACTTTTCTTGTTTTCGTAAACCTCAAGGGAGGCGGCTCTCAGTGTTCAAGCGAAAAGCCTACGATGCTCTCGTTCAATGGAAGTCGGTTTCGCAGGGTGCCACGGCTGCTCTTCTCGAAGGGGCGCGACGCATCGGCAAAAGCACCGTCGCTGAACTATTTGCCCAAACCGAGTATGACGACTATCTGCTCCTTGACTTTTCAATTGAAGGAGAGGCAGTGAGGAGTCTCTTTCGAGAGGATATAGGTGATCTCGATGCATTCTTCCGCAAGCTCTTTTTGCTGAAAGGCCACGCGCTTAGAGAGGGGTGTTCGGTCATTATCTTCGATGAGGTGCAGTTGTTTCCCCTAGCGCGACAATCGATAAAGGCGCTGGTGAAGGATGGGCGATACGAGTACATCGAGACAGGGTCGCTCATCTCTATCAAGAAAAACACGCGGGATATCCTCATTCCTTCAGAGGAGCATAAAATCAAGATGCATCCGATGGATTTCGAGGAATTTCTCTGGGCGAAGGGCGATGAAGTTACTGCACCGGCTATTCGCGAGGCGTTCGCGGAACGTCGCCCTCTGGGCGAAGATGTACATCGGAAGATTATGGATGACTTTCGATCATATCTGGCTGTTGGGGGGATGCCTCAGGCGGTAGCAGCCTTTGCAGAAGGGCGCAATTTCGAGGAAATCGATTATGTAAAGCGGACCATTCTGTCCCTGTATGAGGAGGACTTGCATAAATATGATGATGAGGGGTTCAACAGGGTCTCCGCTATTTTTCGCAGCATTCCCGAGCAACTGAGTCATCATAATGCATTGTTCAAATTCTCATCGGTTGAAAAGGATGTTCGGTTTCAGACGCTTTCCCCGTCCATTGACTTCCTGAGCGAATCGATGATGGTGAACATGTGCTACAACGTAACGGCACCCGAAGTGCTACTCGAGCTGAATGTCGACAAAGCGAATTTAAAGATGTACATGGGCGATACGGGGTTGTTGGTAACTCAGGCGTCCCGTAGCGGCTCTGTTACGGATAACGCTCTGTATAAAGCGCTCATTTTCGACAAGCTCGGTGTTAACCAGGGAATGATCATGGAAAACATGGTTGCCCAAATGCTCGTAGCAGCTGGGCACGAGTTGTATTTCCATGAGTTCAAATATCAGCCACCCGAGTCTAAAGACAAGAAGAGCTACGAGGTTGATTTTCTTTTGGTGCGCGGAAAGCGCCTGTGCCCTGTCGAGGTAAAGTCGTCGGGCTATCGAGCACATAAATCGCTTGACTACTTTTTCGACAAGTATCACGTGAAGGCGAATGAGCGCTATGTGTTGTACCCAAAGGATGTTTCAAGAGAGGGCAATATAGTGTTTCTGCCCCTCTATATGGCAATGTGTTTGTAGTCGCTCGGTTCATGGAGTGCGTCGCTGTGCCCACCTGTCGCGCTTTAAGCCTGACTCGCAGCCGTAACCTTCTTGCTGTAGCCATAACGGTTACGAAGCGCCACCATGAAGATCGCGGTGAGCACCGCAGCGCAGAGCTCGGCCACAGAGACCGATAGCCAAATTCCCTCGATACCAAGGAACAGCGGAAGCAGTATGACCGCACCGCATTCGAAGACCAGCGTTCGCAAGAACGCGATGATTGCCGAAACGATCCCGTTGTTCAGCGCAGTAAAGAACGCAGATCCGTATATGGGAAGCCCCATGATCAAAAACACGATGGCATAAATGCGATACGCCTGCACAGAGAACTCCAAAAGTTCAGGATCATAGCTTACGAAGATGGCGCACAGCATCGGCGCAAATGTCTCTGCGGCCACGAACATGACTCCGGAGAAAAAGGCGATGAGCAGCAGGCTTTTCTTCAGGATGCTTCGCATCTCGCGATGATTTCGGGCCCCGTACTGGTAGCTCACAAGCGGAGACGACCCCAGGGCGTAACCCATGAATATCGCAGAGAAGATCATAGCGGTGTATCCGATGACGCTGTATGCTGCCACGCCGTCTTCACCGATGTATGCCAAAAGCTGATAGTTATAAAGAGTGGCCACCAGACTTGTGGCGATATTCGAGACCAGCTCCGAGCACCCGTTCGCGCATGCTTTGCCGAGAGGGCGCAATTCAAGGCGGGTTCTCACGAAATGCAGGAAGCTCTTATTCTTGCGCATGAAATAAACGGCAGGCACAACGCCTCCCACAACCTGTCCCAAAGCGGTCGCAAAAGCGCCTCCGGCCACGCCCCAGCCGAATCCGCAGATAAACAGCGCGTCGAGCGCCACATTGGTAAGCCCTGCCGCCACGATGACGATGAACCCCATGATGGGCTTTCCCGCGGTGGAGAACAGGATCTGGAAGGCGAACTGCAATGCGAAGAAGGGAAGCGCTATCACCACGATGAACCCGTAGAGCACCGCATCTTCAAGCAGCTGCCCTTCCGCCCCTAAAAGCTCCATCAGAGGACGAAGCGCCGCCATGCCTACAACGGCAAGCACCACACTCAATATCACAGTGAAGATTATGCACATGGTGAAATATCGGTTGGCGCGCTCATCGTCTCCCTCGCCTCTCGTTTTCGCCACCAGCGCACTGCCGCCGGTTCCCACCATGAGGCCCGCTGACGCGAGCACCATGATCACAGGCCACGCAAGATTCACCGCAGCAAGCGCAGTCTTGCCGACAAAATTCGAGACGAAAAAGCCATCGACTATCGTGTAGAGGGATGTGAATATCATCATGGCTATGGTGGGCAGGGTGTATCCCATCAATGCGCCGAAGGTGAAGTGTCGGTTCATGTCCTTGGTCGCGGTTGTTTCTTGTGGCAAGTTCTCTGTCATGGGTGTCCTATCCGGAAAAGGGTGCGTTCGGGGCTTTAGGAGGCGAGCGCCTTTTCAGGCCCGTCAATCAACTATTTCGGGCACATCGCTTCGATTGGTTTCGCAGCTCGGGGTAAAGGCGATCAAGGCTCGCTTATCAGAGGTTCTCGAATTCCTTCCGAAGAGCCGCAGTGTATCTGCCCGCAAGATCTCTTATAAGCTTTTGATCCTCCGGGCCTAAGATGTCTATGGCGCGTATTTCCGCTCTTATCACGGGCAGTATGGACTCTTCTATACAGGCGTGTCCTTTGTCGGTGAGAAACACCTCGACGTAGCGCCGGCTTTGGGAACGCGTGCAAACAAGCCCTTCTTCCTCTAGTCGCTTGACCGACGAGGCGAGTGTCTGCTTTGAGAGAAAACTCGCTTTCCCTAAGTCGAGGAGGCGGCGCCCATCTTGCTCATAGAGAGCATAGAGGATGTCGAAGGCACTGCATGAAAGCTTCGATCTCTTTATGACCCCGCGATAAAGTTCGTCTATTTCTTCATAGAAGCGGTTCATTGCTTTCGCAGTTTGCACGTTCTGATCATTCGCGCTGAAAATGTTTGTTTTTCTGGGCCTTTCTGCCATTATTCTCTCCGTTAGTATGATTTCGTACTATATTGAATAGGCATTTTAGTACGATTTCGTACCAAATGCAATGACTGTAACGTGCGGACCGATATAAGAGCCTAGATTCTTGTCCTGATCGCTTGACGAATGAAGGCGGTCAAATATAATTCATATGTTAAAAATTCCGTGGGCTTTTCCGGGCATCTGTCATCTTTTTACCACGGCCTCATGAAAGGGGTCGTGGTTTTCTTTTTGGCCACAACCCAAAGACGATATACAGAAAGGAGCCATTCAGTGTCGGCGACATCAAACAGGTCAGGAATTGCTGCTCTTGAAGTCTTTGTCGGAGGGGCCTGCTACGGCGCGAATGCGACGGTGTATAAGCTTGCCTATGCGGGTGGATTCACGTGGCCGCAGGTAATTGGCGCGCAGATGTGGTTTGCAGCGGCGTTCTTCGGAATCGCGCTGATCATTTTGCGTCTTCGAGGCAAAAAGCTGGTCATGCTGGACAGAAAGTCGTTTCTCAAGCTGATAGGTCTTGGAGCAATAAGCTGCGCCACGGCAATCTTTTATTGTTTTGCGATGTCGCGGCTTCCGGTCGCTGTAGCCCTAACGCTTTTGTTTCAGTTCACTTGGATCGGGCTTGTGATCCAGATCATAATCACACGCAGGCTGCCAAAGCCCCAAGAGGTCATCGCTGCAGTGATCATTCTTCTAGGTACGGTTCTGGCGAGCAATGTTTATAAGAGCGGCTTTTCGAACCTTGATCCGCTTGCAATTGCGTGTGCGCTGCTCGCAGCCGTTAGCTGTGCGCTGTTCGTGACGATGTCAGGACGGGTGATGCCCCCTTGCTCTTCAGCACAACGGGGCTTTCTCGTGTGCATAGGATCATGCGTGGCATCTCTTCTCGTCTGCCCAGATTTTCTGGTATCGGGCGTCGTGTTCGATGGAATCGCGCCCTACGGCGTGATCATAGGATTTTTCGGGATGCTTTGCCCGGTTCTGCTCTTCGGGCTAGGATCTCCTCATCTGCCCGCGGGGATCTCAACGGTGCTCGCTTCAGCTGAGCTGCCTGCGGGATTGTTCTGCTCGGCCCTTGTGCTGGGCGACGTGATAAGCCCTGTTCAGTGGATCGGGGTGTTGGCGATTCTTGGTGGAGTAGCTATATCTCAGCTGAAAGTAAGAGAAGTGAAGGCAAATGTGACGCAGGGATGTGAGTGTGACGCAGGACGGGGATAATGTCATCCTCGCTGCGTCATCCTGTTTGACTCGCGGCGATTCGCTATTTCCGGCTTTCCGCGTCTTTCGATTCCGAGTTGGATAGCGTTTTCGCACGGTATTCCTCGAACATGTCGAACATCTCCATTTTGGAATGGATCCCCATCTTTCGATAGATGTTGTAGATATGAGTCTTGGTAGTGCCGCGGGCTATGAACAGCTTTTCTGAAATGTAGGTTGCTGTCTTGCCGCTCAAGAGAAGCGGAAGAACCTCCATTTCTCGATTAGACAGGCTCCACTCCGCCCCAAATGATTCGATTATCCTGTCTTGCAAGGAATCTGCCTCGTGCAGTACGCTCGAACTCGGGATCTCATCGGCGCCTTCAATGTTTTTGCGTTCATCGGTCGCTGCGCGAACGGCGAAGATCTCCTTCTCGGTAAACACTAGCGTCGAGGCTATGATCACCAGAGGCATGCATATCGCCGCTGTGAACAGAAGAGGTGAGATCGCTTCGGACAAAAGCTGCGAGAGCGACCCTAAAAGCCATCCCACAAGCATGCCCAGCGTGATCATCGCTCTTGCTCTGCCGAATATCTTTATTGCGGAAAGGCCTCTCAGTTTCACCTCGTTACAAAGATCGTTTAGCGCCAATATCTCGAAAGTGAGGTATGCTGCCATCACCAAAAAGCACGCTATGGTCGTCGACAGCGCATCTTTAAAGAGAAGCGAGGCAAGTCCCAAGCTGAGAAAAAGAGGCACGAATTTATAGACTCGGTATATCGGTTGGATGTCTTTCAGGCAACGGAAGGCAAGTGCCAGCGAAAGCCCGACAACGATGCAGCAGGGGGTTTCGACGAAAGGCCCTACAAGAAAGCTATCCAAACCATTTGATACGATTGTGCTGGTAGTCATGCCGAAGACAAGGGCATAAAGGCAAAGCGCCCAGCAGATCCTTCCAATGAACGGGAACAGTTTGAAAGGGTAGGGTTCTTTGGAGATGTGCTCGTGGATCTCTTCGGATTCGTCGATTTTACAGTGTTTATAGGACAGTGTGTAGGTGACGCAGGAAAGCACCGGAAGAAGAAACGCACAAACCAGAGCGATCGGCGGATTGAGAGCGCTTATCAATAGGCTAACCGCCGCGCCGAGGGCATATGATGATGCGAGGTATATGGCGACCTCTCCGATACGGTTGTTCCCGAAAAAGCACATCCACAGCATGAACATGCATGCGTCGGTCGCCCCCAACAGGATCACGGTAATTATGGCTAACTGAGTGATCCCTGTTATCGCAAGGGCGGAGGAGAGCAGTCCGCATGCAAGCGAGATGACGAACAATATCTTTCTTGAGAGATCATTTGACAGCTTTTTGGAGGCGAGCAAGATGATCGCGATGAAGATAAGGCGAAATATCAGTTCCGTCGATTCAAAGGGAAGGCCTATCACTGATTCTTGTTCAAGGATTAGCGATGGGCTTACGCAAGTGAGAAACAACCATGCCCAGTAGAATCCGAATCCTAGCATTCTTAGAGGAAATAAATTTTGGCTGGTCACTAGGTCCCCTTTTACGTTGTGGATGATACGCTTAATAATACAAACTCGGGGTTCTATTCCATATAAACCTTTAGTCGTATTTCCTCAATCTATCCCATAGTTTATACCGCTTGAGGCCTCTACAAGGTAGCCTCTCTCCCCAAGGCCGGATTAAACGCGTCTCAAGTGCGTCGAGTCGATGCGTTTGTCCGTAAATCCCCTAGAGAGAGGAAAAGACCATGGAGGCCGGAAAGGAAACGAGGGGCGATACAGTATTTCGTGGGATCGCGTGGTCGGCTTTCGCATGCAGCGCCAACACGTCGTGCGTTGATGTAAAAGACGACAAGATCTTGCGTATTCGACCTCTGCATTACGATGACGTGGCAAGCGTGGATGAGCGTAAGCCATGGAGAATCGAAGCGCGAGGCAAAGTCTTTGAGCCGGGCGAGAAGACGATGATCCCGCCGCTGTCCATCAGCTACAAGAAGCGAATCTATTCGAAGAATCGCATTTTGCATCCGATGAAGCGCGTCGACTGGGATCCGAAGGGTGAGCGCAATCCGCAAAACAGAGGTAAGTCCAAGTATGTCCGTATAAGTTGGGACGAGGCAACTCAGATAATCGCCGACGAGATCAAGCGCGTCCATGACACCTACGGACCGCTTGCGGTTCTTTGCCAAGCCGACGGACATGGTGAGACGAAGGTCGTTCATGCTCCCCATGGTGCACAGGCGAATCTACTCGATCTGTGTGGCGGCTACACGCTGCAATCGCGTCAGCCCGACAGCTGGGAAGGCTGGTATTGGGGCGGCAAGCACATCTGGGGCAACGAGCCTGTAGGTATGCAGGTAAACCAGCGCAACCTCTTCAAAGATGTTGCAGAACATGGCGATGCCGTTCTCTATTGGGGATGCGATCTTGAGACTACGCCTTGGGGTTGGGGCGGCGAGCAGCCAAGCCGCATGGCCTACTTCTTGGAGGAGGTAGGACTCCGTTCGTTTTTCATCTCTCCTGACCTGAACTACACGGGCGCGGCTCACAAGGGAAAGTGGATTCCCGTCCTGCCGAACACGGATGCTGCTCTGCAGTTGGCGATCGCCTATGTGTGGCTGACCGAGGGAACCTACTATAAAGACTATATCGAAAGCCATACGATCGGCTTCGACTGGTTCGAGCGCTACGTTCTTGGCGGGGAAGACGGCGTGCCTAAGACTCCGAAATGGGCGCAGAGCAAGTGCGGTGTGCCGAGCTACACCATCAAAGCTTTTGCGCGCTACTGGGCAAAGCATGCTGTGTCGATCGCGCACGCCGATGGCGGCGGAATGATTCGATCACCGTTTTCCGCAGAACCTGCACGTCTTGAGGTTGTTCTCATGGCAATGCAGGGCATTGGTCGCCCGGGAGTCGGACAGCTGCATCTGATCGAGTTCGGTCAGTTCGGCTTCGATGAGTGGAATCCGATTCCGCGCTCCGAGAAGTATTTCGAGGTACCGGGCGCATATCATGGCTGGATGGAGCTTCTGGACGGACATCCTTCTTTCATTCCGAAAACCATGATTCCTCAAGCGCTTATGCTCGAAGAAGGGGAGAAGCTCAAGTGGCACGGTCATGGTGTCTGCACGGCTCCAAGGCTTGACCAGTTCATTCCTTTCGAGTGGCCGCTTGAAGGCGAGTCGTATATTCACATGATCATATCCGACTCTCCAAGTTGGATGACATGCTGGAACTGCGGAAATGCGATGCAGGACGCTCTGCGCAATCCTAGGATTGAAACCTACATCATGCAGCACCCTTGGTTCGAAAACGATGCGACCTTTGCCGATCTCATTCTGCCTGTGAGCACGATGTTTGAGCAGAAAGACATCGCGGTCGACAACTGGAGCGGCCAGTTCAACATGATGTACATTCAAGATGAGTGCATCAAGCCGCTGGGCGAATCAAAGTCTGACTGGGAGTGCGCAATAGAGGTGGCGCGCAAGCTTGAGCAGTTCGGTGGCGTCTATGAGAACCTTGTTGAGCGCTATACGCAGGGCAAAGACGTGGATGCTTGGATCAAGGCGGGCTTTGAGAGCGCCAAGGTTGATCCGAACATGATGACCTATGACGAATTCGCTGAGAAGAAGATGTGCCTAGCACCGACCGCGGAGGGTTGGGAGAATGACCCAGTCGCCCTTACCGCTTGGTATGAGGATTGGTCGAAGCAGCCCATGCAGACGCCGACCGGAAAGATAGAGATCTACTCAACGGGTCTGGCAGAGCATTTCCCCGATGACAAGACCCGTCCTGT
Organism: uncultured Eggerthellaceae bacterium; assembly: GCA_910588945.1. GTDB lineage: Bacteria > Actinomycetota > Coriobacteriia > Coriobacteriales > Eggerthellaceae > MGBC163016. Next base: position 27,873 of record CAJUSF010000042.1, on the reverse strand, counting down.
CGTACCTCATTGGATCGAGGAGTCCGAGGATCTCAAGGAAAGGCTTTCTTGCGAGCGCGCGAAGGACTATCCGTTCCTTATGATCACAAACCACCCACGCTGGCGCGTCCACTCCGAGCATGATGATGTTACTTGGCTTCGCGAAATTGGAACCTGCAAGGTGAAAGGCCCTGATGGCTATATGTATGAGCCGGTGTGGCTGAATCCTGTCGATGCAGGAAAGCTCGGCATTGAAAACAGCGATGTCGTGAGCGTGTTCAACGAGCGAGGAAGTGTCCTTGGCGGTGCTATCGTCACCGAGCGCACAATGCCCGGAACGGTCTATCAGGATCACGGCGCGCGCATCGACGCGATCGTTCGCGGCAAGGGAGGCCTTGATCGCGGCGGCGCAAACAATCTCATTTGCCCGCTGGCTACTGCATCCGAGAACACGCTTTCAGAAGCAACGAACGGATTCCTTGTGAATGTCAAAAAGGTCGACATCGATGCTTTGGCTGAAAAGTACCCGGAGGAGTTCGGTCGAGAGTATGAGGCGGCTGACGGTCTTAGGGTCTCAAGTTGGCTCGTTGACTAATACAGGATAAGAGCGAGCCCCTAGATAGGAGTAATAGAAATGAAGGTTTTTGTTTACGACCTAGATAAATGCAACGGATGTCACAATTGCCAGATCGCGTGCAAAGACGAGCATGTGGAAAACGATTGGATGCCCTATGCGAAGCCTCAGCCCGATACTGGACAATTCTGGTGCAAGGTCGAAGAGGAGGTGTGCGGCAAGACTCCGCACGTGAAGGTCAACTACTTACCTGTTCAGTGTAACCATTGCGATGACGCGCCCTGCATGAAGGGGCACGATGCGATCTACAAACGCGATGACGGCTTGGTGATCATCGACCCCGAGAAGGCGAAAGGCGACAAGGGAATCGTTGATTCGTGCCCCTATGGCGTTATCTATTGGAATGAGGAGTTGGAGATCCCGCAGAAATGCACCGGGTGCGCACATCTCCTCGATGATGGGTGGGATGCCCCGCGTTGTGTAGATGCGTGCTGCACCGGCGCTCTTCGGTTTGGCGAAGAGGAAGATTTTGCCGACGAGTTGAAAGATGCGGTCGTGCTCAAGCCCGAGCTTGGAACCGCTCCGCGTGTCTATTACCTGAACAAGCCGAAGCGCTTCGTGGCTGCGACCGTCGTTGATATCGACGCGGATGAGATCGTCGAGCGTGCAGAGGTCCTTCTTCAAAGAGTGAGCGACGAAGAAGTTATAGCCGTATCGCAGACCGACGAATTTGGAGATGTGTGGATCGAGAACATCGAACCAGATTCATATCGAATGTGGCTCAAAAAGGATGGCTATCTGGATCAGGCGGTCGATGTCGACCTTACCGAAAAAGATCAGGCATTCCCTGAACTTCAATTCTTCAAGGCACCTGTGTGCGCCTAATCGATGCATGTGCGATTCATTTTAGGAGGTAACAATGGAAGCGGTTCAAGATAAAAAAGAAACGCCCGAGAGGGGAAAGCTTGAGCGCGGCAACGGCATGAGCCAATTGCCTAAGACCCCGCATCTTCTGGCATTCGGTCTGCAGCATGCGCTGATCATTCTCTTTCAGACTTTGCCTGCCCCGCTGTTGATTTCTGCAGGTGTGGGGCTCGATGCTGTTCAAACTGCGCTTCTGGTGGCATCGGCACTGTTCGTAAGCGGTATCTGCACCTTTATTCAAAGCTTCGGATTGGGTCCGATCGGTGCGAAGATCCCTATGGTCATGGTGGGAAGCTTCGTATTTATCGCGCCGGCAGCCCTTATCATTCCGCAGTCCGGTTTCGGCGGGTACATGGGAGCATGTATCGTTGCCGCTATCGTTTGCGGCATCATATTCGTGCTGTTTTCTGGTTGGTTGAAGGTCATATTCCCATCCTTCATTTCCGGAGCCGTGCTGCTGGTTTTGGGCACCGGTCTTATCGGAAACGCTCTTAACAATTGCGCCGGTGGTGCAGGCGTTGAGAATTATGGCGATCCGATGTTTCTAGCGCTGGCTGGGATCACGTTTCTTATAACGCTTGTGCTGAGCGTGTTCGGCAAAGGCTTCATCCAAGGAGCGGCGCCGTTGATCGGCATGATAGTCGGATTCATCATTAGTATTTGCCTTGGAATGGTCGACTTCTCTTCCGTGAGCGAAGCTGCGTGGTTTGGTGTTCCGCAGCCTCTTGCATGGGGTATTTCATTCCCAATAGATGCGTGCGTTGTTATGACCCTTGTGGCTGTTTGCGGCGTTGTTGAGATCTTGGGCACAACCTCTGCGACCGTAGATACTGCAGCCAGCAGGCCAGCGACTCTGGAGGAGACACGCAAGACGGTGTTGACCCAAGCGGTGACGAGTGTTTTTGCAGGTATCTTCAATGCGGTGCCGACCATTTCCGGCTCTGCGAACATCGGCCTTATGGGTATCACGAAGGTGTTCTCGCGTTATGCTGTGGCTTGTGCTGGTGTGATCGTTCTAGTCATGGGTCTTTGCCCTAAATTCTCAGCGGTATTCTCCGTTATCCCTAATCCTGTTTTCGGTGGCGCGGTCTTGATGATGTTTGGCACCATTCTCGTCAATGGTATGAAGATCATCATGGAAAGCGAGCAGACAGGACGCACGCAGACGATCTTGGCTGTGGCGCTGGCGATAGGTATTGGCTTCAATTCCTTCCCCGATGCACTGTCGCAGTTCCCATTCTGGGTGTCGACGATGCTTTGCGGTGTTCCGGGCACAGCTTTTGCTGCGGTCTTGCTCAACCTCATTCTGCCGGGTCGAAATCTCAAGAAGCAATCGCTTGAAGATGAGGCGGCACAGGCAGCTCAGAGCGCTAATAAGTCAGCAGAGGATGAGAACTACGAAGAGAATCTGGTTGGCGTTGAGGTTAACGTAAGCGGACTTGAAGCTCCGAAGCTGGGCGAGGTGGCTTCTCCTATCGACTTCGAGGGCGCCAAGCATCCTGAAAATGAAAAGCGTTAGTGACTAGCGGATTATCCTGAAAATCCCCGGAGAGGCGGAATCATGAAGGCTGATGGTTATAAAATCAATGACAAACCCCCTATCAAAGAGCTTATTCCATTCGGCGTACAGCATTCGCTTCTCATAGCATTCCAAGCTCTGCCGTATCCATTGTTGGTTGCGGCGGGGCTTGGATTCGACCCCGCGCAAACCGCGATACTGGTCTCATGCGCGTTTTTTGTGGCGGGCATCTCCACGATCTTGCAAACGATCGGCGTAGGCCCTGTGGGCGGTAAGGTTCCGATCGCTATGACGGTAAGCGTCGTCTTCGTGTCCCCCGCGTTGCTGATAGCGCCTCAAGTAGGTTATGCGGGATACGTTGGAGCGTGCCTTGTTGGGAGTCTTATCTGCGGTTTAGTGTTCTTTGCTTTCTCAGACAAGCTTCGGGTGATCTTCCCGCCGTTTGTTTCGGGGTCCGTAGTGTTCGTGCTCGGCGCAACGCTTATAGGTGTTGCGCTGGGCTACTGCGCCGGAGGCAGCGGAAATGCCGACTTCGGCGATCCTTCTAACTTTATTCTGTCAGGGGTTACCCTTATTGCTGTGCTTGTATTTCATGTTCTCGGCAAGGGCTTTTTGCATGGTGCGGCCCCACTTTTGGGCCTGTGCATAGGATTTGTCGTAGCGATATGTATGGGGAAAGTGGATTTTCAACCAGTAGTGGATGCTGCATGGTTCGGATTTCCGCAACCTCTTTACTGGGGCATCGAATTCCCCTTGGATGCCTGCTTAACTATAGGTTTCTTGGCGATATGCGGAGTGGCTGAGCTGCTCGGCGATGTCTCTGCAACCACGAAGATAGCCGCCAATAGGATGCCGACGAAGCGTGAGACCCGAGGAGTTATCTTCACGCAGGCTATAACCAGCGCATTCTCAGGGCTGTTCAACTGCGGACCGACCATTTCTGCAAGCGCCGATGTCGGGCTTTTGGGATTTACGAAGGTTTGCAGCAGGTATGTTGTTGCCGTCGCAGGATCCATTATGATCCTCGCTGGCATATGTCCGAAGGTCAGCGCGCTTTGTTCGGTCATTCCGACGGCGGTCTTTGGTGGAGCAGTTCTTTTGATGTTCGGCGTTATCCTTGTCAACGGCATCAAGATCATAATGGAGTCTAAGCCAGACGAAAGAGTCGTGACGATAGTGGCCGTGTCCACGGCCGTAGGTTTGGGATTCAATGCGTTTCCCGAGGCGTTGGCGCAGTTCCCGTTCTGGGTATCCATGTTCTTATGCGGAATCCCCGGTACTGCGTTTACGGCTGTGATCTTGAATCTTATCTTGCCCGGGAGGAAGAATTCCACTCAATGGGAAGATGGCATTGAAGAAGAGGTCAACCTGATCATCTCAGAAGATGAAGGCTTGGTGGGGATGGAAACCAAGTAAGTCAGAGGGGTAGTCGCCCTTGTCTTTTTCTGTGTTTTGAGTCGCATGATGACATTATCCCCGTCCTGCGTCATATTTTTCTCGCAGGGATGGAGACCAAGTAAGTCAGGGGAATAATCCTCTTGGCTTACTTGGTCTTGCTTGTCTTACGGTCGGGCAAGTCCATCAACGGGGATCACGGCACCCGATATATAGCTTGCCATATCCGACGCGAGGAACAAAAAGGCATTTACGATGTCTTCGGGTTCTGCCATGCGCCCTATCGGAATGGAGGCGATGAGCGGCTTGATCAGGTTATCCGGCAGCGCATCCACCATGTCGGTATGCGTGATGCCCGGCGCTACAGCGTTCACGCGAATGCCGCGCGATGCCAACTCGCGAGCGAGCGAAAGAGTCAGGCCGTTCACGGCGAATTTCGAGATAGGATAGGCGCTACCTGATGGTTGCGCGTATTTGCCGACCATCGAAGAGGTGTTGATTATGCTTCCGCCGCCCTCGTCTTCCATGATGCGCGCAGCCGCTTGGCAGCATACGAAGGTAGCGGTGAGGTTGAGGTCCATCACCTGTTCGAACTCGTCAAGCGAATAGTCCATCAAAGGCGTGCGAGAGCTCATACCTGCGTTGTTGCAAAGGATGTCGAGCTTTCCGAATGTCGCTACGACGTGATCAAAGGCTTGCTTCACAGAATCCGGATCGTCGAGCTTTGGCGCAAGTCCTATCACGCCGTCGATGAAGCCCTCCTCGGATAGTTTCGCAACAGCTGCATCGGCGGTTTCCTGCTTAGAACCGCACAGCGCCACCTTTGCGCCGTTTTTTAGAAACTCCTTCACGATGGCATATCCGATTCCGCGTGTTCCGCCTGTGACCACAGCCACTTTGTTTTCCAAGATCCCCATAAGTTGCTCCGTTCGGGACGTGCGCCGCTCCTTATCCGAGCGGCTTTGTGTGTCAACTCTATCCATGCTATCTAGTAGCACGTAGCGATCGGCGGAAAAATCGAGGAGCGTTACCGGAAAGTAATGCTCATTTGCCCTCTGTTGCGCATTTATATCCGCTTGAGCGCAATTTCATTCAAAAACGTCTTGCATGTGAGCGTATAGCGATAAAATTCTGCGCGGCCGAAACGGTCAGTTGATCAGGAGGATAAAATCACTATGGAAGAGACAACTTCTACTCAACAGAGCGCACATGATCCCAGTAGAAGTCCTCGCGAGCATTTCGCATCGCGTCTGGGCTTCATTCTTATTAGCGCTGGGTGCGCCATCGGGCTCGGGAATGTCTGGCGCTTTCCCTACATCGCCGGCGAGTACGGCGGCGCGGCCTTCATTGTGTTGTATCTCCTGTTTTTGGTGATTCTTGGTCTTCCGGTTATGGTGATGGAATTTGCTGTCGGTCGGGCAAGTCAGCGCAGCTGCGCCCGCGCCTTCGAGCGTCTTCAGCCCTCAGGGCGGTGGAACTGGTTTAGCTGGTGGTCATATATCGGCTGCATGATTCTTATGATGTTCTACACTGTCGTTTGCGGATGGATGCTTGCCTATACAGCCAAGATGGCAACAGGTGCTTTTGTCGGGCAGGATGTCGACGGAGTTGCCGCGGTGTTCGGCGCAATGTTGGCTGATCCGACCGAACTGATCGGATGGATGCTCGCCGTGATCGTCATCGGATTTCTGGTGTGCAGTCTCGGTCTGCAGAAAGGCGTCGAGCGTATCACCAAGGTAATGATGGTGTGTTTGCTGCTCGTTATGGTCGCGCTAGTATTTCGCTCGGTAACGCTTCCGGGTGCTATGGAAGGCCTTGAGTTCTACCTGATCCCGGATTTCGGAAAGATGTTTGATGGCGGAGTGGGACACTTCGGCGAGGTGGTGTACGCCGCTATGGGGCAGGCGTTCTTCACGCTCTCTCTTGGCATCGGCGCGATGGAGGTGTTTGGAAGCCGCATTGGCGACAAGCATGCTCTCACCGGCGAAGCGCTGCGCATCTGCGGTCTGGATACCGCGGTGGCGATCATCGCAGGTCTTATCATTTTCCCGGCATGCTTTGCCTTTGCTGTGGCACCCGATCAAGGTCCGGCGTTGGTGTTCGTTACGCTGCCAAACGTATTTGAGCAAATGCCGCTTGGTCAGCTGTGGGGAACGCTGTTTTTCGTGTTCATGAGCTTTGCGGCACTATCGACCATCATCGCGGTGTTCGAATGCCTGATCACCTTCACGATGGAGCGCTGGAATGTGAGTCGCAGTCAAGCGATCGCCCGCACGGCGTTGTTGGTTACCGTGTTGAGTATTCCGTGTGCGCTAGGCTTCAATCTGTGGTCGGGTGTAACTATTCCCGGTATTGGAGACATCCAGTCGATCGAAGACTTTATCGTCTCCAATAATTTGCTTCCGCTTGGAAGTTTGCTCTATGTGATTTTCTGCGTTACCAAAGGCGGATGGGGTTGGGATAACTTCCTTAAAGCCGCCGACATGGGTGAAGGAATGAAGTTTCCTCGGTGGTCAAAGATATGGCTGACGTTTGGCTTGCCTATCCTGATTGTGATTATTTTTGTGATGGGCTACGTTCCCAAGATCGCGCTTTGGTTCTCATAGCGCAAGATGATTAAAAGGGACGGGTACTTTTCATCATTGGTGGGGCGAAGGCAAGGGTTTCGTGCTCAAACAGTCCTGAGCTCGCACGAAAGCCCCGTTTAGGGGCTTTCGGCTCATGCGGAACTGCGCGCGATAACCCCCGCCTTCGCCCATCTTGAATGCCGCTACGCTCGCCGTTCATGATGTCTTCAAACGCAAAAAAGGGGCGGATCTTATCCGCCCCTTTTTCTTGCGAGAGAGATCTACAGTCCGATGGATATCTGCATGCCGTAGAAAACCATGCGGCCCAGATAAGTGCCGATAATCGCACAGATAACTTCGATCAGATACCAAGTGGTCGGGTTGCCCTTGCGTCCACCGAAGTAGACGCAAAACATCGATGCTGCAACCAAAATGATGGATATCACCATAGGAGCTATGAGGCTTTCAGCATTCGCAGCTACATCGATCATTGCTGAGGTTGCGCCGGATCCCGCGATAAAGATCCCGATCGTTGAGACGACGAACACGATAGCGCCGAGCGTGACGATTGCCTTTGTGGGCGATGCCATAATGGATGAGGCATCGCCTCGGCCTGCGTCGCCGGCATCGGCGTGAGATCCGTGTCGGCCATGCGCGTTGTCGACATCTGTGTCTGCCGCCACGTTATCAGCCATGCTGACAAGCCAGATTCCCAGCATTCCGCCGCCGAAGAACAGCGCGCCCACCATCTGCGCAGGCGACCATAGCGTCTGCCAGACCTGAATGGTGTCGACCATATATGCCAGCCCCATGAAGATCCCTGCGATAACGGCTAGGATCGCTGTGATCATGGACAAGATCAGTCGCCCTCGCGGTGCCTTGAGCACACCTGCCAATGCGCAGATCCAGTAGATTGCTGCTACCACCATGAAGATGCTGAACCACATGATCTCGTTTGCCATAGGTGTTGAGCCGATCGTGTTTAGCAGCTGGAACGCATTGCCCGGGTTGGCGAGATGGAAGAAAGCGCAGATCATACCAACGACGCCAAAAAGGATCGGGATGATCGTCAGCTGGTCGAGCTTTCGCATCTGCGCGTCTGTCAGTTTCAGGGTCGCGATCGCCACGAATATCACGAGGAATGCTCCTGCCCCGATGGAGGCCAAGGTCGTGAACAGTGTCAAAGGTACATCACTCATTGCGATTTCCATGGTTTACACCTCCTCGGGATTAGATACATAGCCGGTATCGGCGTTTGCAAGCTCCGCTGCGGGAGAGGGCTTGATGATTATGTTGGGCTTCGTGACATCAGGGGAGGGCATCGGGTAGATCTGCTGCACGCCCTCGCCGTATTTCGCGCGAAGCTCGTCGATATCGCCCGCATCAAGCGCGCGAAGTGGACAGGCGCTCACGCATACAGGGATCTTTCCTTCGGCAAGACGCTCGTAGCACCCTTCGCATTTGACTGCATGCCCAAGTTCGCGATCGACCTGCGGAGAGTTGTACGGGCAAGCCATCACGCAGTATCCGCATCCTATGCATTTCGAAGTATCCACCTTGACGATCCCGTCTTCGGGATCTTTATGCATAGCTGTTGTGGGGCACACCTTCACGCATGCCGGGTTGTCGCAATGGTTGCAACCGATCGAGAGGTGATAGAGGAAGGCATCGGTGTTGTAGGCGCCGCCCTCATCCGCGTTCCATTGGCCGCCTTCGACATCGTAGACCTTGCGATATGCGATATCGAGATGCGAGTCGTAATAATCTTTGCACGCCATCACACAGGTCTTGCAACCGGTGCAGCGCGAATTATCGTAATAGAATCCGAATTGAGACATGATCTATCACCTTAAGCTTTCTGCACTTGCGCGATGATCGAATTGGATGGTCCGTTGCCATGCGCGAGAGGCGATGGCACGTATGTGGTCAGCGTGTTGATGCATCCGCCGGTATCTAGCTTGTTGCCTTGCATATCGGCCTCATGCCAGAAGCCTTGCGGCATGGCGATCACGCTCGGGACGATTCGCGATGTCACATGCGCTTCGATCTCGACTTCGCCGGCCGGACTCTTCACGCGGACTTTGTCGCCGTCATGGATTTTGCGTGGCTCGGCATCAATGGGATTGATCCACAGACGATGCCTGTTGTACTGGCGAAGAACCTCAAGCGCGCCGAATGAGGAGTGCGTGCGCGCCTTATCATGCCAGCCCGACATATATAGCGGGTATTCATCGGTGACAGCGCCGTATCCCTCAACGCCCGGATCGAAGATTGGGATGGGGGAGATAACCTGTCCCTCAGACAACTCGCGTTCAGAGGCGATCTTGTCAAGAACCTCAGAATATATCTCGATCTTGCCAGAAGGCGTCTTCCATGGGTTGGCCACGGGGTCTTTGATGTTGTCTTCAAACGCGATCGCTGTCGGCAGTTTGCGTTTCCAAACGCCCTGCTCAAGTATCTGGTCCCAAGAAGGCATCTCGGGGTCTGCTGAGGCTCCCGCCTCATAGAGCTCGCGCGTCCATTCGTCCTGCGTCTTGCCGGCGGTGAACATTTCTTTCTTTCCGAACCTATCGGCGATCTCGGCGTGAACGTCATAGATCGGGCGGCACTCGAACGGCGGCTCTTGAGCCGGACCTCCGACTGTCACGCCCCAGTAATACTCTGAATATCCGTTCGTGGACATATTGAGCTGCTCTGCGCGCATTGCATCAGGAAGCAGGATGTCGGCGTACTTGGCCGAGTCGGTGAGGAAGGTATCGCACGCGACGATGAACTCGCACTTGTTCTCATCCGATAGCGTCTCGTAGACGAGATTGACATCGCCGTGCTGGTTGGTGATGCAGTTGCCGGCGTAGTTCCAAAGGAACTTGATACCGTTTTTCGGAGCTTCTATCTTCGCAGCCGCCTCTGCAGCTTCTGGGTTTTGCGCGCCCATGAACAGCATGAGCTCATCTGTGGCATCGAGCTCCTTTTTGAAATCCGAGCCCTTTGCGATGCAGTCAAGCCACGAATAGCACGAGATCTTCGCGTTGACCATGTTCATAGGAACGCCGTTTGGGTCGTCATCGCTTGACGGGATCGACCCCACCGGAGCTCCCGGAGGCTCGGCTTCACGCATGCCGGAATTGGTGCCCTCGCGTCCTAGGTTGCCGGTGAGAAGGGCCAGCATGCACACGGCGCGGGTGGCTGACTCGCCGTTGCTGTGGCGCTGCAGGCCCCAGCCTTGAACGACGAAAACGTTTTCAGCCTCGTGGATTTTCTTGGCGAGCTCTTTGATCCTGCTCGCGGGGATCAAGGTGATCTCAGCGGCCCATTCGGGTGTCTTCTCAACGTTGTCATACCCTGCGCCCATGATGTAGTCGTAATAGGATTTATACTGCCCCTTGGCTGACTCAGGCATCGTTTCCTCGTCATATCCTTGGCAGTACTTATGAAGGAAGTCGAGATCCACCCAATTTTGCTCGATCAGCTCGTGCGCCACTCCGGCTACCAGCGCGGCGTCTGTGCCTGTGCGGATAGGCAGCCACTCGCCGGGATGCCCAGCTGCGGTTTCGTTATAGCGATAGTCGATATGGATGAATTCCGGTCCCTCTTCGCGTGCAAGTGCATAGTCCCACACAACATTGGCGCCACCCATGCGGTTGTCCGCAGGTGAATTGCCAAACATCAGCACCAGATCGGCCTTTCCCGCCTGATCCACGGATGATGCCGAGATGTTCTCATACGGGCTTGTGCCGACACCGTACATAAACGGCATGACGTATTGGTGCATGCCTGTGGAATAGTCGCCATACATCGGAAGATATCCGCCGAGGCAGTTCATCAGGCGCTCGGTCGTGCGCCCTGTCGCGGAATACATGCCGGTAGCGTAGTTGATGTAGATCGAGTCGTTTCCATATTTTTCGATCGTGTACTTCAGCTTATCGGCGATGGTGTCGATCGCCTCTTCCCAGCTGATGCGCTCGAACTTCCCGCTTCCGCGCGGCCCTGTGCGTTTCATCGGGTATTGCAGGCGGTCGGGGTTGTTGACCCATTGCCTCATTACGCGACCGCGAAGGCATGCTCTGGCCTGAAAGTCGGCATCTCCGTAGTCGTCGGTCAGCATGTAAGCGATCTTGCCATCCCTCACATGCCACTGAAAGACGCACCTTCCGCCACAGTTGACGTTGCACTGGCTCCATACGATCTCGTCCGCCGGCTCCGCTTGCGCGGGCTTAACGGATGCGAACATCGTGTCGGCCGCGATCGCGCCTGTTGTGATCGCAGCTAAAGCCCCTGCAGCACCTGTAGCCTTTACGAAAGTGCGTCGGCTTATCTCAGGTGACTTGATAGACATGAACCTCTCCTCTCGATAAGAGCCTATCTCTGCCCGGTCGGAACTACGTATCGTCAGTCTATTGCGGCTGTGGACAACGCCTCACCGCGTATTCATGATTTGATCGTTCCTGACCGGCTGTCGGTGATAGGCTAAATCTTAGAAGCCTCAGATGTGCTACATTTCCTGATGTTGTGTATTACTACTGAACCGTTGACTGATTTGCCGAACTGTTGATCTTTTATGCAAATAGGGGACATGGTCGCATGTTTTGAACTCTCGGCTGCGGTTGTGATGGCAGTTCGCGCGATAGGCTGTTAAACTGGGTAGATAAAAGCGCTAGGGCGTTCGTTTGGCGAAAGCGTTGCATAGATAACGTGTTTGTCGCGTGGTGGCTATCGGCGCGGATCAACAATATCGAAAGGGGTTTTAATGGCAGACCTTCATGTTATCGACCACCCGATCGTAGTTTCCAATCTCACCGAAATGCGCGACGGTGCAACCCCGTCCTCCCTGTTCCGTAAGCGCCTGAGGACCATCACGCATTTTCTCGCATACGAGGCCACAGAGGATCTTCCGATAGCCTATAAAGAGGTCGAAACCCCTGTTACGACGACCGCGCTCCCGGTGCTCTCCGACATGCCGATCTCGATCGTTTCCATCTTGCGCGCCGGCATCGGAATGGTCGATGGCATGCTTGACGTGCTGCCGGATGCAGGCGTGGGATTCATTGGAATGAAGCGCGACGAGGAGACGCTCAAGCCCAACGAGTATTACGTGAATCTGCCTGTCGACATCGCGAAGAGCAAGGTCTTTGTGGTCGATCCGATGCTCGCCACCGGCGGAAGCGCAATAGATGCCATTGCAAAGGTGAAAGCCGCGGGTGCCACAGATATCACGATGATATGCCTGCTTGCAGCACCGCAAGGAGTTGAAGCTATGGCCGATGTGTATCCCGAGATCGATATATACACGGCCGCTCTCGATGAGACGCTCAACGAGAAGGGCTATATCGTTCCTGGCCTTGGGGATGCAGGCGATAGGATCTTCAACAATCTGTAGAACGCTAGTTGCGTTTCCGGTCGGGATGATCATAGGGCCGCGTCGTCGGGGGCAAGAGCCATCAGGGCTGTCAGCGCCTTTCATTTCCGCTGACAAAAGCTGCAGCGCTCAAGCGTATAACGGTGGTACACTTGAAGTATCGTCGACCGGATTGGATGCATGCTGAACCGCAGAAGATACATCATCATTTACTTGGTATCGATCGCTTTGGTCATCGCATCTATCTGTGTCTATTTGACCCAACTTTCAAGCACTGTGAATCAAAATCTCATGAGCACGGTCGATGAGATCTCGCGTCATGATGTCGAATCCATCGAAGGGTCTCTCGATAACGCCTATGTGCGTCTGGGGTCGGTCGCCAAGCGCATGGAGGTCTACGATGTGCATACGCTTGAAGAGGTGCAAGAGCAGCTAAATCTCGAATCTGCGTCGTCGGCGCTGTTCAACGCCATCTATCTTCTCGATTCGCAAGGTTATCTCTATAGCAGTTCCATGGTGCGCTTCGATCCTGATGAGCATGCCTACGATGAGATATTGTCGGACGGGCGTGAGAAATTCGTCATGCTCTATGACGATGCGAATGGAAGGCTTGAGACTACGAAGGAATCGCTGATCTACGGAATCAGGACCGATGGTATGAACATCGGAGGGCGCGATTTTGTCGCCATGATCGGTCGAAGCGACCTATCCATCATTCGCGATCAACTCCTAATCGAGAGCTTCGATTCGCAAGGCATATCCAGCGTGGTCAACGATAAGGGCTACTACATCGTGAGCGCCTCTCCTGCCACCGACCTTGCCGGACGCAACAACTTCTACGACATGCTTGAAAGCGGACATCTTGAAGATGGGGTCACCATTGAGGAGGTCAGACGCAATATCTCGGAAGGGGAGAGCTTCGTTATCAACTGCGTCACGGCAGATGACGAGAGGCTCGTTTTGAGTTTTGCGCCGGTCGAGGGGACGAACTGGTCGTTCATTATGGCTGTGCCCACATCAGTGTTCGATCAACGCTTCGCACCGTTCATCACCATGACGGCCGGCATGCTCGTAGCTGTTGTGCTGGTGTTATTCATCATGATGATCGTGATCTATAACTTCATGAAACGCTCTGTGCAGGCAAGCGCCGAATCCGCTGCACGCGCTGAGTTCCTGTCGAACATGAGCCATGAGATAAGAACACCGCTCAACGGCATCATCGGGCTTAACCACCTGATGGAGAACAATCTTGATGATGAGGCCGCCATGCGCGGCTACGTGAAGAAGCTCGGAAACGCTGCCAAGTATCTGCTTTCGCTTGTGAATGACATCCTTGACGTGTCGAAGCTACAGGCGGGGAAGGTGGAGCTTGCCGAAGAGCCGTTCGACCTGCGCGTGACGATCGATAACGTCTGCGATATGCAGCGTGAGCCGATGCTTGAGAAGGGCATAAAATTCGTTACCGAGGCGGACAATCTGTCGTATCCCTATCTGATCGGCGACGAGCTGCGCGTAAGTCAGGTTCTCATGAACATCCTGTCCAATGCGGTGAAGTTCACCCCGAGCGAGGGTACCATCACGATAACCACCAACCAGATTCTCACGGTGTCCACCGAGATGGTCGCCACCACCATATCGATCGCCGATACCGGATGCGGTATGACGCCTGAGTTCTGCGAGCATATCTTCGATGCGTTCTCGCAGGAGCGCAATAAGATATCCGGAAGCCAGAAAGGCACCGGTTTGGGCATGGCAATAAGTCATATGCTTGTCAGCCAGATGGGCGGAAGGCTTAGCGTGGTATCTGAGCTTGGCAGCGGATCGTGCTTCACTGTGCAGATATCGATGCCGCTCGATCATGCAAGGCTCGCAAGTATGCCGGAGCGCATATCCGGGGCAACGCCTGTTCCGGCGGACAGGTTGCAAGGCATGCACGCGCAAGGTGCCTCCGATGCGGCCAGCTCGCAAGGGTCGAATGCGGCGAAGTTATCGGATGTAAGCGTTAAGCTGCTTATCGCTGAGGATAACGATCTCAACGCCGAGATCATCGTTTCGATTCTCGAGAAGCAAGGCTATGAGACCACTCTCGTTGCAAATGGCGAAGAGGCGATCCGCGCCTTTGAGGCTTCCGAGGAAGGCGAATTCGCGGCGATTCTTATGGATGCGCAGATGCCCGTTATGGACGGCTATGAAGCGGCTAAGGAGATTCGCAAGCTCAACCGCGACGATGCGAAAAATGTGAGAATATTCGCTTGTACCGCATCGACGTTTGCCGAGGATAGGAATCGTGCGCTTGAGAGTGGGATGGACGATTTCCTCGCGAAGCCGCTCGATGTTCCCGTTATGCTGAGGAAGCTGGAAGCGGTCAAAGCAAGCCTTGTTTCGGCGGAGTAATTTCGATCTGGTAGGTGTCCAATGCGACTTCATCATCTTCTAAGAAAATCGGTTGCCGTGCTTTGCACTACCGCGTTGGCGGCATCGATGGCGTTCATGTCCGGCTGCGCATCGCCGCAGAATAACGGCGAGAAGGTCAATCTTCTGTTCAAGGTGCCCCGTACCGGGCATGATGTCGTTTTCGACGACTCCATAACGCAGATCGATCAAGTGATCCGCAAGATGGCCGATGAGTTCGTCGCTCAATACGATAAGGCTGACGTTGAGATTGAAGTCGAGGTTTTCGAGCAGAATCAATACGACGACGCGATCGCGAACAGCTTTGATACGGAGCATTCTCCCGACCTTCTTTATGGCGACTACTTCAACATGTCAACCTATATCCATTCCGGGCGCGTTGTTCCGCTCGATGATGTTGTCAGCATCGCGGTAAGAGACAATGTCTACGATTATCTCTGGGATATAAGCACAATAGATGGGCGAATCTACATGATGCCTTATCTTGCTAGGCAGAATATCCTTGCGTACAACAAAGCGCTCTTCGAGCAAGCCGGGCTTAAGGACTTCATTAAGGATGATGAGATCTCGTCGTGGTCGCTGTCTGAGTGGACCTACATTCTCGATACGCTTGCAGCCAATTTGCCTGAGGGTTTCTATCCAATGATGATGTATGCATTCAGCTCTCAAGGCGACACCCACACCATGACGTTGCTCCGATCGGCTGGCTCTGATTTCTTTGACGAGACGGGTCATTTTAATCTGTCGACACCTGAAGGGATCGCCGCCCTGCGATGGCTCCAAGATGGGGTCGATCGCGGTTGGTATCCTCCGCATAGCGAAAATCTTGAGATCGAGGATTGCTCGAGCCTTTTCCGCCAAGGTCAGCTTGGCATTTACATGGTGAACAACGCCTCCATCGAAAGATATGACGGCACGGTGGGGCTTGTGAATTTTCCGGGACCCGATGATGAAGGATGCGCCACCACGTTCGTTTCCGGTTTCGAGGTGTTTGACAACGGGGATGAGAAGAAGCTCGAGGTGGCCAAGGATTTTTTGCGATACGTCTATACCAGCGATGAGCTTATGGATTACGCTGCCGGAACGCTTCCTGCATCCAAGGCCTCATCAGAGCGCTACGGCTCGCAGATCGAAGCGTTTGACCTGTTCAACGAGAATCGCAAGAACGTCGTAGATTTCACCGGAAGCAACCCCGACACGCGTGCTGTTCGAGAGGTCTTCTACGAGGTGATCCACGATCTGCTGATGAAGAACATCACACCCGAGGATGCTGCAGCTACAATAGACCAGCGTTGTAACGCTGCCATTGATGAGGGTGTTGCGGCAAGCGTATTGCATGAGTAGTCACCCTCGGCTTCGCAAGCGCATCGCGGGCCGATGCCGGGCGTTAGGTCGAGGCTGGGTGCTAGGCGTGATCACGCGAAACAAAAGGGCAAGCGGCAGCGTCTCGCCAGCAACGCGTATCAGTATCTGATCCCGAAATGCTCTTCGAGAGCAGCATCGCGCGCTTTGTCCGTATCTAGCTCGATCACTGTCTTCTTGCCGTTTTCGCGGATAGTGAGCACGCCGTCTCTGTAGGCCTTATACCCATTGTCCGTGCGGAGATTTACCAGTTCGTGATCCTTGAAAAGCGTGCCGGGCTGCGAACAGAAAAGGTTTAGCGAATCGAAGTCGATATCCTCGACGATGGCAGTGCAGAGCTCCAGCTCGGTTTGTCTGCGCTCCGGCAAGTTGTCGTCGTGAAAATCACGCTCAGCATTGGTGATGCGATCGACCTTCCACCAAGCATGATCGCTGCGCTCGACTATGTATCTGTCGCCGCATACGACCTGTTCAACGCCGTCGTTGAGCATCAGTGCTCCGGCTGGCATGGGACCGCCGAAGCCGACATCTGCCGAGAGTTGTCCTTCGGGAAGGCTTACGATTATGCCTCGGTGGTTGATCGGCATGCGTCCATCGCGGCCACGCACCACGCGACTGAGAACCGGACGCACGTCATAGCCCAACGATGACAGAAGCTCTTCGAACAGCTTGTTGAGTTCGAAGCAGTATCCGCCGTTGCCGTTTTCGATGATCTTTTTATAGATGGTATCGGTGTCGATATTTGGCACGCCGCCTGTGCGATGTATACCAACGGTTTCGAATGGAATGCGAGTTTGGTGGGCATAGATCAGTCTGTTGAGGTTTTCCTCTGTGGGCGCTAGTGTATTTTTAGGGTTGTCGAGTCCAAGTCGTGCGAGGTAGCGGTGTGTCTGGTCATCGTTGAGCATAGCGGTCCTTTTCAGTATGGAAAAAATCTGCTGCTCAATGTTGCCAGTGCTTGCGCTTACTGTCAACGAGCGCAAGCAGCTTTGCTCGCCTACAGGAAGTCCACGACGCCGCAGTGCGTGTGATAGATAGCTCCGCATTGAGATTGAATACGGTTGCTGCCCATATCATTTCTGATACTGAAAGGATATGCGGGTGAACAACGTAGGCGCGCATCCGTCCTTGATGCGCGCGGTCAGGCAGGCCGCATAATGTTTCACGGTGAAAAACGTGCTCATGGAGGGCGCATGCGCACCTACATTCGACCTGCGGCATTGCTTTTGCGGTCAACAAGAATTGAGAACTTCGTAGGCGCGCATCCGTCCTTGATGCGCGCGTTTGCTGGCTTGAACCTACAACAGCCCTCTGTCATTCAGAGCGAAGCGACCGCATGGGAGCAAAGCGTGGAATCTAGACATGAGCATGGATAAGCTGCAGTGATGTTGCTAGTGCCTGTTACGCCCTCATGAAGGCGATGCCCTTCTATAAGCCTTCCTGAGCGTACTCCGCTTCCGTACAAAGTGGTGTCGCGCACTTCGCGCGCTCTATTCATAGAAAGCCTCACGGCTTTCTATGAAAGCTCCTTGTATCGGCAACTCTACATCGGCTATTCAAAACCGATGACATTAAGCCTGACCCTTTGCCATTTGATACTTATCCAACAGATCCGATCAATAGATTTAATACACAAGAAAACAGGCTGATCAACGCTTTATTGGGACCCAGCTTTTCGCATAAGGATTTGCTGATTGCTAAGATTGAGAATACTAAAGTTGAGATCAACCATGAATCCTATGGATTGAGCTTTTGGTTTTATGATGATGGTATGCCCTTGGGGGATATGTCTGGAGAGTTGATCTTCATGACGGCCTATCAAGAGGACAGGAATCCGTTATATGCAAATATAGTGCTCTATGAGGGCAGGCTCAAAGAAATCTACTTTTACACCTCAGATGGCTCCGATCTTTCGATAGAAAATGTAGTTCTAAATGATGTAGATTACTATGTTCGACCTTGGTTTGTTGAGGCATCGAATTACGCCATCAGAGATTTCGAGCTCGACTCTGGGAATGTTGATAGGGTTAAGCTTCTGTCAATCGGCGATAATTTGATACATCGTTCGCAAGATAAAGCGGAGAGAGCTAGGTCTCTGCTATTTATGTGTCCCGTTTTGGCGAGATTAGATTATGTGATTTCAAAGATGCCATTCTCGATAAAAGTCGAATTCTATTTAGGAAAAGATTGCACAAGTGAATACAAAGCGGTGATAATGCAAAGCATTCTCGAAGATTACTTCACCGTTTTTGTAACGAACGGGTCGCTTGTTGACGACAAAGTGCCAAGATTGCTCGATAGATATCCGGATGGTGAACTATTAGAAAGCATTAGAAAACACCTGTCCCATCACAATATCAAAGAGTTAGCGGCTTCTGAACTGGATAAGGATGCGTTTTATTGGAGCAAAAATGGCGATATGAAATCAGGTGTTACTCTGTTTCAGTGCCTATTCACTGGTTTTTCTTGATGACAAAGTATTGTCAATCCAATACTCGCATCCTCATTGAATTGAATCCAGAGATGCATAAATGCGGAACAGTGGTTGGTTCCACACAGAAACCAAGCGAGCTGATTGCTTAGTTAGGCGTTCAAGGTAGAGGATATGAAGCGACTGGCATCATCGTTGTAATACTCAATTGTCATAGCGTTTTTCAGCTGCCATCCTCAGCGCCGTTCACTAACGGCAATCACAAGGCTTTTCCGCGCATCTCTTTAAAAATGCCCTTCTTGAACTGACTCCAGGATCCGAAGAATTTCTCATCCGTTGCGGTGGAGGTTTTGCTCTTGTACTTCAAAGCGGTCAGCTCCATTGTGCATATGTAGTCAGCAATCTGCGAGATCCTGTAATCCTCCGAAGTCGTCTCTCGATATACGAGCGACTGTTTAGACAGAGCGTAGTCCAGAGCCTTATGCACTGCATCCGCTATCGACCTCTGGCCATCATCGTAGTAGACCTTCACCGTGTCGAACTCTTGGAAATATGCCAAGCGACCGAAAATGAAATCGACAATGTGTTTACGCATCGCGGCTGCTAGGGCATCAATGGAGGTATGCTCCGATGTCTTGAGCTTAATGCAGTGGTAGCGAACCGGAGCGTGCCGCAAAAAGACCCTGAACGAAGAGAGTAACTTCTTGCGCTCGGCGATATTCATTCCTTCATACTTCCCGTGTCCGTTCAGAAGAGGAGAAGCATGAAACGGGATGTCCGGCAAACCTTTGACTTGAAGAGATTGCTCGTACAAGACGACATCTGGATGAATGTCATTATCTTGGTCATGTATAACAAGCGTAAGCAGGTAGTATCTGTCTCTCATGCCATCGCTGCCTGACTCGTCCAAGAATATGCTCGCCTCGCGCAACTGTCCTCCTAGATAGCAAGAAGCCGGGGAAAACGGCCCCGGCACTTGGAAGAAACTCCTATTCGGAATCTCAATGCTCTATTATATCACCTCAAAGCAGACCTCGAAACTACACTAATTGAAGCCTTAAATGACCCACATTACAGGCTTGATTGAAATCCAAATGCAACACTGAAAGACTAAATGCAACGCGTAGCGTTTAGCTCTGCAGATGCTAGGCGTTTCTTTCGTGTAGCGTTGCGTTTTCGTGCGTGTTCACATGATTTTGGTTCGAGATCTATGTTCTGGGGACTGGATTTGGGCATACTTGCGCCAGTCATCGCAATTTTTTGTCCGCACTTCAAAGTGTAAGATTTATTGTCATTGGTTTTCAATGAATGATGTTAAGCTATCGGCGCATGAAGTCCCCTAAAGAAAGCCGAAAGGCTTTCTATGAATAGAGCGCACATAAGTGCGCGACACCATTTTGTACGGAAGCGGGATGCGCGCATCAAGATCGGATGCGCGCCTGCATTCGATCTGCATGTCGAACTCGACAATCTTTTTAGAGGTCAAACCTTATAACCGGCACCTGCCTACAGGAAGTCCACGACACCGCAGTGCGTGTGATAGATAGCTCCGCGAATATCGAGGTCTCCCTTACTCTTAAGCCGGCGCAGTTCTTCGCATTCGCTAAGCGCATCGATGGCCGCTTCTGTGTTGAGTTTGCTTGCTTCATAGGGGTCATCTGTGTTCCCGATAACCTCGGCGATCTCATCTGTGATCGGCGCAAGTGCACCCTTCTCGCCGTCGATTGCAGCTTTGATGGCACCGCAGTGTGTATGCCCCAGTACAAGCAACAGTCGCGTATGCAAATGCTCACAAGCATATACAGCGCTTGCCGCCTCAATTGGACCGATCACGTTGCCAGCCACGCGGATGACAAACAGCTCTCCAAGTCCCGTCATGAAGATGTGTTCAGGAACTACGCGCGAGTCTGAGCAGGTGATCACTGTTGCGAAAGGCTTTTGTCCGTTTTCGAACAGCTCCTGAATTCTTGAAGGCGATAGGTCGCGTTTGTGATCGAGCGCCTCTACATAGATGCGATTTCCCTCTATGAGTCTAGCAAGTCCGGCCTCGGCTGATACGTGGGAGTCTACATTGAAATCGTCTGCTGTGTAGTTAAGATTCATGTGCTTAACCTTTCATCCAAACATCGCTTTTGATGCGCAGACCGTTAGCCAGCGCGCGTCCGCCCATTAAGATGATATCGAATGTCGACCAAAGTGCGACAGCTTGCATGAATTCCCCTTCGATCAAAGGAATTGCGAACGTTATCACAACCACAAGGGCACCTATATATACGGCAGCTGCAGCGAAAAGCGTAATCGCGAGATAGCGAAAATCCCCTGCGCCGATAAGTATTCCATCAAGTGCCCACATCCAGCCTTGCATTGGCATTGTGATACCGCTTATGAGCATGCCTCCCGCCACTACCGCTTGGATGCTTGTATTCGGGCTGAACGCGGGTGCGGCAATAAATCCCAGCACGATGAAAGCGGCACCTACGAGCACACCCATGAACGCTCCAGCGCGTGCGGTGATGCGAGTCAGATTGCGTGCCTCGCCAAAGCAGCTTGCGCCAATCTTTGCGCCTACTAGTGCTTGTCCTGCTATTGCTACGGAATCGAGAATGTTCACAGAAAAGCTCCAAAGCGCGTTCACGATCTGGTATCCGGCTAAAACCTGCGTGCCCATGGCTGCTGCCGCCATCACGGTTGCAACGATGGCGCCGCGAAGTGCGAGGGTCCGCAGGAAAAGCGGCGCTCCGTCGCTTCCCGCCGCCGCAATCCCTGAAAAGTGTGGTTTCAGTGTCGCGCCATCGGCGAGCGCCCAACGTATCGCGGGTACGACTAGAAAGATGCCCATGAACCATTGAGAGATCAGCGTCGCCACGCCTGATCCTGCTATCCCGAATCCCATGATGATGACGAAGAGCACGTCGAGAGCTGTGTTCAGAATAGCGCCGCTCACTGCGGCTACGAGGGTGATGTTGACCTTTTGAAGGCCGCGGAAGATGCCGTTCGTGGCATAGACGATGAGCATCCCTGGCACTCCGAGCACGACGGCGCGCGTGTAGATGACAGCCTGCTCGAGAACGTTTTCGCGCCCGCCCAGAAACCGACATATGGGATCGGCCAGTGCAAAGAGGGCCGCTGCTAGGACGATCCCGATGAAAAGCGAGAGCCAGATGCTGTCAAGCCCTACCTGCATTCCCTTATGGCGTTTGCCTGCGCCGAAGAGCCGTGCAACTTGTGAAGTGGTGGAGTAGGCGAGAAACACGCAGAGGCCGACTGCGGTGAGGACGACTGTCGATCCGAGTGAGAGTCCGGCCAAGGCGGAATCGCCCACGTTGCCGATGATGGCGGTATCCACAAGAATAAATGCTGGCTCGGCTATAAGCTGGCCGAATGTAGGGATAGCCAAAAGTGCGAGCTGTTTTGCCACGGAAGTGCTGCTCTCGGTCTTTGGCCGCGTGTCTGTGCTGGTAGGACTTTTGTTGGGGTCATTGCTTCTGTCAAGTTTGTTACTGGGCTTGTCGCTGGACTTGACGCTAGGCGCTACATTCTCTGTGAATTCACTATGTGGTTGAGGTTTTGGCATGCCGTTTATTCTACGGCTAAATGTTGCCTAGTGAAATATGCATTGCTTTATGCTTTGCCAAAACGTCCATATTCGGGATATTGTTGAGCTTTTGATATCATTTCTCTATCAGATCTCGCAGAACAGGAGGCTTAAGGCAATGTCGGATTATCAGCGCGCACGCTCGCCCGAACAGAAGGCCGAGCGCATGACAGCGATAATGGACGCCGCGCAAGCCCTATTCAACGAGCTTCCATATCACGAGATCAACATGGGCCTTATTGCCAAGGAGCTCGGCTGGTCGCGCTCCAACCTCTATAAATATGCCTCCACCCAAGAAGAGGTTTTCCTCGCGCTTCATACTCGCGCCAGTGTGGCTTACGTGTCCGATCTTGTCGAGCGCCTGTCAAGTGCTCCTATGGAAAACGCGGAGTTCGCCAAGATCTGGGCATCCACAACAGGGGAGCATATCGATTTTCTGCGCTATCAGGATATTCTCATAGCGATCATCGAGTCGAACGCTTCTCTTGATAGGCTTGTCGAGTTCAAGCGCTCTTTTGCGCAGATGATGCCCCCGCTTATCGATATCATCTCTCGCCAGCTTGATTGCGACGAGGACGTGGCGCAGAAATTCTACTTCACGGCCATCTATCAGGCTCCCGGGCTCTACAATCACTTCAACTGCGCCGAGCGTACGGCGGAGGCCATGCGTATCGTGGGCATGAAGCTTTTCGAAGGCAATTTTGAGGAGAGCTATGCCGCTTTCATCGCGATGTGCCTGCAGCATTTTTCGAATAGATAGTGCGTTGTAAGAGAGCGGTGACGATATAACCTATGGAGATTCGCAAAGCTAGGGTCGATGAGACGGATAAGGTGCTTGCCTTTTATCATGAAATGATCGAGGTGATGAAGGGAACGGATTTTGACATTCTTTGGAAATACGACGTGCATCCGTCAAACGATTTTTTACGTGAATCCACGAAACGCGGCTATACCTATCTCGGGATTGTCGATGATGACAACATAGCTTGTGCATGCGTGATCGATCGCGATCCGGCTCCCGGGTATGAGGATGCTCCTTGGCAGGTGAGAGCTTCGAAGGACGAGATCGGGATCGTGCATTCTGTGGCTACCCTTCCGCAATACCATAGACGCGGCTATGCGAAGGAGCTTCTGCAGGCAGCCATCGACTCCTCGCGCGAGGCTGGACTCAGGTCGCTTCAGCTCGATACTTTCATGACCAACGAACGTGCCCATAATCTCTATGGGCAGCTCGGCTTTATAGAAGTGGGACCTCAAGAGGTGTTCTATGAGGATCTCGGTCATGTAACTCTTAAGCTTTTTGAGTACGTGCTTTAGGTGCTTTAGGGCGCGCGGCAAAACGCACAGGTTGCTATCGCCCTATTTGATTTATCTTCGCTTTGTCGTAATATATTGCGACAATAGAGGAAATCGCAACGGTTTGCCGCATTGGCGACGCGCTGCGAAGTAGCGGAGGGTGCCTTGTGATAAGCGCACTTGCGACAGGATATCTTTTCTTGGGCGGTGCAGGCTCAGGTGCTCTGTTCGCGCTCTCCATCATGGAATGGCTACGCACGTTGAGAGGCGCGGCGCGCTCGCTTCCTGTATTCTCTAGCGAGCTTCTGTGCCGTTCGTGGACCGCATGTCTTCTTTCGCTGTCACTGGGCGTTGTGTTTCTTATATTTGATCTCGGCAACTTCGAGGCTGCCATCTACCTTCTTATGAATCCGCAGCCCGCGGCGCTCACGATCGGTGCGTTCTCGCTTCCTGTGGCGATCGTCTGCGCGGCGGCGTTTCTTGCGATGGATGCTGTCGACGGCTTGTCGACCTCAATATGGGTCGTACGCGTCCTGTCACTTGTCGGCATCATCGCCTCGATCGTCGTTATGGGATATACCGGCATTTTGCTCCACGATATGGCATCAGTCATCGCATGGCAAAGCCCCCTTGTTCCTGTGTTGTTCATGCTCTCATCGCTTTCATGCGGGCTTGCTCTTATTTTGGGGAGCATTGCTTTTGTTGAGACGCGCGCGCCATTGGCTGAGCCTATTTCGCGTCTTATACATTGCGACAGCGTCATTATCGTTTTGGAGGCGATCGCGCTGGTTGCTTTCACGGTTTCTTGCATTCAGGATACGGAAAGTATGCCCGCGATTGATGCCCTTATAGGAGGAGATCTCGCTCCAGCGTTTTGGCTTGGCCTCGTAGGTGTAGGGCTCATTATCCCCTTCGTTATGGAGCAGCTTGTCACATTTTCAAGCCACAGGCATCAGCTGTTGTTCATCGCGGCGGCGATTCTTGTTGGCGGGCTTGCGATGCGCTATTGCATTGTCGGACTCGCCCCGTATGACCCTTCCAATGCTTTTACATTTGTGAACTATAATCAACTAGCACTGCCGATTGAATAGGAGACCGGTAATGGCGCGCAGAACCAACCGCATGATGCAGCAAGGCATGCCGATTCAGATGCACGATAAGAAAGCCGAAATGGATGCCGCTACATCCTATATTCCTCGCAAATCTTCGCGCAACGGCGCGCTTGTGTTTGGGATAGCTACGTTTGCGCTTGTGTTTATAGTGGTTGTGGCCCTTTGGATGCTTGTCTTCGGTCGCGTCAGTATCTACACGCTTGTTGCGGCGGCGCTTTTGGCGCTGCTTGCCATCTCTTCTGTGCATATTGCGCTCAACTGGGAAAAAGTGGTCATTCTGCGTTTTGGAAAGCTCGCGCGAGTGGCGGGCCCTGGACTATATTTCACCATTCCAATAATCGAACACGGCACAATCCGCATTGACCAGCGAACAATGACAACGCCATTTTATGCTGAGCGAACTCTTACGGCTGATCTGGTTCCGATTTCTGTTGATGCGGTGCTGTTTTGGGTTGTTCGCAATGCGGAGAAGGCCTGTATCGAGGTCGAGGATTACTTCGCTGCTGTTTCGTTCCTTGCGCAGACTGCCCTTCGCGAGGCCGTCGGGCGTGCGACCGTGGCCGAGGTGGCGCTTCGCCGTGATGAGCTGGATATTGAGATCAAACATGATATTGAGCGTATAGCATCAAATTGGGGCATTGACGTAATTGATGTGAAGGTGCGCGATATCGTGATTCCTAAAGAGCTTGAGGAGGTTATGTCGCTTGAGGCGCAGGCGGATCGTGAGAAGAATGCCCGTATGACGGTTGCAGGGGTCGAGATGGAGCTTGCAGAGATGCTCGCCGAAGCCGCCAAGATATACGATATGCCGGATGCTGCGATGAAACTTAGGACTATACTTATGCAATACGAAACGGTCAAGAAGTCAGGCGGTGCTGTTGTAACTGTGCCTACTGCGGTTAGTAACGGGTTCGTGGATCCGGGCGTTACGAAATAGGGCACCTGCACAGGTTCGTTATTTCTTAAATTAAGGGAATCGTTTCGATGTGCCGCAAACGCGGGACGCTATGTCGGCTTGATCATTTGAGATAGGAGGCGAGAGTGGCCGAGCAAGATCCACTGAGTGAATTCGAACTTGACTACTCAAGCGGGCTGCCTGTTTGGGTGCAGCTAAAAAATCGCATATCGTATCTCATCGCGACGAATAAATATTCTCAAGGCGATCAGTTGCCCACAGTGCGTAAATTGGCGGTTGATCTCGATATAAGCTACAACACTGTGAATCGTGCGTATATGGATCTTGAGCGTGAGGGTTTTATTACTACGCGAAAGGGGCGGGGGACATTCGTTGCTGCGCCTCCCGATGGGATTGCGATAGATTCCGGGCACGTGGAGCTTGTAGTGGATGACATGATTCGTACCTGTCGTAATTCGGGAATGAGCACCGATGATATTCTTGCGATCGTGAAGCGCAGACTGGACGAGTAAGCTTGTCGATGATGACGCAGTGGTGGTGGCGCAGGATGGGGATAACGCCATCAATGATGAAACGACTGCCGAGGTATTTCGTAGTTGCGCATGCGCTTTTCTGGATGAAATGATCACCGAGATACTTAGTCGCTCAGACAGTCCTCGGCTTACGCCTGCGGAACTCGCTTTGTAAGCACCTCGGCAATCATTTCTCGGATGACAAAAAAAGATGCGAACGAACTTCGTAGGCGCGCATCCGATCTTGATGCGCGCAAAGCTGTTTCATATAAAAACGTTCCGCGCATGCGGAACGTACATAAGGTAGTGTGAGTTTAGGAGCGTTTCCAAACTTGCGTGCTCACTCATGTTGAAAGCCAGTGTCAAAATATGCGCTCTATCTGGCCTACTTTAACATTATGGTAATCTCTACTTTAACATTATGGTAATCTCTACTTTAACATTATGGTAATCTCTACTTTAACATTATGGTAAATACTCTTCCCGATCGACTGAGGGGCTGATATGAAGTACATTCCTCGCGAGCTTGCAGGCAGGCTTACTGAAGAGATGAAATGGTTTCCGGTCGTTTCTATAACCGGGCCTAGGCAAAGCGGAAAATCGACCCTTGCAAAGCATTGTTTCAGCGATTATGCGTATGTGAATCTAGAGAATCCGCAGGCAAGAGCAGCGGCGATCGAGGATCCGGTGAGCTTCATAAGGAATAGGCCTGAAAGGCTGATAATTGATGAGGCTCAATATGCCCCCGACCTTTTCTCTATGATCCAAGTGGTTTCCGATGAGAGGGGAAGTGCTGGACAGTATATTCTCACCGGATCACAGAATTTCCTTTTGATGAAAAATATAGGACAGTCGTTAGCCGGACGCGTTGGTGTTCTCAAGCTTCTTCCTTTGTCGTACAAGGAGCTCTTTTCGGCTAACAGAGCGCCGATCGATATTTTGGAATTCATTTTGAAGGGCGGTTATCCGCGCCTTTACGATCTCGATATTCCGCTGGATGTCTTTTTTCCGAACTACATCGAAACCTATGTGGACAGGGATGTTGCTGGTCTTTTGGATGTGCGCAATATTTCTGCTTTCAGGACAATGGTCGAGCTTTGTGCGCAGAATGTTGGAAACCTTCTGAACGTATCTCGGCTCGCATCGGCGGCAGGAGTGTCGGTTCCTACCATAGATTCTTGGTTGTCGGTTTTGCAGTCCAGTTATCTCGTTTTTAAACTACCCTCCTTTGCGAGAAATCTCGGCAAAAGGCTTACAAAGGCGCCGAAGCTCTATTTTTATGACACAGGATTGCTCTGCAGTTTGTTGCACATTAAAACAGTGCGCCAGTTGATCGAACATCCGCAGTTCGGTGCCATTTTTGAGAATCTCGTGGTTTCAGAGAGGCTTAAGGGTCATCTTAATAAAGGGGAGGAACCTCAGCTGTATTTTTATCGCGATGACAGTAAGCGCGAGGTCGATCTTCTGGATCTCACCGATCCGGACAACGAGATGGCGGTCGAAGTGAAATCGTCGCAGACGTTTCATGAAAAGTATGCAAAGCATCTTAGCGCGATCGGTGAGATGTTGAGGATAAGACCGGAGAATAAGCTTGTGGTTTGCAGAGTCGAATCAAGCTATAGAACCAAGACATGTGAAGTTGTGAATGCACGCGATTTTCTTTTGAGCGAATAGGCGAGAAACGGCTTCATCGAGATAGCGGTGTCGCACTTATCAGTGCTCCATTTACAGAAACGTTTCGCGTTTCATGGAATATGCCATTGTTGGTACCAGGAAATGAGAACAACGTAGGTGCGCATGCGCCCTTCATGCGCACACTTGCTTTTCTTGATGAAATGATTGCCGAGATACTTAGTCGCTCAAACAGTCCTCGTCGCTTCGCTCCTGCGGAACTCGCTTTGTAAGCACCTCGACAATCATTTC
>CAJUSF010000041.1 GCA_910588945.1 uncultured Eggerthellaceae bacterium | reverse complement strand
TATCGACTGTCGGGCTAAACGAAGCCACGATTGCCAAATATATAAGAGAGCAGGAAGCCCACGATATCGCACTGGATAAACTAAGCGTCAAAGAGTATGAAGATCCATTCAAGAAAAGATAGAAGGGCCCCTTTAGGGGTATCCCAGTAATACAAAAGCCGCTTTGTGCGGCTTGCTACGAGTCAAAGGCGATACGACTGAAACGAAGTGAAAGGCAGCGTCTTTAGGCGCTGCCGGTAAACCTTGGCCTTATAGGCCTAGAGTAAACCACCCTTTTGAAGGGTGGTTCATGATTTTTGCGAAATAGCAACATCAGGGTGCGGGTATCGATGTCTTCAATGCGATAAAATCAATGTATCCCGTCAGAATGCTTAGCGGAGGAAAAATGACGTTCACTATCGGCTGCCATCTTTCGTGCTCAAAAGGCTATGAGAACATGGCGCGCGAGGCGGCATCGATCGGAGCCAACACATTCCAGTTCTTCACGCGAAACCCTCGTGGCGGCAAGGCTAAAGATATAGATCCTGCAGACATTGCGGCCTTCAACAGGCTGGCCGAAGAAGCAGGTATAAACACCATTCTTGCGCATGCGCCTTACACTCTTAATCCGGCATCCGCAAAGCCAGAGACGCGCGAGTTCGCCATACAGACGCTTGCGGATGACCTGATGCGTATGGAGAACACTCCGAATCAGATGTATAACATGCATCCCGGCGCGCATGTGGGTCAGGGAGTCGATAAGGGCATCGAGCTCATCGCTGAGGCGCTCGATCAGGTGTTACTGCCGGAGCAGACTACAACGCTACTGCTTGAGACCATGGCTGGGAAAGGTTCGGAGATCGGCGGTAAGTTTGAGGAGCTCGCGCAGATAATCGAACGTGTTGATCTCAGCGAACATGTCGGCGTCTGCTTAGATACCTGCCACATCTGGGACGGCGGTTACGATATCGTAGATTCGCTTGATGAAGTGCTTGAGGATTTTGACAAGGTGATCGGGCTCGATCGCTTGAAAGCCATTCATCTGAACGATTCGAAGAATCCGCTTGCATCTCACAAAGATAGGCATGAGGTGATTGGCGGCGGTCAGATCGGGCTTGATGCGCTTGTGGCTGTGACCGAGCATCCCGCACTTTGCGAACTGCCGTTTTTCTTGGAGACACCGCATAATGAACTTGTCGGGTACGCCGAGGAAATATCCCTTATAAGATCGAAGCGCGAAAAGGAGTAAGCGATGAGAGATTCCGTACAAAGGTCTGCACAGGGTTCAGCGGCGCGCCCTGTACGCGTGATGTTTGTCTGTCATGGCAATATCTGCCGTTCGCCTATGGCGGAATTCCTGCTGAAGGACATGGTGGAAAAGCGCGGCATTGCCGATCACTTCGCGATTGAGTCGGCAGCTACAACGAGTGAGGAGCTCGGCAATCCCGTCTATCCAGGCACGAGAAAGCGACTTGCCGAGGAAGGGATTTCTGTCGAAGGCAAGACGGCGAAGCGCCTTCGCAGTGCTGACTATGATGATTTTGATCTTTTTATCGGGATGGACTCGGAGAATATGCGCGATATGGGGCGCATATTCGGAAGCGATCCGGACGGCAAAGTCTACAAGATGCTCGAATTCGCAGGTGTTGAGCGCGATGTGGCCGATCCGTGGTATACAGGCGATTTTGATGCCACGTACGATGATATCCATGCCGGGTGCATCGGCTTGTTATCATGGTTGGGTTACTGATCTGTTTGCGGCTTGTGGATCGCGCATTGATTGGGCGACATTCGGTATTTATACTTTTTTTATGTAAAATCTTCACATTTGCATCTAATATCTTGCATATTGTTGTCCTTTTGTAAGAATAGGGAAACAAGAACGTATAGTTGCGGGTCGAAGTGACGACACAGCATCGATCTTTTCCTGAAGATTAGCCTTATACAGGAAAAACTCGGGAATCTAGGTCGAAGTTTATGGAGTTCGATGTTCCGCACTGTTAAGAGAAACGCAAAATAAATGCAGTAGGAGCACCTGTCTCGCAACCGAGCGAAACGGGTGCGTAAGTATGTGTAAAGGCATTATGTAGTGCTGGGAAATCGATCGCAGGATGAGAAGGAGCGATCGTAGATCGGTCACAGGGGAGCGGCCGGTTTCAGAAGGTGGTGTTCGCCTATGAGTTATGCGGAGAAGGTTGCGGAAATCATGAAGACGAGAAAAGGGAAGCTCTTCACATTACTTCTTGTTCTTACGGTCATCTTCACATTCACGGGGATCGCGTATGGCACGAGCGAATCGGGAAAAGATCTCGAGGATCAAATCGTGCAGACCGAGGAACCGTCTGACGAGACCGCACAGGATCAGTCGTCGGAGGAGGCTCTCGAGGACGAGGCGACATCCGATGACAATGAATCCACATTGTCGGATCAGGCTGTAGATGATGAGCTCGGTGAAGAGGGTGAAGAAGATGCCGAGGAGACAGCGCCAGTTCCTACGGTGCTGATCAACGGTGTGGTGGACTTCAAGGTAGAGGGATCTGATCAAACCCAGATTCTCTATGACGGAGATATCGTCACTCGTGCAATCGAGGTCGATCCTCAAGGCGTTTCTGCTGCGAATCCGTTTGTATTTGGCATCGTTGCTGCGCAGGGCTATGAGGTGGAGAGCGTCAGCCTCACTTCGGTATTCAACGATCGCGCGAAACCGTCGGTTCCTGCGGCCCTGCTTGACTCTGAAGAAGCTGTCGAAACCGAAAAAAGCCTCATGGGGGGGGGTCTTCCGTATGAAGATCTTTCCGACGAGCTGAAGGCGGCTCTTGATGATACCTCCGACAAGACCGTTGATGTCGTCGAGCTAAGCAACCGTGCATCGGCAGATTCTGACAATGCGTCTCTTCTCTATTCGTTAGAGGACATGACCCTTTTCGCGGGACGCGATGTGACTATTACTATCAAAACGAAAGAGGTCCAGTACGACGCTTGGTATAAGGTGGTCGATGCTTTTGCTGCTGGCAACAGCGTGAAACTTACGCATGATCTGGTTGCGGGCGAGGATCCGCAGATCGAGGGTGCAACCCCTGAGCAGATCGAGCGCAACAAGCAGCCTGCTGTTGTAAAAGAGGGAAGCAATGTGACGCTTGACCTCAACGGTCATTCCGTCGAGTCGAAGTTCAACGGTTCCGACGCTTTGATTTCAGCAACGGGTACAGGTACCACTCTTACAATCACCGATCCAAACTCCGATCCTATTTATGGAGGCAACGGCAAGCTTCAGGCTCCTGCTGATGAAGCCGGAAGATCAGCAATTTGGGATAACGCAAGCCGTACCCTTACGTACTATGTTACCGATACATTGGCATTGGGCGAGAGTTCTGTTGAGACATGCTTAGTCGAGACCGTTAAGGCTCCTGATAATGCAGGCATGATCAGCGGTGGATCCTCAACTTTAGTTGCCGGCACCAATGGTTCAACCATCAATATCAAAGGCGGCATCTTCAACGTCAATGCTAAGGCAATCAACGTAGCAGGGTCTACTTTCGAAATGACAGGCGGATACATTGTTGGTTGCAGCGTAACCGGCGATAATGGAGCAGCTATCAATGCTGCCAACTCCGCCGTAACTATTGCCGGTAGTGCAGTTATCGCTGGAAATAAAGTAGAGGCTCCGAATGCGGGTGCCTACACAGGTGGAAATGGTGGCGGTATCGCTTTGTTTGCTACAGAGGGCTCTATGGAGGCGACTGTCGGCGGCAAAGCCATCATTGCGGGCAACATAGCCAAATGCGCTAACACTACAGATGCATACAATCGACCGACGAATGGATTGGGCGGCGGTATCTATACGAAGTCTACCAAAGGGTCGATGACGCTCAATATCGGTGGCGATGCTGTTATTTCAGGTAACACAGCATCTTTCGATGGTGGCGGTATCTATCATATGCAGGGCAAGCTTAATCTTGGCGGCAGTGCTTATATTACGAACAACGTTGCCGAGAAGGGACAAGATATTGCTGAGAGCAACGGTTCGGCTTATCCGGTTCACTATGGTGGCGGTGGAATCTTTTCGCTTGATCTTGTAAACATCAATGGAGCCGTGAAAGTTACGAGCAACAAAGCAGGTGGCTCCGGCGGTGGTCTTTTGATGGCATCTCAAGGTAATCAAGTTACCGCTGTCCTCAAGATGGATAGCGGATATTTCGCAGGCAATCTCGCAATTACCAATGAAGGCGGTGCGATGTGCCTGACCACGAAGGGCGCCGATAAGAACGGCAGCTATATCTATAGTGGATACATAACTAACAACAAGACTACGACTTCTGTTGACTACGGTGGAGGTGGCGTGTTTGTTACCTCTAACGGCGGTGAGCTTTATGTCTATAATCCGCTGGTAACAAGCAACACAGCTGAAGGTTCCGGCGGCGGTGTGGCGGCATGTCAAAACGGTATCGTCATCTCAAGTGATGCGGCCATCTTTGACAATATTGCTAACGGAAAATCTGTTCCTGTAAATCATCCGATCGGCGGCCAGTGGCCGAGTGAGCTTGGTTTTGCTCAGGAAAAGAATTATGTCAATGGCAAGTATGCTGCGAGCGACTTCTATGGAGCCAAGGAAAGCACTATTTTTAACGACATGCTCTCAATAGGCGAAGGTGTGGGTACGTATAACTGGAAAGGCTTCATGAGCGGAAGTGGCTATCGTTATGTGATGGAAACCAATGCGCTTTCTCCGAATCAGAATTTTGTGATCAAAAAGTCAAAGGACGACTCAACTGTTTTGAGTGGAATCCTTAAGGGCGCATGGATCCCAGACGGTCGAGATGTTGCGGGACTTACTGTTGATGGAGCTATATTTGGCGGAATGAACGACGATGAAGCCAAAGCGCTCCTAGACGATATTTTCAAAAATGGAATGCTCGTTAAGATTGGAAGCGAGTATAAGACCTTGACCGCTAAGTATGACGATAACTTTGCGGACGACCCCTATCGCAATGCGTATGTCCATAACGATGATGGTACATGGACTATCAGCACATACATAGAGTCGATCGAATATGGCGAGTATAAATATGGAGGCAATCTTTATAATGCGGATGGCTCAGTAAATACTTCCGATTGGGAGAGGTTTGGCGATATCGATATCACCACCTCTACTGACAGTGGAAAGTATGAAATCTTTAAGATCAAGGATTTCCCGATCAATAAAGAGATCAATGGCGAGATGAAAGCTGGTTATGCGGAAGCAACGCGCATGATGGGCTTGACTGCATTCCCGTCTGAGGATGACAAGAAAAACGCCAAGGCAGCAGCGCGCCTCATCATCTCGGGTAACTATTCAGCAGCCAATGGCGGCGGCATTGCTGTCAATGGTAAGACTACGATCGGTCGCGATCCTAAGTATCCTGATGAGCCTGGTCCTGACCCTGAGCCAAAGTTCGGATCGCTCAACATCAACAAGATGTTTGACAATGCTATCGAACAGGATAAAGCTGGTAAAGCAACCGTGTTGTTTAAAGTATCGGGCTATCTGAACGAGCATTATTATCATGCCGATCCAGCCAATCCGTATTACTCCGACATCATCGAGATCAACTTTGATGTTGACGAAAACGGGAAGATCGATACGAATAGTGTCTTGCTCGATAATCTACCTGTCGGTGCTTTCTTCGTGATCGAGGAGATAGTCGATTCCGGGTTTAACACCGAGGCTGTAGGAGATACGGTGAAGACGATTACCATCGTGGCGGGTGACAACGGTACTGTGAACAACGTTGTTGAGTTCCACAATGTGTATGACCCGGATAAGCCGTATAACGACAGCATCCAGAACGACTGGAGCAAGAATATGACGAAGCCGGACGATCAAGGTGGCGAGGGCAATGGCTCTGGGACACCGGACGAAGAGTAAGGTAAGGAGGTCGATCATTATGAAAAGAAGTTACCTTACAAAGCGCTTCGGTCTGGCTGCAGCTGCTTGCGCGCTGTGCGTCGCAGCTGGCGTGGGAACGACGTTTGCATACTATACCGATGCAACTGTAGCGAGCGGAAGTTTGCCCTACAGCGCTGACAAACCGACAACTGAGATTACTGAAGTTGTCGACAACGCCGGTAAAAGCATTACGCTAACCAACACTT
Source organism: uncultured Eggerthellaceae bacterium (assembly GCA_910588945.1). Classification (GTDB taxonomy): domain Bacteria; phylum Actinomycetota; class Coriobacteriia; order Coriobacteriales; family Eggerthellaceae; genus MGBC163016. The sequence goes on along the minus strand of CAJUSF010000041.1, from coordinate 118,532 downwards.
CTAAGGCTCCTTCGGTCGTGCGAGTGAAGCTCTTCTTTGCCGATGCGAATGCTGATGTTGTGGTCTACGGACAGAATAACGCCAACTGGGGATTTGAGAACAACGATCCCGCAACGGGATGGATCTATTACAACGAGGTTCTCCAACCCGGCGAGACCACGTCCACATTGCGCGCGGAAATAACCGCCAAGCAAGGTGATCAGGTACTTAAAGACTTTAAGGTTCACGTAGTTGCTCAGTGCGTGCCTGTCTCATGGCAGGAAGGTGAGGACGATCAGCCTGGATATGAGATTGGCAATTTTGATGGCACTATTGTGAACTTCAAAGAAATCACAGGGATTACCAAGGGTTCTGCGATTTCTGGTCAAAAACCGAGTGGACTGTAAGGGGTGAATGAACGATGAATAAGACTCATGCAATAATTTCATCCCGTACAATGATCCTGCTCATCGGAGCAGTGTTGCTGTGTGCGATCGGTCTTACGGGAGCCGTGGGAGCCACGCAAGCTGCTTTGAGTTTCGAAAGCGAACAATATCAGGCGCGTATGGCGCAAACGCATTTGGGCGTCGCGCTTATGGAGCAGTCGGGCTCAAGTGATGAAGCTATCGTTGTCAATATGGGAGACGAGGCGAAGCGCTTGGGCTTTGAGGGTTCGACTGATGGCAAGCTTTTGCAGCAGGTTGCCGGTGAAGGCGAAGATGCCGCACTTCTTGTGCTCGACGGTGACAAGCAGATGGTTCCGGGTAAGCCCTACACCGAGAAGATCTTCGCTAAGAACGCATCGGATATGGGCGAGTATGTGCGTTTGACTATTCGTAAATACTGGGCAGACGAAAGCGGTAACAAGATCTACAACGCCAATCCGGCACTGATCGAGCTTGGACTTGCAGAGAATTCTGGCTGGGTAAAGTCGGATGCAGAATCCACCGATGAGATGCTAGTGTTTTACTACAAAGATGTTTTGGATGCGCGTGCTACGACAAGTGCTGTAATTGATACGATTAAGCTTTCGCCTGCAGTTACAGAGATGAGCGATCTTTTGAAGTCCATGAATAAAGATGATGCGAATCTTCAGATTGTGCTTTCTGCAGAGGTGGATGCGATACAGACGAATCATATTGTCGATGCGGTGCAGAGCGCTTGGGGTGTCAGCCTCGACTCTATCAATGCGCTTGGAGCCGGTTGGAAGGACGTAAAGACCACCGAGTCTTCATCCGTTGAGAGAAAGGAGGCCTAAGATGAAATGCGTATCTAAGATCAAAGCCTCTGTTCTCACTTTAGCTCTGGCATGCGGATTGATGCTTTCTCCTGCTACCATGGCTTGGGCGGCGCAGAATTCACACCCTGCGGCTGATGAGAGCATCGTAGGCACTCCGTCAAATACGGTTACTCCCGACTACACAGCAACTTGGACCGTTACATTCAACGGCACGGAGATGGTTTCTGATGATCATCTCTACAATCAGGTAATAAGTGGTCTTCAACCAGGCGACACAGCACGATTCGAAATCTCGCTCGTTAACGATTGCGACAAAGAAGTCGATTGGTATGTGAAGAACTGGATCGCAGATTCGATGGAGCAAAATGCCGGGGAAGGCAATGAGGGTGCTGCATATACTTACACGCTGACATACTATGATTCTGATGAGGATATCAACAGCGATGCGGGTACCGTGATTTATTCCAACGACATGGTCGGCGGCGAAGAGGACGAAGCAACTGTTATGTCGCTTAGAGATGACAGCGAATCCGGCGAAGCAACTGAAGGCGGCCTTCTCAATGCAACCGCTGATAACGGCATGGATGATTACTTCCATCTGGGTACTTTTGCGGCTGATGAGGTAAGGCATATGGTGCTCACCATGGGGATTGATGGCGAGACGCATACAAATGGCTATTTTGACACAGACGCAGGCGCTTGGCTGCAATATGCTGCTGAGCCTGTCGGCACTGGTGAAGAGATCGTGACCACAGAGCGCACCATTACCTATGAGTATGAGAGGGATCCGAGGACCGTCGGTGGCGGTCTTCCGCAGACCGGCGATATGCTTCCGACGATTTCAGTTATCTGCTTGATCCTTGGACTTTTGGTGTTGATGTGCGGCTTGGCGAGCTGGATGAATGATCGCAAGAATGCGAAGAGGGGGCAGGAATAATGAAGACGATAAAACGAGCCCTTTCTGTGATCGTGGCAGGTGCTCTCAGCGCATCGCTATGTGCGATGCCGGCACTGGCTACAACGTCGGGCAACATCGATGAGGGAATGAGCCTTCGCACCTATACCGTCGATATCTACGGCGGCAACAATGGCACTATAAATGGTGAGAACCACATCGCTGTCGATGTGGAGGCTGGCAAGAAGTTGAGCTTCAACGATCTTGTTGTCACAATGAACGAAGCTGCTGCAGATAAGTACTACGTCAAGGGCTTGCGTGAGGCTTCCGTCAATAATGCATATTCTGGTCAGTTTGTAGTCAAGCCTTCTAATGTTGATCAGACGAGCGATACGACCTATGCCCTTTCTGGATCCATGGAAGTCACCGAGGATACTGACCTTGTGGTGGCCTACGGTATCAAGTCGCAACGCGTGAACTACACTGTTCGCTATGTTGACAAGAATGGAGTCGATATCATCCCTGCAGACACATATACGGGAGATATCGGAGATAGACCAGCGCCTGTGGCCAAGTATATCGACGGATATCTTCCGCGTGTCATGAACACGGTCATGCCAGCGCTGAAAGGTGGAGAAGAGACCGTTATCACATTCGATTACGTTCGTCTTGACCCGTCTTATCGCGTGATCTACGAAAACGAAATCATTAGGGTCATCACACCTGAGGGTGAAGAGATTGTTGTGAATCCTGTGACCGAGGAAGAAGCAGAAGCTGCCGGTGGGGTGGTTCCGATTGTGGATGCCACAGGCGAGACTATCATTGATGAGGATGGCAATCCTTTGGCAGCACCGATTGTTGAAGAGAATCTTGAGGATAATGAGAACCCGCTCGCTTCTGCAAACGGTGAAGCAGGTATAAACACGCAGGCTCAAAATGCCGCATCGGTCCTGTCTTGGCTGCTTCCGCTTCTGGCTGCAGTAGTGGTCGCAGGGCTCATAATGTTCTTTGCGCTCCTTATCCGAAGCAAGCGTAAGAACGACGGGAAGTCGACTCGATAGAAGCTAAGGTCGGGATTGTAGGCTTTGTCTTGAATATCGGCTTTAACGTATTGAACTGAAAAGGCAGATGATAAAAACATTATGAATTCAAACGGGTACGATCAGGGTCCTTGGAATTCAAACGGATATATGAATCAGCAGAATGGATACGGAGCGCCTATACAGGGCGCTCCGTATCCTTATGACCAATACAGGCAGTCTCAGCCTTATTACCAGCAGCCGCAGATGCAACAACCGCAGCAGCCCTATATTGATGCGCAGGGCTGTATGCAGCCGCAGATGCAGCAGCCGCAGCAATATATGGAGGCGCAAGCGCCGGTTAAGCCGAAACCCAACAAGGCAGCGATGATCATTTCCTACATCATTTCAGGTGCTGGGTCCATTGTTTTGTTCGCAAGCATCTTCCTGTTCTGCGCTTTCATGGTGCCCCAATTATTCGGTATTAAGCCGTATGCGGTTATGACGGGGTCAATGGAACCGAATTTCCCTGTCGGATGCTTAGTTTATGTGCAGGATGTAGATCCCGGCGAGCTGAAGGTCGACGATGTTATAACATTTGACAGGACTGTTCCCGGTCAAGGAAGCTCAATTATTACGCATCGCATAGCGCAGACCAATCCAACCGAGCGCGAGTTCATAACGAAAGGCGATGCGAATGAATCCAACGATCCGCAGCATGTTTCCTATGACTCCGTTATTGGCAAGGTTGTGCTTGGTGTTCCGCTAGTTGGCTATCTGGCGCTTAGTGCAGATTCGTGGGATGGCAAAGTTGCTATGATCGCTATTATCTTCGGCGCTATGATTTTGTGTCTTGTAGGCGATCAGATAAGACGACAAGCCAGAAAGGCTGCAAGAAAGAAGGCTGCTGTTGGCTGGGCGCAATAGAGCGGCTGCAAGCAAAAAGAGCGCTCGCAGTGCAGACAAGGTTCATGCAAAGCGACGCAGCAAGCCTAAAGCTAACACACTCGCCTCAAATGAATTCGGATTGAAAAAGAGCGGCGGGCTTTGTGCAGTCTTCGGTAAATGCGGCGGCTGTAATCTTTTGGATGTTTCATATGCTAGCCAACTTGCACAAAAACAAAGCGAGATCGAATCTCTGTTCGCGCCGTTTCTTTTGTCGGGCGTACTACAGCCTATAAAGGGGATGAAGACCCCGTTTCACTATCGAAATAAGGTCATATCACCATACGTTCATGGAAAAAAGCTTTCATCGGGCAAGCGAGAGATCCTGACGGGGATGTATGAGGCAGGCACGCATCGAGTTCTTCAGACAGATGAGTGTTTGTTGGAAAACGCTGTCGCAAAGCGTGTAATCCGCACCATTAAGCACATCATGTCGCGATATGACATACAGCCATATGACGAGGATAAGGGCACGGGCTTCATTCGTCATGCTGTTGTTCGCGTAGGTCATCAGAGCGGTGAGGTGCTCGTGACCATTGTTACCAATGGAAGCGAATTTCCGCACTCGAAATCGTTTTGCAAAAAACTCATCGAGAAAGTCCCTGAAATAACCACCGTCGTTCAGAACGTGAATACACGGCAGACCAACGTGATCCTAGGGGATGAAGAGCGTGTTCTTTTCGGTCCCGGCTTCATATTGGATACCCTTTGCGATCTTAGTTTTCGCATCTCGCCACATTCGTTTTATCAGGTGAACTCTGTGCAGACTGAGGTTCTCTATAAAAGCGCTATGGAGCTTGCGAAGCCCGAGTGCGGCGGTGTGTTTGTGGACGCGTATTGTGGAACAGGCACGATAGGGCTTGTAGCTGCAAGCATGGGAGCGTCGCGCGTTATCGGAGTCGATAGCGTTTCATCTGCAATTCGTGACGCACGTATGAATGCTAAGCACAACGGCATTACCAATGCAGAGTTTGTTTGTGAAGATGCTACCGAGTTTTTGCAAAGGGTGGCTGCAGAAGGTGGTTTGGATGGTGATCTCACGATACTCATGGACCCGCCGCGTGCAGGCTCGACTGATGGTTTCTTGAGGGCTTGTGCTGCGCTAAGTCCGAAGCGGATCGTATATATCTCATGCAATCCTAAGACTCAGTTGCGTGATGTTGAGCGCCTAGTTGAACTCGGTTTCAGAGTTGATTCCATATGTCCAATCGATATGTTTCCTAATACGAAGCATATCGAGAGTATTGTTACTTTGGTTTCTAAAGCTTAGAGCGGCTTTGCACTATATCGTATTGCAAGCTTGTATACGCAATACTTGAAAGTTCGCTATCATTGCGGCTATACGTATCTTCTAGATTTAAAAAGTGATAAGCGAACTGATCGTATATTGTTGTGCGCCTTTGTTACACTAGGAAGTATGAATAACGAAACGAAACAACTTGCTAAAACGGATATTGCAACGCGGGCACTTATCACTGTGCAGCAACATGGGCTTTTCACCGATGAGAACGCCTGTCTACTTATGGTTTCAGGCGGCTCGGATTCCACCGCGCTAGCCTACGTAGCGGCCCAGCTTCGCGATGAGGGCAAGGTCGGTCCGATGGCGATGATTCATGTCAATCACATGCTTCGAGGTGAAGAAGCGAACAGTGACGCGGCCTTTACGTCTGAACTGGCAGCATTGCTCGACATCCCGTTCTTTTTGTGCGAGATTGACATCGCAATGGAGGCTGCTCGCAGCGGTGAGAACATCGAGGCGGTGGCCAGGCGCGAGCGCTATCTTGCTGCAAACGAGGCGCTCGTTTCGCTTTGCCAACACAGCTCGATACCGCTGTCAGAAGGCCGTATTCTCACTGCGCATACTGCCGATGATCGCATTGAGAATTTCTATATGCGCTCGATTGTAGGTACTGGGCCAGGCGGATTTCGCAGCATGCTCTATCGTAATGGCCCTGTGGTGCGCCCGCTGCTTGATATTTCGCGCGATGAATTGAGAACGTTCATTGAGAGACGTTGCGATGGGGGATGTGTGACACTCGCCGATGACAGGGGTAATCTTTGGCGCGAGGATGCCACTAACGCGCATACCGATAGATTTCGTGCTTACGTGCGGCACGAGATTGTGCCTAAGGCGAAAGACTGGATGCCGCAGATGAGTGCGAACCTTATACGTTCGATGAACCTGATCGCCGATGAGGATGATATGCTCGATGAGATGACGAGTTGCACCATAAAAAAGGATGTCTGCCCGCTAAGCGTGGCGGATAGCGATAATTCTCCTTGCGAGATGGTTTTCTCTGATTCCGATCACGCGCAGGGTTTTCTTTTGAAACCGTCGTTCTCGCATGCATATCTTCCGCTTCAGCGGCGCGCAGTGCACAGGCTCTTGAAGGCAATGCTCGGTGCCGATGAGCGCATAGATGCATCTTCGGTGGAAGCGGTGCTTGCAGGATTTGAGGCTGATACTGAGGGCGCGTCATGGCCAAAGAGCGGATATGTGGCCAACATCCAAGGCGATCTAGCTGTAAGCGCGAACAAGAAAGGCGTGCGGGTCGAACTCATGAGCGAGTTTCGCCGCCGCCGCAACAAACTGTGATGAAATAGGAACACTGTCGCATCATTGGGTGGTTTGATGGTGTATCGATGGTGTATCAAGTTCGGAAGGATCTTCAATATGACAGAGCAACAGAGCCAAACACCGCCGCCTTTGAAGGTGATCCTTGCGAGCAAGAGCCCGCGCCGTCGCGATCTGCTCAAAGAAGCCGGTATCAAATTCACGGTACGCACGCCGATCGAGCCGGTTGATGAAACGCTTGATGCAGACGAGCTCATGATGCCTGTTGAGGCAGTGAAGAAGCTTGCCGAGCGAAAGGCGGGCGCGCTCATCCAGGAGCTCATCGCGGAAAATTCGCAGGGGCTGTTCATGGTGCTCGGCGCGGACACGATGGTTGTTAAAGGCGGCGAGATCTTTGGAAAGCCGCGCAATCTGGATGATGCTAAACGCATGCTTGGCGAGCTTTCTGGCGTATCGCATGATGTCATAACAGCGGTTTCAGTTTGGATGCTGGCAGCTGATGGAGAAAACGTCTCCCTTGCATACAGGACTTTTGCCGACAAGAGCGTCGTCACATTCAAGGAACTTACGGAAGAGGGGATCATCGACTATCTGCGAAAAGGTGAATCGTTTGACAAGGCCGGTGCGTATGCTATCCAAGGCGAGGGCAGGGCGCTTGTGGAGAGCTATGACGGTTCGCTCGATACCATAGTAGGTTTTCCTGTAAAGCGTTTGATCCAAGAGTTCCCTGATATCGTTTCTGCTATATAATCTGCAATCATGTGAATAAGGTCGTTTGGTCTAGGCGTGGTGTAAGTGCGCTTTAGCCTGAAGAGATCGGGCGACAATGTAATCTCGAAAGGATGCACAATGGATAAAAAGATCTACGAATTGATCAACGATCAGATCAACAAGGAGCTGTATTCGGCCTATCTATATCTTGAGATCGCCGACTATTACAAGGATGCCGGTCTTGATGGCTATGCCAACTTCTATGAGATCCAGGCCAAAGAAGAGCGCGACCATGCCCTCATCTTCAGGAAGTATCTCCTTGAGAACGACGAGACCCCGAAACTGCTCGCCATCGATGCGCCGAATGAGACATACTCGGATTTCCTCGCGCCGCTCAAGAAGGCGTACGAGCATGAGCAGTATGTAACATCGCTTATCAACGGCATCTATGCCGCAGCCGATGAGGTGAAGGATTATCGTGCGATGCAGTTTTTGAAGTGGTTCATCGATGAGCAGATGGAAGAGGAAGACACAGCTCGCGATATGATCACGAAGATGGAGCTTTTCGGAGATGATAAAAGGTCGCTGTACGAGCTCGATCAAGCTCTTCAGCAGCGTGCTTATTCGACTCCGTCACCGCTTGCGAACGAGTAGTCAACATTCGAATATCGCACGGGCACTTCACCTATCGAATGGTACACTTATACTTTCGAGTTTCTATGCGATGAACGAACCTTTGGTTGACGATGATCAGACATCATTTGTCTTTTCGGTGGGTCGTTTTGCAGACGGGCTCGAAAGGGTTGTACGACTAATCGATCAGAGGCGCAAGTGCATCAGGATATAAAGGAAATTCTCTATACGCAAAGCGATATCGCTTCCCGAGTTGAAGAGCTGGGCAAGCGGATTACTGCTGATTACAAAGACTGTATAGATTCGGGCGAGCGCCTTGTGGCAGTGTGTCTGCTTCGAGGCGCAGCTCTTTTCATGGCGGATATCGTCAGGCATATCGAATTGCCGATCGAATTCGACTTCATGGTCGTCTCTTCTTACGGCGACAGTGCAACGAGTTCGGGCACCATCCGCATCCAGAAGGACCTGAGCTGTGATATCGAGGGTGCAAATGTGCTCATCATCGAAGATGTCATCGATTCGGGTTTCACGCTCTCATACCTTTGCAAGAATCTGCTTTCGAGAAATCCTTCTTCGATCGCGATCGCATCGCTTCTTCGTAAGGATGTTGAAGGCCAGGCGGATGTGGATTGTAAGTATGTGGGTTTTGAGTGCCCGAACGAATTCATAGTAGGTTACGGTTTGGACTTTGCGCAACGGTATCGGAATCTTCCGTATATCGGGACGCTGAAACCCGAAGTCTATACCAACGAATGATCAGTGCGATCTTCGATATTTGAGAAACAGATCAACATCAGAGTAGCTTGAGGAAAGATCAGATGGCGGATAATTCCAATAACAAACAAAAGCCCGATTCAGCTAACAAGGACGGGAAGAACCCGAATCCAATAAAGCCTCGTTCGGCGATCATCGTGGGCGTGATCATCTTTTTGGCGGTATTTTTTGTTGTGAGCCAGATGATGTCGCTAGGCAGCGCCAACTCGGTGGATACGCTTGATACGGGAGAATTCGTTGAGGCGGTCGAGCAAGGGCGTGTCGAGAGCGTGGTCTATGCCGCAAACGACTACACTGTGAGCGGCAAATACTATCCGGCATCCACTCCGGGCTCCGCCATCGCAAATGCGTTCAATTCGTCTTTCGATGCGATGAACGCGCTCATGTCGCAGGACTTCTCGTCCGGAAACGACAAGATCGGCGGCATCGGAACGAAGATCATCCCGGCCTACCAGCTCGGGACCTCCACCAACTATACCAGCGTCTATGTCGGCGCCGACTCGTTGGGCAACCTTCTTGCGGAGCATCCTGAGGTCAGTTATGAGATAACGCTTCCGAGCGGTTGGGTTTCCATACTCATGAGCCTTCTTCCGTTCCTTTTGATCGCGGTGCTGCTTTTCTTCTTCTTTAGTCAGATGCAAAAGGCTAACAATTCGCAGATGAGCTTCGGCAAGAATCGCGCGAAGAAGACTACCGAGGAGCGCCCTGATGTGAAGTTTTCTGATGTGGCGGGCGTCGACGAGGCGGTCGAGGAGATGCAGGAGGTCAAGGACTTTTTGGCCAATCCGGAGAAGTATCAATCGATCGGTGCGAAGATCCCGCGCGGTTGCCTTTTGGTTGGCCCTCCTGGAACAGGCAAGACCCTTCTCGCACGTGCTGTTGCTGGCGAGGCTGGGGTACCGTTTTTCAGCATTTCAGGTTCGGACTTCGTCGAGATGTTCGTTGGTGTCGGTGCAAGCCGCGTTCGTGATCTTTTCAAGGACGCGAAAGAGGCATCGCCTTCGATCATCTTCATCGACGAGATCGACGCTGTCGGTCGTCAGCGTGGAACGGGTCTCGGCGGCGGTCATGATGAACGTGAGCAGACTCTAAACCAGTTGCTCGTTGAGATGGATGGCTTTGAGGCCAGTGAGTCGGTCGTGCTGATCGCTGCAACCAACCGCGCTGATGTTCTTGATCCGGCGCTTCTGCGTCCGGGTCGTTTCGATAGGCAGATCGTTGTAGATACGCCTGATGTTCGCGGACGCGAGCGCATCTTGGAGGTGCATTCCAAGGACAAGCCCATCGGCAGTGATGTCGACCTGTCGGCGATTGCCAAGATTACGCCAGGATTTACAGGCGCTGATCTTGCTAACCTAATGAACGAATCGGCGTTGCTGACCGCGCGCCGCAATAAGCGCATCATCACCATGCGCGAGGTGAACGAGTCGCTTGAGCGCGTCATTGCAGGCCCAGAGCGCAAGGGGCGTGTGATGGACGAGAAGACCAAGCGCACCATCGCATATCACGAAAGCGGTCACGCGCTTGTTGGGCATCTGCTCGATCATGCCGACCCAGTTCACAAGATCTCGATCATATCTCGCGGTCGTGCACTTGGATACACGCTTTCGATCCCGGATGATGATAAGGTCTTGAATTCGCTTTCCGAGATGAAGGACGAACTTGCGGTGTTCATGGGTGGTCGTGTTGCTGAGGAGATCTTCTGCGACGATATCACCACAGGCGCATCGAACGATCTTGAGCGCGCATCGAAGATGGCTCGCGCGATCGTAACTCAATACGGAATGAGCCCGCTTGGAACGCAAGTATTCGGCCAGCCTAACCATGAGGTATTTCTTGGCAGGGACTACGGCAATACCCAGGATTACTCCGAGGAAACCGCTCGCCGCATTGATGAGGAAGTGGCTATCATCATGCGCGAGGCGCACGATCGCGCTCATAGGATACTTGAGGAGAACGCAGCTCAGATGGATCTTATGGCCAGCGTTCTTTTGCAGCGTGAAACGGTAGAGGGCGAGGCGTGCCAGGCGCTTCTCGACAATAAATGGAATGAATATCTAAGCCGCGAAGGCGAGATTATCGCACGCAAGGAGCGTGAAGAGGCCGAGGCACGTGCGCTTGATGCTGGAACGTATGGAGAGTTCAGCGCGCCTGAGGGAGCTGAGGGTTCCGGGGCTCCCGGTGCACCTGTAGGTTCCGGTGCTGCTAACGTACCGAGTGCGCCCAGTGCGCCTGCGGGTGCTGGTGATGCTGCTGGTGCTGGTAATGCGGGCGATGCTGGGGTGCCTGACATACCTGAGAATCCTAACGTTTCGAAAAAAACCGAGGCTGATACGAAGAGTGCAGGTCGCGGTGTCGGTGAAGGTGTTGCAACCGCTACCACTTCAAGCGCCGATGATCGTTCTGCTCGTCAGGGATCGTCGCAGCCTGTAGTGAATAGGCCTGCCGGAACTTTCACGTTGTCTTTGCTCGATGATGAGGGAGATTCTGCCGAAAGCGAATCGCTTCGTGATCCGAATTGGCGCAATGAGCGCGTAGAGCCGGGTGATCAGGATCCAAAAGGCCCGTATTGGAAGTCTGCTGCCGATGCAGATCGCTCTGACATGCCTACGCAGGAGCAGGTTGAGGCTGCTATCGAGCACGAAGATGAGATGTTGGCCTCTCCGGAGGTTCCGCAGATTCCGACTGGTGGAGATAGCAAAGATAGCAAGGACGACAAGGATGACAAGGGCGACACCCCTGATCTTCCCGATGCATATGATGATCCATATGGAGTGAAGCGCAAGTAGCAGCCGCGCTTCTAAACATTGCGAATATCAGTAAGGGAAAACATATGATCTGGCATTGTGGAAAATACGAATTCGACACGAGCACACCCATTATTATGGGTGTGCTTAACGTTACGCCTGATTCCTTTAGTGATGGCGGCGACTTCATCGAGATCGATGATGCACTTTCTCACGCGCGAGAGATGATCGCTGCGGGGGCATCCATCATCGACGTAGGTGGAGAATCTACGCGTCCTGGCGCTGATCCGGTTGATCCGGACCAGGAATGGAGCCGCATCGCCGATATCATCGATGCTCTCGCGCAGGAGGGGACATGCGTGTCGGTCGACACACGGCATGCATCCGTTGCAAAGCGCGCGGTCGATTCTGGCGCTTCCATTATCAACGACGTTTCTGGCTTCAGATGTGCGGAGATGGTAGATGTCGCTGCCAGCTGCAATGCGGGCCTTGTCATCATGCACATGAAGGGCGACCCGAAGACGATGCAGGATGCGCCTGAGTATGACGATGTGGTGGCCGAGGTGAAAGACTATCTTGAACTGCAGGCTCGTATGCTTGAGAACGCCGGAGTCGCAAGCGATCGCATTTGCATCGATCCAGGTCCAGGGTTCGGAAAGACTCCGTCGCAGACGATCGAGCTGATGCGTAACATCCACGAGTTGGCGCATCTAGGCTATCCGGTGATGGTGGCGGTATCGCGTAAGAGTTTCATTGCGAAGGCGTATAAGATCGACGATGATGACCCGAAGGCTCGAGATGCGGCCTCAGCGCAGGAGGCGCTCATGGCTTGCGAGTTGGGAGCGAGCGTCATCCGTACTCATAACGTGGCAGCCACGGTTGAAGCGCTCAAGTCCCTTCGTCCGTATGTATTTCTCGGGCTTGGATCCAATGTTGCTCTGGTGGCTGATGACGGTGAGGAAAACGAGGGCAAGATCGCGCAGATCAACATGGCGATCGGGCATCTTTGCCAGCTTCCCGATACGCAGATAATCGACATCGCTCCATTTTATGGAAGCAAGCCAGCCTATTATGAGGAACAAGATGATTTCGTGAACACCGTGGTTATGCTCCGTACAGGCATTCCACCCAAGGAGCTTCTCGACTATTTGCATGTTATCGAGAATACGTTAGGCCGCAAGCGCGAGGTCGTCAACGGTCCTCGGACGCTTGATATCGACATTCTGGATTATCAGCTATACGATTTCTCGACCGATGAGTTGACGGTTCCGCATCCGCGCATTACGGAGCGCGATTTCGTTGTGAAGCCTTTTATGGATATCGCTGCGAACCATGTGCTAGCCAATGGCATCCGCGTAGATAGCGTTGCTGAGGAGGAGCGCATCGGCCATGCGTGGAAGCTTTGATCCGGAGTTTGTTGTGGGTGAAGTTTCGACAAACGATAAGGTTCTAGGTATTACGGGCAACAGTGCTGCCTGTGAGCAGGCTGTATCTGAGGAGAGTTCAGCTACATCCATGAACCTTTGTGGCTCGCCGGTCGACTTTCGACTTGTGGAGTTCGATTCGGTCAGCTCGACGAACGATCTCATAAAACGGGCGATCGATTCGGGTGAGGACGAAGGCCTTGTCGTGCGAGCCGATTCTCAAGATGGTGGATATGGGCGATACGGAAGAGCGTGGAGCTCCCCGAAAGGCGGGCTATATATGTCGGTCCTGCTCGATCCTGCCTCGCATATCGAGGATGCTCGGGAATTGGCGGCGAAGCTTCCCACGCTAAGCCTCCTTGTCTCGCTGTCCGTTCGCAATGCTATTGTTGACGAGATAGGCTCTGGCTTCTCTGACAAGGTCAAGATCAAGTGGCCCAACGATATCCTATTCGTCGATGATGAAAAGCGATGCGATGCGACATCCGATGACCTCGATACGATTTCAAGGCCGATGTTTCGCAAGCTTTGTGGAATCTCGCTTGAGCTTCATGGTGGGGCAGTTTGCATAGGGATCGGTATCAACGTCGATCGCAGTGAAGAAGGCGATGACGGGAAAGATGCACAATCCGAAGATGCTCCAAGGCGTAATTCGCCTGCATTCCTGTCGGAATTGGTAAAAAACGCTAGGCCTTCCGATGCTGCAAAAGTGCCAAATGTAACAAATTCGGAGGATTCCGCCGAAAATGTTTCGATCACCCGACTTTGCAATAGGGTTATATCCCACCTTGCCGTCGATTTCTCCAAATGGGCGATCGAACCCTTCGCTTGCTTCAAAGAACGGTATAATTCTAAACTTGCTCTAAATGGGCTTAATGTTCGCATTGAAGACAGCAAGGCCACGGTTAGAACAGAAGGGGAGGTACTGGGGGTCGATGATCGAGGCTGCCTTCTTGTGAGAGCATCTGATGGCAGCGTCGAATGCGTATCCTCGGGCGAGGCGCATGTGAGCCTCGTAAAATGATCATGAACAAACCAAACATCGATAGAACCGCCACTGATAGAAAAAGCACCAATAGACCTAAGACGGCATCAAGAACTCGATCGATCGCATTTGTCGGACTCTCTATCGCGCTCATTGCAGTGAGCGCATGGATAACGATTCCGCTCGGGCCGATTCCGTTTACTTTGCAGATGCTTTCGATTTCGTTTTTGATTTACGCGCTCAGGCCGACGGAGGCTATCGCCGCCATTTACGGTTATGTGGTCTTAGGCGCCATTGGCGTGCCGGTGTTCTCCGGAATGCGCGGCGGGATCGGGGTCATCATGGGGCCGACCGGAGGTTTTATAGCTGGGTACTTGATAGGCGTTCCACTGGCCGTGGGTCTTCTGTACGTTATCCGCCGCCTGAGTGAGAAAAGAGCTGCAAACGCGCAGGCGGTGAGCGCTGATTCGCCTGCGACAGCTGAGAATGCGGTCTTTTCATCCGACGGAGCAGGTGCGGTAACTGCTGGCAAGCTCGGGTCCTCACACGAAGGTTCGTACCGCGTGCATAAGACGAGCTTTATCGGCATGATTCGCAACTGCGGTTGGGGTATCGTTGCTGGACTTATCTTTGTGGCCGTTTCTTACGCCATCGGAACTATCCAATATACGTTTGTTGCTCATGTTGGCGTCGAAGTGGCGCTTGCAGCTTGCGTAATCCCATTTGTTGTGCCGGATATCATCAAAGTGATCCTCGGTGTTGCTTGTGCGCAAGCGGTCGTATCTGCTCTTGGGCTTCGTGATAAAGAATAGAGAACAGCAGCGAGGGATCGGTAAGGTTCGATAGAACAAGGCGAAAGCGAAGGTGTGCAAATGCTGAATATCGTTCTGGTCGAACCGGAGATCCCTCAGAATACGGGCAATATTGCGCGCACCTGCGCATGTGTGGGGGCCAAGCTGCATCTGATCGAGCCGATGGGATTTAGGCTCACGGAGCGCAATCTCAAGCGAGCGGGGTGCGATTACTGGGACGACGTTGAGATCGTCCATTGGCCTAGCGTCGAGGCGTTCTTATCTGAGCATTCGAAAGACGAGATATGGCTGTTTACCGGCAGTACCGATAAGCTCTATACCGATGTGGATTTCGGCGAGGAAACGTTTTTATTGTTCGGACGTGAAAGTCGCGGGATCGATCAGGATATCTTAGATCGCTACTCTGATCGCTGTCTGCGGATTCCCATGCGGCAGGGTTTGCGCTCTCTCAATCTATCGAATGCCGTTGCGATCGGAGCCTATGAGTTCGTCCGCCAGTTAGGACTGTAGGGTCGATTGCCGATTTGCGTTTGCATGCCTGTGAAGAATGCGTGCTCAAATGTGATAATCGAACAACATCCGAGCAATCGTATTCGATAGTTCTTCAGGTTTGGGTATAGCTTGAAGACGAGAGGAAAGCAGGTCGCAATGGAGGGCTTCGAGCTGATCTCCTCCGGTGCATGGTCCATCGTGCCGCCGCTTCTGGCGTTGGCGTTGGCGCTCATCACCAAAGAGGTCTATTCATCGCTCACGGTTGGCGTCTTCGTGGGCATGATCATCTACCAGTTCACATTGAACGGCGCCGGTTTCGATCAATTTATCGCATCATTCACGATGGTTCCGCAGATGATGGCGGAGCAGATATCGGGCAACGGGGCGCTGTTGCTATTCCTTGCGCTACTGGGTGCGCTTACGGTCGTCATCGCTGTTAGCGGCGGTTCGCGTGCTTATGCTGAATGGGTCTCAACGCATATCAAGAATGCTCGAATGGCGCAAATCCTCACGGCAGTGCTCGGTGTGATCATCTTCGTTGATGACTACTTCAACTGCCTTACGGTCGGCGCTGTTATGCGCCCGATCACGGATCGGTTCCATATTAGCCGCGAGAAGCTGGCTTGGATCATCGACTCCACGGCAGCTCCGATCTGCATCATCGCGCCTGTGTCCTCATGGGCGGTGGCGGTTGGCGGATATCTCGGAGAGGACGGCTTTGGAACTTTCGTCGCTTCGATCCCTTATAACTTCTACGCGCTTCTCACGATATTCTTCGTGTTCTTCATGCTGATTACCAACTTCGATTTCGGTTCCATGCGTGCGGCTGAAAAGGCCTGTCATGCCAATGCAGTGCCCGCCGAGGATGCTGTTGAAGAGGCGAAGCTCGAGCAGTTGGCGAAAAAGGAGGAGGAACGACTCCTTGCAACGAGCGATGCGAATGCATCCATGGTCATCGATGAGGAAGATCTCGGCGATGAGAAGTTCGAGGCGATCATCACAGAGCGTGCGGATATTGAGAGTATGGTTGGCAATAAGATCGAGGAGTACAAAGGCCTTGATATTTCAACGAAGGGCAAAGTGTATGACCTGATCGTTCCGATCATTGTTCTCATCATCTTTTCAATATTGGGAATGATGTATGTCGGCGGGTTCTTTGAGGGCGTTGATTTCGCGACCGCTGTTGGTGAGAATCCGGTGATGGGCCTTTGCATAGGTGCTTTTGTTGCGCTTGTTGTAAGTGCAGGGATGTTTTTGCCGCGCAAGCTCACAACGCTCGGTGGTTTTGTGGAGGCCATGTCAGAGGGCGTGCGTTCTATGGTAGGCGCTATCATGATCCTCGTTCTGGCGTGGAGCCTTGGTGGGGTTTGCCGCTACCTTCTGGGTACCGGAGAATTCGTCTCAGGCTTCCTTAACGGCCTTGGGGTCGGACTCGACCTTCTCCCCGCGATCATCATGCTTGTAGCTGCGTTCATCGGCTTTGCTATGGGAACGTCGTGGGGTACGGTGGCCCTCATTCTTCCGATTGTTATCGGCGTGTTTGATATGTCCGATCCGCTGTTCCTTGTTGCTGTAGGAGCTACGCTTGCGGGTGCTGTTTATGGTGATCATATTTCACCGATCTCGGATACGACTATCCTGTCCTCGGCAGGTGCGAAGTGTAACCATCTTCGTCATGTTTCTACGCAGATTCCTTACGCTTCGGTCGTTATGGTCGTAAGTTTTGTGTGCTACATCGTTGCCGGATTTATGGGTTCGCCTTGGGTGGCGCTCGGTGTCGGTGTTGTGCTAATCGTGGCGGCTGTGCTTATCTTGAGAAAGGTGAGCGCTTCGCGCGGATAGTTCACTTAGCCTGATAAACGTGATCGAGATTCAAATGGTATCGGGGTTCGCCCGATACCATTTTTTTCGCAGAAATAGGTTATGTTTGAAGAGGTGTATGAAGGATAAATTTCGGCAGATACGGTGGATGGATTCGATATTGGTGTCGAATTGGCATCGAAGCTGCATTGCTGATGTGTCAAAGCGTGATTACATCAACATATCCTTCTTGTGGAGGAACCATACAGTGATCGCGCAGACCACCAAGATTATCAGGCAGATGATCGCGAAGCCAAACTGTGTGGATGCTAGCGGCACCCATTCTGTGTTCACGTTCATGCCGTATAACCCGCTTATCATGGTTGGGATAGCCAAGACAATGGTGACGGAGGTGAGCAGTTTCATCGTGTTTGAGAGCCGATTGTTAATCACCGATGACATCAACTCGCGCGTGCCGTTGACGATGTTGAGGTACACCGAGCACATCTCGACTGCCTGCGCGTTCTCGACGATGACGTCCTCTAGGAGCTCCTGATCCTCGTCGGTTTGCTCGAAGCGCTTGTAGCGACGCAGCTTGTCGATTACAGTGCGATTGGCTTGAAGCGAGGTCGTGAAGTAAACGAGGGTGGTGTCTAGGCCATACAGCATGAGCAGGTCTTCGTTGCCCGTTTTTCCCTCAATGCGTTCTTCGATGTTGTGGCGACGTCTGTCGATCATCCGCAGATCGTATTGGTATAGCGTAGCTACACGGTAGAGGATCTGAAAGACGAAGCGCAGCGTTTCTTCGGTGGAGAAATTGCGGATCTGGCCGTTGAGGAACGGAGCAAACACTAAGGTCTGTTCCGAACAGATGGTCACGATATTCTCGCGGGTGAGAATCATACCGAGCGGAATGGTGGTGTAGTTTTGAGCGTCGTCTTCGGTTCGAACGACCGGAACGTCGACGATTATAAGGGTGTAATTATCCTCAAGTTGGATACGGGAGCCCTCTTCGATATCGAGCGCGGCTTCCACATCGGCAACATCGGCGTTCATTTCTGTTGCCACCTTTAGGCACTCTTCATGCGTAGGCGCGATAAGCTGTACCCACACGCCGGCATCGATCGCATCTTTTTCGCGGACTATTCCGCTATCGGTTTTATAGAAATTGAGCATGCGTAGTCCTTAGTTATCCGTCTTCCCTTTCGGGGACGAATAAGACCGCACGAAAGGGAAGGATTACATACTGTGGGGTTTCGGTTTTCGAACCTTCAAGTAAGTTCCTTTCCTTGTCGACAATAAAAAACCGCATGCCTTTCGAAAGTCGGTCAGCAATGCGGTCAGGTTGAATAAATGGTGCGCCATGAGGGATTCGACACGTATTTGCTTTGCAAATACGTGAAGGCTGCGCTCACTTCGTGTGCTCGCCCTTGAAAGTCCACTGGACTTTCAAGCCCTCTCGGGGTTCGAATCTAAGCAATGTATCCATTCCTGAGATTCCACCAAGAAACAGCGTTTGCTGAAATGGTGCGCCATGAGGGATTCGAACCCCCGGCGGTCTGATTCGTAGTCAGCTCCTCTATCCAGCTGAGGTAATGGCGCACATCAAACAGCAAAAGCCATTTTGCCAAAAGGCGAATTTGATGTCAACACATTTTTTGACGCAGCCCTTAATGCTTCGGTAAAATATCGTGTCAAAACGAGAATTCAAGGGGAATCATGGCAATAGAGATTGATAAGCAACTGATACGTGATGATGAGGGAGTGGTCAAGGTCGGAGAGGCCGCAACCCTTGAGATCAGTGACGAGGAAGCGAGGAATGTCTATCTTTATGAGACATTCAGCGATATCAACAGCATAGACCCCGAGCTCTTTAAGAACAACGATGTTAAGCGCGGTTTGAGGAATGCTGATGGAACCGGTGTGGTTGCAGGGATCACGCATATTTCAAACGTGCATGGCTACAAGATCGAAGACGGTAAGCGCGTTGCTGATGAGGGATCGCTTAGATTGCGCGGATACGAGCTCTATGATCTTCTGGGTGATGCTTCGCCTGATAGACGCTTCAGTTTCGAAGAGGTTTGCTATCTGCTGCTGATGGGTGAGCTTCCTTCAAAGTCGGACATCGACAAGTTCGTATCTGTCATCGACTCGCAACGAGAACTTCCCGATGGATTCACTGCATCCATGCTGATGCGGGATGCGGCGCCCGATATCATGAACGTGCTCGCACGCTCCATTCTGCAGCTTTACGCTTATGACGCGCATGCCGAAGAGCGTACGGCCAAGCACGAGATACACACGGCTCTGTCTCTCATAAGTCGGCTTCCGCGCATTATGGTGCTGTCCTATTACAGCAAACGCGCGCGATTCAATCACGAGTCGATGATCATGCATCGTTTCATCGAGAGGCAGTCCACCGCCGAGACGATTCTTTCGATGCTGCGACTGGACAGGCAATTTACGCCTGAAGAGGCGCGCATGCTCGATATTATGCTGTGCCTTCATGCGGAGCATGGCGGAGGCAACAACTCCACTTTCGCCACGCGTGTTCTGACCTCTGCCGATACCGATCCGTATTCGGCATACTCGGCGGCAATCGGTGCGCTTAAAGGGTATCGGCATGGCGGCGCTAATCACAAGGTACGTGCCATGCAGAACGAGATCAAGCACAACATTGCACAGGATCGCTGGGATGATGAGGATGTCGTGGCGGATTATCTTGCGAAGATAGTTCGCAAGGAGGCATACGATAAGACCGGTCTTGTCTATGGTATGGGGCATGCGGTCTATACGTTGTCTGACCCGCGTGCGGTGGTGTGCAAGCGCTTTGCCGGCCAGCTTGCCCGCGGCGGCGAATTCGAGCAGGAATACAAGCTGCTCGAGACTATAGAGAAGGTTGCACCGGAGGTTGTAGCAAGAGAGCGTGGTGTGACCAAGACGCTCTGTGCGAATGTGGATATGTATTCCGGATTCGTCTATTCGATGATGGGGATTCCGGAGGATCTCTATACTCCGCTGTTCGCGTGTGCGAGGATGGCTGGTTGGGCGGCGCATCGTTTTGAGGAGATCGTATCGGGCAAGAGGATTATTCGTCCGGCTTATATGAATATAAGGGATGGCTCGAGGGAGTACATTCCGATGGAAGAGAGGTAGGACGCGTTATGGCTGAAGCCCCATCAAAAGGCGCTCCGGTAGCAAAGCGGCTTCGCAAGCTTACGGATAAGGTGCTCGATGGCTTAACTATCGAGGATATGCGTTGCGTGTCTTGCAGCGGTTATGGAAATTGCGGATATAAGAGCATGTTTTTGAGGGATGAAGGTGGGGTTGCATCGGTTTGCATGCGTCGCCGCAAGATGGCTCAGTGCAAACGTGATGGCATCGAGTATTCCGATGAGCTATTGAAAGAGGATCTGGGATAGCGCGCCGACTACAAAGGGCGAATGATAAAGTCTGAACCTTTGCTATCGCTTGCAACAAAAAATGCGTAACGATTCATTAAATCGTTACGCATTTTCTGGCGGAGGAAGTAGGATTCGAACCCACGGTACCTCTCGGCACAACAGTTTTCAAGACTGCCGCCTTCAACCACTCGGCCATTCCTCCGCTTGATAACCAAAACAGGATAATTAAAAACCGGCGCTTTTGCAAGTCCGAATCAAGTAGAATAGCTGCCTTGTACTTACCCATTGTGCTTTGGATATGTCTCATTTGCTATCATTCTTGCATGCGAGAAACCGATGAATACTACATGCGAATGGCGATCGAGCAGGCCAAGCTTGCCGAGGAGATCGGAGAAATTCCGATCGGCGCTGTTGTGGTCTATGAACCGATCGACAAAGCGACGCGAAAGCCTGTTGCTGATGCCGAGGTGATATCGCAGGCCCACAATCTCAGAGAAACCGAGAAGGATCCTTCTGCGCACGCGGAATTCATCGCTATGTTGGCGGCTTCGAAAGCGCTCGACGCGTGGAGGCTTACCGATTGCACGGTCTATGTAACGCTTGAGCCTTGCATAATGTGCGCCGGACTCATGCATCAATCGCGCATCGCACGATGCGTTTTCGGCGCGAGCGACCAAAAAGCTGGCGCGCTTGGAACGCTCTATTCGATAAACGCTGATGAGCGACTCAATCACCGCTTTGATGTGACAGGTGGCGTTTGCGAAGAGGAATGCGCTGCGCTGCTTACGAACTTTTTCAAGAAGAAGAGGAACAAATGACACAGGATCCAAATGTTATGGAAGGCCGCTCGGATAAGTCGGATGATCCGTATAGCATGGACATGATCTCTTCGGCCAAGGATGCCCAGTGGTCGCCGGAGATGCTCGGCGCCGATCGTCTCGTCAAGGTCATAAGCCCCTCGAAGGTCAATCTCTTTCTATCTATTGGAGCCAAGCGCGACGACGGATATCATGAAGCACGCAATATAATGCACTCGCTTGCTCTGCATGACACGCTCTATTTCGGAGTGAAGCCATTTAAGGGAGAGGACGGGTCTGCTCTTGCCGGACCGGCCGACAATATCGAAGTCCGTATCGAAACATCAGATAAGACGACATCTCCTTATGATGCCCCAATTCAGATCCCTGTCAGGGAGAATTTGATCTTCAAGGCGATCGACTCGCTTGCGCACGAGATCGGGTATACGCACGCAGAAACTATCGAGGTTCGAGTGGAGAAGAATATTCCTGTTCAAGCAGGTCTTGCTGGTGGTTCTACCGATGCGAGCGCAGCGCTTGTTGCATGTGCGAGGCTTTGGGGTATCTCAGATGATGATGCGTTGTATCGCGTTGCGCAGACTCTCGGTGCGGATGTGGCGTTCTTTCTTGAAGGCGGATGCTGCGAATACACGGGGCGCGGCGAGGAGTTTTTGCGCAGGCTCGACCCGATGAAGCTTCCAGTGGTTTTGGTGAAGCCGAGCATCGGGGTCTCCACGAAGGAGGCCTATGAAACGCTCGATCTGTATCCGCACAGCGCGTCTGATGCGGTCATGGATAGGGCCTCGGAGGCAAAGCGTGCCAGTGACGTACCGCTTTTCAACAGCTTTGATGAAATATCCGGAAAATTGGATGTTGAGTTGGCTGAGGTCAAACGTTGGTTGTGCGTGCAGAGCGGCGTGCTGTCATGCGACGGGCGCCCTCTTTGCATGTTGAGCGGTTCCGGAGCGACGACGTTTGCGATCACTGATTCTTTTGCTTCGGCAACACGGATCGCGGCCGAGGCGATGGCCGAGGGTTATTGGGCGCGCGCGACAACGTTTTGTTCACTAAAATCCTCTGTGGTGTAAAGGCGCGTCAAACGTGATATAAACATCTCATGGGTTTTGATGTTGTAAGCATCCGACGATCGAAGGAGTGTGAAGGATGCTCAGACTTTTAGCCGGGTTGACTCGCAGTCTTCCTTTGGTGATCGCGCTTGTGGTGTTGGCTATAGTGGTGTATTTCACCATCAGTTGGGTGAAGAGCCCGATGAAGGCCAAAGAGATCTTAATCAAGCTGTTTTTGATATTGTGCAGCGCTATCTCGATATTCTTCGTCCTTGCGAGCATCTATGCGCTTGTGGAGGATAATACTGCGGTATTTGAGCTTGCGGCAAGTTGCGCCGTTGTGGGTGTTGTAGGGCTTGTGATAACGCTTATATGCAGGCATTTCTTCATTAAGCATCATCCGCATTACCGTTTCAAGAGAACTGCAGACGGCAAAACGCAAACAGGCGAGCAGACGATCGAGGATGTGCCGACTCGCGCTGGCACATTTTGGACGATATACGATCTTCTCGGCCATTTTCGTCCGAAGAAGTGAATGGGTATAGGGTTCTCAATCGTCCACTCCAAAAGTTAAGCCGCAGCGATTTGAAAAATCGCCACGGCTTAACTGGCGGAGGAGTAGGGATTCGAACCCTAGATACCCTTGTGGGGTATACTCACTTAGCAGGCGAGCACCTTCGGCCTCTCGGTCACTCCTCCGCGCGTAATTCTGAATAATACTTTAGTAATGACGAAAATGTCAAATTGGATTTCTATACACTATATAATAGGTACACACAAAACGGTGAGCTGACAGTCTATCGGCGTTGTTGCGAGGTGTTCAACCAGACCGACAGTGATTGATGGCTTTGAATGCGTTGCCAGCCGATATATCCGGCCGAGTGAAAGTTGCCCTTTTTGTCGACAACCTGCACGACATATCCATTTCGCGTGCGCATCGATCGTGCGACGGGCGAGCATGCCAATTTGGGAAAAGCTCTATTCGCGATCATGGTCGTCATCTTCACGCTACTTGTCTGCCTTTTCCCGATCAAGGCATTTGCCGACTACACGAATGCCTCTGTCAACATCACCGCCTCTGTCCAGTCCAACGGTTCGATCCGCATCGTCGAGCAGCGTGCGATCGACTTCGACGAACCGTATTCCGGCATTTCGTTTCGTTTTACAGGCCTCCCATCTGATGCAGAGCTTGAGGTAATGTCGGTGCGGCTTGCTCCGATGGAGGGCGAAAGCATCGCGGGTGATTGGGTAAGCCTTCCGCAGGATTCCTTTCAAAGCGGATGGCGTGAGGCTTTCGGCAACGAACGTGCCTTGACTTCGGAGCAGGCTCATATTGCCCTAGAGAAAGCGCTTTCAGAATCGGCCAATTCGCTTACCATGCAAGATGGCACATGGGCGCTCGATGAGCTCAACGATTCGCTATACGTCTTCTATCCGTTTGCTGGCAAGATGCTCGTCGAGGTTGATGTGGCCATCTCCAATGCCGTGTTCGTCTATGACGATGTAGCCGAGCTTTACTGGGACTATATCTCGGAGAATCCGAGTGCGCAGACCGATGATGTGAACGTTGTTGTTCAGCTTCCTGTTGCAGAAGGCGCGCAGATCATTCCCGGCGACAACGTTCTTGCGTGGGGCCACGGTCCTGAAGGCTCGGTGAGCATTACAACGGGTGGCACGATCGAATATTCGGTTGCGAAGGTGCTTCCCGGTCAATATGCGCAGGCACACATTCTCTTTCCGCGCTCTTGGCTTACAAACCTGCCTCGCGAAATGGAAATGGCTTTCAGCGGCACACGGCGCGATGTTGCGATCGCGCTCGAACGAGCTTGGACGGACACTTGGTCAAACTCGCGTGTGAACGGCCTTATTGTTGATATCACCGCTATCGCCTTGAGCGTCATGATGATCGTTGCGGCCATCATCTTGTATCTGGTATTCGGGCGTTGTCGACCAAGTGACAGGCGCAGCGGGAAGACCGAGCTGATGAATGTGAATCCTGCCGTTATAGGCAGGCTAATGAGATGGGATCATATCTCGGCGGATGATCTTGTCGCGTGCTTGATCAGGCTGCAGGATAAAGGCGCATTGCAGATAGACCGCGTTACTACCGATGATGCGTCGCTTTTCGGCGCGCCCTATGGTGATCTTGTCATCCGTATGAAACCTTCCGGAAAATCCAAGCTTGTATCCGATGTGGAAAAGGAGGCCATGCGCATTCTGTTCGGCGTGTTTGCGGATGGTTATCAAAAGATCTCCGTAAATGAGATATTACGGTTTTCAAGGAAAAACCCTGAAGCCTTCAGAGCTGCGATCGCCGGATGGCAGGAGACTTTGAGCTCCGAGGTCGATGAGCTTGGTCTTTTCGATCGCAAGAGCTTCAAGGTGAGAAAAGCGATGATGCTTACTTGCATCGTGCTTGTGGTGATATCGCTCATCTCGGGATTTTCAGGATGGACAACACCGGCACTTGCGCTGTTTGTTGCCGCCGCATGCATCGGTGTACTCGGTAATTACACCATGCGAAAAGGCGAGACTGGAATCGCTCTTACCGGCGAGATCGAGCGCATTTCGCATGCGATCTGGGAAGAGGCTAGCGTTCAGGGCCAGACGATTGAACGCTATATTGCGTATCTATTCGCTGCCGGAATGACGGGCGGATTGTATGACAGGATAGAGGATCCGACGATGATCGAGAAGATGTGGTTTGCGCCTGTTGTTGGACGCGGCGGCAAGCTTATGGTCTCGTGTGCGGATCGACTATCCGACGTGCTCGACAAGGCAGTCCAAGGAATAGATGAACGATGAACAAGCTCAAACTCTCGCGTAATATCCCGCCCATCATATATAAGCTAATGATCGTGGTAGCCACTTTGATCTGGGGATCGTCTTTTGTAGTGATGAAAGATTCCGTCGAAGTGATGCAACCCTCATGGCTCATAGGTATACGTTTTCTGCTCACAGCATTAGTGCTTGGCTGTGTGTTTCATAAACGGGTGCGAGCATCCATAAATAAACGAGCTATTATCTCTGGCTCGATTCTGGGCGTATTGATCTTTGGCGCTTACTGGTTTCAGACGGTCGGGCTCGTGTACACCACACCCGGAAAGAACGCGTTTTTGACAGCCACCTATTGTGTGCTCGTGCCGTTCATGGCCTATGCGGCTACGAAGCGTCGGCCTACGATCTATAACATCGTGGCGGCGCTGCTCTGTATCACGGGCGTGGGATTCGTGTCGCTCACAGGTGGCGACGAGCTCTCTTTGGGATTCGGCGATGGGATGACGCTTGTTTGCGGAGTTTTGTTTGCGCTGCATATCGTTGCCGCTTCGAAGTTCGCCGGCGATCAGGATATTCTTGTGCTTACCACATATCAGTTCTTGGTAAGCGGCATCCTAGGCGTGATCGTGGGTGCCGTGAGCGAACCCGCACCGACGGCTGAATGCCTTGAGCCTGAATTCATTTTCAGCATGATATACCTCGTTGTTTTCTGCTCTTGTATCGCTATGGGATTTCAAAACGCTGCGCTTGCTCATGTTGCGCCGTCGCAGGCGGCCATTCTTTTGTCGCTGGAGTCCGTTTTCGGTGTAATCTTTAGCGTGATCCTTTATGGCGAGACGCTGACAGTCATGCTTGTTGCAGGCTTTGTGCTGATCTTCGCATCGATCATCTTGAGCGAGGCTTTTCCGCTTAAAAAGCCGCCTAACAAGATCGATAGCGAGATCGTTGCGGATTCTCAACTTACCGAGTTGTAGCGGAGTTCTTGGGAAAAGGATTGAGGGTGCGATATGCGGGATGCTGATATCCGAGAGAGCAAGGTGACGATCGATCTTTCCGGCGATGCGAATATCGTGTTGATTGGCATGCCCGGTGTGGGGAAGTCTTCTGCTGGCGTGGTGTCGGCGAAGATGATCGGATATGATTTTGTCGATGTGGATCTGCTGATCCAGAATAAGTATGGCTCTACATTGCAGGAGATGATCGATTCTTGCGGTGCCGAAGAGTTCATCCGACGCGAAGGGAGCGTGCTTGGTGCGCTCGATCTGAGAAGGACCGTTATATCGACCGGAGGCTCTGCCATTTATTCGCTTGAAGCCATGGATGAGCTTGCTGCGAACAGCGTGGTGGTCTACCTGCGAGCCGGGATCGAAGAGCTGCATCGGCGTCTTCCGGCTTTTGATGATCGCGGCGTTGTGATGAGAGATGATTCGATCAGCACCCTCGATGCTCTATACAATGAGCGAGCGCCGCTGTACGAACGCTTCGCGCATGCACTGATCGACACCGATGGACTTTCGATCAGCGAGGTCGCCTTCGCCATAAAGGCGATCAAGGACAGTATCGATCGGGCCAGATAGATCGGTCAGAAGAGCTTGTCCAATGTGGCCTTCCGAGTCGTTTGTGTCTTCTTTCCTTAAATCACTTAGAGCTTTTCGTCGGGAGATATCCCCAAGCGCTCCTCAAGTTTGTCCACAATGATTCGAAGCGCTTTGATGCGTGCGTACTTCTTGTCATCGCTTTCGAGCACGAGCCAGGGTGCATAAGTTGTCGAGGTCAGGCGAAACATATCGTCGATGGCGCTTTTGTATTGCGGATACTTGTCACGATTGCGCCAATCATCAGGCGTGATCTTCCACTGCTTAGAAGGGTCGGCCTCGCGCGCCTCAAACCTTGCGAGCTGCTCGGCATCGCTCACATCCACCCAGAACTTGATGAGTATCGCGCCCCAATCGACCAGATCGTGTTCGAATTCGTTGATCTCGTCGTAGCCTTCCGCCCAGCGCTTCGGCGGTGTTATCTCCTCTACGCGCTCAACCAAGACGCGTCCATACCACGACCTGTCGAAAAGACCTACGTGACCTGCTTTGGGAAGGCGGGTCCAATACCTCCAAAGATGCGGGTGCGCCAACTCGGGTTTGGTGGGTGCCGGGCTTGGGATGATGGTGTATGCGCGCGCATCGAGCGCCTGCGCGACACGTTTGATGTTGCCGCCTTTGCCGGCAGCATCCCAGCCTTCATACATGACGATCATTGGCACGCGCGCTTGAAACATTAGATTCTCCAGTTTGAAGAGTCTCTTTTGTAGACGTTTGAGTTCACTTTTGTACTCATCTTCGCTCAGGGTCAGATCATGCGCCATGGTGTCGACCTTGGGATAGTCGGCTTTGATCTGGAATCGTGAAAGCTGAGGCGCAAATGAGTGCTGAGCCTTCGCTTTCGCCGTCGCTTCCAGCTGTTTCTCGCTTCCTGATGCGCCATCCTCGAGCTCTTTGGCCATATAGCGTTGCGTCTTGTGCTCAAGCTCGGCGCGGTCCTCTTCGTTGGTTGCAATACGCGCCTGTTTTGCGGCGAGCGCCTCGTCGATCGCTTCGAGAAGTTTTGTGGCGATCTGAATGTTGGCCTTCCGTCTATCTTCGCCGTTTACAAGTGTCCAAGGCGCAAAGTCGAAGTTCGAGCCCTCCAATAGATTATCGTAGAGCTCATAGATCTCATCGTAGTCCCTTGTGCTGACCAGCTTGTGTTCAGATACGCGCCAGCGCGTGGTCTTATCTTCGTAAAGCCCGTCCAGGCGCTTGCGTTGTGCCTTTTTGCGTACGTGCATGAAGAATTTCAGCACAACATACCCATCGCGTGTGAGCTGGCGTTCGAAATCGCTGATCGATTCGAGAAAGTGTCTAGGGCCGATCTCGGGAAGCTCGGGAAGGGACTTCTCTGCCGGACGTCGATCCATTATGAGTTCGGTGGCCTTCGTGTACCAGCCGCGGTCGTAGAATGTGATATGTCCGCGCTCCCCAAGGACCTTCCAGTATTCCTCCATCAACGGAAAGAACCCTGTGACGCCCTGTCCGCGTTCGACGAATTCGAGGGCTTCTTTCGCATCGACATCCGGAGAGACATAGACGCTTGTGGCGCGTGCATCAAGGTTGTACATGAGATCGGAGATGCGCGAACCTTTTCCGGCGCCGTTCCATCCTTCAAAGAGGACTACAAGCCCGACACCTTCTGTGATCGCGCGCTGTTGAGCTACCACCAGTTTCTCTATAAGAGGTTTGTAGATCTGCTTGTACTCATCTTTTTGCATTGGCTCGTTGTCGAAGAGGACCTGTTCCAGCATAGTAGCGCCTTTCTTACAACTGTTAATTCGCGCGGGAAGATATGGTAACCAGCGCTATACTTTCAAGGATATACCAATTCTCATATGTGTGCTCGTCGTTGTATCCAAGACGACGAATTGGAGGGGTCGCACGATGGAAAAGATGTCCAAAAGATCAAAGAGACTTGTCGACGTTTACAGAAAGGCTGTCGAGCAGCGTGAGGCGCTCGATCAAAGCACCGATCTTGATGCGGATGGGGCGAAAAGCCTTTCAGGCGATGTTGTCAAGAAGGCCTTGAGCAGCGATGATTTCGATATCGATAGAGTTGCCAAGAAGGCTAAGAAGGATAAGGCTTCGAAGAAGGACAAGGGTATGTCAAAGGATCCTAAGAAGGCAGAATCGAAGAAATCCGACCAAAAGAAGAGCGATTCCAAGAAATCGCACAAACTCGCAGAAGGTGAGAAATCACGCAAAAAGGTGAAGGCTGAGATAGCCAATCGCAAACTTCGTGTGGCAAAGACTAAGTCTTCTTCAAGCATTTCGAATACCGATCGCAAAGACCGCAAGATCTCAACGAAGGTGATGCAGGGTTCGAGCTCAAAGTCGGCCCCGAATACCATGTTGCGATCTGGCTCTTCCAAAACGCCGCTTTTCGAACGACAGAGCATTAAGCAATTCCAAGAGCGGTTCCCCTATATGCAAAATCGCGAGCTGTCATGGCTCGAATTTAACAAGCGAGTGCTCGACCAAGGAGCTGATCCTACGGTTCCTCTGTTCGAGAGGTTGGGATTCATTTCCATCTTTTGGAGCAACCTGCAGGAATTTTTCATGATCCGCGTGGGGTCGCTCACCGACCTCGCTTTGATCAAGAAGATGATCATCGATACCAAATCGGGCATGACGCCCTCTGAGCAGCTAGAGGCTGTGTATGCGCGCTGTCACGAACTCTATCCCTATTACGAGAAATGCTACAAGGATGTGCGCGCCCAGCTCACTTCGCGCGGGATCGTGAATCTCACGCAGAAGGAACTGAATGATGAACAGGCGGAATATGCACAAGAGTATTTTTCCGCTAATGTGATGCCGTTTCTCTCTCCGCAGATAATAAATGCGCGTCATCCTTTCCCGCATCTTGAGAACGGCGGGCTGTATATCGTTGTGCGTTTGGATGAGCAGGCCGATCCGCGTGATGATGACAAAGCGTCGAAGTCGGGAAAAGATGGCAAGGATGGCAAGAAGAAAAAAGCCAAGAATCTAGGCGCGGAAGGTGTTACGCTCGGTCTTATCCCGCTACCGCGACAATGCAAGCGCATCGTTCAGCTGCCGGGTGACGGTTTGCAGTTCATCCTGCTTGAGCACATGATCGAGATGTTTGTTCCACAGGTGTTTTCGATGTACAAGGTCAAGCACACTAACGTTATCTGCGTAACTCGCAATGCTGACCTTGATGCGACCGAAGGCATTGAGGAGCAGGGCGAAGATTACCGCGAGCATATGAAACGCATCATAAAGAAACGCGCGCGCCTAGCGCCGGTGCGTTTGGAGTCGGAGCGCGAACTTTCGCAGACGGTGAAGCCCGTGCTTATGCAGAGGCTGAATCTTCGCCCCGAGCAGTTGTTCGTTACGTCCGTTCCGCTGAATATGAGCTATACGTTTGAGCTCCCGTCCCTTGTTGATGAATCCATGCGCGCAGCGCTTACATCTACACCTTTCACTCCGCAATGGCCATCATGTCTTGATCGCAACCGATCCATCATCGATCAGGTATCGGAGCGCGAGGTGTTGCTGTCATATCCGTATGAGACCATGGATACGTTCGTGCAACTGCTCCGTGAAGCGGCGTCCGATCCCGATGTCATCTCCATCAAGATTACGCTCTATCGTTTGGCGAAGCAGTCGCATTTGGCCGAGGCGCTCATCGCGGCTGCCGATTCGGGCAAGGAGGTGACAGCTCTTTTTGAGTTGCGCGCACGTTTCGATGAGTCGAACAACATCGAGTGGTCTCAGCGCTTCGATCAGGCGGGCTGCAACGTATTGTACGGATTTCGGGATTTCAAGGTGCACTCTAAAGTGTGTTGCATAACGCGGCAGACACCCGAGGGATTGCAGTACATCACGCAGTTGGGAACCGGAAATTATAACGAGAAGACGGCCAAGCTTTATACGGACTTCTCGTTCATCACGAGTGATCCTCGTATCGGTCTTGATGCTGTGCAGTTTTTCCGCAATATGGCGCTCGAGAATACGAGCAACGATTACAGCACACTTTGGGTGGCGCCGCTTCAGATCAAGCAGAACATCCTTGCGGGGATAGACGATCAGATTCGCAAGCATCGTGAAGGGCAACCATCGGGAATCTTCTTCAAGACGAATTCGATCACTGATAAGGAGATAATCGAGAAGATTGTGGAGGCGTCTCAAGCGGGCGTAAAGTGCAATCTGCTCGTGCGTGGCATCTCGTGCATCGTTCCTGGAGTCGAAGGGTATACCGATAATGTTTGCGTCGACAGCATAGTAGGACGTTTGTTGGAGCACAGCCGCATCTATTGTTTTGGGCCGTTCGATGGGGACGTGGATGTGTATCTGTCGAGTGCGGATTTGATGACGCGCAACATGGATAAGCGCATTGAGATCGCATGGCCTGTTGAGAACGAGGACCTTCGCGATCAGATCATCGGGTATATAGGAACGTGTATGGCCGATACGGCGAAGTTGCGCGATCTGCTTCCTACAAGGCAGTATACGCCGCTTGGATTCTTCGCAGAGACGGCAAACTCCTCAGGTGTGGTTGAGATGTTCGATTCGCAGAGCTTCTTGATCGATGAAGCGCAGCGCAAGCGTCTCGAGGCTGTCGAGATGGCAGTGTCGGGAGTGTCGCATCGTGCGGCTATCGTGCGCGAGATCGACGAGGTGGAGATAAGTGCCGAGAGGTTGAGTGATGTTCTCGGTGAAGAGGTTACGGAATACGAGACCGTGGTGGATGCGGTGATCGGTGCTACGAGCGATGAGGCCGCTGAGGAGCCAGCCGATGCCGATGGCGTTGACAGCACCGGTGTGACCGAGGTGCTTGAGGCTATCGAGGTTGTTGAGGTAGCACAAGCGGCTGAAGCGGTCGAAGCGGTTGAGATTACTGGAATTGACGAGGTTGTTGAGGTTGCAGAAGCGGTCGAGGTAGCTGACGTGAACGGGGCGACTGAAGAGGCTGAGCGTATAGATGCTGTGGCTTTCTCTGTGGATGATGCCGGTGTCGTGGGGGCGGCAAATGTAAATGATGACATGACCGGCCTCGATGTTGTCGATTCTTATGATGACAGTGATGATGCCAACGTTGACAGCAGTGCTCCGACTTGGGTTTCTGCCAGTGTCCCAAGCAGCGCTTCTTCTGATGAAGCGACGGGTATCATCCGCGAGCCGATTTCCGAGCTTCAAAAGGAAGTCCTGCCGAGAGAGCTTCCGATGCTTGATGGTGTTCCCACATATGAGGTGTTAAGCACGGATCGAGCGGATCTCGCGTCGCAGACTTGGGAGATACCTAATGTTGAAGCCGGAAATTCTGTACCATTGCATGTAGGCGAGTCCAGCTACACCGATCCGAATTCCAAGCCAACTCCGCTTGAGATGCCTGAAGAAAAACCTTCTTTGTTCAAGCGCTTATTCGGGAGATAGAGACTGTATGTGTTAAAGAAAGACCCGACAAGGAGTTATCTTGTCGGGTCTTGTTTGCTCTATGGGAAAACTGGCGTCCCCGAGAGGACTCGAACCTCCGACGCACGGTTTAGGAAACCGACGCTCTATCCGCTGAGCTACGGGGACGCAACAGACAAGATTCTAACACGTCTTAACATGCTGCACGATTTTCAATTCCTATTATTTAGGGATCCGATGATGAATATGATGATAAAGATGCCTGCTGTGACCTGCTATGATGAGGCATAGGCAGATATGATTTTGCACTTATATCTCACTATCTTGCAGGACCTTTTCGAGATTTTTTCAGGTTGTACCATAAACGTCTCAAACCAAAGGAGCCGTTAGTGTAATATCTGATTGAAAATAAAAAGCCCTTGCGGGCTTTGATGAGTCAAATTTACCGCCTACGCGGCGTCCCCAGAAGGGACATTTAAGACTAGGTCTTTATTTTGACTCGCAGTGACAACTTGACTGGTATCAAGTCGAGAGTCACTTTAGCACAACAAAATGAGAAAGGGAAGACATGAATCTCAGAAAAGTTGGCCAATACAATATCGGGCTTGACATCGGCACCGGTTCGGTAGGATGGGCTGTAACAGATGCGCAGGATGGCGAGCTCTGCTATTTCAAAGGCAAGCCGACATGGGGTAGCCGCATCTTTCCTGAGGCGAATCCTGCTTCGGAGGCGAGGTCGTTTAGAGGTTTGCGTAGGCGCTACACACGCCGTAAATGGCGTCTCGGTCTTCTGCAAGAGATATTTGCGGAGCAAATAGAAAAAGTGGATCCGGAATTTTTCGTGCGTATGAATCAATCCGGCCTTTTTCCAGAGGATCGCAAGTGTGCCAAGTCTGACTATTTCTTCACATTGTTTAATGATAAAGACTTTACCGAAAAGGATTACTTCAAGAGATTTCCCACTATCTATCATCTTCGCAAGTGGCTGATGGAGACCGATGAAAAAGCCGACATCCGCCTGATCTATCTTGCCTTTCACAATATCGTTAAGCATCGCGGAAATTTCCTTCAGCAAGATAAGGCAGATCTCAGTTCGCGAAATGCGAATGTCGATGCATCCGTTGAGGAATTCTGTGCGGCACTTGAGGATTATTGCAATGAGTTGGGGATATCTTGCGATATTTTCCACCATGCGGAGAAACTTAAAGTTGCTCTTAGTGACACCGAGTCTTCGAAGTCGCATGTGAAAGAGGCTGTGCAGAGCGCGTTGGCTATAAGTGCGGATGTGGCAGGTGTTTTGGATAAGGGTTCGGCAAAAAAGATGGCATCAGCTCTTGCCAGCGCTTTGGTGGGATTGAGTGCCGATATGGCTCAAATCTTTTTTATCGCAGATGAGAAGCCACAAGATGCCAAGACCAAAATCTATCTTTCCAAAGACGAGGATATCGAGGCGTTTCAGGAGGTATGTCCTGAGAGTGGAGCGTTGCTCTTTGATGCGATGAAGAAGGTTTACTCATCTTATGTGCTGCAAGAGATATTGAGTAGCGTTCCTGGGCAGTCCATCTCTGCCAATAAGGTTGCAGATTATGATCGCTATGGCGAGGATCTGAAGCTGTTGAAGCAGCTCGTCAAGGAATACGCACCTGATAGCTATGATGAATTTTTCAGAGGGGAATTCTATACTCCGACAAAACTTCATCCCCAAAAGTATGTCTACGACAAGTCAAAGGCGAAGGGCTACACGAAGTATAACGAAGTTCATGGCTGGCCTTATGTTGACTTCAAGAAGACGGTGGAGAAGTTATTTGCCGACACTGCGGCTGTTGATGATCCTAAATACATCGACATGATTGAGCGCTTCGGCGAGGAAAGATTTCTTCGCCGTCTGAAAACGAGCGACAACGGTGCCATTCCATTTCAGCTCAACCTAGAAGAGATGAATCAGATCATAGAGAACCAAGCGCGATTCTATCCTTTCCTCGCTGATGAAAAGCAAAAGCTCGATTCACTGGTTACTTTCAGGATTCCTTACTATGTGGGCCCTTTGACGCAGATTAATGCACGTAAGGATGTTTCCGGCAAGAGTCGCTTTGCATGGTCAAAGCGTTTTGAAGGAAAAGACAACGATCCAATTAAGCCTTGGAACTGGGAAGAGGTGATCGATAAGCATTCCAGTGCCGCTGAGTTTATCCAGAGGATGACGGGCACCTGCACATACCTCCAAGGCGAGCCTGTGCTTCCGAAGTGCTCGCTTCTGTACGAGGAGTATTGTGTACTGAATGAACTCAACGGTGCAAGTTGCTCGCAGGACGGCGATTCATGGAAAAGGTTCGATTATAGAGATCGTGAAGACATGGTTCACGAGCTTTTCAGACGTGGGAAGGTGACATACAAGAAAGCAGCCGATTGGATGTGTGCCCGCGAAAATTCCAATGTGCATGTGCGTGGCGGTCAAGGGGAGAGCGGCTTTGAGTCGAAGCTTGGATCCTATATCTTCTTTTCGAAAGACATCTTCGGTGTGGATGAGATCCCCGAGTCTGATTATCCGATGATCGAGGAGATCATCTTGTGGAACACGCTATTCGAGGATAGATCCATATTCAAGGAGAAGCTTGAGCGTAGATACGGAGATCGACTTTCTGCGGAGCAAATTAAGAAGATCGTGAAGAAGCGCTTCACGGGCTGGGGTCGTCTTTCGAAGAAACTGCTCGTCGAGTTGAAGTCCAACACGGATAACGGTCCGAAATCGATTATGGATATCCTGCGCGAGGGCGACCAGAATAGCGATCATCCTTCCAAAGCGATGGTGTTCATGGAGATTCTTCACGATGACAACCTTGCGTTCAATGAGTTGATCGACGAATTCAACAGAAAGAATATGCTCGATGCCGGTGGATTGGCGCTTGAGAACCTTCCGGGGTCGCCTGCCCTTAGGAGGAGTATCAATCAAGCGCTCGGAATCGTGGATGAGATCGTTCGCATTGCGGGGCATTCGCCTGAAAATATCTTCATTGAAGTTACTAGAGAGGATGACCTCGAGAGTAGGGGCTCTCGAACAAAGAAAAGATATGAAAGGCTCGAAGAGGCGATGAAGCGCTTCAAAGAGGAATCGCCGAAATTTTTGGAGAAGGACGCGTGGGATAAGTTGCTCAGATGCAAATCCGAAAAAACGGATCTCGATGAGCGATTGACGCTGTATTTCATGCAGGGCGGTAAGTCGCTGTATTCGAATAAGCCCATTGATATCAATAGATTATACGATGATACCAAATACCAAGTCGATCACATCATTCCACAGTCATACATCAAAGACGACAGTTTTGATAACAAAGCATTGGTGCTAAGCAACGAGAACCAAAATAAATCGGATCAGATGCTGATCGATGTTTCCATACGGCAGGAAATGAGATCGCGCTGGGATGCTCTTCTTCAGGCCGGCTTGATCAGCAAGAAGAAACACGCCAATCTTTTGCGTGACCATATATCCGAGAGGCAAATGAAGGGGTTCATTGCGCGCCAGTTGGTTGAGACAAGCCAGATCATGAAGATCGTGCAGAGCTTCCTTAAGGAGAGATACGACGGCACGAACGTATTGCCTGTTAAGGCGGGTCTTTCAAGCGAACTTCGAGGCAAGCTCGAATTGAAGAAGTGTCGAGAGATAAATGATTTCCATCATGCGCATGATGCTCTTCTGGCATCCGAGATCGGTAGGTTTATTCAGAAGCGTCATCCCGGAATGTATGACAATCCTATCGCCTATACACGCGCTTTGAAGAGCTTCATCAAGAAAGAGAGCGAACTTGTTAGAGCACGACATCGAATACCTGGAACTGTATCGTTCGTAATAGAAAGCTTTTTGAAGTCCAATATGACCTTTGATAAGGACACGGGCGAGGTTCTTGAAGACGAATGGTCTGCGGATAGGGAATGCACAAAGCTGAAGAAGTATTTCGATTATAGACAGTGTTTCATATCTCGTATGCCTGAGGAGACCAGCGGAGCTTTCTGGGATCAAACGATATATTCACCGCGTGGAGGCAAGAAGTCGCCAGCTATTCCTTTAAAAAAGGGTTTGAACCTTAAGAAGTATGGAGGTTATTCGGGGACAGAATTTGCATATTTCTTTATATATAAGGCGATGAAGAGAGGAAAATGTATACTCGAATTCGCTTCTGTTCCAGTTAGTATTGCATCTCAGATAGCAAAGCATGAAGATGCCCTAAAAGAATACGCAATTATTCTGGCAAGAGACTCTGGTTTGGAATTTGTGGAAATTGTTCGATCCAAGATATATAAGTATCAACTTATGGAGATGGAAGGCTCAAGACTCTATCTAACAGGTAAAAAGGAAGCCAGAAATGCGACGCAGTTCGCCTTCAACAGGCATGAAACAGCAATTGCAAAGGCGATCTATGATGAGGATAGCATAGGGAAGTTGGATGAGAGTTCGGTTGAAGAGCTCTTCTTGCTGATTACTGAATCGCTTATGAGGTATTCTCCGAGATTATTCTCCGTTTTGAATATAGATTCATGGAAGGAGCGATTTTTTGTCTTGGGATCAGAGGAGCGATCCGCCGTCTTGAAGGCGATGATAATGGTGGGCAATGGAAAAGCGAATAAGGTCGATCTTACTCCAGTGGGAAGTTCCAAATTTGCTGGCAACATGCAGCCTACCTACAGCAAGATCCTTACAAAAGGTAGCGGCATAACCTTCGTAGACCAGTCTATCACCGGCATGTTTGAGAGGCGAACCCACATTGGCCTTTAGAACTGTTTACATAGAAAGCGCTTGCAAGATGTCGTATAAAAGCGGTTATCTTGTAGTGAGAAAAGAGGACGATACCGCCAAGATCCATCTATCTGAAGTGTCGACGATCATTCTTCAAACGATGCAGGTGTTCATAAGTGCTTACCTTATGGCTGAGCTTGCCAAAAACAAGATATCGCTTGTGGTAAGCGACGACAAATGCAATCCTGTCGGACAATATCTTCCACTTTATGGCGCGCATAATACGAGTAAGCGCATTATGGAACAGATCGCTTGGGGAGAGCCGATAAAGAAGCGCGTTTGGCAGCACGTCATCAAGGATAAGATTCGTGAGCAGGCGAGATTTCTTGAAGAGCGTGACTACGAAACCGAGGCTAAGCAGCTTTTTTCGATCATTGCCGAGGTGCGATCTGGGGACACGACCAACAGGGAAGCGCAGGCAGCGCGACTATATTTTGCGGCGCTCTTTGGATCCGATTTCTCGCGCGAGTTGGAAATTCCGCTTAATGCGGCATTGAACTATGGTTATGCGGTTTTACTTTCTATGGTTAACCGAGAGATAGTGTCACGTGGATTTCTTACACAGACCGGCATATGTCATAGAAACGAATACAATCAATTCAACTTGGCATGCGATCTTATGGAGCCGTTCAGGCCGGCTATCGACCGCGCTGTTGTCGACTTTATGAACTGTGAATTCGATGGAGATGTGAGGCGCATGCTCGGTGATATCGGAAATACGTATGTGGATTATCGTGATGGTTCTTACCGCTTGTCCTCCGTTGTTTCGCAGTATGTCCAGCAATGTTTGAATGCATTGAATAAGAAGATCGCAGTGGAAGACATCGAGGGAATCAGGCTTTTATGAAAGCCGGAGAAAACGGTTCGAGGGTGCGATTTATGAGGTTGCTAGTGTTTTTCGATCTTCCCGTGGAAAGTGCTTCACAGCGAAAGGAATACAGACTGTTCCATAAATTCCTCATCAAGGACGGTTATCTGATGATCCAGGAGTCAGTGTACGCGAAGTTGGTTGTAAATGATGGAGCTGCCGGGGCATCGATAATGAGGCTTAGGAAGAACAGGCCGCCTGAGGGTTTGGTTCAGGTGTTGAAGGTTACAGAAAAACAGTTCGCCACTATGGACTACATCACGGGAAACAGAGAGGCATATGATGAGGTGGATACTATGGAGGAGTTCGTGGTCCTATGAGGATTACGTTTTCCGGATTGGATAGGCCCATAGATGTCTTAGAGCGCGGAATCACTATGCTTCAGATCGAAAACGAATCACTTTTTGCTAGGGTATGCGATTCGCTGATCTCTCTTAAAGGCGATAAAGCGATTGAACCGTATTCGGTATGGAGCGAAGATGGTGACGAGATAAGTCCCAACAACGCTTTTCTTGTTGTATTGAATCCATGCGATCTTCCTTGGAAGCACAAGTGTTTGATGGGTGGATTATACTCAAAGCTGGAAAACGAGTTGTTGATAGATGACGAATTGCGGCAAGAGATGAGTGACCTCGGGCTTGCATTGGAGGGCTCTGCTCATAAACTGGGGTTTCAGCTGAACGCCAACTATAGGTTCGGAGTAGAATGGAATCTAGGCAGTTATTTGAAAGCTTTCTCTTTCGAAGTGGAGGTTTTGGAGACTGCTTCGCTCCTTGAAAAGTTAATAAGCTTTATCGATCTTGGGGCGGATATGTCGATCGATAGAGTTATCGTATTCATAAATTTGAAGACATTTTTGGCAAAAAACGAGTTGACAGAGCTTCAAGACAGACTGTTTTTTCATGGAATTCGAGCACTTTTGCTGGAGAGATATTCTTCATCATGGGATGAAGAATGTGTGAGAAAATACCTTGTTGATCGGGACTTTGTTGAATATGTCTTTAAGGGTAGGTCAGATTGTCCGTCTTCTTCGCAGGGAAGAATTTGCTCCAACGGTTTTGGAGCAGTGGCAATCTGACTGGTAGTCAAACTGCGGCATTTCATCAACGATAACACCGTTCGTTTTGGAGCAGTGGCAATCTGACTGGTAGTCAAACTATGCCTATCCCTATTCGCATGAGTGAATGGTTTTGGAGCAGTGGCAATCTGACTGGTAGTCAAACTTTCGGAAATGTCATCATAGCTAGAGACGGGTTTTGGAGCAGTGGCAATCTGACTGGTAGTCAAACGCAATCGAAGAAATACGGTGCTCTTCCTAAGTTTTGGAGCAGTGGCAATCTGACTGG
Organism: uncultured Eggerthellaceae bacterium; assembly: GCA_910588945.1. GTDB lineage: Bacteria > Actinomycetota > Coriobacteriia > Coriobacteriales > Eggerthellaceae > MGBC163016. The sequence goes on along the minus strand of CAJUSF010000041.1, from coordinate 79,493 downwards.
TAGTCAAACAAATAGGATTGACAACGTTACAAGCGTTCGGTTTTGGAGCAGTGGCAATCTGACTGGTAGTCAAACAGCACCAACACCGAGCGAAATAAATCAAATGATAGAATGACATGAGCGGGCGGTGATGGTTACCCCGATATTGAAAGGGTGATTATCATGGCTGTTACATGGATTGAATTATTAACGTTCTGTATCTTGATTGTTTCAATAATCGAATGCACGAACCGTTTCGAGAAATGAAATAGCCGCCGGAATTAAACCTGCGGCTACTCCACACTAAAAGATAGATTTTTCGGGGTAGCCGCCGTGGCATCGGCAAGCCGCCCGTTCTGTTCATTCTATCAAATCGCAAATCATAAATCAATGAAAACGCCCGCTATTGCTTGGCGTTTTGCGGGCGTTTCATCATGTCTTTGAAAGGCTTTCAGTTTTGGAACAGTGGTAATCTGACTGGTAGTCAAACCCGCATAGACTATAAAGAACCAACTGCATTAGTTCTCAATGCAATAATTCAAGGAGCGATATGATGCTATCCTTCGAAGAAGCTTTTTCGATTACAAAACGTATTAGTTCCGGGTATTTATGGCTGACAGCCGAAGAAACTAAAAACCATTGGGTTTTCTATGGAACATTTGGCAATCGCTTTGCAGACGCAGGAAACACACCTCTTGTGTTGTCTAAAGAAACCGGAGAGGAAGTGTTCACGGGTGGATCAAGTGATCCTGACGGCGTAAGAAGAGTTTGCGACGAAGCTATTAGGATAATCAAACTTGCAGATGACCCTGTAACAGAAGAAGAATACATGCAACTTCTCGAAAGCTGGGGTGATCTACCCGAAGCGTTCAAAGAAGCTGTACGAAAACAGCAAAAAAGCGCCACACCGTCTATCTAGCCTATTATGCACCCCAGCCCCTCTTCGGAGGGGCTTTTCTTTTGCCCTGAATTCGAGGGAATCTAGCCAAGCGACACCCTTTATATCTTGTTCCTGCTTGGGATAGCGGTTTTGGAACAGTGGCAATCTGACTGGTAGTCAAACCTTGCGTCACCCATAGCAGCAAGTCACAAGAAATCCTCCATGGATGGTAAAAAACAGAGTGGATAAAATCCACTCCGAAACATACGCTTTCAAAATTCAAGAAATTATAGAAAAGAGACTATTTCCTACCGACATTATTATAATTTCGTTCACTAATCCAAAACTAATTCTTCTTGGCAAATATTTGCATATTCATCTATTTCTGCCTGCCATATTTTAATTAATTCATCATCAATATTTGCCCCTTTCCCCTTTGCAATCAAAATTTCTCGTCTTTCCTCAATACTCTTTGCTGGTTTAATTCTCTTACTTTTACATTTAGAAACAAAAGCTTTAAAGCTATCTATTAATTCAATATATTTCTTTGGCCTATCATGATAATAAAAGTATATTTTGCCATTATTATTTCTCCCAATTCCAATAACTATATAATCTCCGAAACAATTAGCAGCTATAGGAATAACTTCATCATTTATATATTCTGTCAATTTTCCTCCTTTTGCAAAAATATCGTAATGAAAATACATTTCTGCCTGTCCTAATCCGTAAAATCCATCAATATTTGAATAAATTTTATTAAGCTTAAAACTACTTTCAGGTGTTTTCCCACCGTTATATCTTAATAAAAACCTTTTGTATTCCTCTGGAAACATAAACTTATATTCCCTTTCAAACTTTTGAATACTATGTTCTATATTATCTGTACAAAATTTAGAAATAAGCATATTCTTTCCTCCATAATTTTAAATACTTACAAGATTTTCCTTTCATTATATAGTTTTGGAGCAGTGGCAAACTGACTGGTAGTCAAACCGCAAACACTGTTGTTCTTGAGTTCCTCGTCTGATATCGAAGTGTCCTCTTCTTCGAAAAGCAGTACGTGCCCAAACGTATCAAAAAGATGCTTGTGACCAGCCCTTGGCAACCACCAAGTTCCAGAAAAAAACGTATTTTGCACCGGCTGGTTGATGGCAGGAACCTGAAGAATGCTTTAATTTGGATCATCTCGACACAGTACAATTGCAACCGATGAAAAAGGAATCACACCAATGGCATTCAGAGAAAACCTGCTGCATCTTCGATCAGCAAACAACATGACGCAAGAGGCCATCGCGGCACGTATAGGCGTGAGCCGACAAGCCGTCACAAAATGGGAAGCGGGGACAACGAGCCCCGAGATTGACAAGTTGCTCGCTTTGTGCGACCTGTTCGGCTGCACCCTCGATGATCTTGTGACGGGTGACCTTACCGGAGAGGGGCCAACGCCCGCCCTCGTGCAGCATCGAGCGCCATCCGACCTTTTCGGATACGACAAGATCATGCGAACCTTTGGCTGGAAGATCCCGACGGGAATATCGCTCATTATCTTGGGAGTGGCCTTCTGTGTCATTTTCGGAGGATTGTCCGATGTTGGTATTCTGCCGGAGAAGATCTCGGCGGGTTTCGGCATGCTCCTCCTCTTCGCAGGCATAGGCTCGGGGCTGGTATTCATCATCAGGACAGCGCTTGAGCATTCTGCATTCGTCAAACTCCATCCCTATCTGGAGGATTTCTACACAGAAGCCGACAAGGTGAAGGCGCGTGAACAATTCACCCGGGAGCTCATTATTAGCATCTGCCTCATCTTCTTGTGGATAGTCCTTGTCATCTTTTTCGGCTCCGAGACAGACGAAACGTCAATGAACGATATATTCGCCGCTTTCTCCATGCTCGTATGCATAGCGATAGACGTTTGGCTCATCGTTCACGGCGCGCTCGCCTTGGGGCGCGTGAACATCGACGAGTACAACAAGGAATCCGTAAAGGAGCTGAGCGCATCTGACATAGAGCGAGCGAACCTGACGGAAGAACAACGTGAGCGCGCGCTTGCGCTCAAACAGGAGAGCAGGCTCGTGGGGCCGATATGCGGTTGCATCATGATAGTGGCGACCATCATCGCGCTTAGCTTGTTATTCATCCCCTTGGGCAACGGCAGCGAAGTTGACGAATTCTTCTGGCTTCCTTGGCCCATAGGAGGACTCCTCTGCGGTGCCGCGACACTGATCTTGAAAGCCTGTGGAAAGGCAGAATAAAAACTGCCCAGCCCAAAGCTTACGTGGGAGAGCATATCAGAAGGACAGATTGGGGTAGTGTTTCTTCGAAGCATTGCCCCGTCCCATCGTTTCCTTTCCGTATGCTTCAAGGACTAAAGCTGAATGGGAGCAATCTTTGAAGCATCTCTAAAAGCATTTGGTGCAGGCGCGTGAAGTCGCTTCACCACAGTTTTGGAGCAGTGGCAATCTGACTGGTAATCAAACGGGTATCCTGAGCACCGAGCCTAAGGGAGGGTTTTGGTACAGCAGCAATCTGATGGGGGGCGCTCCTGCAAAAGCCTAATCACGTAAGCAGAAGGCAGCACTTTTTATGCAAAAAGATAACAAAAGAAAGATCCGCGCTGGCGGATCTTTCTGCATTGTAAATTCGTTTCTGTTTTTGGCGTGCTTTACAGATGATGCTTTACGCGGTCGTGCTCCTCGGCCCTTTTTCCGTCATTGAAACGATCGAGCGTTCCAACAAGATAGCCCGTTATGCGGCGAATTCGCTCAAAAGGCTCGCCGGATTGCATAAACCGATAATTGAGGTCTACATACTCGCCGTCAATCGTGGCTGTCACCTGAACGAGGTTATCTCCATGCTTTTCTTTTAGATGCTCAATGTATGCCTGGGCTTCTTCTTCGGGAATGTCGGTATCGCAAATAAATTCAACATCTTTGTAGTGGTAGTTCATTTTTGCCCCTAACTTCTTGCTTCGATCATTATAAGTCTTCAGCTTGTGTGAAGCATAAAAAACAAACCTCATTTCTTTGTCTATTCTCGCAAACATAGGACGCCATAATGTGGAACCCTCAGCTCTCTACAGAGAATCGATCCATGCCACAAATGGTATCGTAACAACACTCATTACAAGGGTTGCAACGGTTATTCCGGCGGCGTAGTCGCCTTCGTGGCCGTTCTTGCTCGCGATGATCGGAACCAGCGTCATGACTGGAAGAGCTGTGATAATCGTGAAGCACTGCACCATTTCGATCGGGAGCACACCCCACCAAATAAGGAGCCTTGCAAGCACGATGGGTAGGACCACCATTTTAATGATCGCTCCGATGTAAAGGTCACGCGTTTTAAGCGCTGATTTCCAATCGGAATAGAATAGCAGCGCTCCAAGATAAAACATGCACATTCCGGACGTTGCGTTCGCAAGAAGCCCCACGCCATCAACTATTAGTTTCGGTACAGGTATGGCTAGAAAGACCGCCGTGAAGGCGACGAGCATGGATACTGTATTCGGCGTAACGAAGGTCCGCCAGCTAAGGTGATGCGGAGCATCCGTATGACCTGCAGGAAGGCTGTCGTTATGGGACGAGGCATCTTGCGCTGTTGAATGTTGGTGTCTCTGCCTTGAAATCAAACAACCCGCATGTCTTTGGAGAGCATACGGGTTGTTTGCTGTTATGTGTTTGATGCTCTATTGATGGCAACTCACCATCAAGCGCATCACTACCATTTTTCCTGTTCAGTATGGAGCAGTTCATGTGCCTTATGCGAAAGAGGCTTTTCCAAGAACTCCTCATAGCAGGTGACAACATGAGGATTCTCGTGACTGAAACGGATGTTGCGCGCCTTGTCTAGGCCGTATAGCTGCTGTCCGCGAACACCGGCGAGCTCCTGCGCCTCATGGATTGGTTGCCCGCCTCCTCCGACGCATCCTCCCGGACAAGCCATGATCTCAATGAAATCGTATTCAACCTCGCCCGCATCTATCGCGCGGATGAGCTTGTCGGCGTTTGCAAGTCCGCTGGCAACCGCTATCCTTACAGGTGTTCCGGCCATGTCGAAGGTTTTCTCGCGCCATCCGTCGAGTCCACGCACGTCGCTGAACGCGTTCGGATCGGGATTGGTTCCCGTAACCAGATAGTATGCGCTTCTAAGAGCCGCTTCCATGACGCCACCGGTTGCACCGAAAATAACGGCTGCGCCCGACCCTTCATCCATTGGATCATCGAAAGCAGTGCCTTCAAGCGCCTCGACATTCACATGCATAAGACGAATCAGTCTTACGAGTTCGCGGACCGTGATGACCGCATCGACGTCGCGGTCTTGTTCGCGCACCATCTCTTCGACGGCCGCCTCGTACTTCTTTGCAATGCAAGGCATGCATGAAACATTGAAAATACGCTTGCCTTTGTAGCTCTTTTCGTTTTCGCCAAGCGCACCGCCTTCTGCGATTGCGGCCAAATTGGCATCATCGTTGACTCCGCTGCCGACGGGATTGGTGTCGATGCCTATTCCGAGTCCTGCACCTTCGCGCACGCCTTCGAGTCTGTCATGGCCGTTTCGCGCAGGAGCCATCTTGAGCTTAGGACCTACATACTCTTTGAGCAGCGCCCCGAATATCTGCTGTGGGGATTTCGCTGAGGAAACATTTGGAAGCTTATCCGGATGGTATTCTTTAACGAAGCGGATCCAGCCGGGGCAGCAAGATGTGAACATAGGTAGCGGGCCGCTCCCGTTTAGACGATCGAGGAATTCGCTGCCTTCCTCCATTATCGTCATGTCGGCTGCGAAGTTTGTGTCGAATACGTAATCGAATCCGATCGCACGCAGTGCGGAAACGAGCTTTTCTTCGGTAGCTTCTTCTTTCGAAAGTCCGATCTGCTCCCACCAAGATGTGCGTACCGCCGGTGCCACCTGCACGACTGTAACAGTGTCCGGATCGGCGAGGGCTGCAAGCACCTCGTCCACATCATCGCGCTCGCGAAGTGCGCCTGTCGGACAATGGGTGACACACTGGCCACAAAGCGTGCAGCCAGCCTCTTCGATGCCGATGCCTCCGTGAACGCCTACATCAAGGCGCGTAGCGCGATTTTGGATATCCCAAACGTCACAGCCTTGGACCTTTGCACAGATCTGAACACACCTGAGACATCTGACGCATTTTGCGGAATCGCGAATGAGCGGAAATCGTTCGTTCCAAGTGTTCCACTTGATGTCCTTTTCAAAAGGAATGCTGAGGATGTTGAGCTCTTGTGCCAGCTTTTGTAACACGCAGTTGCCGTTGCGTACGCAGATGGCGCATTCGGTGTTGTGCTGCGAAAGAAGGAGCTCGACGGTCGTGCGTCTTGACTCTAATACTCGCGGGGTGTCGGTATGGATGACCATTCCATTCTCGAGCTTTGTCGTACATGCAGGTACAAGCCGCTCGACGCCTTCAACCTCGACCACGCATACGCGGCAGGCGCCGATCTCGTTCACTTCTTTCAGCCCGCAAAGCGTAGGGATATCGATGCCTGTAGCCTTTGCCGCGCCAAGGATGGTGGAGCCTTCTGGGAATTCGACAGCTTTGTCGTTTATAGTTGCATTTATCATCTTCTCTACCATGAGCAGGTCCTTCCTCCGCGAAATCCGCCGAATCCGAATTGGTCGCATCTCAGGCATCTATCCGATTCCTGGCAGGCTTCCTGATCGGAGAGACCTTGCTCCATGATGTCGAAGTCGTGCTTTCTGGCATCGGCGGCGCGCTCTGTAGTGTTGGAGCGCCCGCAAGCCATGCGATCCGCTGTTACTGCAACGGGGATGTCCACATCGCAGGTGATGGTATGGTCGAATCCAAGATAGGTATCGATATTTCGCGCTGCGGCCTTGCCAGCACCGATCGCGCGGATGACCGTGGCCGGTCCGCTTTCGCAATCGCCGCCGGAGAACACGCCGGGCAAACCTTCGATCTCGCCAAATTCATTAGCAACGATCTGTCCGCGTTTCAGCGTCAGGCCGTTGATACCGAGGCTCTCTCCGTCGATAGCCTGACCGACCGCCATGAGCACGCGTTCGCACTCGATGATCGCAGGAGGGCAGTCGGCCTTCACTGGCTTGGGACGACCGCGGTCAAAATCGCCAATGATCTGAGGCTGCACTTCGAGGCCTGCGACCTTGCCGTTTTCTGTGACTATGGAAAGGGGAGCGTTGAGCTCCAAGATCTCGCATCCCTCGGCAATGGCGCCTTCGATCTCTTCGGCCTGCGCGGTCATGTCCTCGACTCTGCGCCTGTAGACAACCGTGACCGATTCGGCTCCGAGGCGAAGCGAGGTGCGGGCGACATCCATTGCGACATTGCCGCCGCCGACGACCACGATGCGATCGCCGGAGAAGTCGTTCAGGAATCCATCTCCGATCGCGCGAAGCATCTCGACAGCAGAAAGAACACCTTCGGCCTTTTCGCCTTCAAGGCCGATCGACTTCTCAACATGAGCGCCGATGGCAAGATAGACCGCATCATTGTCCTCTTGCAGCTTTTCGAACGTTATATCGTTTGGCACCGAGGTGTTGCAGTGCACTTCGATACCTTGAGAGATGATCCAGTTGATCTCGCGATCAAGCTCGGCGCGCGGGAAGCGATATGCCGGGATGCCGTAGCGCATCATTCCACCGAGGTGATCGCGCTGCTCGTAGATCACGGGCGTATGCCCCATGAGCGCAAGATAGTATGCTGCGGTGAGACCCGCAGGACCGCCACCAACGATCGCAACACGTTTCCCGGTCGGTTCATGGTGGAAAGGAGAAGAAACATCGCTTGGTTGCCCGTCGGGTGCGACTGAGAACATCTCAGGCGAGTTGTCGACAGCAAAGCGTTTGAGCGCACGTATGTTGATTGCGTCATCAACAACACCGCGGCGGCATCCGAGTTCGCAGGGATGCTCGCAGATAAGCCCACATGCAAGCGGGAAGGGATTGTCCTTGCGAATAAGACGCAGCGCATCGGCGTAACGTCCGGCTCCGACCAGCGCTACATAACCCGGGATATCCACGTGTGCAGGGCATCCCGCCATGCAGGGAACCGCATCGCGCGAACCTGCGCTGCAAAGGCCGCGATCTGCGTGGCTGACAAAATCAGATTTGAAGCCTTTAAGTGCGCGGATGACCATGGCACCGGCCTCATAACCTATCGCACAATCTGCACTCAGATAGGCGTTGCGCGCCGTTTTCTCAAGCGTGGACAAGTCCTTTTCCGAAGCTTTGCCGTCCAATATGGATTCGAGCAGATTCTTCATCTGGGCAAGTCCAACACGGCACGGAACGCACTTTCCGCATGATTGCGCAGCACAAAGCCCCACGAATGCGTCAGACAGTTCCACCGGGCATGTGCCCAACGATCCGGACCTCGCGCGCCGCGCTAGCGTGTCGCAAAGATCCTGCGCCGCCGCCTGAGGTTCAGACGGCCTTACTACCTCCATTAAAGCCATAGGTTCTCCTCGTTGGTCTATGGTGTTTTCGTCAGTGATTGTATGTTGCCTTCATTTTCTTTTGCAGCTACAAAATGCATCCACTTGGTCTATATATGTGTGCAAGCTGCCCAATCAACGGATCGAAGGCTATCACATCCAACCGACATATGATATCTTTCATTGCATTGCAAACAGGATTTCAGAAGCCTATGTTGATCTTGAAAGGTTCAAAATGCCCATTAAAAGACTGGTCGGAAGAACTGCTGTTGTCTCCTTTGCGCTCGCAAGCGTTTTGTTGGTGCTTCTGCTTGTTGGCTGCGCCGGCGAGAGCACAACGTCGTCTTCCTCTGAACAGGAGCAAACGCAGCAGACTGTAGTAGATGAGCCCATCCGTATCGGCGCGATGAAAGGCCCAACTGCTATCGGGCTTGCCGACATGATTAAGCAAGACGGACCCGAATACAGTTTCGATATTGTGACAGCTGCTGATGAACTGGTGCCCAAGCTCGCTTCGGGTGATCTGGATATCGCGCTCATTCCGGCGAATTTGGCAGCTACTCTGTACAACAAAAACGGCGGCATTGAGGTGATCGACGTCAACACGATGGGGGTGCTTTATGCCGTTACAGGCGATGAGGAGCTCGCGTCGTGCGATGATGTGCAGGTCGCGGATCTTATTGGCCGTACTATATATATGACCGGCAAGGGAACTGTTCCCGAATACACGCTTAAGCATCTTCTGTCGGAGGCGGGTGTTGGCGAAGGTGATGTGAACATCGAGTTTCGCTCTGAGCCTTCTGAGGTGGCAGCGTTGATCTCTGCGGATCCGAGTTCTGTAGGGATCCTCCCGCAGCCGTTTGCGACATCGGCTACCATCCAGAACGACTCACTTCATTCGGTGATGGACCTGACCGAGCAGTGGGATGCTATGGCGGATGGAAGCGAGGCGGCTGTTGAGGCGCAATCCGAGGCCGGCAGCGGCGGTGTGGACGATGCCGATTCCGATGCGGGGCGTCTCGTTACGGGTGTTACCGTGGTTCGCTCGGAGTTTCTCGAGAACAACCCTGAGCTGGTAGAACTGTTTCTCAATGCGCATGCTGAGTCCGTTTCATCTGTGAATGATGATCCGACGGCGTATGCTGATCTTCTGGTTGAGCTTGGCATCATCGGCAACGCGACGGTAGCTGAAACTGCGATTCCGTTGTGCAATGTTGTGTGCCTGACGGGCGATGATATGAAAGATGTGCTTGCGGGATATCTCGGAGTGCTCATGGCCTATTCGCCGGAATCTGTCGGAGGCGCGCTTCCTGAGGATGACTTTTACTATATAGAGACGCGATGAGCGTTGGTGCGATCGGCAGGGCCGCGATCGGATTGATGACGGAGGATTGATAGGAAAGATGCGGATTGATTGGAGTGCGGATAGGTGAAGCAACGTTGGGCGAAACGGATTGCGGTGATCCTCGCCTGGCTTGCGATCTGGCAGCTGGCTTCTATGGCTATCGGAAATCCGATGCTGTTCTGTGGTCCTGTCGAGTCGTGTGTCGCCCTTGTTTCTGCCGCACAGACGACATCGTTTTGGGTCTCGATCGCTTGGTCGGCGATCCGTATTGGGCTGGGATTTCTTTGCGCTTTGCTGCTGGGGTGCGTTTTCGGCGCCTTCGCGTCGAAGTTCGCAATCGTAAGAGATGCTCTCTCGCCCGCTATCAATGTGGTCAAAAGTGCGCCTGTGGTGTGCATAATTGCATTGCTGCTCGTGCTCGCGGGTTCGCATGTGACCACGTCGATCGTGGTTGCAATGGTGGTATTCCCGCCGATATATGCCGCTATGATCGAGGCTGCCGCGAACAGAGATCGCAGTTTGGATGAACTTGCGAGCGTCTTTGATGTGCGACCCTTTTCGCGCATCACTCTGATCGAGCTTCCTCAATACGCGCCATTTTTGCGAGCGGCGCTCAAAACGGCTGTTGCCATGAGCTGGAAAGCGGGAGTTGCGGCAGAGCTCATAGGATTGCCGGGAAGTTCCATCGGCGAGGCGGTTTATCTGTCAAAACTCACGCTTGATGTGGCGATGATAATCTCGTGGACCGCTGTCGTCATTGTTTTGGGCTGGCTTTGCGAGAAGGCTTTCATCGCACTGTTTGATAGGATCTGTGATATTCCCGGCTACCTGCTCAGTAGACGCGTGTGCCGTGCGCATTCGGAAGCGAGTGCGAATGCGGATATGGATTCGGGTGTGGCCGACGTCTCTTTTGGGCTGAATGTCAATCGCCTGGATAAAGCCTTTGGTGGGCAGGTCATCTTGTCGTCTGTCTCTGTGCAGATGGATCCGGGTATGCGGGTCTGCCTTATGGCGCCCTCGGGAGCGGGCAAGACCACGCTTTTGAGAGCCATTTCTATGCTTGAGCGACCGGATGGGGGGCAGATCATGGGCAATGACCTCATATCTGTGGTGTTTCAGGATGATAGGCTCATCGAAGGTTGCAGCGCGCTTGAGAACATAGCTCTCACGGCCCGCGATAAGGCAGAGACCGTTCGCGGCGATGAGCTTTTGTCCGAGCTCATTCCCGATGAGAGTACATGGCAAAACAAGCAGGTCAGGGACCTGTCGGGCGGCATGAAACGTCGCGTGCAGATAGCACGTGCGCTTGCACACAGATCGAGCATTGTACTGATGGATGAGCCGTTCTCGGGATTGGATGATGCTGCCAAGCGATCTGCGGCACGCGTTATCTTGAATGCATTGGGCGGTCGTGCTCTTTTGGTTGCAACGCATGATGAAGACGATGCCTCTCTGTTGGATGCGAGCATAATGACGCTCGATAGCTTGCAGCTTGCAGATGACTTATAGATGATTTACAGATGGCTTGCAGACGACCGTGCTCCTTTACCTGTGTTCTTCTTTAACGATATCTAGGTGCTGTATCATTGAACGTGAAATATCGTGAAGCTGCATGCTTTATGATCGATGATTCGAACCAATGTGGAAGGCTTTCCTATGGCAGATCTAGAACTTCGTTTGAACAAGGATATGCTCGTTATGTCGTCGCCCGTTTCGCGCGCTCTCGATCTATTGGGGATGACATCTTTGCATGATCAGGCTTACGCGTTGCTGTTCGAGCCTGAGGTGATCGAAGAGGTCTACAAGTTGGAGTCGATGACGGGCGTTCAGTGCGTTGTGGCCGATACCGCCATGATCGTTCCTGCTGAACTTGCGCGGCTTGGGATGCGGGATGATGCGCAGGCGATGGCGGATAATGCTATCAAGCTCGCGCAGGCCGTGAAGCCGCAGCATGTGATCGTCGAGATCGCGCCTTGTGCCCTTCCCCTTGATGCGTCTTCCAAATCTTCGCTTCTCGAGAATCGGGATCAATACACAAGGGCCGCTAAGTTGTATGACGATGCAAGCTTCGATGCGTTTTTTCTAAACGGATTCACACGTGTGGCTGATCTCAAATGCGCTTTGATGGGCATTCGCAAGGTCAGCGACAAACTGATTATCGCTTCTGTTGATGTTGATGGCGAAGGTGTCTTAAGAAGGCGTGGTGCAGCATCGGTTGCTGTGGGTAGTGAAAGCGCCATGCAAGAGAGCATCGAGGATGCGATCTATGCGATGGAGGATCTCGGTGCGGATGTTGTAGGGTTTGCAAGTGGGGCTCCTGTCGATGATCTTGTCGCCTTGACGAATCGCGCCCGCATGTCGTGCGGGCTTCCGACGCTAGTTCAGCTTGATGTTGCCTCGCGCGATCCTGAACAGGAGGCTCCGAGTTACAAGAATCCGTACTTCGATCCGGATACGATGGTGGATGCCGCCGAAGCGCTACGTGCAGCAGGTGCGCAGTTTCTGCGCGCTGTTGGAGATGCGAGCCCTGCATACACCGGGGCGCTTGTTGCGGCAGTCGACAGACTGGATGTGGCTCAGGATTTGTTCGGCTTGGATATTGCAAATGATGCTGAGACTGATCTTGATTCGTTGGCAGAACGTCTTCGCGATCGCGTTGCCAGCGCTTTGGGGCGCACAGCCGATCGATTGGATGAACGTCATGAGCAATAAGGACAAAAGTCCGCATTACGGGGCTTTGCAGCAAGTGATCGACTCTCTTTTTAGGGACGACGAGGCGCCTTATATGGAGCAGGTAGATGAGGAGCTTGCTTTCAAAGTGTCTCGACTGGATGTCATCATCGCTGCCGAATCGGCGGATCTTCCGGAGGATCTGATGCGCATCGTTTCGTTATTGCCGCCAGGCGATTACACGAGAAGACGACTTGCCGATCAGATCAATTCCGCCATCAATGGGCACGCTTGGGGACAGGTTTACGGAACTGTTACTTAAGAGCCCATCGTTGGACCTGCGTACTTTTCGCGCACATGAATCAGATTGAAAAAAATCGGATAAATCCGCCGATATCCTATTGTCAAAACTTCGTCTTACTTATACTATATATACTCACGAAGTGATGCACTAACCACAACATATTGTGTATAACTTAGTTGAAACCCTGTGGAAAAGATGTTGAATAACATAGGAATTCACAGGTAGGGATATGAAAACTGCACAAGTCTGAATAATCAACAGCTTGTGCTTTTTTAACCCTTTGGATATACGGATGACGGACAAAGCTGAAGGCGCTAAAACAACCAGAGAAGGAAGTTGAATCATGCCACAAACAATCATCAAGCGCGACGGACGTACGACCGAATTCAACGAGACGAAGATCGCATCTGCAGTGGAGAAGGCCTTCCAAGCCTGTGCCGCCATGCAGGATCGCGCTACCGCCGATGAGATCGCACGTAAGGTGTCTCAGAAGCTTGACGAAGGCGCCATTGAGGGCACTCCGACTGTTGAGGGCGTTCAGGATCTTGTTGAGGAGACGCTTATTGAGAGCGGATTCGTCCAGACCGCTAAGGCATACATCCTTTATCGCGCCGAGCGCAACCGTGTTCGCGATGTCAATTCCCGTCTCATTCAGACACTTCACGATATCACTTTCTCAAAGGCCGCAGATTCCGATCTCAAGCGCGAAAACGCCAACATCAATGCCGATACTGCAATGGGTACTATGCTCAAGTATGGCTCGGAATCCGCCAAGCAGTTCTACGAGATGTGCGTGATCGATCCGCGTTTTGCGAAGGCTCATCGCGAAGGTGATATCCATATTCATGATATGGATTTCTATACTCTTACCACCACTTGCTGCCAGATCGAGCTCAAGAAGCTCTTCAAAGACGGATTCTCTACAGGTCATGGCGTTCTTCGTGAGCCGAACGATATCTCGAGCTACACGGCACTTGCCTGTATCGCCATTCAGTCCAACCAGAACGACCAGCACGGTGGTCAAGCGGTATGCGATTTCGATTACGGTCTGGCAGACGGTGTTCGCAAGACTTATCGAAGATTGTTCAAGAAGCATCTTGCTGAGGCTATCGACCTTCTGACCGACATTGCGGATGAACGTGAGTTCACCGAGACTCTTCTCTCAAATATCGAAAAGAAGACAGGCGTCCAAGCATCGATCGAGCTCGATGCGGCTTTCGAGAGCGAGCTTGTAGCGGGTCTTATCGAGGCTGGCATATCTTCCGAGAGCGCTGATGTGATCATCTCTTACACCAAGAAAAATGCGCTTAAGGATACTGATCGCACTACTTTCCAAGCAATGGAAGCCTTGGTCCATAATCTGAACACCATGCATTCGCGCGCCGGTGCCCAGACTCCGTTCAGCTCGGTCAACTACGGTATGGACACCTCTCCTGAAGGACGTATGGTCATAAAGAATATGCTTCTTGCAACAGAAGAGGGACTTGGCAACGGCGAGACTCCGATCTTCCCGGTACAGATCTTCCGCGTGAAGGAGGGCGTCAACTACAATCCGACCGATCCGAACTACGATCTGTTCAAGATGGCCATGCATTGTTCCGCAAAGCGCCTGTTCCCGAATTTCAGCTTCCTTGATGCGCCGTTCAATGCGCAGTATTACAAAGGAACGCCTGAGACGGAGATCGCATACATGGGTTGCCGCACTCGCGTTATGGGCAACGTTTACGATCCCGAGCGCGAGGTCACTCCGGGCAGAGGCAATCTTTCGTTCACCTCGATCAATCTTCCGCGTCTTGCCCTTCGTGCTAAAGGCGATGTGGAACTGTTCTTCGACCTGCTCGATTCCAAGCTTCAGCTCGTTACTGGTCAGCTGCTTGAGCGTTTTGAGATCCAAGCTCGCAAGCGCGTATACAATGCTCCATTCCTTATGGGACAGGGTGTTTGGATCGATTCTGAGAACCTCAAGTATGATGATGAGCAACGTGAGGTTCTCAAGCACGGCACGCTCACAACCGGTTTTATAGGTCTTGCGGAGTGCCTGAAGGCACTTACTGGCAAGCATCATGGAGAGAGCAAGGAAGCTCAGCGTCTCGGCCTTGAGATCATTGGTCATATGCGCAGCTATTGCGACAGGATCTCGGAAGAGAAGAAGCTTAATTTCTCCTTGATCGCAACGCCTGCAGAAGGTCTGTCCGGTCGCTTTGTCCGTCTCGATCGCGAGCGCTTCGGAAGCATCGAGGGTGTTACGAATCGCGATTACTACACCAACGGTTTCCATGTGCCTGTCTATCATGATATTGCTGCGTTTGACAAGATCGATATCGAGGCTCCGTATCATGCGCTTACCAACGGTGGACACATCAGCTATATCGAGCTTGATGGCGACCCGACTGAAAATCTTGAGGCGTTCGAGTCCGTTATCCGCCATATGAAGGAGAGCGGGATGGGCTACGGTTCGATCAATCATCCTGTCGATCGCGATCCAGTGTGCGGATATAACGGCATCATCGGCGACACTTGTCCTAAGTGCGGGCGCGCGGAGTATAAGGACGACAGCGGGGATGCTACAGGCCTTGGCTTTGAGCGCATCCGTCGCATCACAGGGTATCTTGTTGGAACCCTTGATCGTTTCAACGATGCGAAGCGCTCTGAAGAGTCCGATCGTGTCAAGCACGACGTTCCGAAGCTTTAAGCACTCGGTTAAACCATAGCGCTGGGTTTACATTTACAGCCGCATTTCGCTTGCAGAGAACAAGCGGGTGCGGCTGTTATCATATGAGAGTCTGTATCATTGGGAACACGAAGAGCGGCTATCAAGATGCGAGCATTATAGGCGAGCAAGACGAAAGCGCTGCGACATCAGTATTTGAGAGCTCTGTGCGCAGCAGTTGGCCTTTGTTTTCACACAGTGAATGGACTTGAGACGATCTGAGGTTAGGATGCGGCATGGGTTTGGATTCTTTGCCTGACGAGTTTAAGAATATGATGCAGAATTTCTTCCACGTAGGGTGGCTGAGCACGTTTCTTACTGCGCTGATAACGCTGATGCTTACCGCATTAGTGTCCGCGCTCATTACGAAGCTCCTGCGCAAAATGCTGCGGTTGTCGCAAAATCCACTGCCCTCATCGAGCATCTTCATCAATATCGCCCGCGTGGGGATATGGTGTGTAGGCATATGCATCGTATTGTCTACGTGCTTCAACGTTAACATCAGCGCAGCTATAACGGCTTTGGGAGTCGGCGGCATTGCGGTCTCTCTCGGCTTTCAAAGCACGCTGTCAAATCTTATTGGGGGCTTACAGATCAGTGTAGGCAAACTCGTGGAGCCAGGAGACCATATTCAAGTCGGCACTAATACGGGAATCGTCCATGACGTAACGTGGCGTCATACGGTGATCGTTACAGCTGAGGGGGATAAGGTGCTCATCCCCAATTCGGTGATCAATACGTCCGCGCTGATCAAGATGCCTCCCCAAAACGATGTTCGCCTAGACATTCTCGTGAATCGTGTCGAGGGCAGGACGCCTGAAGATCTTGCAGAAGAGATTGAAGGCAAGGTCAACGATGCTGTGGAGGCGATCACTTTAATGAAGACGCCTTCGAAAATATCGTATTTTGGGGCCAACGATAAAGGATATAAGGGCACGTTATATTTCACCGTCGGCACAGGCGTGCATCTGGATGCCGTGAAGAACGCGGCGGTCGAGGTCGTGAAGCTATATGGCAAACGCATCTCGACATCGGATGGCAAACCGAACGTGACCAGACGCATATCCGAGCACGGTGAAGAGATTCGTGAAGAGCGCAAGGAACGAAAAGAGCGCAAGGAGCGAAGAGTCGAGCGTGAGAAGAAGGATGGATCACGACCCAGTGCCGGAAAGAAGGAGTCTTAATGAGCGCACAAGATTCGGCCCAGTGTGCAGATGCACAAGCTTCTGGAGATATTCGTATATTCGGGGTGGTCGAAGAGTCAATCGTAGATGGTCCAGGGATCCGATATTCTATCTTCGTTCAAGGGTGCTCGCATGGTTGTCCCGGCTGTCACAATCCTGAGAGTCATTCTCCCAAAGGTGGAGAGCTGAGGTCTATCGAGAGTGTCCTGGGTGGCATTCGTTCGAATAAGCTTATAGCGGGAGTGACGCTATCCGGTGGCGAGCCGTTCGAACAGCCGCATGCATGCGCTGCGTTGGCGCAACAGTTGAAGGCTGACGGTTATAACATCTGGACATTTACCGGATACCTTTACGAGGATCTGCTGAAGATGTCGCAGGCAAATCCGGATATCGCATGTTTGCTCGACAATATCGACGTGTTGGTTGACGGGCCTTTTGTGGAAGAGTTGAAGTCTTTGGAACTTGATTGGCGCGGCTCTTCGAATCAGAGGGTCATCGACCTTGCGAAGACTCGAGATGTCGGCGCTATCGTCGAATGGAAGCAGCCTGAGATGGTTTTCGAGAAGCCTGCGAATTGGTAGGACTTTCCGAAAGCAAGCGTCCTACGCATTCAAAAATCTCATTGCGTTTCCGTATAGCATTTTCTCGAGTTCGTCATCTGTGAAGTCGATCGCGGTGAATAGTTCGTATTCGCGCTTCGGACTCCACATGGGAAAATCGCTTCCAAACATTATTCTGTCTGTGCCGAACAGTCTGCAGAGTTCTTTCGTGCGTCTGGGGCCGAGCAGCTCCTGTGCGCTTGAGGTATCCAAAAAGCAGTTCTCGTCCTGCAGGAATTCGAGCGCGTAATCGAATATCGACCAACCTCCGAAATGCGCTGCATTGACCACCAGATCGGGAAACGCGGCAAGGATCCTTTTGAGCCGTTTCGGGTGAGAATAGTCATATCTGTAGTCGCCGCAATGTATAACGATCGGCATCTTTCCTTCGATGATTTCGTAGATCGTCATCAGACGCGGGTCGTCCATATCGACCATCTGCGTATCGGGATGCAGCTTCATGCCACGAAGCCCCATTGCTCGCGCGCGCTCGATCTCGGATTCCGGGTCCTTGTAATCCTGATGAAGCGTCATGAATCCGACGAATTCGGGGTGCTTTTCACATTCGGACGCTATGAAATCATTGATGCTTTCGACCTGCTCAGGTCTTGTTGCCACCGAATAGATGAAATGCTTTTCGATAGGCACATCGCGTGACGCATCGAGCAGTGTGTCTGACGTTCCGTCGTCAAGGTCCATATGTATTCCATAGAATTCGCCGACGCTTTCGACGGCTTTCTTGGCAATTTTTGCGGGGTAGATATGACAATGGCAATCGATGGCTTGCATCCGGATCGGCATCCTTTCTAATTGTATCGACAAGATTGTAACCAACCAATATTTCAAGTTTGTTTTCAAAAAGGTAAGCGATTCGTAAGGCCGACCTCAGTCGCGCAGCGCTGGGCTATACTTTGGGAAATCGCAACGAAAGGGGTAGACATGTTGTATAAGAATATCATGGTGGCCTATGACGGTTCCGAGCCATCGACCGAGGCTTTGGTGGTCGCGAAAGATATGCTTGGGGACGATCCGAGCGCTACGATACACATAGTGTCTATCATCCCTCTTGGAATGGCGGGCATCGGCGTGGAATCTCCCGTATCTCCGATCACCGGCGTTTCGCAGATCTTTCCCGATATGGAAACATACGAGGTCATGATGGAGAATTCCCGTGCGCAGACGATCGAGAGCGTTCGCGAGCAGCTCGGAGACATGTTTGACGATGTGCAGTGCAAGGTAACGCTTGGAGCATATGCGTCGGCAAAGGCATCCACTGGAATCTGCGATTACGCCAAAGAGCACGACGTGGATATGATCATAATGGGCAGACGTGGACTCGGGGCCATTCGGGCGATGATGGGCAGCGTGAGCTATGCGGTGCTCCATGAGGCCGATATTCCTGTGGTCACTGTAAAATAGCGCCGAAGCCGCATAGTGTCAGGGACATACGAACTTATTTTTAAATCCTTGGGTCCGTATGTCCTTAATCTCTTTGATGCGGTTTCGCTGATAAGGCGTTGCGAACAGCGACCAAGCATACACCAAGCCCAGCACCAGAAATGAAGTCACCGCTGCGAAGAGATATACGTATCTTTTCCTTTTAAGCGAATGTATGGTCATGGCATTTCCCCTTTTCCCCAATTTATAGCCATAACCTAATGATAGTGATTAAAATATACTTTTAATCACGCTATTTCCTAATAGTATGTTAGGTTATAACCTTATATGAAGAAGTCTATAAAGGAGTTACCATGTACGCGCGTCAAATAGAGTCGTTCATCGAAACAGCCAATGCCGGTAGCTTTAGCAAAGCCGCTCGTGCTCTGTTCATCGCGCCCTCTTCGCTCATTCAGCAGATCGATCTTCTTGAGCAAAGGCTCGGTGTCGTATTGTTCGAGCGGGGACGTCGCGGCGTTCAACTTACAGAGGCTGGCTCGTCGCTTTATCGGGATGCTGTCGAGATAGTGCGGCTTTCCAATGAAGCGGTTGACCGCGCGCGGTTGGTTCAAAAAGGCGAAGGGCCCATACGGGTGGCGACATCGTTGCTTATGAAATGCCGTATGCTTCCCAGTATTTGGTCGCACATGATCGAGGATGCACCCGGCACCCATATCGATATCATCTCGCTTGAAAGCATCGGAGTAACACCGGGTAACTACCTGCAAGGGCTTGGTATATCCTGTGATGCAATGGAAGGACTTTTTCTCTCTGAGCTCTATAAAGACCGCTGTCTGTTCCTTGAATTAGCACGCCCATCGCTATGTGTTGCCATACCTAAGACGGCACAGATGGCTAGCCTGTCAGTAGTTGATGGGACTATGCTTCACGATTTGGATTTGGTTTTGATGAAGCCGGGAATGTCTGCTGACTATGATGCCGCCCGCGCGTATCTTGCTGCTTTGGGTGCTAATCGCATTTCTGATGTACCTTTCTACACCATGGAACTTTTCGCGGACTGCGAACTTAACAATCGCGCTATCGTCACGATCGACATATGGGAAGACATTCACCCAAACCTTGCGTGTGTTCCATTAGCCAAGCAGTACAGTATGCCTTACGGGCTTATCTTTGCCAATCAGCCAAGTCCGCAAGCTATGAAGCTTTATCAAGTGGCTCAACGGATGATAGATCAGAACTCTAAGGCAAAAAGCTGATCTGCTGTCATCAGATATCACTTGCGCGTCTTTTTAGTAACTTGCCAGAAACAAAGCTTCTGCATGTTCTTTCGCAATGCTAAAACGAGCGATTATGGTGTCAGATCGATAAGCCGATGAAACGTTGAGAGCGTGAGGTTTGTCAAGAGTCAATCGATCAAAAGACCAGAAAGGGTGAACTATCATGGCAGAAGAGCAATTAGGCAAAGATATTGATTTTGAGTCGTTCGAGAGTGAGACGATGGAAGGGATCTCTGTAGATGAGGCCAAAAAGCAAGAGGCCGAGTCTAAGAAGGTCCGTGACGAAGACGCTTAGTCTTTCAAGAATCTGACCAGATCGATAGAGGTGTCGATCTTGAGGATCCAAGAGCCGATGCGACTCATTTGATGCGTATCGGCTCTTTATGAGACGCCTGTCATTGCAGCGTGGCCATCGCTTGCTTTACCGGCGCGTATGTGTTGCGCCATTGCTAGAACGCTAAATGTTCAGGACAGTTCCTCTTCACAGATCTGCAAAACGGATCTTTAGTGTCAATCTTGAGTGTCTACTCAAAAGGAAGTTGCAATGAAGCTTATGCCTGCAAAACAAGCTCAAGCGAAATTGATGAACGCTGCTGCGAACAAAGACCACCGATCTGTGTCATTGTTCACCTTTAAGCGTGATCGTTCGGTGAGCTTGCACCATGATGAAAATGGCTGGGTGCTTGAAGAGCATGGCTTCGAGGATTCTTCCACACTATTTGCGAATGCGAAGCCGGACAAGCGTCTTTTGAAAGCAGCTTTCAAGCGAGAATTTCCCCGCAGCAATAAGATATACATATCAGAGTCGTAAGGACTTTGCATTTTTGCAGCCGCAGAAGGGGCCGCGAGTTTCTATTCTCCTGATGATGCTTGTGCGTTTTCGCGCACTGTGTTGAGAACGGTGAAAAAAGTGTCGAGATCTTTGTCGGAGATACCTTGGGCGATGAGATCAGCACGAGCGATGACGCAAGGTTCGATATCTTCAAGAAGCTCAACAGCAGCAGGGGTTATCTCAATTATGTTAGCGCGCCTGTCCTCAGGGTGTGTGGTGCGCCTCACAAGATCGCGCTTAACAAGGCGATCGAGCAGGCGAGCGACAGTCGCCGGTTCCTTCTTAAGGATGTCGGCCAACTCTTTTTGGGTCATGGCGCCGTTCTCGTTCAGTTGATTCAAAGCGTTCCACTGTCCGGATGTGATCCCGAAAGGGGACAAGGTGTGGTCGAGGCTCTTTGCGAGCGCGCGTTGGGTCGTGTAGACTTGATATCCGATGAATTCGCGATGACGGAGCTGTTCGACCATTCTGTGCACCTTCCTTTTCAGGACTGTCGGGGCTACCCGTTACATCAACCAATGGCTCAATTGTAAGCAAAAGATCCCCGATAGCGATTCATTTTTCATTACTCGATACGAATGAAGCCTGAGCGGCGGATATCTGCAGCGCGCGATCTTGCCGTGCCAAGGCGACCACATTATTGCTATTCTGCGGTAAGCTTATCATTGACTAGTGGGTCAATAGGAAAATAGAAAGGCTCCGCAAATGAGGCCTTTACGAGAGAGCGCCAAGCACGGCGACTTTAACAAGCTTCCCGAAGAGCAGCGCGAGCGAATGATGAAGGCGGCGATCGAAGGGTTCGGGCGTAACAGTTATAAGGAGGCATCCACTGAGGATATCGCCCGCAAAGCGAATATCTCGAAGGGGCTTCTCTTTTTCTACTTCCGCAACAAAAGTACTTTGTACAAGCGCACCATGGAGTTTCTCATGGAGCGAACGGTTGACTACATCGTCGACGAGCAGTACTACGCGATAGATGATTTCTTCGACGTGCTCCTCTATGCAGGCGAGCAGAAGCTAGCCTCGCTCGCGCGATGGCCATGGGCGTTCGAATTCAGCGTTCGAGCCTTCTATCCGGATCATCGGGATATTCGCGATGACATGAACCGATGGAATGACGAGCAGATGGATATCATGTACGAACGATTCATGGGCCATGTCGATTTCTCTCGTTTCCGCGACGAGGTGAACCCTCGAGAGGTTCTGGATATGCTCATCATGCTCGGGGATGGTTACCTGCATAAGCGTCTCTCGTCCAAAGAGCACATTGACCTTGCTGCTTTTCTCGAAGAATATCGCAAGTGGTGCGCGATTCTCAAGGGCTGGGCTTACAAACCGGAGTTTCTTTAAGAAAGCGCGTCCATGAAGTTCTCGATCGCCTTGTTCACGGCTTCGGGATCGTCTGTGTTTGAGTTGTGTCCTGCACCTTCTATCCAAAGAAGCGGGATGCCTGCGGCGTTTGTCCACCTCTTGTTGTAGTTCTTGGCGGAACCCGCCATGTCTTTCGTGCCGCATAAAAGCAGAGCCGGGCATGATATATCGAAATCTCTTCCGCTTTCCACCGCCTCGGCTACAATGCGATACCCATGGGCTGCCAAGTCACAATATTCATGCTTGCTGTAGCTTTCCATCATCTTTCTCATGAGCGCCTGCCCGTATTCAGATGTGGCACATCCTGTAGAACCCCAAGCGATGAGCAGTTTCCAAGGAATTGAGAGGTACATGAGCTTGGTGTGCTTTAGCAGCATAAGCTCACAGCTTGTGAAATAGCAGCGTTTAAGGGGGCAAGAGTCGATGGATACAAATCCGGATACGCTGTCGGGGAAGATATTCATGTAGGCCTGTGCAGCGTAGCCGCCCATCGACTGGCCTACCAAGATGGGTTTGTCTATGCCTTCGTATCCACAGATCTGATGCAACCACTTCGCAAGGTCATCCATGGTCCATTTCAAAGGGAATGGTCGCGATATTCCATGCGAAGGCGGATCCCATACCAAAAGATTCGCCATGTCTTTGAAATGCACGACCTGCTTGTCGAAGAGCCTGTGATCGGCTGTAAGTCCGGGAAGGAAGATGATCCAAGGCTTGCTCGGATCAGTTGCGTCGCTGCGCCAGTAGACGATTTTGCCGAGTTCTGTCGTGTATGTCTTTTCCTGCATGTTGCCTCCGCATTGAGGATTCTGCTGTCTCCTTCAGGATATGCCGTTGACTTGTTTTGAGAAGGGTCGATTCAGGATTAGAGGTATGCCGGGTACAGCAGGCCGCGGCGGGTTAACGCGCGCTAAGTGGACGTGTGTCAAGCGTGTGTGTCAAGTGGACGTGCGTCAAGTGGACGCAAAGCTTGTCCCACAATAGAACGGAGATCCAGAAAACATCTAACATCTATCTCGAACCACTCCAGACATAAGCAGTGGAGCGGCCACCACTGATCTTCTCGATCTTGCCATCATCTAGGAGTTTCTTGAGTACGCGCTCGATGGTTGTAACCGATATATCAGGGCATTCCCTCACAATGTCCGATTTCTTAATTGGGCCCAATGAGTTCTCAAGGCACTCTTCTACGCGTTCAGCCTTGCTCTTGGATCCACCAAGCAACCCCGACACTCTCGACTCGAAATCGGCGTACACCGCTATTTCTATTCCCAAAAGATAGTTGATAAACGGGACATAGTCCGCCTCTCCGTCGCCCCAGCCTTCAGAACTTGCGGCAAGGGCTTCGTAATACGAGTCACGCGTCCGATTGATTTCGTCTTCGATGCTTACGTATTTTCCTGCCAGATAACCGTTTTGATATAAAAGAAGCAACATCAAGAGTCGGCTCATTCTCCCATTGCCATCAGTGAATGGATGAATGCTCACGAAATCGAAGACAAAGCGCGCGATGAGAATCAAGGGGTCTACGATCTCACTTTCTACGCCTGCGGCATAACTTGAACACAGCTCCTCCATTGCTTCTGGCACCGCAACTGCTGGCAGGGGCTTAAATCGGACGTGTTCAACACCATCCGCATCGCGTTCCACAATTGAGTTGTCGCTGCCTTTCCAAACGCCCGCGAAAGCATAACCTGAATATCGATAAAGCATTGCATGCATCTGTAGGATAACGTTCGGGGTTATCCGCATGTGCTCGTAGTTTTCGTGGACAAAGGCCAGGACATCACGATATCCGGCAATATCTTGCTCGGCTCGAGTAGCGGGCTCACTTTTATCGACCAGCAGATCCTTAAGGCGTTTATCTGTTGTGCTTATACCTTCGATTCGATTGGAAGCATCTGTCGACCGTATCTTTGCTGAGGTGCAGAGCTTTTCCAGCACGTCGGGGCGCGCTTCTAGGTATAACGCTTGCTTGCCTTTGGGGCAAGCACGTGCCAAAGGGTCACATCTAATGGCACCTGTGGCGCTGACAGGTATCTGCTATGCGGATCAGATGTTGGCAGACTTTCTTGCTGCAATTGCAAAAGTCATGAAGTAGCGCTCAATTGCCTCTGCATCAGAGTCGAACGTTCCATCAAAGAAGAGACGGGTAAACTCCTCTCGAGCAAGAAGCACTTCGCGAAGACGGGGAGAGTGCTCTTTCGCTAAAATCTCTACAGTGGCATCAATCAGGTCAAGAGCGCGATCAAACGCTCCAATAAATCGCTTGGTGTTTCCAGATCTTTGCGCATTGATTGCTCTTCCAACCTCTGAAGCGATGTTACCCATTTGTTCGAAAATGGTGTATTGCGCCCAGATTTGGCGATCGATTTGATATTTAGTCATGGATGATCTCGCTGACGATCTCTTCAATGTGCTTGCGCATCGCTTGATCTTCAACATCACGTGATCTGTTGTTTTGTGAGGGTCGGATATTAATCATCGAGTCAAACTCAATAAACTCATCTGTTCCATAGTCATCTGGATACAAATTGATACCCCATAGGTTTTGCTGAAGAGAGCCCATTTCTAAGAGAGCCTGTTCTTCATCCACGTGCATAGGTGCATCTATCATCATGATGCGTTTTTCGACATCAACAACGGCCTTGACAAGCCCATCATACATGCTTTGTGACATAGCTTTGAGCTTTGCAACTGAAAGAGAGTCTGCTAGTTCCATCGGTGTTCCTTATGGTGAAAAAAGCCCCGAAACAACGTTCGGGGCTTTGATTTCTGGTCGCGGGGGCTGGATTTGAACCAACGACCTCCGGGTTATGAGCCCGGCGAGCTACCAGACTGCTCCACCCCGCAATATGCACCTGAAAAACAGGTGAGTATCTATAATACTCTCATTTTCCATTTTTGCAACACCAAAACTTTGCGAACGGCATCCCGAGTTTGTTGGTTCCGAATGAGCTTCAGATAGATCGTCGATACAGGGATGTTTTTCCCATTTCATCAAGACAGATGCAGGGTCTATCGGTGTTCTCTGCAAATCTTCCCCAAGATCGCTCTTGTTTCCAAACTATTGACTATGCTACTATTGCGCTAACAATAGTTGCATAGCTAATAATTAGTAAACTATGCAACTTAATCAGGAGGAGAAAAAGGGAGAAAGAAGAGAGGGAGGATGAGGAAATGTCTTTGAAGTTGAGTCGCCGTGATTTCATCAAAGCAAGTGCTGTGGCCTCGGCATCGGCAATGGTGCTTGGAGTTGCTGATGCTGATTTTGCTGATGAAGTGGTCGAAGATGCAGTGACTTCTGATGATGTACAGGTCATCCCGAGCGCGTGTCGTCAATGCTACGGACGCTGCGCGTTGTTCGGCACTGTCGAGGACGGGCGCCTGACCAAAATCGAGGGCAATCCCGATCTATTCAGTGAGGGAACACTGTGCGGGCGCGCATTCGCTATTTCGCAGGAGCTCTACAATCCGACGCGCGTTCGCTACCCGCAGCGTCGTGTTGGTGAAAAAGGCTCGGGTCAATGGAAGCGCATCACTTGGGATGAGGCCTATCAGGAGGCCGCCGAGAAGTTCACCCAGATCGGCAACGAATTCGGCTGGCATACGATTGCTCATCAGTACGGTACCGGCCGCGATATGTTGCAGTTCCAAGCGATCAACAAGCTTTGGTTGGAGCTTGGCTCCACCGCCACATTTGGTGTGGGTAACCTTTGCTGGGTGGGAAGCTACTTCACAAGCCAGCGTCTCTATGGCGATGAGACGCAGTACACCGGCTGGGATGGCAACAACACCGATTGCATACTCATTTGGTGTCGCCAGGAGAGAAGCCGCGGCTACTACGACTGGTTGACTGTCAAGCGCGCGCAGGAGCGTGGTGCTCAGGTTATCTGCGTCGATCCGCGTTTCACCTGTACAGCAGCAAAGGCTGACCAATGGCTTCCGATCCGCCCTGGGTCGGACATGGCGCTCGTACTCGCGTTTATCAACGAGATTATCAGCTCAGAGAAATGCGCTACCGATTTCGCGCGTTATTACACCAATGCCCCGTTCTTCATTGATGAGAAGGACGAAAACGGCAACGGTTCTGGATATCAGCTTCGCCAGTCGATGATCGCTGAGGGCGGCAATGTCGAGCTTTACCCTGCTTGGGATGAGGCTCATGATCAGCTCATTTACTGGTCGGGTGACTGGCAGGACAAAAACGGTGTAGGTGGCGCGAGGGCATTCCAGTGGCTTGATGAGGCCGGCAACATCGTAGAGGGTGCGGTTCCGGCGCTTACGACCCCGGATGGAAAGGGCCGTGAGATCAACGGCAAGACCTATCGTACCGCGTGGGATCTGCTTGTTGAGCATGTGACCCCATGGACAGTCGAGCGCGCTGCAGAGTTCTGCGAGCTTGATGCCGATCGCATTCAAAAGGCGATCGGCACATACATCGATGCCAGTCCTCATGCATGCTTCACGCGCGGTCAGAAGGTTGAGTTCTCGATTAACACCTCGGGTATCTCTCAAGCGTTCACCATTATGATGGCCCTTGCTGGTAACTTCGACACCAAAGGTGGCCAGAACATTGGACGCGAACCTGCTACCGGATATGACTCTTTCATGTTCGATGTTGTTCCAAACCAGCAGGGACGCATGGGCGCTCGCCGCAAACAGACAGCGATGAACATCAAGAAGCTCTCCGTTTGTCAGAACACCGGCTACCAGCAGATCTTGCAGGCAGATGACGCAACAGGCGAGCTTAAAGAGATAACGCAGAACTCCGGCGGTCAGGTAATTTATGGTCAACAAGGCGGATTTGGTGCTGTTACCACGAAAGCAATGGCAAAGGGCGATCCGTTCCAGATCCACGGTTATTGGCAGCAGACCTCCGAGCCGATCCTGTCCATTGAGGGTGGCAAGGAGATCATCGAGGGATTCAAGAATCTGGATTTCTTCGTGAACGTGGATATCTTCATGACGCCCTCAGGCGAACTTGCCGACATCATCTTGCCGGCAGCCCATCCAAACGAGGTCGACCGCGTTGAGTGGGCGCACTCGGGTCATGGGTATCCCACTAGCCACACCTATCTTATTCGTCAGCCTTTCCATGCGCCGCTCGGTGAGGCGAAAGACGACATGGACATCTGCTTTGAATTCGCAAAGTACATGGATGTCGATATGTACTGGAAGGACAAATACGAGTTCTTCGATTACATGGTGAAAGGCCCAGCAACGCTACCACCACAGCTGTCCTGCGCAAGCTTCGAGGATTTCCGCAACCGTATCTCTGTGACTGGTGTCCAGATGACAGACGTGCGCGGCGGCAAGCCGAAATACGAAACAGGATTCATGCGCAAGACGAGCGATTTCCGCCCCGGCTTCAACACGATGTATCGCGGAAACAAGATGGGGTCGGTTTATCGCTTCCCGGGAACAACGCTTCCCGACGGTACGCAGATTCCGGCTCATCCGCAGTCTGACAACGGCAAGATGGAGCTTTGGAGCGAAGACTTGCTGCTATATGGCAACGGCCCGCTTCCGATGTATATCGAGCCGCCCATCACGAAGGTTTCGCGTCCGGATCTGACCGATGAGTATCCTTATACGCTGATCACGGGCGGGCGCTCTCACGCATTTTTCCACACTGAGTATCGCAACTCTCCATGGATGCGCGAGGTCCATATGTTCCCGACGATGGATATCAATCCTGAGACCGCGGCAAAGCTCGGAATCGAGCAGGACGATTGGTGTTGGATCGAGACGTATGTGGATCGCATTCGTCAGCGGGCGAATCTGACCAATGCTATTAAGCCTGATACCGTCCATGTTGAGCATGACTGGTGGTTCCCGGAGCGTGCGGCCACCGACGATCTGCACGGTGCGCTCGATGCGAACTGCAACATTCTCTTCGAGAACAATGGCCCATACGACCCGGCTGTGGGTACCGACAACTTTGGCGGTCTTTGTAAAGTCTACAAGGCTGAAGAAGGTGCTCCTGACAATATCTGCATGACCAGCGAGGATCTGCGCGTCTTCCTGCCGCTTACACGTGAGCAGCTTCAATCCGACATGCAAGACTTCGGCGTAAATATGCCTAACAAAGGAGGGATGTAGCCATGACACGTCATACTATGGCAATTGATCTCGATAGCTGCATCGGATGTCACTCCTGCGCTGTCGTTTGCAAACAGGAAAACAATGTAGGGCTTGGAACTTTCTACAGCAAGGTGCTTACGAT
The DNA here is from genome assembly GCA_910588945.1 of uncultured Eggerthellaceae bacterium. Taxonomy (GTDB): domain Bacteria; phylum Actinomycetota; class Coriobacteriia; order Coriobacteriales; family Eggerthellaceae; genus MGBC163016. The sequence goes on along the minus strand of CAJUSF010000041.1, from coordinate 51,279 downwards.
CGGTCCTTCCGGAACATATCCGGACCTGGAAATGTACTACCTTCCTGTTGCCTGCCAGCATTGTGAGAACCCGCAATGCGTGAGCGTATGCCCTACAGGTGCAAGCTACAAGCGCGATGACGGCATCGTGCTAGTGGATCACTCCAAGTGCGTGGGATGTCAGTACTGCGTGATGGCATGCCCGTATGGCGTGCGCACCTACGATCAGGCGAAGGATAAGGGCGTCATCGAGAAGTGCACGCTTTGTGCTCATCTGGTCGATGATGGCAAGGATCCAGCATGTGTGCGCCATTGCCCCGGTCAGGCTCGCATCTTTGGTGATGCGGATGATCCGACGAGCAAGGTGAGCGAGCTTATCGCATCGAAGAAGGCGCATAAGCTCACGGATGTGGGCAACAAGCCTTCGGTCACCTTCGGACTGGATAAATGCGAATGGAAGGGCGGTGAATAGATCATGGCGGTACAGTGGCCTTTATTGATATTCAGCGTTTTGTTGGGCGCCTCATCAGGTGTGATGATATTTCTCGGGATCGGCGAGATCAAAGGCTCGTTCAAAAAAGTACGCTTCCCTCTGTCTTTGATCGCTTTGATCCTTCTTGCGGTGGGCGGATGCGCGTCAGCGATGCATCTAGGGCATATAGATCGCGCGCTCTATATTCTGGGCAACGTCGGATCCGCCTTCTCGCGCGAGCTTTTTGCAGTGGGATTCACGGGATTGATGACACTTGTATACGTGATCCTAGCGCGTAAAGATTATCCGGCGGCATCTAAGGTCTTCGGCATCCTAGCGGCCATCGGCGGCCTGCTGCTTCCGCTAATTGCAGGCGCATCCTACATGATGCCGGCGCGCCCGGCATGGGATAGCTTCGCGCTTCCGTTGATGTATCTGGGAACAGGCATCGGAATGGGATTCGTGCTCTCCGCGGCATATGTCTACACAAAAGGCGATGAGGCGGACAAGCCGTTTTCTATGAAGCTTGCAACCATTGGAATCATCTGCTCGATCGCGGTTACTTTGATCTATGTGATATGGATCGCGATCGCCCCATTTCCTGATCCGACGAGATCGTTTATGCGTCTTGCAGGCGGAGATCTGGCTGCGGCGTTTTGGCTCGGTGTTGTGCTTGTTGGCATGGGCGGACCTATCGCTGTGCTGGTAATGGCGAAGAGAGTCTCCCTTGTTGATGAGGATGGCAAGTCTGGTGCCGATGATGTTGTTGTGGCGAGCACGGATGCAAGCGGTACTGCAACGGCCGAGCCGGCTGTTGGTGCAGCGGCCAGTAAGATCAGCACGGCAAATGCGCTTTGGGGTGCGCTTGCATGCCTGGTTGTAGGAAGCGTGATTCTTCGAGTGATCATGTATGTGGTTGCGACATCTGTGGAGCAACTGATCTACTAGGTTAAGTTTTTTGGTAAGGCGGGTATCCGGTATTCGTGTCGGCATCTGTTGTTGGATGGTTGGCTGAATGGATGGCTGAACGGATTGCCGGATGCCCCGATGAGATGCTTTCAAGACATCGATATGTCAAGTGATTGGCGAGGAGTTAAGAATGTCTACAGAAAATCATGATGCTTCCCTGCTTGAAATCGCCCATCTTATGGATAGTCGCGCAAATGTCTACAAAGTATTATCGCGTAGTTTCCGCGAAGAGATGGATGCCGAGTTCGCTTCTGAATTTGCAAAGAGATTTGTCTTTGAAAGCGATGACGCGCAGCTGGCGCAGAAAGCAGATGCCATGAAGGTATCTCTTCAAGGCATTGATGATGATGCGATCGAGATGCTCGCGGTGGATTTTGACAGGGTGTTCTTTGGAATGGGTCCCATTACTGCCAGGCATGCCTTCCCTTATGAATCGGTTTATACGAGCGAGAAAGGGATCATGATGCAAGAGGCTTATTCGCAGGTGGTTCACGCGTATCGCGAACAAAAGCTTGCGAAGGATGAAGCCTTCACCGAGCCTGAGGATCATATCGCGGTTGAACTTGCATTTATGGCAACGCTTGCCGAGCGTAGTGCGGCTTTTTTGCGTGAGGGTCATGAGGAGGCTGCCGAGCAGACTGTGATGCAGCAACTCTCTTTCGCGAAAGAGCATCTTCTCAATTGGGTCGATATTTTCTGCGTAGACCTCGCAGCAGCAGCGGATGGGAGCTTCTATGAGCACCTCGCTACGTTCACAGCTGCATTCGTGAAGGAAGACGCAGCTGTTCTGGAGGATATTCTCGACTGATCGGAATGTTATGAAAAGGAATACCGATATCAGCAGGCGCCAGTTTTGCATCGCCGGCTGCGCTGCGGCTGGGCTTGTGGCTGCAGGTGCGCTTGGTGGGGTTTCTCGCGAGCAGGCGCATGCGGTGTACTTGCGACCGCCGGGAGCTGAGAGTGAGCGCGATCTGCTCGCGAAGTGTGATCGGTGCGAGCGATGTGTTCAGGCCTGTCCCTATGATCTTGTCCAGCCGAGACCTTTGAGTCTGGACTTTTCGACAGTCGGTACGCCTGAGCTTATCTATAAGGCAGGATATTGCGACTTTTGTATGAAATGCGTGGATGTTTGTCCGACCGGTGCACTGACCGCAGACGCGCCTAGTGCTTTCAATATTGGTGTTGCCAAGATCATAAGCGATGCGTGTATCGCTTGGGATTGGGGCGGATGCACTATCTGTGCGGATGTTTGTCCCGTTGAGGGGGCGATAACGCTTGATGATCGCGGACGCCCGCATGTGGATGAGTCGCTCTGCGACGGGTGCGGGCTTTGCGAGCTCGAGTGCCCGGCGGCTTCGCTTCGTGCTTACAATTCGGCGCTGGCCGAAAAGGGCATCTATGTGGTGAGTCGCGAGAGCGAGGCGGCTGCGACAAGTGGTGCGCTCACGACTGAGCGTTTCGAGCAGACGCGCAATCTGCGTGCTGAGAGATAGGGGTGGAGCTTCATGAATAAGATGCGCTACCTTCGGATTGGTGTTGCAACGGCCGTTTTGGTCGTTATCTTCGCGTGCACGTTTGCTCATGTGCCGATCGGTACTCTATGTGCACTTTGCCCTGTTGGATTTACCGAGGTCATGCTTGCTGGCGGAAGCATCCCGTGGCCGTTGCTGCCCGGTGTGCTGATCGTACTTGCGGTGGTGTTTATTTTAGGACGCGTATTCTGTTCGTGGGTATGTCCGACGAGCTGGCTGCGCAATGTGTTCGGTGGTAAAAAGCCGAGGGGACTTACGGGGCGGACCGGTGTATGTGCCGGTTGTAAAAGCGCCTGCGTGGCGGGGGATGAGGATCCTCGTAAGTCTGATGATGGATCCGCTGCTAGTGGAAATGAGGAGCTAAATGCTGGCGTCGGATCAGATGCGGATACGCTTGAGCGGGCGAGTGGTGCTCCTAATGATGCACGTGTTCGCAATAACCTTCTCGCCCAAGGGATGGTGCTTGCGGTGCTGCTCGTGGTGTCATTCATCGTGCATTTTCCGGTATTCTGTCTGTTCTGCCCGATAGGACTCGTATTCGGGACGATGTTCGCGGTAAGTCGGATGTTTGTGACATGGCAGCCGGGCTGGGAGCTCATTGTGTTCCCAGCGATTTTGATCTTGGAGCTTTTTGTGCTTCGACGTTGGTGCTCGGCGATCTGTCCGCTTGGTTTCTTCTTCGGTCTGATGGCTAAAGCGCGCTCGAAGATCGAATTTTTGCCAAAGGTGCGCGTTGACGAGGGTGTATGTATTCGCAGTGAAGGATGCAATGTTTGTGCGACTACCTGCCCGGAGGATATCTGTGCGCCGACCTCAACAAGACGCGATCTCGAAGACTGCACACTTTGCCTTGATTGTAAGGAGCATTGCCCGACGTGTGCGATCCATATCAAAGGGAAATAAAAGCGTTTTCGAATACACACAAACATACAGTCATAATACGGTATGATTGAGCCAAACCATCTCGACGCATGAAGCGCTGCGAGGCCTTCATGCGTTACGGGTGGAAATGTTCATCAGAGGCGAGAGGCTTCGTATATGGATAAGTACTCAATCGATCCAAAAAGTCCGATTCCAGTATGGGCTCAAACGAAGAGCCGTCTTCTGTATCTGATTCTAAGTGGGCATTATAAGGAAGACGACAAGCTTCCGACGGTGCGCGACCTTGCTGTTGAGCTGGGTATCAACTACAACACAGCCAACAAAGCCTATCAGGATCTCGAGCGCGACGGGTATGTGCGAACTGTCAGAGGCAAGGGCTGTTATGTGACCGGTAAAGCAAGCGAGGGTTTTTCAGTTGTCGAGAGCAACCTTGATCTTTTGATCCAAGAAGCGATCGATGAGGCGACGGTTCACAGCATGACCGGTGGGGAAGTGCTCTATCGTTTTGCTTCAAAGCTATGTGCGGAGGACAAACTTTCTCCGGAAAATCTCGAAAAAATTAAGGCGGTTATCTTCGGAGAGCATACGTCTCCTTCGATCAAGGAGGCCGTCTGATGTCTAAGACCATTGAAGAGCTTGACCTGGCTGCCGCCGATGCGGAAGCTGCGAGAATTGATCACGAACCGCCTCGGTTGAGAAAGCGCTCATGGTTCCATAGAAAAGGATCGCTTATTTTCACCATATCGGTGTTTTTGTTGTCGCTCATTGTTGTGGGTGTTGTTGCATATTTTCTATTCGGTCTTTCGGTGTGGAGCGTGTTGGGGACACTGGTTATTTGTGTGCTCATCAGCTGTTCGGTGCATATTACGTTTGCCTGGGAGCGGGTAGTGGTGCTTAGGTTTGGAAACTTTTCAAGGATTGCGAATCCGGGGTTGTATTTCACCATTCCGATTATTGAGCAGGTTGCTCTACATGTGGATCAGAGAATCCATGCCACGCCCTTTTTGAATGAGCGGGCGCTCACGTCAGATCTTGCGCCAATTGATGTCGATGCTGTGGTGTTTTGGATGGTGTGGGATGCCAAGCGCGCTTACACGCAGGTGGTTGATTATCCAGAGGCAGTATCATGGTCAGCGCAAACTGCGTTGCGCGACGCTATTGGTCAGGTGAGTCTTACCGATGTTCCGATTAAGCGTCTGCAGATTGATCATGAGGTGCAGGAGCGCCTTGATCGCAAGGTTGAGGATTGGGGTATCACGATTATCTCAGTCGAGATCCGCGATATCATGCTGCCGAATGATCTCCAGAATGCAATGTCAAAAGCCGCCCAGGCCGAGCGTGAGCGCGATGCGCGTATCATTTTGGCGGAGGCCGAAAAGGAAGCCTCAATTATGTTTGTTGAGGCGGCGGAGGTCTATAAAGATTCAGATGTTGCCTTGCAGTTGAGAGTCGCGAATTTGTTGTGCGAGGGGATGAAAGAAAACGGCAGCCTTGTGGTCGTTCCTTCTTCGATCGTTGAGAATGCATCACTGCTTGAAAAGGGAGCTCGTGCACTCAAAGATATTACAGCACAATAGGCGATAGGCGTATACGCCATGAGGGCGGGTCTTTTATAACTCGCTTGAGAAATATTTTCAGCAGTTTATGCTTTTCAAATAAATGCCTCACAGTTCTCCTTGGTCAAAGGCTTGTATCAAGACTGATTCTCTTTTTTGAGAAATTTGCCATCATACAGTTGTAAGATTATGCAGTCATATGATACTATGATGCGAAAGACGGTTTCAAAAGATGGTTTCACCTATGATCAGGGGAGATTGCCATGCAGAGCGAAACGTTTATGGTTCTATCCAAGTGCTTTGCCCCTCTTTCAGCTGACAGTTGGGAAGAGATTGTCTCTTGTGAATGGCCTTCATTTCTCGAGGGGCTTGCAGCTGATCTGCCACACGACGATGCATCTCAGCATTTGTTGGATACGTTGGCGACCCCGCCCTGTTATGAAGACAAGCATACCTTTGCAGCGCGGCATTTCACTGGCGGTTTACCGGCATCCGCGATGCCTATTGAATCTCTTTATACCCGAAAAATGCCCGACGATCTTCCTGAATATTACCAAGAGCCAGCCCTGTATATGAAGGATTTGATTACTTCTTTGGGCTGTGAGATTCCGGATGGTTTTGAGACATATCCCGATCACATCACCTTAGAGCTTGAAGTGCTGGCGTTGCTGCTGGAATCAGACATGGATGCAGCGCGTGACTTTGCGTTCACGCGATTTAATTGGCTTGCGGAATTTGGAGGCAAAATCAAGGCTTTCGGCGCGGAGTCGTTATTTTATGCGGCCGCTATCGATGCGGTGATTGCTCTGATCGATACTCTGCGCAAAGAAAAGTAGGAAAGAGCATAGGAGAGGCAAGAAAGGGAAAGAGGGAGGTAGAGAGGCTATGTTAGAAAGAAATCTTTCAAGGCGAGGCTTCTTGGCCGGTGCAGCAGCATCTGCAGCAGTGATAGGCACTGCCGGCTACATGAGCTTTGCCGACTGGGACGTCGCGCATGCCGCGGATGCAAAATCCGAGCCGACGTTCGCAGGGCACTCGGCATGCGGCGGGTGTTACTCGAAGTGTGCGTATTCTGCATACGTGAAAGACGGCAAGCTCAACAAGCTTGTTGGCGATCCGGAGCATGTATACGGTGTTGGTAAGCCATGCGCGCGTGGATACGGATGGTCGCAGATCGCATACTCGGAAAACAGGCTGACTGATCCGCTTAAAAAGAACGCGAACGGTCAGTTTGAGGCGATCAGCTGGGATCAGGCTATAAGTGAGATCAGTGAGCAGATCAAAGAGATTATCGCAACCGATGGTCCGCAGGCGCTATCTTTGGTGGAAACAGGGTCTGTTTCAATGGACTTCTATGTGCAACGCCTTTTCACGGCGCTCGGATGTGCCAACATGTATCGCCATGGTGTTGCGTGCAACCTTGCTCGAAACTCCGGTCTGCTGCAGTCTGCCGGCACGGGTGATTTTGGTGGAGATTATCCCAATGCTAAGGTGATTATGTATATCGGTCGAAGCTTTGCCGATGGTATCCGTCCGGCATATGCCGAAGAGGTTAAAGCCGCACACGATAACGGTGCTTACATGATCATGGTTGACCCTCGCTACAATTCATCTGCGAATTATTGCGATGAATGGGTGCCAATTAATCCTGGTACCGATATGGCATTGATTCTGGGCATGGCTCATGTGGTGGTTCGTGATGGTTTGCAGGATCAGGCGTTCATCGACAATGAGACTGTTGGTTTTGATATTTGGGCCGAAAGTCTTAAGAAATATACTCCGCAGTGGGCTGCAGAAGTTACCGGTATATCTGCCGAAAATATTGAGCGCTTTGCAACGATGATGGCTGAAGCGGCTCCGGCAGCGTTTATCGATCCCGGCTGGCGTGCTGTTACGGGATGCTCGTATATCAACTCGGGCGAAACAGCGCGTGCGCTGGCTTGCTTTAATGCATTGCTCGGATGCTATAACAAGGTGGGTGGCGCAATGCTGTTCCCTGCATCGCCAGCGCTTGCCAAGCTCGAGGGGACGAAGTTCGCTGCTCCTCCGGCTTTGAAGGAAAAGAAGCTCGGTGCGGCTGAATATCCGGTCTCGCTCTACAGCATGGTTTCGGCGAATTATCTGATGCAGGAAGCCAAAGAGGGCAAGGTGCGCGGAATTATATTCTGCCAGTCCAATATGGTTGGCGGTTATTCGAATCCCACTGAGCTAGAAAATATTCTCAATGGGGTGGAGCTCACCGTTGATATTGATGTGCAGATGACCGACACCGCTCGTTGTTGCAAGTATGTATTGCCGGATACGACCTTCTTAGAGCGCGATGATTTGCCGTGGAGTTTCTCCTATACAACTCCGTGCCTGACGCTGCGCAGCAAGGTTATCGATGTGGTGCATCCCAACACAAAGCCGGTGCAGGATATTACGGTCGAGTTGGCAAAAGCATGTGGTGTGGGTCAGTATTTCGACTTCACGCTTGACGAGCTTGCTGCGGCTCAACTTGAGCCGACCGGGGTGACCCTTGAGGAACTCCGTGAGATCGGATCGATCAACTACAAGGATAAAGGTGTTGATTTCGGCGGTCCTATCAAATGGGGAACGAAATCCGGAAAATTCCAGTTCGCTAATGAGGAGATGACCCAAGTTGGTCTTACGCCGGATGTGAATTGGATCCCTCCGAAGGTAGAGCCGGGTGAGGGCGAGTTTAGACTCATCGGCGGAAAGCAGCCGATTCATTCACAATCATGGACGACTGACATTCTCGATCTGATTCAGATCACTCATGACTACGATCTCACCCGCGTGTGGATCAATGCGTCTGTTGCGGCGGAGCTGGGCATTGAAGATGGGGACGAGGTGGAGATCTATAACGATCTGAACACTGGCAGAACGCGCGCCAAAGTTACCGAGCGTCTGCATCCATCATGTCTGTGGTATCCGAGTCCGTACGGCTGCAATTCTCCTGATCTTACGAATGCATATCACGTGGGATTGAGCTTCATGAGCTTTGTGCCGTTCCAGATGGATCCGTACTATGGTGCGACCATGAGCCAGGAGGCCACGGTCAAGATTCGGAAGGTTGGTGCATGATGACGCGTTATGGAATGTTAATCAATACTTTGGAATGCGTCGGCTGCTATACATGCCGCGTTTCCTGTCAAAGACAGAACACACTTAACCATAAAGAGGACTTCATCAAGTTCACCGAGAAGGAGACAGGTACGTATCCGGATGTTAGCACCGAGGTTGTGCCGACGCAGTGCATGCAGTGCGATGATGCTCCCTGTGCGAAGGTTTGTCCAACAGGGGCGACTTATATCAAAGATGACGGCATCGTGCGTGTCGATCAGGACAAATGCATCGGATGTAAGTACTGCATGGTGGTGTGTCCCTATAACGCGCGTGTGGTCAATTACGAGACCGGTACGGTGGATAAGTGCCGTATGTGCGCAGCTGAACTCGCAGCGAATGATACTCCGAATTGCAGTTGTGTGTCGGCATGCTTGATGGACTGTCGTATGGTTGGCGATCTCGATGATCCCGAAAGCGATATCTCTAAGGCTATCGTCAAGCATCACGCAAAGACCCTTACGGGTGACAAAAACGCTAACATCTATTATGTGAGGTGATTGAGATGGTATGGGGACCATTGATCGCGGGTTACCTGTTTCTCGCAGGTGCCTCGGCCGGCGCGTTTGTGACATCGGCCTATCTGGATTATAAGCATCCAAGTATGGAAAAGATTAGCTTTATCGGAAGGATCATTGCGTTTGTAGCTCTTTGTGTTGGCCTTATCATGCTGATGGTTGATGCATCTGCTGGCCTTGCGAATCCGGGACGCTTCTTCTTGCTGTTTAGCAATCCGGCTTCAGTGATGACTATTGGCGTGTATATTATCTGTCTGTTTATGGTGGTTCTTATCGCGCAGCTTGTCATGGACTTCATGAAGAAAGCGAAGCCGGCTGCACTTGGCATTATCGGGTCGATTTTGTCGCTGTGTCTTGCCGCGTATACGGGATTTTTGCTCGGTGCGGCTGCTCCGTATCCGCTGTGGAGCAATGCAGCGCTTCCGATTCTGTTCATTGTTTCTGGTGGGTCAGCTGGTTTGGCAGCGGTTCTCATTGCGGGATTGGCAATTGACTCGAAAGCGATTGCTGGCGCAAAGGAGCTTACTCGTGCAGGAATTGTTCTTCCGGCTGTTGAAGCGTTCGTGTTATTCTGCATGCTTTTCATCGTAGGTGCAGGCTCTCCCGAGGGGGCAAGCTCGGTGGCCATGATGCTTCAAGGGGAGTATGCGCTGCTGTTCTGGATTGGCATCGTGGTGCTTGGATTGTTGATGCCGTTTGCGATCGAGGTCTATTCGATTAAGGCGAAGGCACACGGCGCAGCTTTGGGATACCTTGCAAACGGCGGTGTTTTGGTAGGCGGATTCTGCTTGCGCTACATCGTGATTATGGCGGCCGTGATGATCTTTACGTTCTAAGATGCTGCCGTGCTGATGTGCGCGTAGAATAGGTTGAGTTGGCAGGTTGAGTCGGCGTTTGGTTGATTGTGGCTATGTGCTTGATTCGAGCGATCATTCGAGCAAGCACATGATTTGCTCGAGCGTTTGATTTGACCAAGTTTCAACATTGAGTTGTGTGTTAGTAAAGGACCCTTCGTCCATTTCCCTCTGGTTTCAGGCATCCGAAAGGGTGCCTGAAACTTCTTTCTTATCAAGGTGCATATTGTTACTTTTGCAGAGCCTTAATGCATCAGCACGACTCTTCCAGTTTGGAGAAATCATTGGATTTGGCAGCTTTTGCCATTACGTCGGCAACCAGTTCTTCATATCCGCGAAGAGCTGCGAACGGCTTGAATTGCTTTGCGCGATCGGGATGAGGCTTTCCAAGAATGTAGCGTTCGGGATGCTTCGATCCGCTTCGCTGAGAGAGTAATACATCATAGACTTCATCTTCTATCCCGAATTCAGATGCTTGACTTCTGATGTCAGGCTGGCGGGTCGATTCGTGTCGACCTGTGCGCGAAGTGTATTTTCCCGAGGCATCATTCATGGTGCCCTCCTACCTGATGCGCGCGCTCTATACCACGGGCCTTGTCTTTATAGGATGTCCCGCGCATGATGGCATCTTTGCCGAAGCGATGCTTGATGGCGACGAGTGCATCTTGACGTGCGTGCTCCTCTTCTTCGCTTGCTATATCGGTGAATAGATCATATGTGGCGCACTCTTCCGGTTCCAAATTGCCGAATGCTAAGTTTATCCGCCTGATTGGACGTGCAGAGTCGACTTTTTCACAGTAAAGCGCATCCATTATTCCAAGCAGCTTATCGAAGGAGTTCGTGCGGATTTCAAGTTTTTTGCTGGCGCTTACATGGCCTATGGGGTTTGTTGACGATCCGCTGTCGTCCGTTTCTTTTTTATAGCCAACATAAAGACTGACATGGCTTGTGACGAGGTGCTTGTCTATAAGATCCAAAATGGTTTCATCAACCATCTCGCGAAGTATCATGCGTCCTTCCTCGAAGGAGTAGTCGCACGGTAGCACCTGACCGTTGCCGAAGGAAGTTGCGCTAGGCTCGTAGGCCTTTATCTGGGCGATAGTGCACGGCTCGATGCCCCATGCGTGATCTATCAGATATTCCGCGTTAGCTCCAAATTCTTTATATAGAAGGTCGATATCGGCGCATGCCACCCCGTGCATATCGTATATGCCGTACTTTTCAAGACGTGCAGCAATGCCCCGTCCTATCTGCCAGATATCGGTGATGGGTCGATGCGGCCAGATGATCTCTTTGAATGATGCCTCATCGAGTACTCCTATGTTATCGGGCACATGCTTGGCTGTAACATCCAGCGCCACCTTGGCAAGAAAAAGATTCGGTCCAATTCCGGCTGTGGCGGTGATTTTCGTGCGCTTGAACACTTCGCTTCGTAGCATCTCGACAAGTTCTTTGGCGCTTTTCCTGTATAGCGCCATATAGGGAGTAAGATCGATGAAGCACTCGTCTATAGAATAGACATGCAGGTCATCGGCACTTACGTATTCCAGATAAGTGGCCACGATCTTGGCCGATACTTCCATATAAAGTCTCATGCGTGGTTTGGCCATAATGTATTCGATGCCTTTAGGTATCTCGAATACACGGCATCTTCCGGGCACACCTAGCGCTTTCATCGCAGGGGAGACAGCAAGGCAGATCGTCTTTTCCGTGCGATCGGGATCGGCGACGACCAGATTGTCTTTGTATGGGTCAAGCCCTGCGTCTACGCATTCAACACTTGCGTAAAAGCTTTTCAGATCGATGCAGCAATATGTCTTTTCCGTTTCAGCCATGGGAGCATGATAACAGAAAATACGAACAAATGTTTGATAAATTTATACCCTTTTTATGTGATGCAGACTATGCAGTACCGACGAATCTTTTATGCAGGCACCTATCACGAATTTATGATCGCCTCCACATCCATTGAGAAGTAGCCCTCAGGGATATTGTGCTTTATATATTCAATAAACAAGCGCGCGGAGTCATTAAGAATTCGCGCGTTGCTCCATGCAAGCGACACCGGATACCACATGGGGCCTGTGTTAACTTTGAAGCGCGTTATGTCCGGGTCATTTTTGTATCTTGCGTATATGCATTCAGGGATGGTTGCCCAGCCGATTCCAGCTTTTGTGCCTTCCACCATGGCTTCGTGCGTGTCGAAGCGCGCCACCATGTTATGGTCCAGAAGAGACAGCCCATAGCGTTCGCGAAAATGCCTGTTTCCCACCATATGACGGCCTGAGTTCCATTCGTATAGAATCATCGGCCAAGCGAGCAGAGTGTCGATAGAGACAGGTTTTGTCTGATTGTTGTAAGGGGCCATATTTGGCGCGATGAAGACAAGCTTGGTATAGCCTAGAACCTCATTTACAAGACCGGGCTCTTCGGCTTGATTTTCCAAAAGAGCAAAGTCGAGCTCGCCCTTATGCAGCTTTTCTATGAGTTGCGGCTCATATCCTGCCTCCAGATGCACTCTGGCATCCGGAACCTCTTCCATAAAACCGCCTACAAGCTTTGGTAGAAGCGCCACGCCGTCATTGAAGCTCATCCCGACCTCGATCGTGGCATCAAAACGCTCATCGATTGCGGCCAGCTGAGCTGCCAAGGAGCGCTCAAGGTTGGCTGTATTGCGTGCAAAGTTCGTTACAAGCTCGCCTGCGCGCGTCATCCTGATCCCGGTAGAGGTTCTGTCATACAGAGTGGTTCCTACTCGGTTTTCAAGATTGGTGATGCGCTGACTTAAGCCCTGTCTTGACATGAAAAGCTTATCGGCTGCCTGTGAGAGAGATTTCGCCTCGGAAAGAACGATGAGTGCTTCGATGTCATCAAACAGCATGCTCACTCCTTGCTCTTTGGGTGGGTGAGGAAGCTTCGCGCATTGTGTTTCAGCCCTATGTCAACGCCTTTTGAAAAGGGCAAAAGCTAACTCTATTAAACCATTATTGGGTGCAGAAATTCTATACAGCTGCTGATCTTCGATGCATGGATTACTTGCATCTTATGTGCAAATGATCTGCATGTAATTCTATGTACTCAGCGTTGCTGAAAAGAGCTGCAGCGAGTTGGTCAACCTTGGAAAATACGCCTTTAAGCGGGAATATACTCCGTCATATCGAGGAGATTCGCACAATCTGCACACATATCGAGCGTCGCATTTTCAGTGGATTTTCTTGAGGAGACAAGGGGAGAAAAGGAGGAGGTTTATGGACAAGCAAGGCATCATCGATGCAAGTAAAAAGCGTCGAGAGGGCGAGCGTATTTTTTACACATCATGCCCTGCCAATGGTTGCTGGGATTCGGCTTGCGTTTTGAAGTGTCATCTCAAAGACGGCAAGCTCATCGCCGTTGAACCTGACGATTCAGTCAACGCCAACGACAGTCGCGAGGATTGCGGCTGGGATAACCTGTGGAAGGGCAACGTGCAGATGCGCCCCTGCGCCATGGGTCATTCGTGGAAGAAGGATCTCTACGGTGAGACGCGCTTGCTTCATCCGATGAAGCGTGTGGGAAAGAAAGGACCGGGCAACGGTTATTTCGTCGAGATCAGTTGGGAAGAGGCACTTGATACTATTGCCGAGAAGATGATTGAGATCAAGGGCAAGTACGGCCCCTACGGAATTTTCCATTCACAGTATCCGAGCTTCGAGAAGAATGGATTCCCGCTGGCTCCTTGGTGGGAGGCTGGATTCGGCGCTTGGGGCGAGCACTCATGTTCTGGCCATGCCGCTGGCGAGATGTTCCACCTAGGTGTCAATATGCCCATGATCGTCAAGGGTGTGGACAAGAACTTCCCCGGTTTCGAGGCATCTGACATCTTCAATTCCAAGCTTTTCGTAATGTGGGGAATGGATCCCCTAGTCGCTTGGTTTGGCCCCTCGTCCTACTATATGCAGTTGGCCCACGAGTTCGGTTGCAAGACCATCATCATCGATCCGCGTTATACCCAGTCTGCTGAGATCCTGGCTGATCAGTGGATCCCGATCCGCCCCGGCACGGACCTGGCAATGATGCTGGCTGTGGCCCAGGTGCTCTTCGAGGAGGATCTGATCGACCACGATTTTATTGACGAGTGGGTTGACAAGCCGGGTCTGGAGATCTGGCGCGCCTATGTGATGGGTGAGGGCGAAGACGGACTCAAGAAGACCCCTGAGTGGGCTGCTCCTATCTGCGCTGTTCCGGCTGAGACTATCCGCGAGTTCGCTCGTCTCTACGGCACCACCAAGCCGACGCACTTGCAGTATTTCTATTCATGCGCTAAGCGCCACTTGGGTGATTACAGCGCAGCGGCGGCCATGTTGCTTCAGGCCATCACAGGTAACATCGCTTGTGCTGGCGGTTGCGAGTCCGGTGCCTGCCTGCCGACTCCAGGCCGCGTGCCTGCGCCGCGCGCCGACTGGAAGCGCGACATGAGCGGCTACAAGGTTCCTGTGCTGTTCAACAACAACTGCCTCACCGAGATCCTCTCCTCGCAGAAGGATTACTGGGAGGGCCGCATCTCCGAAAGCGAGTTCCGTCATCTGATCGGCTCACCCGACAACGAGTGTCCGCTGCCCAACATCCAGATGATCATCTTCGAGAATAATTACGGCAACAATCACTCGAATGTGAACAAGCGTTTCCAGGGTATGGCTGATACCGAGTTCAACTGGGGATTCCAGTGGCATATGAACCAGCCGACTGCCGAGCTTTGCGACATCATATTGCCAGCGCCTGTGTGGCAGCTCGAGGGCATGGATGAGTTTATGTACGGCCATCAGCGCTTCGTCTCCGGTCCGAACGGTATGCGTAACTACTTCACGTTCTGTGCTCGCGGTGCCGATTTCCCCGGCGAGGTCCGCTCGAAAGAGTGGGTCTGGACTCAGATAGCCAAGCGTCTTGGCGATGAGGTTGTTGAGGGCTACAACCCGCGTATGAAGGATGTTGCGTGGGAAAACTGGGTGGATGAGCAGGAGAAGGTCTACAAAGAAGCGTTTGAGCAGTGGGCCGATAACGAGACGATCAGGGCTTATCTGGGCTACGACAAGAAGCCCACGTGGGAGGAGTTCCACGAGCATCCCGTCGTGCGCGTCGAGATTGACGAGCCGTTCTACCCCTTCAAGAACATGATAGAGGCCGGCGAGAGCCCCTTTAACACCCCTACAGGCAAAGTGGAGCCTTTCTCCCACTTTGTGAGAGATCACGATATGACCGAGACTCGTTGGCGCGGAGAATTTGAGGCCATGCCAGTGTGGAGTCCGAGCTATGTGGAAGGCGACATCGGAAGCGCCTCTAATGACGGCTTCTACAACCCCAAGACCAAGGACTATCCGTTGTCGCTGGTCACCCCGGTGTCCATTTATCGTCAGCACTCTGCACACGACAACAACCCATTCATGCGTGAGGATGTCTATCGTCACGGCGTGTGGATCTCCGGCGTCGACGCGGCGGCTCGCGGCATCAAGGACGGCGATCTTTGTCGTGTCTATTCTGACCGCGGTGAAGCGATGCTTCCGGCCTATGTGACTAACCGTTGCATGCCTGGCACTGCCGCCATCTTCCACGGCGGCTGGTTCCAGACCAACGGCGAGGCAGCCGAGATGAATAACTTTGGCCAAGACATGCGCGGCGCTCCCAACATTCTGCTGGATGATGCACACCTGCCCCATATCCTAGGCGCTCTCATCATCGCGGGTCTCTGCAACGTCGAGAAGGTTGCCGATGGCGATGCCGAGGGATTCGGCTCCGAGGCCCAGCGTGGCGGTGCCCGCGGTGCGGCTGTAGCCATCAATACGCGTGATGCGCTGGCTCAAAAAGATGGCGCGCGCGATGCCGCAGCTGTTGCTATCGCTGAGCGTGCTGCCCAAGCCCAAGAGACGAAGATTGCTTCGAACCCGACCACCCCGGCAGAGAACGCCTAAAAGAGAGGAAAGGAGGACAAAGACATGACCCAGTACGGATTTCTTTTCGACATGAATCGCTGCTACGCCTGTCAGGCATGCAGCATCGCTTGCAAGGACTGGAACGACATCGATCCCGGTGCTGAGAAGTGGATGACGGTCTATGAGTGGGAGAAGGGGACCTTCCCCAATATCCGGCTCAATGCGTTGGCATTTCCGTGTGCGCACTGCGAGGATCCTAGCTGCGTGAAGGCTTGCCCCAATGGCGCCATCTACAAAGAAGACGAGTTTGGCGCTGTGTTGGTAGACCAAGACAAGTGTCAGGGCTGTCGCAAGTGCTACGACGCTTGCCCTTATGGCTCTCCAAAGTTCGCCACCGACGAGCCGGATTGCAAGATGAGCAAGTGCACCATGTGCATCGATCGTTTGGCCGAGGGCCAGCAGCCCATCTGCACGCTTTCTTGCCCGCTTCGCGCGTTCGACTTCGGACCGCTTGATGAGCTCATCGAAAAATATGGCGACGTTCGCTACTGCGAAGGCATGCCCAGCCCGGATGCTACCAAGCCGGCGTATCTCATCTGGAATCCGCGCGAGAAAAAGCAGCTTATCCCGTATCCCGTGGATGAGGCTATCGCGCTCAATCAGCAGCGAGGAGACCTCGGAACTATGTTCGAGAGTCCGGAGGATCTCACGAAGTTCGACGAGGGCACTATCGCTCGTGACGGACTTCGCATGAAGCATAAGGACAATGCAGAGCTTATGAGGGCCACGCGTAACGATATGGCTTAAAGGTTCCGATGCCCTAAAACGGGCATCGGAATGATATGACGTTGCGCGGCACCCCGGCGGTTCATCTTCACCCTGCTAAACCTTCTCGTGTAACGAAGTACACGTCGTCGGTTTTTCGGGCAAATCTGAACCGTCGGAGGCACCGCTCACTATCTCTGCGAACGACTTGGATCAGGATCTTATGCATAGACCCTCATTCAAGCCCGTTATTCGAATGTTATTCCTGCACTTCTCCTGAAGATCTTTCGTCATCCTTCTTTCTCGTTTCCACACCCCCTAGGAAACCCCTTTTAAAGCAGATAAACCTTTTTGCTTTTGAAATGGTGAAAGGTCTTCAGGAGGAATGGCAATAAGGAGTAACGGGGGAGAAATGGCAAATCAAAATGAGCGCAAAGGATTAGGTAAGGCTTCTACAGAGGTGAAAGCGCCTGCGAACGGACGGGCCCCGTCTGGTGGAGCCTCGGTCACCAACAAAGTGTCGCTTTTTGATAGGGTGCCCGAGAAAGATAGACTTGCTTGGCCCGACATCGCTGCAATCCTATCAGGTGTTGTGTCCTCTCTTTCAAAGCTTATGGGCGGCGGTATCGTCGCATTTTATGCGGGATGTCAAATGGGCGGCGTGACGGTTGCGATCACGTTCGCTCTTTCTTTTGTTCTGACCTACTTTGTCGGCAAGATCTGCTTTCGCGAAGGTCTGCCAAACAATGTTGTCTCCCGTTACTACATCTTTGGTCGCAAGGGCTCTGCGGCCGGATCTCTGATCTGGATCTTTGTTTTGGTCGGTGTGCTCGCCGTGGGCACGGTTCAGCTTGGAAATGCGATCCTGTTCGCTTTTGGATGGGAAGGCGAGGTCGTACGCTGGGCTTTGTTTATAGGCATATCGTGCGTGTGGGTGGTGATGGCGCTTTTCGGAACAAAGATCATCGCTCGTATGAACGCAGTTTTTGTTGTGGCACTGTTCTGCGTGATGGGTTATGTGGTCTATCTGATCGCGGCAGACGGGCAACTTCTCGAAGCGGCCACGCATGGCATCATGATCCCCGGTGTGGAGCCTGTCGAGGGGTTTGCATATTCTGTGAACTACGCCATCATGACAAGCGGTCTGCTTGCGCTTTTTGCCGCCGACTTCACGCGCTTTGCCCGTAAGGAGCGCGATTTGGTTCCTATATCGCTTACAGGAAGCATCTTTGCGATCGTCACGTATATCTTTGGTGCGCTCATTGTCTATTACGGTTTTGATAAGTCGGTCGAGTATTTTTCTGCGCAAGGGATGGATGCGGCCTTAGCGGCCAATGCTGCGGTAACGAATCCCGGCGTGTCTTTGGTTTTAGCGGCAGGTGGAATCGGGCTTGCCATCATATGTCTATCACAGATGAAGGTAGAAACCTCGAACTCGATAGGCGGGGCCAATGCGGTATCGAATCTGGTTAACTCGCTTACGGGTAAGAGCATCTCTTGGACGGTTGCGGTCATCGTGGCAAACTTGATCGGTCTTGTGTTCATATTCGGCAATATCCTCGATCAGGTAAATGCGTTTATGAGCTACGGATCCATCCTCACATCGTCATGGTGTGTACTTCTGATCACTGATTATTACCTTGTGCGCGGAAAAATGGGAATCGGCGCTCGCGATATCGAGATCGGGGGCGAAGAGGAGAGCGTTAATTGGAGGGGCATCATCACGCTTCTAACGGTGACGCTTTGTGGGAGCGTGCTGTATGCTACAGGTATTCTTGAAGTTCCGTTTGTGCTCGTGACACCGATGACGATTGTGATGTATGTCGCCATCAGCTGGGTTATGAGGGACAAGGTTCGCTCGTAGGCTAGCTGCTGTAAGGATACGCGTTTGCGCCGCTTCTACTCCAAAAACGCACCGGTTTGACGATTCCATAGATGTGAATAAACCCCGCCTGCATCGATGAGCGCCTCGTGTGTGCCATCTTCGACGATCTCGCCATCTTGCAACACAACGATGCGATCAAGCGAGGCCACGGTGGAAAGACGGTGCGCCACAACAATGGAAGTACGCCCACGCATGAGGTTTTTTAGCGCGTCTTGGACAAGTGCTTCGCTATCCGAATCAAGTGCGCTTGTGGCTTCATCAAGAATAAGAATCGGCGCATCCGCAAGAATGGCACGCGCAATTGCGATGCGTTGGCGCTGTCCGCCGGAGAGCTTGATGCCGCGCTCACCCACAAGCGTGTCAAATTGGTTGGGAAGCTCTTCGATAAACTCGAGCGCGTTGGCAAGACGTGCGGCTTCGCGGATTTCCTCTTCGGTCGCATCAGGTTTTCCATATGCAATGTTTTCAGCGATGCTGCGATGAAACAGCAGTGCTTCTTGTGGAACATAGGCTATCTGGCGACGAAGGCTTTGCTGTGTGTGGGTGGAGATGTCTTGTCCGTCCACTAAGATGTGACCTTTCTGTACGTCTGATAGGCGAAGCAAAAGCTTTGTGAGCGTGGTTTTGCCCGATCCAGATCGTCCGACAAGTCCGATTCGTTGACCTGTTGGGATGTGAAGGTTCAGGTCCTCAAAAACTTTCGTTTCGTGTCCACTTCCGGCATCATCGTATGAGAACCCGAGGTCTTTGATGTCGATTTCGCCGTCGGTGATCTCAAGTGCGGTTGCATTCGGGTCGTCAGCTACTAGGGTGGGCTCGTCGAGAACGCGCGTCATATCAGCTGCATCGCCAAATATCTTGTTGAAGCGTTGCAGCATGGAGTTAATCATATTGAAGCGCATTGTCAGGTTGTATGTGTAGGTGAACATCATGACAAGCATTCCAGCGCTGATGCCAAACCACGCGTTTCCGCCGGCTGTGAATATAGCAACGACGCTCATGATGATGACGATAATGCTTGATGTGAGTGCACCGCGTTTCAACGTTGCGCGCATGTTCACGGATTCCGCATCGGCGGTTTCGCGGTCGGCCTGTTCGAAGAGCTTGCGTTCGTGATCTTCGCGCCCGTAGGTCTTCACTGCCATGATGTTGGTGACAGCGTCGGAGAGCACGCCTGAGAGTTTGTTGGATTTGCCTGCTGCCTTCGATGCGAGTGGCAGGATTTTCTTGTACATGAAGTAGGCCACGCACACATAGAGGATGAGTAGGCAGAATAAGATGCCGACGTATTCGGGTACAGCCGGTGCCAGTATGGTGATAGTGCAGACGATAGCGATAAGCGTTGGCAGAAGCGACATTAAGAAGTTCTCGACGAGAAGCGAATATGAGGTGAGGAATTTGGTCGTCTGTGAGACGAGTGAGCCGCCGAATCGGTTTGTGTGAAATGTCATCGATTGGTTCGACAGTGTATCGAAACATAAGCGCGCAAGATTGTAGTTGCCATTGATCTCTAGCTTGAAGATTGCGTAGTCCTGCAGCTTCGAGCATAGCTGTCCGATGAGATTGATTAGGATTAGCGCAATGATGAATCCTCCGAACTCATTCCATACACCATCGGAGGTGATGAGACTCGTGCCGTCGGGTGCCGCTGTGGATTGGACCTTGTCAACGATAAGGCCCATGACATAGGTGTTGGCGTAGGTGAGAAGGCCCACGAAACCGATAGTGGCGACGATTCCTAGGATGAAAAACCCAAGCTTTTGCTTCGTTATGAGCCAATAGTAGTGAAGCGTGCGCTTAGCGATGCCGGTTCGGCTCGGCACGGAAGGCGATTGGGTTTGAGAGTTGCTTGTTGTCATGGTTCCTCTTGATTTGGTTTGTATGTCGTTTTCTTTTGCTGTTTTTGAACCATCATACATTGATTCACGCCAATATGAAATAAGCGACAGAAAGTCTCTTTTAAGGAGATTGGGTTGGCTGGTCTATTTGCAGAAGCTAGGTGACAGGTACTTGATAGTGAGTGGGGTTAGCGTAGTTTTACTCGGCAGGTTCTGCTTCGATAACGATCTTTTCGGTAACTTTGCGAGCTACGGGTGCGAAGAAAAACTGCATGTATTTGGCAAAGACGAAGACGACCATTATGCTCGCAAAAATGATCTCAAGCGCTGAGATCTGCTCGATGATGGGTGACAGCGTGATGTTCGCGCTGCGGAAAAGATCGATCGAGCATGTGAGTGCGGTGGCGGTGATCACGAATGGGAACGTCATCGCGGCGAAACTCGGGTAGAAGTCGAGCGCAAGGAGCTTCGGTAGCCTTGCGAGCACGATGATGAAAAGGATCTGTGCTGCAATAAGAAGGCATGCGACAAAGAGCAGATTCGGGGTGGGCTCAACTGCAAGGTAGCCTACGATCGACAGGCTTGCGGGAGCGGAATAGATGCAGAAGAGCGGGCGTGTAGCTTCAGGGGCAGGGTGTTTGGCGTAGCGTATGGTGATGAGGATGAAAAGCGGGATGAAGCAGGCGAATCCGAACCAGAAAAGCGCATAAGCAAACGGTTCGAATCCGAATTGCGGAGACGTGACAGAGGCAACGATGATTCCGACATAGCAGATGAAGTATGTCGGGAATACTTGGTCGAGTTTGAAGTTGCGGGAGAAGCGAATCGAGAAGCAGATCATGAGGGTGAGATGTGCTGATACCGCCAAAAGCCACAGAATCGCGCCTAAAATCTGCGAGGTGGGGGCGATGTAGCAGGAGAGCTGCATGAGCGTCATCATGAATGTAGCTGATACGCTTGCGAGCACGGGGTTTTGCATATCTTCGCGAAGCATGTGGGGGTAAAGCAGTGATTTGATGGATACAAGGGCGATGAGAGCTGTGGCGAGCAGGCCGCAGACAATGCGGATCTCGTCTGCGCTCGGCTGTAGGAGGTTGCCGAGAGCGGCGAGTCCAAGTGCGAGACCGGATGTAGGAATCGGCACTCGTTTTATGAAGTCTTGCATCTTTGCCTTTCGATTATGGCGCGTTTGCGGACGGGCATTGGTTTTGCTGCTTTGTGGTTCTTGCGGTCTTTTTGGCTGCTGCGTTTTCAGCGGCTTCAGCGTTTTGGCGGTTCCAGTGTTTTTAGCGCTTTTAATCGTTCCTGCAACTTCTGTGGTTTTGCAGCTTTCGCCTTTTGCGAATCCTGCAGGTTTGCGGTTCTTGCGTTACTCGTAGTTTTGCGTTTTGCGATCCTTGCAGTGCTCACAACTTTTACGCGTTCTTGCACTTTTCTGCTTTTTGGGCACTAACCCATATATTGTGGCGGGTAATAAGTCTATACCCTAGGAGTTGTGCAATTTCGATGATGCGATAAGTGGCTCGACGCATCGTCGGAAGGCATCTGCAAAAAGCGAAGGGTTCATTATGCGGTAGGGTGAGCTCGGTTGGCAGTAGGGATCTTCTTCTCCACAAATCCTCTAGTTTTTGTTCGAGGTTTTGTGTGTGATAGATGTTTTGGTGTGTGTCTGGCTCATATAACGTTAGTGCTTCTCGCGAAGGAAATGTGGAAGTGCTTGTTTGTGCGAGAGGGCGCTTCTGGTGTGCGGAGGGTGGTTTGGCTGCGTGAATACAAATTTTTATGTCAACAGAGTGCATCACGCAATTTAAGCTAGTGTCAGATTTTGGTCGCCAACTTTCACTCGTTTGCAGCACTAAAGTACAATGTAAAAAGCTCGAATGTATTTGGTTCAACAGAAAGCAAAATCATGGGTTCATACGAATATGCAGTTACACACGGAGCCTTTTTTACAGAAGATGAGTATGAAAAAAGCATTATAGAGTATTTACATGATGAGCTAGGTTATGAGTATCGATATGGTCCTGACATCAGCAGAACAAGCGAAAGATTTGATGATGCTTTTTTGCCAGGTGTCATACAGGATTCTTTAAAGTCGATCAACTCATCGCTTCCAGGCGAGGCAATAGATATTGCTATTGAGCAATTGAAAAATATAGAAGGTGCAACCTTAGTATCCAAGAACAAAGTATTCATGGATATGCTTCAAAATGGTGTTGAGGTGAGATTTTTCGATGGCAAAAATGATCGAACCGAATTGGTGAAGCTGATTGATTGCGAGAATCCAGATCGCAATAGTTTTTTTGCGGTTAATCAATGGACATACATAGAGCGGGGAACAAACAAGAGACCTGATGTGATTGTTTTCATCAATGGATTACCACTAGTGATTTTTGAATTAAAGTCTCCGGCGCGTATAGAGGCTGACAATGAAGACGCTTATCAGCAGCTTCAAAACTATAAGAAGCAAATACCTACTTTGTTTGTGTATAACGCTTTTTGTGTGATAAGCGATATGCTTAAAACAAAAGTCGGAACTATTACGTCGAATGAGTCGCGCTTTCAAGAATGGAAAAGCGTTGATGGTAGTTATGAAAGCACTCAAATTGCTGATTGGAAAACACCATTAGAGGGAATGTTTCCAAAGGACAGACTGATTGACATAGTAAAGAATTTTATTCTTTACGCATCTGACCAAGTGGAAGACATTAAAATACTTGCTGGTTATCATCAGTATTTTGCAGTTAAAAAAGCTTTGACCAGCGTAGAGCGAGCAATTGATGGTGATAAAAAGGGCGGCGTATTCTGGCACACTCAGGGCTCAGGAAAATCCCTCTCGATGGTTTTTCTTGCCCATCTGCTGGATCAAAAACTAGATAGCCCCACACTTGTCGTTATCACTGACCGCAATGATCTCGACTCGCAGCTTTTCGAACAGTTTGCGGATTGTAAAGACTTTTTACGACAAACCCCGGTTCAAGCGCAAAGTAGGCAAGATCTGGCGCATCAAATCTCTTCCAGAAAAGCAAACGGCATTATTTTCACCACAATGCAGAAATTTATGGAGGGCCAAGACTCTCTGTCAGACAGAACGAATATTGTTGTAATGGTCGATGAGGCTCATCGTGGGCAATACGGTTTTGAGGAAAGGTATGACAAGGCCGGTCAAAAGCATATTGGAACGGCATTGCTTATAAGAAGGGCGCTTCCAAATGCGACGTTCATTGGGTTTACAGGCACTCCTATATCCATGGAGGATCGATCAACTAAAGAGATATTCGGAGACTACATCGATGTTTATGACATGACTCAAGCTGTAGAGGACAATGCAACGCGCCCTGTTTTCTATGAAAGCAGAGTGGTTGCTCTTAATCTTGATGAGAACATCCTTAAAGATATCGACGATAAATATGAGGAGTTGGCCGAGCAAGCTAACATTGAAACTATCAATGCAAGTAAAAGAGAGCTTGCGAACATGGATGCAGTTTTGAGTGCTCCGGAAGTTATAGACTCTTTATGCGAAGATATCGTTGATCACTATGAAATGAACCGAGCAAACGAGCTTACTGGTAAGGCGATGATAGTTGCATATTCTCGTCAAGCTGCAATGAAAATTTATTACAAACTACTTGAGCTCAGACCCGAGTGGAGAGACGAAGACAAGCTTGCTGTTGTTATGACTCATGGTAACAGCGATCCTGAAGAATGGTTTGATATCGTGGGTAATAAGGCCGCGATAAAGGAGAAAGCTAAACGCTTCAAAGACGATTGTGATCCTTTGAAGATCGTAATCGTAGTCGATATGTGGCTGACTGGGTTTGATGTGCCTTCGCTTGCTACGATGTATATTTATAAGCCTTTGCGGGGCTATAACTTGATGCAAGCCATAGCGCGCGTGAATCGTGTTTATAAAGGCAAAGAAGGTGGTCTAGTTGTTGACTATATAGGCATCGCCAATGCCTTGAAACGCGCAATGAAAGACTACACAAAGCGCGATCAAAAGAATTACGGCGATATGGATATCGGAGCAACAGCGCTTCCTAAGTTTTATGAAAAGCTTGCGGTTTGTCGCGACATGATGTTTGGCTTTGAGTACGAAGAGTTTATGAAAACTGATTCCGCTATGCGGCGAAGCGAACTCATAACAGACGGAGTGAATTTCATCTTAGGATCAACGGATAAAGAGCTTTCGCGCAATTTTATACAGCAAGCACAGATGATGCTCAAGGCGTATGGTTTAGCTAAAAGTAGAGTGGCAAATGAAGAGCGTGCGGAAGTTGGATACTTCCAAGTGGTGCGTGAATTAATTCTTCAGCTTACCGAGCAGGGATTTAGCGATGGTAATCCAGAGCATAAGAAGAGCATGACACTAAAGCAGGTAAATGAAACGATAAATAGTTTGCTTGAACAAAATATTGTTCATTCAAAAGGTGTTCTTAATCTATTCAAAGTTGAGGATGAAAGCATATCTCTATTCGACCAGAAATTCTTAGCGAATTTGTCTTCCATGAAGGAGCGCAATTTAGCCTACGAAATGCTCAAAAAGCTTCTAAGTGAGCAGATTAAGGTTTACAACAAGAAAAGCGTAGTGCAGGCTAAGAAATATTCTGAGCTTATGCAAGGCATTGTGAATAGCTATCTAAATGGTCAACTTACGAATACAGAGGTATTTGAAGAAATGATCAAGATGGCAAAGGAGATGTTTGCTGACAATGAGAAAGCAAAAGAGCTAGGGTTGAATGATGAGGAATATGCATTTTATGAAGCATTAACTGAACCTAGAGCTATCGCAGATTATTATGAGAATAAAAATGAGGAGCTTATCAAGATCACGCAGGCTTTAACTTCAAAGATGCGGGAGATGCGTACAGTGGATTGGCAGAAAAAGAAGAGCGCTAGAGCTGCAATGAAAGTTGAGATAAAAAAGCTTTTGAGGCTCTATGATTATCCACCTGAGGGGCGAAAAGAGGCTCTTGAAACCGTCATGAAGCAATGCGAAATGTGGGCAGACGAAGCCGCTTAGGAGAAACTATGGCAAAAGATAGAACAAAAACCAATTCTGCCGATTTAGGATTTGAAAAACAAATCTGGGATGCTGCTTGTGTTCTTAGAGGAAATCTTGATGCTGCAGATTATAAGAATGTAGTTTTAGGATTGATCTTCTTAAAATACTTATCAGATTCATTTAATGATAAATATCAGGAGCTTAAAGCAGAGGGCTTTGGCGATGAGGAGGATAGGGATTTTTACCAAGCTGAGAATATCTTTTTCGTTCCGCCGGATGCGAGATGGGAAGCTATCGCAAAGCAGGCACATGATCCTGAGATAGGAAAGGTCATCGATAATGCGATGCGAGAAATTGAGCGCGAAAATGAAAGTCTTAAAGATGTGCTTCCTAAGAATTTTTCGCGACCTGAGCTAGACAAGAGACGCCTAGGTGAAGTTGTAGATTTATTTACCAATATCGAACTCGCAAGTGGTGAAGATGAAAAGGACATACTTGGAAGAACTTATGAGTACTGTCTTTCTCAATTCGCATCTTTAGAAGGAAAGAATGCTGGAGAGTTCTATACCCCTTCTTGTGTTGTTAAAACACTGGTGGCAATCATTCAGCCTTTCAAAGGTAAGGTATACGATCCGTGCTGCGGTTCTGGAGGCATGTTTGTTCAATCTGCAGAATTCGTTAGCCATCATGGCGGTAATGCTATACACGATATAACCATTTACGGTCAAGAGTCCAACCCAAATACTTGGAAGCTTGCAAAGATGAACCTTGGCATTCGAGGAATCGAGGCAGATCTTGGAACCTATGCCGACACTTTTTTCAATGATCAGCATAAGCACGAAAAGTTTGCTTTCATTTTGGCAAATCCACCTTTCAATATGAGCGATTGGGGTGCCGATAAGCTTCAAGAAGACCAGCGTTGGAGTTTTGGCATTCCGCCTAAAGGAAATGCGAATTTCGCATGGCTGCAGCATATGATTTGGCACTTGAATGACTCCGGCCGTTTGGGAATGGTGCTGGCTAATGGATCTTTATCTTCTCAGACTGGTGGAGAAGGAGAGATACGCAAGAGGATAATTGAGGAAGATCTGGTTGAAGGCATTGTGGCAATGCCCGATAAGCTTTTTTATAACACCGGAATTCCTGTGTGCTTATGGATTATTAATAAGGAAAAGCAACAACCAGGAAAGATCCTTTTTGTTGACGCTCGTGAGATGGGCACGATGGTTACGCGGCGTCTTCGCGAGTTTACCGATGAAGACATCGAGAAGGTTGCGAAAGCTTTTGATGATTTTCGCGCTGGAGAGCTCGAAGAGGTCAAGGGATTTACTGCTGCGGTGTCTAAAGAAGACGTTGCGGCGCAGGACTACATTCTTACTCCGGGGCGTTATGTGGGAATCCCTGATGCCGAAGAGGATGACGAGCCATTTGAGGAGAAAATGGAGCGCTTGACTGGTGAGCTTGGAAAGCTCTTTGAGGAGTCCAATCAGCTTCAAGAGCAGATTCGCAAGAATATGGAGGCGATTGGCTTTGGGTTCTAATGAAGTTATACCCGCTAACTCTGGTGACATTGTTATCTATCAGTCTGCTTCTGGAGCACCAGAAATAGAGTGCGTTTTTCATGGCGAGAATATGTGGCTCACTCAAGCGCATATGGGAGAGTTGTATCAGATCTCGAAGAAAACAATCAGTGAGCATTTAAATAACATATTTAATGAGGGAGAGTTGGATCCAGAGTCAGTTGTCCGGAAATTCCGGACAACTGCTGCGGATGGAAAAAGCTATCAGGTTAATTACTATCCTTTAGAGGCAGTTATAACTGGCGAAATCGAAAAGCTCTTTAAGGAGCCTAACCGGCTTCAAGAGCAGATTCGTAAGTATATGGAGGCGATTGGCTTTGGGTTCTAAGTGGGTTGCAGTTGGTGATGTAGCATCGATCAATTCCAGACAATATTCATTAAAAGAGAATTGGAAAGAGATTGCATATCTTGATACTGGTAGTGTGTTTAGGGGCTCTATCAACGAGATTCAGTATTTTGATCCGACAAAAGATAAGATACCTTCAAGATGTCGTCGTAAAGTCAAAAACCGCAGCATTATTTATTCCATGGTACGCCCAAATCAAGAGCATTATGCTATTTTGGATAATCCTCTGGATAATATGCTTGTTTCTACTGGTTTTAGCGTGATTGATGCCAAAACGGAATCAATAGAGCCGAAGTATTTATATTATGTACTGACTTCAAAAGAAGCGATCAGCTATTTCAATGCACTTGCGGAGCAAAGCGTTTCAACGTATCCAACATTGGGAAACGCTGATTTATTTTCTTATTCTTTTAGGCTTCCCGAAAAGAAAAAACAAGAAGCGATCGTGCGGGTTGTTGATTCTATTGATTCTAAAATACGAATCAATAATCGCATAAATGATTATTTAGAAGAGCTTGCTGACGCTATCTTCAAAGAGCGCTTCAGTGAGACGGAGAAAACCACCGCCTTATCTGAGCTAGCAAGTGTAACGATGGGCCAATCTCCTTCGGGATCTTCGTATAACGAGAATCGAATCGGTGAAACCTTCTACCAAGGCCGTGGAGAGTTCGGATGGAGATTTCCGACTCAAAGACTGTTTACAACGGAACCAAAACGTATGGCCAAAACAGGGGACGTTCTGATGAGTGTGCGAGCACCTGTAGGCGATATAAATGTTGCTTATGAGGACTGCTGTATCGGACGAGGCTTGGCCGCAATTCATTCTGATTACCAGTCCTTTTGCTTGTATCTAATGAGATCGCTCAGGAAGACTCTTGATTCGTACAATGGAGACGGTACGGTGTTTGGCTCCATCAACAAGAAAGCACTCAATGATCTGGTAGTTCCGCTTCCATCTGAAGAAGAATTAGATTCATTTGAAAATGTTGTCGCACTCCTTGATGAAATGATCTGTAATAATGAAGCAAAGAATCGCAACCTGCAAAAGCTGAGGGATACGTTGTTGCCTCGGTTAATGTCAGGAAAAATCGACGTCGCGGAAGTAGATCTCGCGCAGCTAAAAATGTATTTAGAAGAACCTTACGGAAGTGATTCGATTGATTTATGCAATCTCTAACTGGGTTTTTGATTTGCTTTATCTTATAGGAACCATTCTTACTGTATGGCCGATTGTTTTTATAAATCGCAATAAGGCAAAAAACATCAATACGGTCGGTTGGATTGCAGAAAGAGATACAAAAGAAATAATCCCTCAGGTAAAATGGTCATGGACTGGAATTATTCTTCTAGCTCTTTCGGTAATATTTAAATTTGCTTTCATATTAATAAGCTCGACCATTGAGCTATTAAATCAGCGTCTAGTAATCTCTATCTTAATCATTATATGCTGCATAGTTATTCTGACGGCAATCATTAGGCTAACGCTAATAAATAAATATTGGAAATGAATAGGCTATTATTTTAGTGTTCACGCAGCTAAATAATCATTTATACGATCAATGTACTCTTTAAAGCAAGTAAAAATATTAGATTAAGATGGACTCTCGGTACTTTATCTGACATCTGCTATATATAATCAGGTTTGGATGAACAGAGTACAGCCATTTTTAAAGGGAATAATTGAGGCCGAAAATGACTAAGCATATAACAGTAACTACCCAATTTATTGATGGTGATCCAAGTGGTATTCGCGTTAGTCATCGCATTTTGTCCACCATGCAATCAGTGTTCATTCCTAGGCCGTTGTTGGCAAGAGCTAAAAAAATCTCCAATTTACCCTTACGGGGAATCTACTATTTAATCAGCGATGAAGATGGATTGATTTCGCAGTTGTATGTCGGTCAAACTACTCAAGGAATCAATCGATTGGATGACCATAACGCAAAAAAGGATTTTTGGAATAAGGCGATATTGTTCTTATCAGATGATAATCAATCATTCTCTTTGGACAACATTAGTGCATTAGAGAAATATGCGATAGGAAAAGCGGCATCCTCAAAACGCTACGAAGTAGAAAACAAAGTTGACCCAAGATATGAAATCGATGAATATCAAAAGCCAGTGATTGAGCAAATTTATGATGAGATAGCTTTCAGTATGGCAACTTTCGGCTATCAGCTAGAAGAACAATCTGAAGTATTAGGGAATATGAAGATATTTCATACAACACGACGAGGTATAAAAACCAAAGGTGCTTACAGGGGAGAGACATTTGACTTGTTAGAGGGATCTGAAATTGACCTATCAGTCGATCCGAAGAATGATACGTATAAAAAAATGAGACAGGATCTGGTTAATACAGGTGATATACGAGTAATTGGAAATGGAATGGGTCTTTTGCAGAAGACGCTCCCGTTTAAGTCTCCCAGTGGAGCAGCTGATTTCGCGCTAGGTGGCTCCAATAATGGGTGGACAGAATGGAAGGATGAAGACAAGGTAACTCTAGATGCGTTGTATAGATAGATGAACAGAGGGGTAAACCTCTATTTATATTCTTTAGATGGGTATACGAATGGCTGAAATTGATTCAAAGTGAGACGGAGTCGGGTGATTTGTCTCGCAATATTATTTTCGGTAAGATACCAAGAACATCAAAGGTATTTACCTGTAAAAAGAATGGGCTTGAATCGAACCCCACAAAAACATGAGTCTCGTATCTATCGCGTTGCATTCGAATGAAGGGTGGAACCAAGGAGCAGGTTAGTGTGTTATTTAAGGTATGACATTATTTAAATGGCAGACGATTCAGTCGAAATGGGAATTAGAGGACGAAGATGATTGAACAAGGGTTTGGTGGCGTATCTAATTTGTTCTATGCTTCGGTTTTTGAGGTTTTTCCAGATGATCCCAGAAAAGAGATTTGGCCGACTATTGTAGAGATAGTGCAGAACTGGATTATCGAGAAAGAGCGTCATAGGCGAGTAGATACTCAAGGGCGACAAGTTTCTCATAATGAAAGATTTGACTCGAAGGTTCACGTGGACATTCCTCAGATTTTGAAATGGACCCCTGGATCAAGGTTGAGTGCGCATTCGGTTAGGGTGTTACGTGAGGGCGTTGTAAAAAAATCGAAAAGGGGATTAAGCAAAGCAATATCTCGAGTTTGATTCCCGTGCCTAAAACAAATGAAATTATCAATGTGCTGCATGGTGGTTCAGAGGGTTATGAAGCTTGCGTGTTTGATTTTGACTCGAATATAACTATCGACCAGCCAATTGTTTCAGCAGCTTTTGCTAATGGTGACTTGGAGTTATCAACTTCCGTGTCTTCTTTGGAGACACGAGTGCTGGGGGAGACTGAGATCCCGAAATACTGGGCGATGGAATACGTAGAAAACGATTCAAAAGTTTGGTGGAGAACTTGGATTACGCAGGTGGGAATGTGAATTGAAAGAATAAATGCAATTAGTGTTACTGCTACCCCCTTAGGTAACACTCCCAAGATAAAACGTCTTTCGTTGACCGGCGAAAGGCGTTTTTTAGTTCCCTTTTCTTCGCCTCGCTGTAAGCCATCAGGAAGAGCGGTGATCCTCCTTTCCGCTCTTCCAAAAAACTTACAGTAGGTTAGGAACGCGTCATTTCGCTAAAGCAAATTAATTAGCGGCGAAAGGAATGACGTGAAACATAATCCGATTCTTGTAGCAGATCTTTACGTTGATAATGTTTATCATCGCATCGAGCCTGATTTCTGGAGTGCTCCACTTTCTGGTTCAGCTAAGGGTCTCTATCTTCTGATTATCTCTCTCGGCATTTCGCAAAAAAATACAATCAACACTCTCCTCTCTCTTGGATGTGGATCTAGGGATGAGGTTCTTCGTGGTTTGGCGGAGCTAGATCGTGCAGGCTTTGAGACATCGAATCTTGTAAGAGCGTAGCGTGATCTAATGAAAAACGAAAACTACTTAGAGCTTGATGAAGTCATGGCTGATGGATACGGAATCGTATCCAGAAAGGTCATGCGTGCTGATTTCATCTCTACAAAAGCAAAAGCGCTCTACTCGTATCTATGCTCATTCGCAGGCTCAGGAGATACCGCTTTCCCTTCAACTGAAACCATGCGTCGTGAGCTTCAGCTGGCAAAGGATACGTTCTATTCAGCTCGCAAAGAGCTTCAGGCATTTGGGATTATTGAGGTTAAAACTTTCAGAACGCGTAATGGTGCTAAAACCATCTACAAGTTGCTGAGCAATGCCCATCTCACTGATGATGCTTCTGCTTTAGTTGAAGCAAAAACTCAAGCAAAAGCTAACAAGGTTAATAACCTTCCAAACTCAACAGATCCTCGCAAATCTACCAGCAAAGCAAAGACAAAAGAGACTAAAGAGGTTATTTGTGACACCCCTGAAGGTTTCAAACGTCTTGAGAAGCTTTCACTCAAGAAGGTTCATGCATCTGAATATCAAGAGACGATTGATGCGTATAACGATGCGGTCTTGCGCGGATACACTCCAAAAGAGATCGAGGATGCGTATTCGCTCTATGTAGAGCGCTACAAGAATGAGCACCCAGAAACCATTCGATACTCAAAACGTCTTAAGAATTACCTTAGCGATTCCGACGGTCTTCTCTTTGATGCCGGAAAACCACGTAGCTGCAAGCACTCCATTATCAAACGCACTCCCGAAACTATCGAGGCAGACAAGCGTCGCAAGGCTGAAGAAGAGGCTCGCATAGCGCTTGAGACCTCAGACGCGGAGTTCCAAGAGCACTCGCTGGAGCTGATACAGCTTGCTCGCGAATCCCTTAAGAAGGACATCACTGAAGAGAGGTCTGTGGAGATCAAATCTCGTATGGATGAGTTGTCGAGGATCAACAAGAAGAAGGTTGATCGATATATCGAAGAAAACCAATCAAGGGCGTAGAGAGGAAAGAAGAGATGGCGGAGCAAGAAGACATCATTAGGGCGGCTGAGTTCTATCTGAACACTAAAGTTACATGGGAAGAGAGTGCAGAGCAAAAGGACAAGTTTACTTCGGATCACGTTATATATGATGTGTGGGTAACGCATGCTGGTTACGCGTTTAAGGCTAATTATCAGTGCAATCCGCAATTCGTTGAGCCTGAAAAGTATGACATTCTTCAGTCGATAATTCGAGATGCTGCAATCGCAACAGATTACGGCTCCGGTGGTTTTCCAGACTTTGTTGAAGATTTTGGAACTCCAGATTCTATTCACAAGGCGTTTATTGCATTTCAGAAGATGCAAGAGGCTAGGGATTTCTTCAGTAATTGCGAAATCGATAACAATACAATTCGTACTTTAGATCGAGTGTTTGATGAAAAACAAGAAAATATCCTTGAGGTTGTGGAAACGCTTGAAATGAAGCGTGAGCTTGAGCATCCAACGCTTCCAGAGGGGTACCACTACATTGAAGACCTCAAGAAAAGGATTCCTCTTTCTGATGTAGATCAGTGCGCTGTTGACTCTATCAGCTTTGACGGCGATATGGATGATCTTGTCAGTGAAGCAGCCGATAGTGCGGTTGACGTTTATACCGCTAACTTGCTTGAGTGGTACAAGGTTCCTGTTAATCAAGGCTATGTCCAACAGGCAATCGATGATGGCCTTTGTGAAGGTGTCCAAGATATCGATAAGCTCATTCAGGCGGGTCAGATCCTTGCCTATAGCGAAGAGATAAACGATCACATCAAAGAGATCGTTCAGGTATGTCTCTATAACGAATTGATTGATGAAGGATATACAGCAATTAGTGATGAGCTTAATAGTAGAGTAAAGAGCATTGCACAAGACTTCACTATCGGGGCGGATAACAACCTAGCTATGGCTTGGGATGAAGTCATGTGTGCGATCGATGAGATATCTGAAGGGAGTGACTTGTGTCCACCGAAGTTGACCATCGAAGAGGTGCGTTCCAGCTTTGGTCCCTCTTATTCCTCCTCTGTAAAGGATCTGGGTGAGGTCTCAAAGCAGGCCAGTCAAGAACTCATGAATCATCAAGCAGTTAATCCGCCTTCAAAAACCGTACAAGCTAGATAGGTGATCTGTATGACGCACGGATCGAAGACTCAGGATGAGTTTGTAGCTCGAATGCGTGATGCGGGTTATGAGGATTGGGAAATCCAAGAAGAGCTTGCTGAGCAAAAAGAAGTAAAAAGCCTGATTGATTCATTTCAAAACGGTCGAAACACCTCTCTTCATTGTGAGGCTAAGTTTGCCTGTAAAGCATCCGAGCAGCTAAGCAAAGAGAGCGGCATCCAGTCAGTAAAGAAAGATATGGAGGCAAGATAATGTCAACCAATCCATCATATATTCCTTTTGCAGAACTCTCTGTCGAGGATAAGTGGAAGATCGCAAATGAGGGCATTCCAGAGAAGCTTCAGGCAATTAAAGATGGCAAAGGAATCGATTTCCTCTACCTATCAGGAAGCCCAAGTATATTGCAGGCGATCACAGATCATGGGTATCAACCGGATGAGAAGATCATAGATGCGTATAGCAAACGTACTAGGCTGATGAAGCAAGCTGATGGTATATATGAACAGCTTCGCCATCATGAACTTTGGTTAGCGGGAGATCTCTCCGGCAAGCGACTTGAGATAACTGATGAGCTGCAAGGATGCGATCTTGATGGTATGCATTTTAACCTCTCGCATGCAAAGTTTCATGGAAACACTCGTGTCGTGAACTTTGGCGACACTCTCCTTTATGGAGCGAGTTTTGATGGCGACGTTCGAGCCTCTGTTTTTAAGAACGGTGACCTTACTCAGGCGGATTTTACCGAAGCCAAGACCGACTGGATTATCGTCAAGGATTGTTCATGCGTTTATTCCAAAGGTCTTCCTGCTGATGGAGAAAACCATTGCGTTATTGAGAATGTATATTCGACAGATGATTACCTCAGCGATCTTAAGACCAAGCCTTCGCGTGGAGTATCTCTTAAAGAGATTGGTGAGATGTCCAAAATGGCATCCTCTGTCCTTAAAACCCAAACAATGTCTGAGCCTGCTGTGGCTCAAATGGAGAGATAGGAGCAGCCATGGCAGAAGATCTTGGGCAAGATATTGGTGAGTGGTTGCTCAACAATAAAAGCGAAATTTGGAAGTACATGAAGGTCTTTGGAAAGAAAGCTAAGGACTATATCGAAGCGCATCCTAAAGACGAAATCGTAAAGCTTGATTTTGAGAGCAATGAAGAAGCAGAGAAGATCTGCGATGCGATCAGTGGCATGAATCTTGAGTGTCAGCGAATCGAATCAAGTGTGGTTATGACGCGCAAAACTGCTGAAAAGGCAGCGGAGTGGATGGATTTCGTTGAGGACAAAATGCCTTCTCAAGAGGTATCGGTGCAGCCTCACGAGCAGCCACAGGACTCTATTGAAAGCTCAGATGACAAGCCCGAACCCCTCCGTGAGGATCCTGTAAAAGAGCAGGAATTCACACCATGCACGGAAAAGCAGCGTGAGTATATGGAAAACCTTAAGGCGGATGGTTTTATTAAGCCTGCGGAACTTCCTGATGACCTCAACAAATTCAGCACTCGTGATGCCGACAAGCTCATTAAGACAGCGCGATCACGCGCCGATGAAGCCAAAGGGATTGTTCGTGTAAAGGATGAGGGTGAGGCTTGCAAGGCGGCTTCAAAGAAGCTTGCGCAAGAAAAATCTTCTCAGGTCAAAGACAAAGTTATCGACAAAACTATCACGAGGTAAGGGTTATTTATAAATGGACATTAAGTTAGCAATAACAGGAGTATTTTGCATCATTGCTGGGGCAATGGGTACTCGCTTTGCACAACTTTTCGTTCAGAAAAAAGATCCTCTGAGCGGTTTTGGTTATGCTGTTGATAATTTCGCAAATCTGCAAATAACACCACCTCTGCAATACACCTCATCAGAAATGATGATTATCTTTGCAATCGTCATGGCTTTCGCTCTTGTTCCGCTGCTTGTCTATACATTGCTCTTCGTCATGCCCCGTCCTGAACGAGTCAATGAAGAGCATGGTAGCGCTCGCTGGTCAACTAAACACGAGATCGAGCAGTTCGCGAACAAGAAAGAAGAGCGCAACAATATATTGCTCACCCAAAAAGCAAAGCTTGCGACAAAGCGAGATAAGTTTTCGCTGAAATATGATCGAAACCTCAATGTGATGGTTGTCGGCGGATCAGGATCTGGCAAAACCCGTTATTTCGTGAAACCAAACCTAATGCAGTTGATGGGTAATTATGTGTTAACGGATCCGAAGGGAACCACAATTTTTGAGACGGGACATCTCTTCGAGCAAGCTGGCTATGACATCAAGTCCTTTAATACGATCGATATGAGCGCATCAAACTATTGGAACCCACTGCGTTATGTGAAGACCGACTCTGACATTCTGTCGTTT
The DNA here is from genome assembly GCA_910588945.1 of uncultured Eggerthellaceae bacterium. Lineage (GTDB taxonomy): Bacteria > Actinomycetota > Coriobacteriia > Coriobacteriales > Eggerthellaceae > MGBC163016. The sequence goes on along the minus strand of CAJUSF010000041.1, from coordinate 15,664 downwards.
GTGAATTGTCTTATTGCGAACACTAATGGTGAAGGCAAATCAAGTGACCCGTTTTGGGAGAACTCAGAGAGGCTTTTATATACGGCTCTTATTGCTTTTCTGCGCGATTGGTTTCCGCCTGAAGAGTATACGATTCCAAACCTTATTTATTTGCTAACACTGGCAAAAGTCGAGGAAGATAATGAGAATTTTCAAAGCCCACTTGATCTACTTTTCAAGCAAATCGAAACAGGCCGCTCTTACAAGCCTAAGACCTCCTCAGTAGAAGAGGAGCAGCAAATCTATGATGAGTGGAATCGCGGTCTTAGATCAAGCGAGACTATCGCTGAGTGGGCATGGGAGCCATCAAGGTTCGTGAGGCAAACAGACGGATATTGCCCCTATACTGAAGGAGGACTTAGCCCTTCTGAGGACTACGCTCTTTTGCACTATCACAATTTCAAGCAAGCAGCAGGAAAAACACTTAAGTCAATCATCATCTCCTGCAATGTCCGTTTGGAGCCTCTCTCGATCAGTGAAGTATCGAAAATTATGTCTGGTCCTCTTGATAAGTATGGCAATCCAACAGGTAAATGTGAGCTTGAGCTAGATAAACTTGGCGATCCTGAAACCAAAATAATTCTGTATGGAATTATCTCTGATACCGATAAGACATTTGCCTTCTTGCTTGCAATTTTGATGTGGCAAACAATCAATTCTTTGTGCAATGTTGCGCTTGATAAATATTCAGGTAAATTGCCTACACTCGTGAATTTCATTATTGATGAGTTCGCAAATATCGGAATATTGCCAGATATTGAGCGGATGATTGCGGTTACAAGATCAAGAAATATAGCACTCACGATTATTCTGCAATCGATCGCTCAGCTTTCCAACAATTATTCGGAAGACGCTTCAAAGATCATTAGAGGCAACTGCGATACACAGCTCTTTCTAGGAGGCACTGATCTTGAAACCAACAAGGAGATCTCCGAGCTTTTAGGCCAACAGACCATTCACACCAGATCTTACAGTGTGACTAAAGGCCAAATGCCCGGCACATCTATCTCGAATCAGACACAAGAAAGATCCCTACTTGATGCTGCTGAGGTGGGTCTTGTTGACAGACAAGATGCGCTACTTGTGATTAAAGGCGCTCGACCTTACAAGGATCACAAGTACATCCTAGAGGATCATCCTCGTTATGAATATATCGATCCGGGTCACAAGCCCTATAAGAAAAAACCAGCTAGATATATCGAACCATTTGATTTCAAAAGGTATTTGAAGAATAAAAGGAGGCAACAGATGAGACAACGTCCATAAAGAGACGCAGTTCAAGTCGTATGACAAGGCGGGTCTGAGCACCACACACAGATTACCGCAAAACCGCGTCTCTCACAGTAAAAGAGTCCCTAATGGGAACTCAAGCGAATTATACAGCATTCGCTTCGCTGCACACCACAAGACATTGCGTCTTTGCAGTAACCCTGCTGACCGCTCCACCACAAAACTCAGGTTCAGCAGGACACCACAGTAAAAGAGTTATGTGGGCAGATCGCTGTATATCTGCCCACGATTATCGAAAGGAACTCCATAATGCAATTCTTGACTGATTTCATGTCGCGTTTCGGCGGTGCAGTAATGTTTCTTGGCGGCTGCATGGTCGCCTATGGCATCATTCAGATCGCACTGGCATCCCGCGAGGGCTTTACCAGCGGAGGCGCACAGATCGCAGGAGCGATTGGAACTCTTCTGGCAGGAGCTTTGATCTGTGTAGCTTCAGGTTACTTCATGATGCTCGACACCTCGTGGGCTGCGTAAGGTTCTCTCATGCTAAGAGTGCCTATCCGAAAAGACATTTCCGAGTATAAGTCGAAGACTTTAGGAATGATGACCACAAGAACACTGATTACAGTGGCTGTCGCCTTTGGTGTAGGAGTCGGAATCGGCGCTTATATGTATTTTGCTCTAGGCATCGATTTTAACTATAGCCAATTTGTGATATTTCCAGTGTGTCTTGCTATATGGGCTATCGGGTGTGTTCGTCCGATGGGCTTTGATATGGAGCAGTTCTTGCCCTTGTGTATTCAACACGAACTCACGAACGATAAGTGTGTGTACACATCGACACTTTATCTCAATGACGCAAAGGTCAATTCAATGGCAAGCGATTCTTCCCAGATCACGAAGGCATATTCACGCCTTCGTTCAACAAAGGGCATAGAGGCTCTCTCGCCAAGTGAAACATACAGCACTAATAAGGAGTAATACATGAGCAATATCGAAAGTATCGATTCTCCAGCTTCTGATATCTCCTCTTTTATCGAGATAGCAGAAACGGTGGGAGCAGTGCCAAGCGCAACTCCTTTTTCTCGCATTAAGACACCAATGTCTCGTAAAGAGAAGAAGGAGTTCAAGCAAGCACTGAGAGCAAAAAAACGTGCGCTTGATAAAGAGGCTCGCGAGCTTAGCAGAGCTGGCAAAAAACTTGAGCGCGAAGAAAGGGTAAAGAATAAGTCAATTCAAGCTCAGCTAAAAGAGAACAAAAGGGCGGAGGATCGAAAGAGTAAAACTGTTCTTAAAAAACGCGATAGAGCTAAGGATGTATGTTCTTATGTCGGTTATGAGCGCATGTATCGTGATGGTATATGCGAGGTTTTGCCGGGCGTGTTTTCGCAGAGTCTTGAGTTTCCGGACATTTCTTATCAATCTGCTCGTGAAGATCGTCAGAAAGCGATCATGGCATGCCTGTGGGAGCTGCTGAACTACTTCGGTCCCGACACGAATATTCAGTTCAACGTTGTTAATGTGCCGATCCTAAAAGAAGAGATCGGAAATCGAGAATTCATTAGCGTTGATAACCAAGAAAGCGAGGCGGCAAAAGAGGATGCACGTATCTTCAATAGTGTCCTGAACTCGAAGATGCGCGAGGGTGTCTCCAATATACGCAGGACTCGTATTTTGACATATACAGTTAAGGCCGCAAGCGTTGAGGCTGCTATTCCGTCGCTTGCGCGAATCCGTACTGATATAACAAAATCAATGAGTGACATCGGCTGTGCTGTCGAGTTGGTTGATGGGACAAAGCGTTTAGCTATGATCCACTCCCAGATTCATCCTGAGCATAAGTTTGACTTCTCATATGACAGAGATATCACGCCTTATTCAGGACTTACAACCAAAGATTGTGTCGTGCCAGAGCTTTTGGATTTTAAGCCGAATGGTTCACAGTCGTATTTCGCCAACGAGGATGTATTTGGACAAGTTTTGGTGATTCGCAAATTCGGATCGGATAATTCAGATAAATTCATTTCTGATATTGCTGATCTTCCGATGCCGCTGAATATTTCGTGGCATCTTCTTCCGATGGGCAAATCAAAATCGGTTCAGTATGTGAAACAGCGCATCAACTGGATCGACAAAGAGGTGATCGAGGCGCAGAAAAAAGCGTCCAAGCAAGGGTATGATCCTAACCTTTTGTCACCAGAGCTATCTTACTCACGTGATGAAGCGGGAGAGGTTCTTGAGGATCTTCTCACAAAGAATCAGAGCCTGTTCACATTCACAGGTTTGGTGTACACCTACGCTCATACAGTCGATGAGCTTAATGAGCAGGTCAAGCGAATCGTTGATAAGGCGAACTCGCACTCTATCACTATTGAGCTGCTGCCTCTCCGCCAGCGCCAAGCCTTGAATTCTGTTTTACCATTGGGAGTGAACTACATCAACGTATCTCGTATGTTCACAACAGCCGAGGCTGGCATTCTTGTGCCTTTTGCAACACAAGAGCTTGACCAAGAGGGCGGGATTTACGTTGGTCAAAACAAGGTATCAAACAACCTTGTTATCGCCAACCGTCGCCTAAACGATGCCCCTATGGGATTTATCGCCGGTAAAACCGGATCCGGCAAGTCATATTTTGTGAAACAAGAGATTCTTGGCAATTATCTGACCAAACCAACGGATCAGGTAATCATCATTGATCGCGCTGGAGAATATGTGCCTATTGCCGAGCATCTTGACGGTACCGTATTGAGCTTCGGCGTGGACTCTGAAACTCATCTTAATCCGTTTGACCTTACAACACTTAGCGAGATGAGTCATGAGGCTCAGATAGCTTTTAAGGCCGATGCGATGTTGGCTCAAGCAGCAGCGTCAGCAGCTGAGGGAGGCAAAGGCGTTGATGAGGCTGAGAAGTCCATTATCGACAGAGCTGTGTCGTTTGCTTTTGAAAAGGCAAAGCGTCGCAAGGTTAAGATTCCAACGCTTCAGGATTTCTATGACGTATTACTCGATGAGGCAAAGTGTCCTGAGCCTGAGGCTAGAACTATCGCACTGCGTTATGAGCGTTATGTAAATGGATCTATGGACTTCTTTAACAATCAATCGAATATTGATTGGTCACGTCGAATCATCGATATAAATCTACGATCCCTGCCCGATTCCATGGTTGTTTTTGCGCTCATCAACATTTGTGAGGCAATTCGCAATCAGGTCTACAGCAATGACGAAAAAGGGGTAAGGACTTGGGTTTATATCGAAGAGATTCAGTCGATGTTCAAATACCCCATGGTTCTATCGTATTTCTCACGCTTCTTCAACGAGGCTAGAAAATTCGGCGGAATCATCACGGGCATCACGCAGAACTCTGTGGCAATGCTAAGAAATCCTGAAGCAGAGACGATCGTCTTGAATTCGGACTACATCATGTTGTTGAAGCAATCCCATGCTGATAGGCAGATATGGGAGCAATTCGTTGATCTTTCAAACGAGGAATCAGAATGCATCGGAGACGCATGTAGGCGCGGCGATGGTCTTTTGCTTGCCGGCGCGGCTCGCGTGCCGATCACTGGCAATTTCCCCACTGACAATGCAATTTACAAGCTCTTTAGTACCGATCCTAACGAGAAGGCGGACTAGAAGTTGCCTCACTCACTAAACATAGGGAAACAAGATGAGGTTGCAGGAGTTGTTAAGACTGCTGGCGAGGATGAGGCTGCCGCTGTAGATCTACTCGCGACGGGTAAAAGCGATGGCGTTGCTGCGGGATTGCTTACTGGGAAGAATAGTCATATTGATAACGCGGTGAAGCAAAGCGGCTTGAGTGGCAAAGCGAAAATACGCTTTGATCGAACCGAGCCAACTGATAAGACTTCTTTTTGGGCAAAGCATAAGCAGCTCAACGCATCTGAAAAAGGCATGTCTTCTTCAAACATCGGAGCAACGCTGGTTGATGATGTGGTAACGGCAGAGGTTGCGGATTCAGATGAGCTTGATGGATTTGTGAAGACACGTTCAGGTGTTAATAAAATACGCCAGATCAGACGCGGGGTCCAGAAGTTGAGCAAGGTCAAGACCGCCGCCTCAGCGACAAGCGCAAATAGTGCAAAGGTTGCATCAGTGACTCAAAGTGGTGCAACTTCATCAGCTGCACAAGGAGCCGTTGTTACAAAAACAGGAGCTTCAGGTTCTCTTGCTGCTTCAGCATCGGGAGGTGGCGGTGTGGCTGCTGGAGCCGCATCGCTGCCGGTCCTTCTTGTGATCTGTATTGTTTTCGTCTTGCTGCTAATAGTGTCTGTGATTGCAGGCAGCGAGGAGAACAAGATCGGCGGACTTTCGGAAAATGAGTCGATTGTCGCCTCTCTGCTTAAAGAGCAGGGCTTCGATGAAGTTCACATAGCAGCAATCATGGGTAACTGGGTGGTCGAGTCAGAATGCAATCCCAGGAGGGTTCAATGCGGCTTTGGATATTGCAGAGACTTTAATGGGAACGGCGTTCAAGATTGCGAGGAGCAAGATAACTATCCGCCTGAATTGATCGATAACGGAAATGCAGGTTATGGTCTTGCTCAATGGACGTATCCGACACGCGCAAGAGCTTTAGTTGCATTCGCAGCAGAGCAGGGAAAGTCAAGCGGAGATGCAGCTGTTCAAGTTGCATTCTTCGCTCACGAATTTCGACATGCTCGTGTGAACTTTGAGGCAATAGATGATGTTGAGGCGGCTTGTAGGTGGTTCCACGATGTATACGAGCGTAGCGCAGACGGAGCTGCGGGTCTTGCAAAGCGCGTTAGCGAAGCCAAACGCATATATGCGGTGTTGACAGGCGCGGGAGCGAATGGCTATATAGCGCAAGCGCTTGCGATCGCCAACGATGATTCGCATGGCTATTCGATGGCTTCAAGGCTAATGAATCCTGATGTCGATTGTTCGAGCTTTGTTTACTACTCGCTTCTTCTCAGTGGATGGTCGCAAGATCAACTTGGTGGCTCATATCCCTTCACGACTCACAACATGGGACCGATTCTTGAGTCTGCTGGTTTCACTCGTTTTGATTACACAGGAATGCAGGATCTTTTGCCCGGCGACATTCTTGTTAATCCTGCAAGGCATACAGAGATCTATTACGGCGATGGTCTGAATCTTGGTGCACATAGCAACTATGACGGCCGCGCTGGTGATAGTTCCGGTCGAGAAGTTTGCCTAGGAAGTTTTTGGGAATCCGGTTGGGTAAACGTTTATCGACTTGCAGGATAGAAACACGAAAGGAAATGGAATGGTTGAAATAATCAAAGAAAAGAAGGCGATTGCGATAGCGGTAATAGCTATCTTGCTTATCGCGATTTTGCTTCCACTAGCTCGATGCTCTTCTTTGTCACAGGTTGAAAATGAGGAAACTGCTTCTGAGAACGATCCAACACTCAGTGTTGTTATACCTGATGATGAAGAGGCCGTCGAGGTGGAGCAGGCGATCGCTATAAGTGAGAGGCAATCAGAGATTATCTCTGCATATGGCAGCGATGAGGTGGAGCTTCTTGGCCTTCTAAAGGCAAATGTCTGGACGGCGAACAAAGACACTAACACCATCCGATTTGAAGAGAATGCCTATACAGAATCCGCAAACAACAACTCGACCACTACTTCATTTGCGATATGCGGCATAGAGAGCAACACCGAGACGCTAAGTGGAGTCAATGGTGAGAGCGAGACTACTGAAGACACAACAGTAACTCTTATGTATGAGGACGGCTCATATGGTCTTATGCATGTCAAGCTCATTCAATCAAGCTCAAGCCCAAACCCAGAACTTACTGTAAATTCCTCAGACTTTTCTAAATCTAAAAGCTACATCCGCACAAAGGCTGCAAATGGTTTGAATGTTGAGGGATTGAATGAAGAGGTGAAGGCTCTTATCAAAAATAAGACAACCGAACTTGATGAATTCCTAACTGAATATTGCTCGATCTATTATCCAACGGCTTCTGTTGCCACATGGGATCAAAAGGTCGAGGCAAATTACAACAGCAACATAGTTGAGATGTCTTTCACGCTTAACAATCTAGGCACCTCAAGGATCGCTGTCACATACGACCTTACATACGGCGAGTTTGGCGTAGGAGGTATGTAGAGATGGCTGGCGCTCTTAGAACAATTAGAAACTCCCTTCATGATACGGCTCAAAAAAAGCATCAGATCATTTTGTTTGCGATCATTGTGCTGACAACAGCAACGATGCTCTCACTCACGCCATCAAGAGCATATGCCGATATTTTCGGCGATATCCTAGGCATAAATAACTGGATCGTTGAGTTGTTTTGTGGATTTGCAAATGGCTTGTTGTCTTTGATATTCGGATTCCTTCAGTCGATTACAGCAACGGATCTTCTGATTGGATCGTTCCAAGATCTGTTCGGCAGTGGATCTTCAGCTCTCTATAGGTTCGCAACTGATGTGTGCAACGGCATCATCAAGCCCATTGGCGGAACCGTCCTTGCGCTCATCATGCTCATGCAGCTTGTAAAGATATCGCAAAGGATGGATTCATCTGCCTCAATGCCTGCACTGAAGGAGATATTGATCCTTATTGTCATGTACACAATCTTCAGCTTTCTCATCAGCAACGCCGACAAGCTTTGTGTGATGATCTATGAGGTCATCAATCAGATCACGCTCTATATTCATAATTACAATCCAAGCTGGTCAACCGATCTTGGAAGCATCGAGTTCATTACTCCATCTGATGTAGATAGCGTAAGTGTCGGGGATGCTTTAGGACTCTTAATAGTTGCGGCGATAACTTTCTTGTGTGCGCTGGTCGCATGGCTTGTTTCTTTTGTGATGGCTCTCGCACGAAATCTTCAGCTATATATCTACCTCACTTTCGCCCCTATCCCTGTCGCTCTTCTTGGTTTTGATGAGACACGCCAAATGGGCATAGGGTTTTTGAAGAATTTTGCATCAGTCTGCCTTGCTGGAACTCTCATGGTCTTCATTTTGATCGCTTTCCCATTCGTCGCAGCAAGTGTGCTTGAGTTTGGCGGCGGCGTACCTTCGAGCGTGGGTCTGAACATGCTCTTGAATATCTTGAAGGCTGCTGGTGTTTGCTTGCTCCTCATCTTCGCCATCATCAAGTCCGGCTCTACCGCACGAGATATATTGGGAGGCTAACATGACGGCTCTTATTGTGTGCGAGAAACCATCCGCAGCAAAGAAATTCGCTTTAGCATTTGGTGGCAGGAGCGGAGTTTTTGAAGGTACACCTTATAAAATCATCAACCTTCTTGGGCACCTTCTTGAGCTTGCGCAGCCTCATGAGCAGGTATCCCAGGACCTTAGTGAACGATATAGATCGTGGTCACTTGAGAACATGCCTTGGGATCGCTCTGTGATGTCATTTGAGCGCGTTGTTTGTCCAGATACAGCGGACGTCTTCCAGAGCGCAAAGGCGGCCATAGAAGCGCTCTCAGATGCCGATGAGCTTGTTATCGGCACTGATCTCGATCCATCTGGTGAGGGAGACCTCCTTGCGTGGGAAGTGATCCTTGAAACCAACTACGCCGGTCGCGTCACCCGGATGCGTTTTGTGGATGAAGAGGCATCTTCTCTGCAAAACGCCTTCCGTAAAAGAGACAGCGTCTCTTTGGAAGCGGCTGGTGATTATTGGAAAGCTCTTGCTCGTGGTAAATGGGACTTTTCATCGATGCAGCTCACGCGTGTGGCTACATCTGTGGCAAGAATGCGTGGTTATGATTGTGTTGTTCGCCAAGGGCGCTTGAAATCAGTGATGGTCTCAGAGGTCGGAAAGCAGCTTGCTGCTTATGCTAACTATGAGAAAAAGCCATTCTTCGAGCTGCGCTATAAAGATGCATCCGGCAACATCTTCAAGCGTGATGATGCAGAAGAAGTAGGCCTGCGTTATGCAAATCAAGCTGATGTTCCGATCTCTGAAGCGTCTCCGGACACGGTTGTTCTTGACGGTGTTAAACGAAAAAAGAAAGCACCGCCGAAGCTTCCGGATCTTTTTGGTCTTTCTGCGATTCTCGCTAAGAAAGGCTTTGATCCTAATGATGTTCTTGAGACATATCAGAAGATGTATGAAAGCGAGATCGTCTCATACCCACGAACAGAAGATAAAACGGTAACACCTGAACAATTCAATGAGCTTTTGCCTTTGACAGACGAGATCGCAAAGCTTGTCGGCATAGATCCGAGCTATCTAACTTACAGACAGCCAAGAAAGACTCATGTGAAAGCTCAGGGAGCGCATGGTGCAAACCGTCCCGGACTTCATGTGCCTAGCTCTCTTGATGATCTTTCAAAGTTCGGAAAACCTGCTCGTGAGATCTATATTCTTCTTGCTAAAAGCTGGCTTTCCCTTCTAGCTCCGGATTACGAATATGACTCTTATGCGGCTCATCTGAAGAGCAGCCCTGAATATAGCTCTATTGCAAACGTTTCTGCATTCTTAGGTTACAAGGCAATCCTTGGAGCTGAAGAGGATGAGGAGCCTGAGGCAACTGATCCTATTGTTGACGGCGAGATCGCGGATCCGTTTGTTTATGAGGGCGCGAATAAACGGCCACAGATGCCAACAATGGAATGGCTTAAGAAGCGTCTCGAGAAATTCGATGTCGGGACCGGCGCAACAAGAACTTCAACTCTTGCTGATATCACCGATGGATCTAAGCGCTCTCTTCTCATCAACACAAAAGGAAAGCTCACCATGACAGAGGTTGGTGTTATATCGCTCTTTCTTCTCAAGGATTGTATGATCGCCGATCCATCAGAAACAGAACGCCTTTTCAAGGATATGGAAAAGATCGGACGCTTTGAAATGAGCGAAGAAGAGCTTTTGTCTGGCTTCGATCGGTTGTTTGAACACGATAGCGCGAAGATGATCGATAACGCTAAGGATCTAAAACCCGCACCCGGCACAGCGACGGTTGGAAAATGCCCCAGATGCGGCTCAGAGGTTGCATCACGCGGAAAGGTGTATACCTGCTCATCGAATAAGGAAAAGCGCCTTGAGGATGGCTCATATGAACCGATATCAGGATGCGGTTTCAAGATCCTGCCGTTCGGTGGCAAGGCATTCACAGAAAAACAGGCATCGGCTTTGCTGGCTGGCAAAAAGGTGCATGTCAAAGGCCTTGTATCTAACAAGACAGGCAACAAATACGAATGCGATTTTGTTTTAGCACCACAGGAACACAACGGAGTAGCTCCGATATTCGATAAGAAAAGATAAGGAGATTAGATCATGGCTATATCTGATAGTGATCGTAGAATTGGCAAATGGCGCGTTCATTTTGTCGATCTCGGCGATGCTTACGGCAAAGACGATTCTCTTATATGCACAAGAGAGAATCTGGGGCGCTATGAATTGCCCCTTGTTGAATTCTATGATATGAGTCAAGACGCAAAGCGTTTCCCTCAAGGTCAATTCGTATCCAGATACTACATGGAAACGAGTTTGGGTCTTGATACGCGCGATGAGGGCATCTTTACAGATTCACTTTTAGCTAGGGCAAGAAAGGGCGAGCGCTTATCGCTTTATGGTGGCGTTCCTTCTTGGACTCTTACAAATGAGGAAACATGTGAGATTGGGAGCTATTTGCTTAGTACGGCCTCTCGCGATTACCGTCTTAGGCTTGGCAATGGCATAAAAGTGGTAGACCAGTTTATACATGGATACGATCCCACCAATGGCATTTATGAGGTCTTACAAGAGGCCAATGAACGTTTCAAGGAACACTCGCGCATAGACTTCATCGAAAGATTCAGATTTTTACTTGGAGATACGTGGGACGACATTTCCAAAACAAATCAAACTGTTGGCAGAACTATAGGCGCAAAAACCACCTATGAGCGACTATCGAAGTTAGCAGAACAATCAAACGATCCTCAGATCGCAAACTTATTCAGCGATGCCGCAAAAACGATAGATGACTTCAGAGGGTATATTACAGCGCAGGAAGCCTTGAGCATCGCAATGGGTGATACCTTCAAAGATTCTCACAAACAACCCAATGCTGCACTGACCAAATTGTTGCTGAAACATCTTGCTGCAACTGCACATGACAACAAGGTAGAGCGTATGAATAAATCGAATGAGCCTCAAAGTCTCAAAGAGGTTTGCGAGCAAGCCAAGCAGGCATCAGTTGCTCTCAACGATCAATCTAGCAATCAACCAATCAAGTCTCAGGAGGCTCGATAAAAAATGAAAAAGATTCTATCAGGCGAGCGTTTTGATCTAAATAAGTATGATCCGACATATCCGAAAGCCCTTGTAAATCTCGAGAATCCTCCAGATGTGCTTTATGGTATAGGCAATCCTGAAGCCATGACCGAAGGCATTGCGATCGTAGGTCCAAGAAGGATTTCAGACTATGGTCGTGAATGCGCTCAAATGTTTGCAGATGAAACAGCAAATCAAGGCATAACCATCATATCCGGTGGTGCCAGAGGATGCGACACTATAGCGCATCAAGCAGCTCTTAAGCACAATGCTCCAACTGTAGCTGTCTTAGGTGGAGGATGTGACCATGTATATCCGTCTGAGAATTTCAATCTTTTTCAGAAGATCATCGAAAACAACGGCTGTGTAGTGTCTGAGCATCCTTTTGATACAGAGCCTATGCCATGGATGTTCCGAGCGCGCAACCGCATCGTTGCAGCTATGGCAAAAGCGACTTTAGTAGTTGAGGCTGGTCTTCCATCTGGCACTTATTCAACGGTTGATTATGCGCTGAGTGCAGGAAGAGAAGTTCTTGCTATTCCCGGCGACATTACACGACCTCAAGCGCAAGGAACCAATCGGATTATCTTTGAAGGTGCGATGCCTATTACGAGTTTAGAGGTATATCGTGAAGTGCTTTATAGGTTGAGTCTTGACCAGTCTTCAAAAAACCCAGAGCAGCTCATGACTCCTATTAAAACGTCTCTCAAAGAGGTTTGCGAGCAAGCCAAGCAGGCGTCAGTTGCTCTCAACGATCAATCTAGCAATCAACCGATCAAGTCTCAGGAGGCTCGATAGATATGGAATATTCTCGCTCGACCGAATTTATGCCTTATGTAGCGTCTTTGAAAAATCCTGTAATTCTCAAACAAGTTGATGATGAAGCTCTTCTTTTCACTGGCGATCATCAGGTTAAACCATTTTGTATAGCGCATGGTTTTGACAATGCTACTAGAAGTTGGGCAGCTGGTGAGTATTTCTCAAGCTTGCTTAATGCAACGATAACTTTTGAAAAGCAGAATGGCACCCTTGCATATGTTTATACGCTAGATCACGAAGACATCTTCCCCCTACTTGAAGAACAAGGACTAGAGCCATCTGCAAAGAACGTCCGCGCTCTGATGCGTGACACCGATGATCTGAGCGACATGTCTGATTATTTTTCTGAAAACATATGCAACGCCAACTGGATTTCAGATGAGATCGATAACGCGAAAGACTTCCTAGATCAAAAAGATGATACCCATAGCAAGGCCAATGCCGTCGGTGTTCGCGATGTAGGCAGTGAAGCGCAAAGGTCTTCCAAGCAGATAGCCCATGAATCGTCGAACATCAAGACCGCTCATGAAGCAAATATAACTCGATAACAACGCTTCGGAATGAATCGAGGAGGTGTAGAACAAAGAAAAATAAGACAGCGAAGCGTTTTATACCTGTCGGTAACGACAACGAGAGCCAACTCATTTTTGAAAAAATAACGAAAGGAAAAAGGAAATGTCAGAGAACAAATCATGGCAAGGCGTAAACTTTACTACACCAAAGCAGGTGTCCGGTCGCGATAGTATGCGCACTTTCTCTCGTAATGACGGCAAGGAGATGGCTGAGATCACTCTTCCGAATGGCGAGAAAAAGGACGTATCTTTTCATAAATTCATCGTCCCTAAAACCTCTGTTCAGGAGTTCGAGAACGATGCATCGAATTTTAATGTCGCTATGCCGACCGCAAACAAGGATGGTGAGCCTTGGAAGGTGACCCTGATCCAAGAGAAGGGCATGTGGGAGTATCCTGAAGCAGAAGGTAAGGATCGCGGTGAGTTTATTATCACCGAGCGCAATGCGGTGATGCTCAACTCAGAGCAGTTCGCGCAAGATATGGATGCTAATCGTAAGGAGCGCAGCAACTGGGCAAAGAACCATGATATCTCTGAGCAGCAGGTCGAAAAGTCTAAGTCCAAGAAAGGCGCATATTTAGCACCGGATACACCAGTAGAAGACACATCTTCAGAAACCAAGGAGCGCACAAAACAAAAGAGCACGAGTCTTCGTGAAGCCACCAAAGAGGCAAAGGCAGCATCTGAGCAGCTTTCTAAGGAGGCAAAGAGCGCTCCGGCAAAAGAGACTATCTCCATCGATAACGGTGTTTCACTATAGAAAGAGCTTTACTCTTATCGTCATGTATAGGCTCATAATGAGCCTATCCATGATTGACTGTTTCGTAATAGGCTTAAGATGTAGAACATAGATTGTTGAAGGTTAGAGGTTGCGATGAATCTAAAAACCGAATTAAAGTTATCTGCGGAATATGAAAGTTATAAGCAGAAAATCCTTGAAGGCTACAAGAGTAATCCTGAAGCTTACAAGATGGCCATGATTAAGAATAGAGCTAGAATGCAGAATGAGCCATTAGCTTATGGTGCAATCATTGTGCTCGTCATAGGGTTCATTTGGGATTTGGTTGCCAGATTCATATTCAACATGGTCCCTTCAAGTGATTCGGATAATTCTATGCTTGTTTATTTCTCACTTGTTACTGCTTCAGTGGTTTTAATAATTGGTGTGCTCGTCGTTTTCGGCGTTCTTGTTCATTACAATAGAAAAGATCGAGAGATTATTTTGATCGAAGAGCAGGTGCTTAGTGAATACAGAGGTAGAAGAATAGACGATGAGATCAATAATGTACAAAACGATTAGTTTTTTACAAAATCATCCGATATATATTGTTGAAATAATCGTTGTCGCATTAACGATCATATACTTGATAGCTTTAGCAATAACGAATTATGAGTTGAGACAATACGCTGAAATAGCAAATGATTTGGAGCGAGCTTGGAAAATAGTGTCTCATGATGGATCACGTCCGTTGGTTCTATTTGTTTTGGGTTGCTTGGATTTAATGGGCATTGCAGCGATGTCTGTAGCAGAATACAGAATTTATCGAACAGATGCGAAATGGGAGTCGGAATCTATAGGGTTAAATGTGTTGATTTTTACTATATTTCTTAATATAGCTCTTGGACTTGTAGTTGTATTGCTATTAAATAACCCAATAATATGGGCGATATTTGTTATAGCAATAATTGGTGGATTATTTGTTGGTTTAAGCTCTTGAGAGGATGTGTAAGGGCAGACTCATGTTCATGAAAGACAACATAAGTTACGCGAAAAGAAACCTCATAGATAGCATCTGGAAGGAGGCCAATCTTGAAGGTATCGGCGTTACGTTTCCTCAAACACAAGAGATTGTTGAGGGAAGGACAGTTGCTGGTCTCACGATAAAAGAGACCATGACCATTAACAACCTCAAACATGCTTGGCAATTCCTTTTTGATTCCATCGACTATCCTTTGGATATGCAATGGATATCTCAGCTTCATTATGAGATAGGATGCAATGACGTTGTCCTTTTTCCCGGCGAGCGCAGAGAAAGCGTCGTAACAATAGGCGGAACAGACTGGAGGCCTGATATCCCCTCATATGAGGGCTTCAAAGATGCACTTAGCGAGGTTTTGTCTATACAGGATCCAATAGACCGTGCGCTTGAGGCGTTTTGCGTGGTGGCGAGAACGCAGTATTTCAATGATGGCAATAAAAGGACGGCTCAGCTTGTAGCCAACAAGATATTGATTGAAAACGGATGTGGAGTCTTAGCTGTTCCAAAAGCAAGCCTTGAAGAGTTCGCTGATCGTCTTTTGAAATATTATGAGACGAATGATTCGGCTGATCTCAAGCAGTTTTTAAGAGACAATGCGCTGGACAATCCGGATCTGAAACCCTCAAAGGAGCGGTTCGTTCCGAACCGGGAGCGTTTTGTTTCCAAATCTGAGCCTTCACTGCGTGAAACCGCTGAAGAGTGTCGCAGTGCATCTGAGATGCTCAATAAGGAAACTGAAAGTCATGGGCAAAACCTCAATGTGCGCTAAATGTGATGATTATGTGTGTATGAGGGCTTGAGAAGAAATATCCGTAAAAACGTTTGATACAAAGCAATCAGAAAGAAAAAGGACAACCAAGGAGGCGCAAAATCATATGAAACTCGGAAACAAAATCACATCCATCATCGTAAGTGGAGCCTTGGCAACTATTGCTCTTACAGGTTGCAGTCAAGCGGCAGAGCAGGTGGGTCCTCTCGGTCTTCAGATCGGAGTTCCGGATCTATCCGTCCTC
>CAJUSF010000040.1 GCA_910588945.1 uncultured Eggerthellaceae bacterium | reverse complement strand
GTGTCCTTTACCTCGTTGAGGGTAACTATGGGGAGGCTGCCCTTTCCTTCGTCTCTGCCATTCCTGGCTATGGAGATGCTATCGGCGGGGCGAATGCTGCGCGGAAAGGGCTGTCCTTTGCGAACACGGCGTTAGCATCAGCTCGAAAGGGAAGTAGCGCAAGTGAATACGTCAATATTGCCAGCGCTAGTCGAACGGAGCATATTCTATTTGGCAACGCTACGGGAGGCGGACATCTTTGGGAAACTGTACAAAAAACAGGTAACGGGAAAGATCCATTTCCGCAAGATTGGAGTGGGGAAAAGATAATGCACGAAGTGTCAGATATCATAACGGACCCATCGGTTCCATGGTCTCCGAACAAAGTTTCAGGACGCTATGAAGCGATTGCCGAAAGGGATGGGGTTACGATTAAAGTGGTAACGGATGGATCCGATATCATTACTGCTTTTCCATGGAGTTAACGTAGCAAGGAGACTTAATCGATGCAGCGTTATCGCATAAAGCCTTATATGCATATCAATGACGTGAGGTTTGGGATGAATCCTGCAGAGATACGGGACGTGCTCGGCATTGTTCCGTGTTCAGTTTATAGTGGGCAGAACGGAGAGTGTTTGGTTGAGCGCTACCCCAGTATGAGAATTGAGTACAAAGATGGCAAATGCGCATGTGTGGGATTGCGGGCCCCTGCAGAGGTCATAGTTGATGATATGAGCTTTCGCTTTGAAGGGGTGGCTCAGGTTCGTGATGAGCTTATCCGCCTTGATGCGTTTGCGGAAGATGTGCGCTATGGATCCCGAGAGAGCATCATCGCTTTTGGCATGGGGTTGCGAGCATATATCAGAAGCGATGCCTTAGATGATGCGGCGAGTGAGCTTGTCGCATTCGGGCGCGGGGCTTTTGCCGAGGAGTTTGCGATTCGTCGGCTTGCTCGAGTCTTTTTGGCTCCCGATGCATACGAAAGTATCGAGGAGTACCTTTTCGAGGATGAGCTTGGAGTGGCGTATGAGGAGCTGTGCGCCTGGCTTGCATTCGGGGAGGCGCTTTTGACAGTCGAGGAGTATGTCGAGCTAGCAAAGGTCGGGAATGGTCTCGGAATCCCCGCGGCGGCCCATGCGCCTATCTGCGTCGATGCGCCGTTTCCTTCTTCATGGGATGCAGCTGACCTTGGTTGGATAGCGGAAGACATAGCCACTGATCCGACGAGTCAAATGGTAGAAGGGTGGCCTGAGGGCGGCGTGAAGCGTGTTTGTGCGATTGGGAAGCGGTACGGTGTCGAGCTGGCTGTCGTGATGGTCGGGGGCGAGATAATTTGTGCGCATCCCTTGGATGTGTCGAGCGCGCTGGAGCAGGATTAAGGAGGAGCGTGACGCGATGATGGCTTCATCGGAGAATGTGTGCTGCGCCCCAACCTAGCGAGCATGGGCTCATGCGCTAATTTGGCCCAAAATTCGGTGATGGATGGGTGTCGCGTGCATCTTGACCTGATAATGGAAATGGAGCTCAAGTCGGGGGGTCATTGAGTTTTGGGAGCTCGAAGCTTGGTCTGATATGCCGATGGTCTTTGCTGCTTATGTATGGAGGAGAGGGACATGCATTTTGATTGGGTGGGTGCGGCGTCTATCTTTGTGACGACGGATGCTAATGGTGTTTGGATCAAGGCGAACAGGGACGGTTTGCGCTCGCTTTCTAATTTTCTGGCGACATTGGCAGAGGAAGATGGGCGAGGTCCGCACTTTCATCTTGCTGACTACCTGGGGCTAGAGGAGGGGTCTTTAGAGCTGCTTGTAGAGTTAGTAGGGGGATGACAAGGGTTTTGCGCATTAACCTTTCTTTACTTTGAGTCTAGTGACGCTGTTGTGAGCTGTTGACCCTTCGAAAAGCTATAGAACCGCTTATGAGCGTCCTGGGATCTACCACCCAGGGTGGAAAGAAGAGGGTGCGTGATGCTGGTCGGATTAGTGTGGCCAGGGTGCCTAAGGGTTGGTGATGGCTGCTCTGTAGGAAGGCTTCTCCGTGCAAACAATAAGAAAGAGGATGAACGATGCTTGACAATTTCACGAGCTATTTCGACTTGCCGC
>CAJUSF010000039.1 GCA_910588945.1 uncultured Eggerthellaceae bacterium | reverse complement strand
TTCGTTGCTGATAGCGGAACCGGAGAGCTCGCGTATTACCTCGACGGCAAGAGCGAGGGCGCTATCGACGAGGTTCTCGAGGGCCGAAACGTTGCCGCGATCGCCTCAAATGTGGTCGATTGGGCGAAGTAGCCCGAAGGTTTCACCAGTTCAAACCGTTTTTTACACATCGCATGTATATTAGGAGAGGAGTGATCCTATGGCCAAAGGTACGCACTCATTGCGATACCCGTCAGTGATGTCTTGGTATGTGGCGGGGCGCTGGACGCGTGCGCGAGTCCAGAAGGCTGCTGAATGCGGCTGGATAACAGAATCAGAGATGCAAGAGATCCTTGGAGGTAACTAATGAATTTTGAGGTAAACGCACATGATGCACCACTCTCACGTTTGGTCTTCTTGCGTGCCGATGGCAGCACTGGCACTTTGGATCTGCATGATGATAATGCCCTGCACGATGAGGATGAGGTCATAAAGGCAAAACATCTAGCAGCTCATGCTGTGACCAATGGCAAGATCGCACCCGGAGCTGTTACGGATAATGAGCTGGCAGGACACGCTGTCGACCGAAGGCATCTGTCTGAGGAGCTGGATACAGAACTGGCCAATCTGAAGAAGTCTTGTGATTCCATATCACAGAGCATGCCTACACTTAATGGATCCATCGTCACAGCTAACACAGATAAGGATGGATTCATCACAGTGACACACAGCTTGGGAGCAGCTCCTAGGACCGTTGTGATCACACCAGCTTCTGGCCAATCCGATCAGCTCACCCACATCACGAAGCTGCATGTCTATGACATCAACGCTACCACTTTCAGGGTGCGTGCGAGCAGAACTGATACCAATGCATGGCTGACAGGCAACCCCGTCCGCTTCTACTGGCTAGGCCTCAAGTGATTCCATATCACAATTCAAGTACCGTGGATTCGCATCTGACGCTAATGCCGTCACGGATGACGGCTACTACGAGACAAACAACAGCACGGCCAACCTGCTTCCCGAGGTGTTGTCTCAGTACGGGATTCTCGTGCAGCTGTCGATGCGCCCCTCTCAAGGCTGGGTGCATCAGCTCTACATCCCGAACGATTCGGGCCAGATGCGCAAGCGTTACAGGCTCGGGACTGCG
>CAJUSF010000038.1 GCA_910588945.1 uncultured Eggerthellaceae bacterium | reverse complement strand
TCCGGATCTATCCGTCCTCGCATCTCTTCCAGAGACATCTACTGATGATATCCCAGCAGATGAGGTAGTAGAGGTGGTGGATCCTGATACTGGTGAGACTACTACTATGACCGCAGGTGAGGCAAAAGCAACCGGAAAGACCATTGTTCCGTCCTCTGGTAGCGCATCTGCTCCTGTAGCATCATCTGGTAATGGATCATCTCAGGCACCTTCTGCAAGCACACCGAGTGCTCCTGCGCATACGCATAGCTTCAGCATCCCGATCACTCAGCAGAAGTATGTCGTTGATAGTCCGGCAGTAGCTAGAATAGTCTGCAATGGGTGCGGTACAACATTTGGTTCTGTTGATGCGTGGGGAGGACACCTGACGCGTGGTGGAACTTGTCAAAGCTATCATTCGGACTCTATCCCTGAGAAGGGTCATTATGAAACTGTTACTGTAGGTTATAAGTGTTCCTGTGGTGCAACTCAGTAATCATATGAAACTCGGAAACTCAATTAAGTTATGAATTTCGTGTGCGACAATAAAAATAGTTTGTCATTTTGACAACAATCCTAAAAAAGGATTGTATTATTAAAACAAATCCGATCTAGCTTTCGGAATCGGTTTCGAGTTGGGGAACTCGAAGCGCTAGTAAGGCAAATCAGCAGTATTCAATGGCTTGACTGCATCGTCTGAAACAAAAGCGCAGAAAGCAAAAGACTGTAATGCATTTGTGGAGGAGTTATTTCGTTTTTACGAAATGACCATTTGCTCAGTCATACCTGTAGTCTTTTTAGATTAGAAGGATGGCGCAAATGCAAGATAAGCTACTGCAAAATTCAAAAACAAACAAGATCATTAGCCTCATCATGGTTGTCATGCTTGCAATCGGCATGATACCTGCTGGGGCTATTGCTGCGTCTGCTGATAAGGCTTATGCAGCAGATTCGGTGGAGGTCATATCTGGTGATCGCATCTATTATGATGGCTGGTTCACACGCGATATGAATACATCGGCCGGTGCTCCGGTTATATGCGTGCAGCCTGCTAAACCCTCTCCGGTTACAGGTGAGTACGCAAAGCAGGATCTGCTTGTAGAGGCATCGGGTGGTCAGCAGGGCGCATCGATTCGCTCAGCTCTATACTACGGCTACGGATCGCCGGGTTTTGAGCCTTCGTATTGGCCTGCTACATGGTGTGACGGTTCAGAGATGACCCCAGATCGCTATCGTGTATGCCAGCATCTCCTTTTGTCAGATATGTATGCGCTCAACTCTGCACCTGCACTTAAGGGTTGCTCACAAAACTTCAAGCAATGGGTATGGAGCAATGTCATTGGGTATGAACCGGGCGGTCAAGTCGATAACTATGAAAATATGACCCGTGGTCAGATAGAGGCCAATGCCTATAACGTTCCCGATGATTTTAATTGTTATGCGATTGGCGGGGGAAGCTATCAGGTTTGTGTAACCTTTGATAAGACTGGCTTTGCTCAGGTTGCAAAGACTTCAACGAATGCTGATATTACTGTTGGTAACTCTTGCTACACTCTTGCAGGCATAGTATATGACCTCTATAGAGATGCATCGTGTACTGATTACGCTGGAAGCGTGACGCTTGATGCGAATGGCAGCAGCAATACTCTTGAGCTTAATGCAGGCACTTACTACGCTCGCGAGAATCAGGCTTCGACTGAAGGCAAGGGTTATGCATGGGACTCTTCTGTCCATACAGTAGTTGTCTCTTCTGGTGAGACCACGACCCTTAGTGTTGCAGATAAGCCTCAAAACGACCCAGCTGCTATGCTTGCTGGAAAGATAGATTTAGAGACAACAAGAAACCTTCCGCAAGGATCAGCATCGCTTGCAGGTGCTGAGTTTACTGTTCGTTATTACGATGGTTATTACGATACCGTTGAAGCGGCTGAGGCTTCTGGTCAGCCAACTCGTACTTGGGTGGTAGCAACCGATGAAGATGTCTTCGCAGATCTTAGTGATGAATATAAGGTTGCAGGAGACGATTTGTATTATCACTCGAACGGTGATCCAACTTTACCATTAGGAACCGTTCTAATTAAAGAAACAAAAGCCCCTATCGGCTACAACATCAATGATGACGAAGTTTATGTGAGACAGATAACATCAAATTCTTTTATGGAGTCTGTTACGACGTTCCACATTCCAACAGTTCCTGAGCAGGTCAAGCGTGGCGACCTTGAGTTCGTGAAGACCTCAGAGAAGAACATGGCTCGCCTTGCTAACGTTCCTTTCCGTCTGACTTCTGAGACGACAGGTGAAAATCACATCCTCGTGACTGATGAGAACGGTTATGTTTCTACGTCTTCAAATTGGAATCTTCATTCCAACAACACCAACAACAATGATGACGTTATCGATGAAGCATTTGATAATGAGTCCGGCGTTTGGTTTGGTCAGGATGCTGAGGGCAACAAGGCTGCGCTCAATGATGAGGTGGGAGCACTGCCTTATGATACATACACCCTTGAGGAGCTTCCATGCTCCGCCAATGAGGGACATAAGCTCATAACTCTCAATGGAATTGTTGTGAAGCGCGATAGCAAGACAGTGGATCTCGGCACACTCGATGATCCTGTCAGCGATATCTATCTTGGTACTACT
This sequence comes from uncultured Eggerthellaceae bacterium, assembly GCA_910588945.1. Taxonomy (GTDB): domain Bacteria; phylum Actinomycetota; class Coriobacteriia; order Coriobacteriales; family Eggerthellaceae; genus MGBC163016. The sequence continues at coordinate 4,399 of CAJUSF010000038.1, read as the reverse complement.
GCTTATGATGGCGAGGATCTTGACAAGGCTATTGCGCCGGATCCTACATCTGTTGTGATTGACAACGTTGAGTACATGAACCTTATCGAGGGTAAGACTTATACTCTTGAGGCTCAGTTGATGCATGCTCAGACAGGAGATCCTATCAAGATCAATGGCGAAGACGTTATAGTGAGAAAAGACTTCGTCCCGGTTACGACAAACGGCAAGATCACGATGACCATCCCGTTTAATGCAGTTGACTTTGCCGGAACTGATATCGTCGTATACGAGCGTATGTATCTTGGAGACAAGCTTGTCGGCGAGCACTCTGATCCATCGGATCCAGATCAGATCGTCCGTGTTCTCCAGCCAACCCTTGGCACAACCGCTGTAGACGGTGAGGATGGGGACAAGACGCTTGTGGCATCAGATAACAACACCATCGTTGACAAGGTTGAGTACACAAATCTCGTACCGGGCAAAGAGTACACGGTATCTGGCAAGCTCATGGTCAAGGGATTTGATGAGGACGGCAATGCTGTTATGAGTGTTGCAACGAATGCTCAGGGTGATGAGATTTCTGCAAGCACCACCTTCACACCAACCGAGAAAGACGGAATGGTCGAGGTTACCTTCACGGTTCCTGCTGAGCTGTATGACAACGGTTCGTCGATCGTAGTATTTGAGACTCTTCTTCGTGGCGATGTGGTGATTGTCTCTCACGAGGATCCCAACGATGAGGATCAGACAGTAGTGATCGCCTACCCTGAGATCAAGACAACTGCTTATGACAAGAACTATGACGAGAAGGTTGTTGTTGCTGATAAGGATGCTGGCATCAGGGACATCGTCTCTTATGAGAACCTTGTGTCGGGAGCAGAGTATACGCTCTATGGAATCCTTATGAATAAGACTACCGAGCAGCCTCTTATTATCGAAGATGCAACTGAGGACGAACCTACAGTCGATAATGGTGAGCTTGCAACTATGATGGACGAACTTCGCGATGTCCTTGGTTTTGAAGAGATGGATATGGATTCATCAGGTGTAATCAAGCCAGTGGATTTTGATATGGATGCTGTAAAGACTATTCTTGCGAAGTATCCTGAACTCTCAAGCGCTATTGTTACATCCGATGCGACATTTGCTCCAGAGAAGGTCTCCGGCAAGACCGAGGTTAACTTCACCTTTGATGCCTCGCAGTGGATCAAGGATGAGAGTGCACCACAAACGGTTGTCTTTGAGATGCTCGTTAAGGATGATCGCATCGTAGCAGTGCACACTGACATTAATGATGAGGGTCAGACAGTTCAGATCACGCCTTCATCTATCGGTACCACAGCAACCGATAAGACCGATGGCGATCATGAGGCTCTGCCTTCCAAGGAGACGACTATCGTTGACAAGGTTGAGTATACAAACCTCGTTCCCGGCAAGGAGTACACGCTTTTTGGAAAGCTTATGCTAAAGGAGACAGGCGAGCAGCTCATCATCGACGATAAGCCAGTTGAGTCTGTAACTACATTTGTGCCAAATGATGCCAACGGCTTCGTTGAGATCGAGTTCACGTTTGATTCAACATCTCTGCTCAATAAGGAGATAGTTGCCTTTGAGAGTGTATCCAAAGACGGAATCGAGGTTGCAGTACATGCTGACATCAACGATGAAGCGCAAACTGTAATCATCAAGAATCCACCAGATGGAACAGGCTTCTCAAAGACGGGCGGTAACACTTGGATCTTTGTGTTGCTTATCCTTGCAGCTGCTGGTGTGGCAACGTATTTTGCACGTAGATATTATCTGAGCCGCAAAAAGGATGTCACTGAGGCATCAAGCGAGAACAAAGACGCTGACACTGATGATTCTGACAATGAGGATCTTTCTGATGATGAAATAGATCAGCAGGATATCGAAGAGACTTCTAAGGACTCCGAAGAATAAGTATTAAGGCAAGGCTCTCTTAGAGCAGAGCCTTGCCTTTCTCATCCCAAAATCGGGAAGCAAACACCATTTGAGCTTTATCAAGCGAAAACGGAAGGAAATTTGATGAATAACAATGAGAACAATCCCGCAGCAATAGAAGAGAAGAAGCGCAAGTCGATATCGGAGTTTTTGAACATCTCAACTGCGACTGCACCTGCTTTTATCATCGCTGCTATCGCGCTCATTTTTAGTATGGCCTCCGTCGCTGGCGTGATTGTCAGCAATGTGAATACGAGCGAGCCTATGCAGATCGAAGAGGTAAAGACGCTTGAGCCAATTCACCAACACACTTGGATTCCGAATGTGAAGTCCGTTCATCATGATCCAGAGATCAAGACGGTTGAACATGAGGCCGTGTGGGAGAACATGGTTTCATACCATACCGTGTGCAATGAGTGCAATACAGAGATCGATGGTATAGCGAATCAGCATATTGCTGATACAGGACATAGCGGCTTTACAACCAATGTTCCGATCTCAAAGCCGGTCCTTGTGTCTGATGCGTGGACGGAAGATGTTGTTGTAACCGAAGCCTATGATGAAACGATCACTGATGGCTCTGTGTGCGCCGAGTGTGGCGAGACAAAGGCATTTGTGTCACCGTCTGAGGTTCACTAATTGAGCAGCACAAAGAAAACATCCTTGAAACGCACTGTCGTGTGTATGGCAATAGCTTTGACAGTTGCGATAGGTCTTGGTGCAGGATTTATAAACCTACAATCAAACGCAACACCAAATCCTGCTCCCGGCCAACAAAACACGATCGATTCCGATGGTTTTCCAGAGGTTGATTGGGAGTATTGGCAGGATATCAATCCTGATGTGGTCGGATGGATCACGATTCCTGACACCAATATCAACTACCCGATCATGCAGGCTTTTGAGAGTGATCCTGAGTATTACCTTAAGCACGATATCTACAAGAACTGGAATCCTTGGGGAGTACCTTTCTTGGATGTGCAGTGCAAAGACAGAGGTCTTTTCTCAAGCTTCAACGCTGTGGTTTATGGTCACAACATGCTTGATGGATCTATGTTTGAGCACTTGGTGAACTACTCGGATTCAAACTTTGCAGAGGCTCACAGGGATATCTATTTGCAAACGCCTACAACAAAGAAGATCTATCGCGTATATGCAGCAGATGTCGTGCGTGGAACTGATCCGATTAAGCGATGCAACTTTGATGATGTCGCAGATTACAGAAGCTGGCGCGATCTTCGCTTTGAGGATTCCCAGATGAAGTTGAGTAACGACGCATCGCATGTCTCTCGGACGATAACGCTTTGCACGTGTTCGCATAACTATTGGAAAAACGAGAGAACGATCGTTTATGCATCACCGATCGAAGATGCAAGAAATTCAAAGTAGAAAAGAATTAGGAGAAATGACCGTGGTTATAAAAGCTCTTTCAAAGATTTTCACCATCGCATTTTATATCGAGATGGCCATTCTTGTGATCTTGGTCATGTTCTCTTTCGCGCCGAAACTATTCGGATATGACAATTATTACGTGCGGACGGCCTCTATGACCCCCGCAATGCCTGTAGGCGCAGCAGCCTACGTAAATGATGATATAAGGGGCAAAGATATCGCACCCGGCGATGTCGTAGCCTTTTATATAGATGGAACAGATGGTGAGATCTGTACACATCGAGCAGTGTCAAACGACAACGAGAGCCAACTCATCACAACCAAAGGAGACGCTAACGAAGATATTGACGTATCTCCGGTCTCTTATGGAAACGTCGTCGGGCGCGTAGACATTACGATACCGTATATGGGGCTTATACTGGCAGAAGCGGCCGCAAATGGTTTCGTAATTGCAATTATCGTGCTATCAACTGCTGTGATAAGTGCAGGCCTCTCCTTTGTTACGTCGAAAAGCAATGTTAGCCAACGACCAAAGGAGAATACTTATGGCTACAGCAACAACTAACGGTTATGTCAACAGCGAGCAGAAGAAGGTTTCTAACAAGATCAAGATGGGAGTTGTGTCCGGTGTCTTGGCGGGATGCCTTGCGATCGGCGGTGTCGCAGCTTATTTGACCGATACTGAGTCTGTGACCAACAATCTCAACCTTGATACCAACTTCGCGATCACTCTTACAGAGCCGAGCTTTGTTGCAGATGATGCAAAGGATCTCGCACCAACTCAGGTTGTCGCAAAGGATCCGACGATCACCAATTCGGGTACTGTGGATGGCTATGTAGCGGTTCAGGTTAAGGTCCCCGTCTTTGACGGCAAGATGATTAACGCTGATGGCAAGATCGCCACAGTCACCAATCAGGATCTGTTTACCTATGAGGTTAACGCTGGATGGACTTTGTATGGCACCCCTACCATCGAAGACGGTTTTAAGACCTACACCTACATCTATAGCGATGTTCTCGGTGGCACAGCGAAAACGAATGCGATCTTTGATTCTGTGAAAGT
>CAJUSF010000037.1 GCA_910588945.1 uncultured Eggerthellaceae bacterium | reverse complement strand
GGCATGAGCCTTGTTGGGTTTGTCGTTCAGATAATCCTTGCCAGGCTTCTAGCTCCTGAAGCGTTCGGCGTTATGGCCATCTTGCTCGTATTCACTACGATAATTGATGCGATTGCTCAGAGTGGGCTTGGATTGGCATTGATTCAGAAGCAAGAAGTGGACGACTCTTCCTATTCGACAGCCTTCTGGCTCAGCCTTTGCATGGCGATCGTTCTATATGCAATCCTCTTCTTATGTGCGCCACTTGTCTCGATCATCTATCAAATGGATGACATGACGCCGCTTTTACGAGTTTTGGGCATAACCGTATTGTTCAATTCTTTCAATTCAATACAGAGGGCCTATCTTCAGCGTGAGATAGATTTCAAGAGGCTCTTCAAAGCCAACTCTCTCGGGTATTTGCTGGCTGGTGCTTTTGGGGTTTGTCTTGCATTCATGGGGTTTGGTATATGGGCGCTTGTGGGCCAGGCGGTTGCTCAATCACTGTGTCTCTGCTTGATGTTGCTTATCTTCGTTCCGTGGAAGCCATCTGCTTCTTTCGATAGATCCCAAGCAAAAGAGCTATTTGGATTTGGGTGGAAGATGTGCGCTACGACTATGATAAATACGCTTCATGATGGTATTTCCGAACTCATTATCGGAAAGGCATGCGATGCAGCTTCTCTTGGGTACTACAGCCAGGGACGAAAGTACCCCAAGATGGTGATAGGTATCATCACGAATGCTCTTTCTAATGTTTTCTTGCCGGTATTTTCTAGAATGAAAGAAGAGATGAGCGTTCTTAGGAGATCCGTTGAATCCGTTCTTTCGGTAGGCACTTTCATAATAGCCCCATTTTCAGCTCTTCTCTGTGTCATTGCAGAGCCCATTGTTCTGATCCTGCTAGGTGAGAAGTGGCTTCCTTCGGTATTCATCTTTCAATTGGCCTTTGCACAGAATGTATTTTTGATGTTCCAGATAGTCAACCTTAGAACATATGTTGCGCTTGGAAAGAGCGACCTATTCTTGAAGATCAATCTGATCAAAGCAAGCTATAGCGTGATCTTGATCTGCATTGCAGCCATTGTCACGCAAGATATATATATAACTGCTGTCGTAATGACGCTATGCAATATAACGGGGATATTCTTCGTTGATATGGCGTTCGCAAAAAAGGCATATGGCTATAGCGCGGCTGAGCAGGTCAAGGACCAACGCCCTACGCTTCTCATCACACTGGCGGCTTTTCTGCTCTCGGAGATTTGCAGGGTCATTTCGACAGAGTGGTATTTGGTGGCGATAGCTCAAGTGGTGGTTTTCGCATCGGTTTATATGCTCGTTTCAGTGATCGCTAATAAGAGAACGCTTGAAAAATGCCTAACTGCATTTAAGAACGCTTGATGGCCCTTGGTCAATCATGAAGGGCCTCCGTATAGCTCTCATTGTGAGAAACTAATATAGAATGACACATCATATCTGCGAGAGGGGAGAAGGTCATACCTTTGCTAGATGGAAAAACTATCCTGGTCACAGGTGGCACAGGCTCATTTGGGAATGCATTTACGCGTTATGTGCTAGAGAACCATGATCCAAAGAAGATCATCATTTATTCGCGTGATGAGTACAAGCAGTTCGTCATGCGGAACAACTTCAAAGAGTACGATGACAAGATTCGTTACTTCATCGGTGACGTCCGTGATGAGGAAAGGCTCAAGCGCGCCCTGAACGGTGTAGATTACATCATCCATGCCGCAGCTCTGAAGCAAGTTCCGGCTTGCGAGTACAACCCAATGGAGGCTGTCAAGACCAATATCGACGGAGCGATGAATGTAGTCAACGCAGCGCTTGATCGCGGTGTCGAAAAAGTTGTTGCCTTGTCAACTGATAAGGCCGTTAACCCGGTCAATCTTTACGGGGGAACCAAGCTAGTATCCGATAAGCTCTTCGTGGCGGCGAACGCTTATCGCGGCCAGTCTGGTACGACATTTTCTGTGGTTCGTTATGGCAATGTAGCGGGTTCTCGTGGATCGGTCATACCGTTTTTTCATAAGCTTATCCAGGATGGGGCAACTGAGCTCCCTATTACGGATTTCCGAATGACGCGTTTTTGGATATCGCTAAATGAGGGAATCCAATTGGTCGTCAAAGCGCTAGGTGAGGCGAAAGGTGGGGAGACGTTCATCTCTAAGATTCCCTCCTTTAAAGTGGTTGATTTGGCTACTGCTATGGCGCCCAACTTGAAACAAGTGGAAGTGGGCATTCGTGAAGGCGAGAAGCTACATGAATGCATGGTGCCTGCAGCTGATAGCTTGACTACTTACGAGTATGAAAAGAACTTCATCATCTATCCCCATATGGAGTGGTGCAACCTTGAAGATGCTGTGATGCCAGGTGGGAAGAAGGTGGAGTCAGGATTCGTCTATGACTCGGGCATAAATACGGAGTGGCTATCAGTGGATGATCTACGCATGTTGGTATCAGAAATGGATATCAAATACTGATATGGAAGCAAAGGATCTTGCTATCAATGGGGGGCCTGCTGTAAGCGGCAAGTTGATCGGTTATGGCCATCAAAGCATCAATGAAGATGATGCGGAATCTGTAATGAGGATCCTGAAAGGGGATTTCCTTACCTGTGGTCCAGCAACGGATCAATTTGAAGAAGATCTTAAGCTAGTGACAGGCGCACGGTATGTGACTGCAGTTGCAAACGGCACTGCGGCGTTGCACGTCGCGTGCCTTGCTGCTGGAATAGAGCCGGGTGATGAGGTGATCGTCTCCTCGATAACATTTGCTGCTTCTGCTAATTGTGTTCGATATTGCGGTGGAATCCCTGTATTTGCGGACATAGATCCACAAACGTGGAATATCGATCCAGAATCCATCAGCAAGAAGATAACCGATAGGACTAAGGCGGTCATTGCAGTGGATTTCGGTGGCGTGCCTGTAAATGCTGATGAGATAGAGTCGATTTGCGAAGAGAATGGCTTGATATTCATAGAGGATGCGGCTCATTCCATCGGCTCTTCAGTTCAAGGGCGCCCGGTTGGCGCATTGGCGGACATCACCACTTTTAGCTTTCACCCCGTGAAGACCATCACCACGGGTGAAGGCGGTGCGGTTGCCACGAATGATCCAGACCTTGCCAGGCGTGTTGAGCTCTTCGCTAAGCATGGGATCACGCGTGATCCATCTTTGATGGAAAGGGATCCTCATGGTGGCTGGTATTATGAGCAGCTGGAGTTAGGTTATAACTATCGCATCAGTGATATCCAGGCAGCGCTCGGCAGTAGTCAATTGAAGCGCCTTCCTGAGTTCAGAGCGCGCAGACAGGGGATCGTAAGGCAATACGACGAGGCATTTGCGTGTATTCCAGAAATTTCATGTCAGCTTGATGAGATGCCTGATGAGACAACGCGCCATCTCTATTGCCTGCGCTTTGATGTGGATGCATTGGGTGTGACTAGGAGGTTCATCTTCGACGCGCTGCGGGCTGAGGGAATCGGCGTGAACGTGCACTATCTGCCGGTTTATCGTCTTCCGTATTATGAACATCTAGGGTATGCACAAGATGAATGTCCAGAGGCTAATGACTATTACGAAGAGGCGGTGACATTGCCTTTGCATTGCTGCATGTCCGATGAAGACGTTGGACGCGTCATCGAAGCTGTAGAAAAGGTGGTCATGGCATGTCGGGAGCAAGCAGCGTGAGCGTATCGGCGGTTGCTATCATCACGGCGCGTGGTGGTTCGAAGCGCATCCCGCGAAAGAACATCAGAGATTTCTGCGGCAAGCCCATAATCGCGTATAGCATCGAGGCTGCCCTAAAAAGCGGCCTCTTCGAAGATGTCATAGTTTCTACCGATGATGAGGAGATAGCCGATATAGCACGAAGTTGGGGAGCATCTGTGCCGTTCATGCGCAGCGCCGAAACCTCAGATGACCATTCTGGTACTCCTGATGTATTGGTTGAGGTGATAGGCGCGCTTTCAGGTCAAGGCAGGGTTTATGACGAAGCATGCTGTATCTACCCTACAGCCCCATTCGTCACACCGAAGAAGCTGACTGAAAGCCATGAGCTGCTTTCCATGCGCGGCGTAGATTCTGTCATGCCTGTAACGGCTTTCTCATTCCCTCCGCAGCGGGGCGTATTCATTCGAAGGGACAGGATGGTCCCAGTGAATGCAGCTGGAATGGAGAAACGATCTCAAGATCTTGAATCTATTTATCATGACT
>CAJUSF010000036.1 GCA_910588945.1 uncultured Eggerthellaceae bacterium | reverse complement strand
GGCTGGTGTAGTTTACGCTTGCCGTCAGTAGGCGTGCGCAGCTTTTCCACTTAATGCAGGAGGGCGAGATATTGATCTTGCCCTCCTTTTTTTGCTTAACCGGTAATGCATCGGGTTGACGTAGGCGCGCATCCGCTTTTGATACGCGCGTTCAGGTGGATCACATGATTCCTTATGATGGAAAACGTGCGCATGAAGGACGCATGCGCACCTACGCTCGACCTGCGATATTGCCATTATTGGCACCAAGAAATGAGAACATCGTAGGCGCGCATCCGCTTTTGATGCGCGCGGTTAGGCAGGTTGCATTGCGCTTTCATGAAAAAACGTGCGCATGAAGGACGCATGCGCACCTACGCTCGACCTGCGATATTGCCATTATTGGCACCAAGAAATGAGAACATCGTAGGCGCGCATCCGCTTCTGATGCGCGCGTTCAGGTGGCTCGCAAGGCGCTTCATGAGAGATCGACACATCCTTCGCAATCATCTACTTTGCGCATTGGCGCACTTTTTAGGGTCAAATACTTTGCGCACTGACACACTTTTTACTATTATGTACATTGCGCACTGTCTACAATCCTAATGCTCAGGTGGTTATCTTGGAGCTGAGAAGAGACATATACAAGAAACTTCTGGAATGGAAGAGCAGCTCTTTGGGAAAGAGCGCGCTTCTGATCGAAGGGGCGCGACGCGTCGGAAAATCCACCATGGCTAAAAAGCTTGGAGAAGAAGAGTACAGGTCTTATGTGCTCATAGATTTCTCTATCGCATCGAAGACCATCCGGGATAATTTTCAAGACAATCTGAACGACATGGATGCGTTCTTCCAAGTCATATCTGTCGAATACGGCATCCGCCTATATGAGCGCGACTCCCTGATCATCTTTGATGAGATCCAGATGTTCCCTCTTGCAAGGCAAGCCATAAAGCATCTTGTTCAAGATGGAAGATATGATTACATCGAAACCGGTTCGCTCATCTCGATCCGTGAAAACGTTAAGGATATCCTCATTCCTTCCGAAGAGGAAACGATTAAGATGCATCCTCTCACTTTTCAGGAGTTTCTCATCGCGGCGAATGAAGAGCCTCTGCTGGAATACATTCGGGAATGCTATAGAAATAAAGAACCATTGAGGGATAGCTTCCATAAGCGTGCGTCCCATCTTATTCGTGAATATATGCTCGTAGGAGGGATGCCGCAAAGCGTTGTCGCTTATCTTGAGAACGGAAAGGATTTTTTCACAGCAGACCAGGCTAAGCGCCAGATACTTGAGCTCTATCGCAACGACATTCAAAAGATCTCTTCACGGTATCGATCGAAGGTTGGGTCGTTGTTCGAATATCTTCCGGGCTATTTATCCACCCATGAGAAGAAAGTGGTTCTGAAAAAGATAGACGAAAGTGGGCAGTTTGAGCGCTATGATGATCCTCTGTTTTGGCTCGGCGATTCCATGATCTGCAATCTATGCTATAGATGCACCGATCCGAATGTAGGTCTAGCGCTGACGCAAGACGATTCGGCGGTCAAATGTTATATGGCAGACACGGGCCTTCTTGTAAGTCTGGCGTTTTCTGAGAACGAGCTTACCTCTATGGAGCTATATCGCAAGATACTTGCCGGCAAGCTATCGCTGAATGAGGGAATGCTTCATGAGAATCTGATCGCGCAAACGATCGTTGCAGACGGAAAGAAGCTCTTTTTCTACACGCACTACTCCGAGAAGAAGCATCGAAACGATATAGAGATCGATTTCTTGTTGTCATCCGGAACGAGGACAAATCCTAAAATCGATCCTGTTGAGGTTAAGTCCGCAAAGAATTACAGCAAGACTTCTCTTGAGAGCTTCAAGAAGCACTTTGGAAAACGAATCGGACAGGCATTCGTTGTGCACCCGAAGGCGTATTCGGAAGTGTCCGGCGAGTTGAGGATCCCAACCTATATGTGGTTTGCTGTTCTTGAAGATATGGCTTAGCGAGATATCCTCGTTTTCAGTGCGGTCGGATGAGAGTCGGTTCAACGGTTACTTTGCGCATCGGCACACTTTTCGGGGTCAAATACTTTGCGCACTGACGCACTTTTCAGGTTGAAATACTTTGCGCACTGACGTGCTTTTCAGTCGACGAATTCCGCGTCGACCGGCATTTGGCAGCTCACATTTTAGCCGCTGAGAGAAAAGTTGTTGCATGATAGCTTCTCTAGCATCATAATTGCTATGTTAATTTCTGTGATGCCTTCGGAATACAGACGCTTTGCGGATGCAGACCGGAGGTGGAGAAAACTCTGGAGAACTCTTAAGTGAGTGCCGAAGGTGCAAGGCTTTCCGCAATAACATCCAGCATATTGCAGGGTGCGCGGGAAATCGAATCTCTCAGGCAAAAGGACAGAGGATCATTGACACTCTCTTAAGAGCGTTCAGCGTCTTGTCTCTCCCGAGTTTTCTTTTTAATGAGAAGAAAGGGAGAAAGTGGAAGAGGCTTTGCTCGGGATCGTAACGACGATCAACAACTATCTATCGAACTACATCCTCATCATCCTGCTTTTGGGAATGGGAATCTGGTTCACCATCAGGACGAAATTCATCCAATTCAGATGCTTCGGTGAAGGCTGGAGGCGCTTGTTCGGAGATTTCTCACTTCGAGGGGGAGATCAGGGCGGTGCTATGACATCGTTTCAGGCGCTTGCTACTGCTGTGGCCGCACAGGTCGGCACTGGAAATGTTGTCGGCGCTTGCGGGGCGATCATCGTTGGCGGTCCGGGTGCGATCTTTTGGATGTGGATCATTGCGCTGCTCGGAATGGCAACGAACTACGCCGAGGCCGTTATGGCGCAAAAGACCCGCGTGGTTGATGAGGACGGCACCGTACACGGCGGTCCTGTCTACTACATCACTACAGCCTTCAAGGGCAACGGTGGAAAGTTTCTTGCAGGCTTTTTCGCTGTGGCGATCATTTTGGCGCTGGGATTCATGGGCTGCATGGTTCAGTCAAACTCAATCGCTGAGACTATGAACAACGCCTTTGGTGTTCCCACATGGGCAATTGGAATCGCTGTTGTCGTTTTGGCTGGAATTGTATTTCTTGGTGGTGTTTCTCGCTTGGCGGCGGTTACTGAGAAAATCGTTCCTGTGATGGCTGTTCTCTACGTTTTGGGTTCGCTAATCGTACTTATCATGAATGCGCCAAACATCCCAGCCACCTTTGCGCTTATCTTTGAGTGCGCGTTTAATCCAGATGCGACGGTTGGTGGTGCCACGTTTGGCATCATCGCGGCAATCAGCCAAGGTGCTAAGCGTGGTCTGTTCTCGAATGAGGCTGGTATGGGATCAACCCCGCATGCACACGCGCTTGCTGAGGTGAAAAATCCTCATGAGCAGGGTGTTGTTGCTATGATCGGCGTTTTTGTCGATACGATCATTGTTGTTACTATGACTGCCCTTGTGGTACTTTCTGTACTTTATGTAGGCGACGGAGCGCTTGCCACAGGTGATTATGCTGCCCTCACAGCTGAGACAATCACCAAGACGAATATCGCGCAGATGGCATTTGGTCAGTTCTTCGACGCGGGTCCTGGCGCTTGGTTTGTGGCGATCTGCCTTCTGTTCTTTGCGTTTTCTACCATTCTTTCGTGGAATCTTTTTGCGAAGCTCAATGTTGAATGGCTTTTTGGCAAGAAGGCTGTCATCCCGTTTATGGTGATCGCGCTTGTATTTATCTTTATGGGATCGCTCCTTTCAAACGATCTTGTTTGGGAGCTTGCGGATATGTTTAATCAGCTCATGGTTATTCCGAATGCGATTGCACTGTTCGCACTCACAGGGGCCGTGCTTAAGATCGCGAACTCCAAACACGACAAGCTTGCAACCGATGTTGCCGAGGAGCGGCTTGAGGACAAGGCTCGTGCGCAGGCGGTTGAAGAGGCTAAACACGAGGCAAAAGAAGAGCGCTAGATTGAGCGCGATATCGAGAAGGACATTAAGCAGGCAAATCTGCTCAGTGGGTCGTATCAATTAACGATCTGAAAATAATGTCTTTATAGAAGGAGGCTTCGGCCTCCTTCTTTTTTGCTAGCGGAGTAGCAATTTGGCGGCAAGTTTCTTTCCTTTGCTGCATTTCGGCTTCGTCAAAGGGCAATGCTTGCTGCAGCATGGACAAAGATCTTTCTCGGCCGATCCGTGCTTTTTCTTGTTTTTCTTCTCAGACTTCTTCTTGTCGCGCTTTTTATCTTTTTTGCTCATTTAGAGATACTTTTTCGTGAGATATGCGATCACATCGTCGTTGCCGTTAATGAGCTTGCCTTCATCGTAGAGGTACGGGATCAGATTCGCATCGCCGCCGAGCGCCAGCAGTTCTTGATAGGGCGCTTCCTGCTCGACATCGCGTTTGTCCAAATCGATGTTATGTTCGTCAGCAAATTGCGTGGTTACAGAACACGTTGAGCATGGTGCCCAGTAGTAAAGGATTGGTTTTGACATGGTTGCTCCTTTTCAGAGTAAAGGGCAGTAAAAGAGATGCCCTCATTGCTTGTTTTGTAAAATATCTTGGATGATATTAGAACACATCCAATGCTATAGTTCGCGCAAATATTTACTGATATGAATCTGAAAAGAATGACTTCTACGTTGGTGAATAAGCAATTTGGAGCATCGCTTCTACCCTTGTTCGCGTAAAATATCCGTATCGAGCGACTTTGGAGGACTGCGATGGCCCAACGAATATTCATGATCGAGGACGACTCAGCCTTGCGCGAGGAGCTGGCGCACCTTCTTGAGCTAGCGGGATTCATGCCGATTGGAATCACAGAACGCTTCGAAGAAGCGCCACAAAAGGCGCTTGAAGCGAATGTTGATTGTGTTGTGGTCGATCTGAAACTTCCCAACACTGACGGTCATGCGATCTGCCGCGCGATACGCGAGAAAAGCGACGTGCCGATCATCGTACTTACCTCCTCAGAGAGCGAGTTCGATGAGGTGATGGCAATGAATCTGGGGGCCGATGACTATATAGTCAAGCCCTATCGCCCGGCTGTGCTTCTTGCGCATATTCAGGCGCTGCTGCGAAGGAAGGCTCCTGGTGCTTCGATCCTAATGAGCCACAAGGGGGTTCAGCTTGATCTTGGTGCAGGTGTGGTTTCTTTCGACGAGAAATCTGCCGAGTTGACCAGAAATGAGCAGCGCATCCTTCAAATTCTCATGAAGAACCCCGGAACTGTTGTGCCGAGAAGTGAGATAATGTGCGCGCTTTGGGAGTCTGACTCCTTCATTGATGACAACACGCTCACCGTGAACGTTAATCGCCTTCGCAAGACGCTTTCCAGTTTAGGGGTGCCGGATGAATTTCTTGTTACACGAAGAGGGCTAGGTTATAGCGTATGAGTTTTGCGGATCATTTTATACGCGGTACTGATCGCGCAGACGATGTTGTCGAGGTGGATATACCGCGATTCACGGTTTTGGCATATCTGTCGGATAACCTTTATGCGTTGCTCATCTTCGTACTTGCTGAAGCGGGGATTTGCGTGTGTCTTCCTGTTTTAGGTCTGGGATTGCAGGCTACACTACTCATGGCGATTTATATTTTAATGCTCTTTGTTGTTGTGATGAGTATCGGCTACGCTCGCCGAGCAAGGTTTTATAGAGAATTTAGATGCCTTGTTGCTAGCATCGATCAGGTTGGGGAGATCAATGGGCTTTTTGAGAATCCCTCGTTTCTAGAGGGGCGGATTGATTTCGCGACAGCTTCAGCGCTATCACGTTTGGGGGCGCAAAGCGTATCTGAGATGCGAGCAGATGATGATGCCTATCGCAGATACATTGAGCTTTGGATTCATGAGATCAAAACCCCGATTGCTGCTATGAAATTGATGCTGTCAAGCGATCCTGATGAGCGATCTGCAAAACTCTCGCGTGAGATTGAGCGTGTGGAAAGTCAAGTTGATCAGGCACTTTATTATGCGCGTTCAACCTCGGTGGCTAATGATTACGCCATCAAGGAGATAAATCTTATGCAAACAGTGCGCGAGGCCTGCAAGCGCAATGCAAGATTTTTGATCGAACATGGTGCAAGTCCTCGCTTCAATATAGATAAAGACCTTACTGTTTTGAGCGATGAGGCTTGGCTTGTCTTTATGTTGGGTCAGGTAGTTGTCAATTCGGCAAAATACGGAGCGACCGAGATCGTGTTTTCCGCGCACAGTGAAAACGATGACACTGCATTTGGGTGTACTGTTTTAGAGGTGAGAGACAACGGCTGCGGAATACCGAGTGCGGATGTAGGGAAAGTGTTCGAGCGGGGATTTATTGGGGAAGTCGGGCGCAAGCGAGGGTCTGCGACCGGAATGGGGCTTTATCTTGTCGCGCGACTTTGTGCTTCGCTTGGATTGCATGTTGGGATTTTTAGCGAAGAGGGCGACGGGACGCGTGTGGTGTTTACTTTCCCGCATGATCGCGCCCGCAAACGCATGATGTTGAAGCGTTTTTAGGTTGCGGTTCGTTGGCGGATGTTGCAGGTCGATGTAGGTGTGCAGATAGGTTTTATGTGACGGGCCGACGTAGGTGCGCATGCGTCCTTCATGCGCACGCTTTTGTATCGCAGGTCCGACAAACGCATGCAAACCCGATAAACCGTATCCGTTAAACCCGAATACGTTTCGTATGCGCACGTGCGATTATGTACGTATCCGCATGCGCGGATACGTTTTATATGAAACGGCCTTACGCGCTTTGCGCGAACGGCCTGCGGAACGCTTCGCGCTCCGCGATTGCGCGCATCAAGATCGGATGCGCGCCTACGTTGTTCTCGATTCCTGTTGATCATAAAGGTAAAGCTGCAGGTCGACCGTAGGTGCGCATGCGTCCTTCATGCGCACGCTTTGCATCGTGAAACATCATGTGATCCACCTGAATGCGCGCATCAAGATCGGATGCGCGCCTGCGAAGCGTCTCGACGATCATTTCCTGATTATAAAAATCAGGCAAAGGAATCGGTTGCCGTGATGATGGCGACGAGCACGATAAGTAAAAATATGGACACTCCAAGAAGCGCAGCACTTACAAGAAAACTTCGACCGTATGTTTGGTTTGCCATAAAGGGGATGCGTCGACGCAACCAGCGCTTGTCGATGAGCGCATAGGCAAGTGCCGACACAAAAGAGCCAAACATACAGGGAAACATAATTACCCGAAACCATTCAGGATAGATCGCTGTCGACTCAACAGGTGAAAACACCGCCACAAAACTAGCAAAGATAAATACAGCCCAAACGCCAGCCACGATTACATTCCAAATAATCCCGAGCACTTCTGTTGCTTTCACGCCTTCGCGTTGCAAAGGATGTGCTTGTTGAGGCATCTGAATCGAATGGATGGACTGTGTTGCTTGGGGAGCTTGCGGATATGGAAAGCACTGTTCCGTATCGGAAGCCTGTCTGTCCTGTGAAGGCACAATTGCTTGCTGAGAATGCGTCGTTTTTGCAGGTATCGATGCAACTGCCTTGAGAAAAGATGCCTTCATGTCCGCAGCGCTTTGGAAACGTGTGGCCGGATCAAAGGCTGTAGCGCGCACGATCACCTCTTGAAGAGGCGGATATTGCGCAAGCTTTGGAAATCCTCGAGAGATGTCTTCCGAGGTAGGGTTTTCTTCCGTTAGCAGATAGCACAGAATCATGCCGAGTGCATACGTGTCGCTGCGCTGATCAGTCTGGCCATACCCGAATTGTTCGGGCGGCGCATATGCACGGGTGCCAAACGGGGTGGTGTCCGCATAAACATCAGCACGGAAGCTTCTGGCGATTCCGAAGTCTATGATAGTGAGGTTTCCGTTGCCTATGATCGCATTTGATGGCTTGAGATCGCGATGGATGATGGGTGGATTGAAGCCTTCATGCAATTCGGTCACACCATCGCATAGCTGAGGGAAAATCTTTTCAGCTAAAGATATGGTCGCATTGTTCTCGTAGACCTCGTCATGAAGCGTGCGGCCTGAAACGTATTCCATGATGACGATAAGCTCATCGTCTCGCTCGTGTACATCGTAGATGCGGGGAAGATGCTTAAATCTTTTGCCGAGCTTTTGGACTGCGAAAATCGTAGCGTAAGCAGATCCGATACCTGCCTCACCGCTGATGCGTTTACGGATGAACGGCCCGATTTCCCCACCGCTGTTTCCGATGAAGTACACAACTTCGGTCACTTCATGAGCGGCTTTCTTTAATACGGTTTCCACTCGAAAGCAGTCGTCCCGGGCAAGGGTGTCTAGGTATGTCGCCAAAGCATCTTTGTCCATATCGTCAATGATATCAAATGCGCGCTCAACGCACCTCCATGCGTTATCGGATATGGCTCTGCTCCAATGCTTCCCGCGAAGAGGATTAGCCGATCGTCGCTTCACCAAAACGGTAAAGTTCCTCTTCGGTTTTGTGGAAGGAGTATCCGTTGTTCAGTGCGAAAATGATGATAGCATCGCGGCGATTCTTGCAGTAAAGGCCATTGACCCCGCCAGCCTGAAGCACCCTGTTGGTTTCCCGTAGTGTCAAAGTCATTGCAAAGGCGATCTTGAGAAGATTGTCGCGCGATGCTTTTCGCGTGCCGGTGAATATTTGGTAGCCGAATGTCTCGTTTAGTCCAGCCTCATGCACGACTGCCGAGCGCTTTAGACCCTTCGCTGCAAGTAGTTCGTTGAGATAGTCCGAAAGCGATCTTGCCCCCACGTCCTCCTGCTTGATAAACGTGGCAGGATTGGGGGCATCGAGAAGTTCGGAGAGCATGTCCTCTGTTAGCGGTTCTTCCACGCGCTTTTTCCTTCTCTTTCTGCGTGCCATCGGTCTTCCTATTTTACCAATCACGATGTTGGCGGGTTTTTTGAAAGGGCACACAAGCTGGATGCCTGCATGCCCATTTGTCGGTTTGTAGTGTCGGTTTGTTTGGCTTGGGTTGCACGCGCACAGATCTGTCCAGATCTCAATGTACTCATTTGAGAAGGACGGCCTTTGCGGTGATGATTAGGCGATATCGAATGTCTTCTCGGCGATAAGATCGCTGCTGAAGCTGAATGTTTCAGAAACCTCGACAGTGACAGGGCTTGTGTCATTAAGCGCAAATGCTTGGCTGACGTTGATCGTGGCTCCTGGCTTTATCGTGTTCAAGCTTGTGGATGTATCGGCATCAGCCACGATGGCTGTATCAAGCTGAACACCGTTTTGGAATGCCTTATCCATGATATTGACCGCAAAGCTGGCTTCATCGTCTGAGTTGTTTGTGAAAGTGAAGTTTACAAGGAGAGCTTGGTTGCCTGCATAATCGGTGGTAAGGGTGGCATCATCTATGCTTACCTCATATGGTGTAGAGGAGCTATCGGTGGCTGCTGAGACATTGGACGCAGAGCTTTGTTGCTGGCTTTGCTGCGATGATGAAGAGGTATTTGTGGTGTTCATGGCTGAGTCCAGCGCGGCGCTGAAAAGGCTTTGAGTTATCAAAACGACAGCTATTGTTATGACGGACAAAACTATGCCTGCGATGCTGAGTCCCTTGCCTTTCTTCTTTCCCTTATTAATTCCAACAATGCCTACGATTCCGAATATGACACCAAGGATGCCAAGGAAAAATGATCCATTGTTGATGATCGGAAGAAATGAAGTGGCTATGCCTATGATGCCAAGAACGAGCGATGTAACCGCCATGGCTGATGTCGGGAGTGCACCTTGCGGTTGCTGAGGTGTTTGTGCGTTGGGATGTGCGGGTGTCTGCAAATTCCCGTTTTGGTTGTTATTGTTTTGATTGTCCATCGAGATTTCCCCTTTGCTTTATGCGATCGAAGCCGCTTTGCTTCGTCGAAAAATTACATGCCGTCCACGACGGCTTTTTCTTAAGAATAGAGAAACGTGGGATGTATTTCATTAGCTGCCAGCTAAGATCGAGGGGCGTTTTTAAGCGGTTTACGTACGTTCCGCATACGCGAAACGTTTTATATGAAACGGCCTTACGCGCTTTGCGCGAACGGCCTGCGGGACGCTTTGCGTCCCGCGATTGCGCGCATCAGAAGCGGATGCGCGCCTACGTTGTTCTCAATTCTTGGTGCCAACAATGGCAATCTCACATGTCGCCCGTATGTGCGCATGCGAAGGCAAAGATGCAGGTCGACCGACGCTCCTATGTTGTCAAGAGGCTTCTTTTTGCTGGTTTCGACGGCGTTCCTCAGCGCAGAGCACGCGATAGATCTCACGACATACATATCGTTTGAGACAACGCATGATCTCACGTTTTGAAAGGTGCGCATGCGTCCTCCATGCGCACGCATCGCATCATTCAAACCCAATCTCAATACGCAATCGCTATATGACAAATTCGTAAGGCAAGCGTAAGTCTGATCAATGGCACGTGTAAGCGACGATGTTTAGGATGGTTTTACGCTCGGATAAAAGCTAACTCAATTACCCCTGAATCCGAGCAAGACCGAAAGGAAAGGATTGTCATGAGTGTTGCGAAAAAAGTGGCGATAGGCCTTATTATTGTCGTTGGCTTTGGCCTTATGGTTGCAAATCAGGTTCCGAAGATCGAGAGGAGCTTTTAAATCATGACTGAGATCTACGCAGAACCATTTCCCCTTACTGATGATTCCCTGCGCGTCTCCCCGCAAAGCTATGGGATCTCTCAACATGACCTCGATCAGCAGGCGGCATATATGAACGGTGCCGCTCCAGCAGCCACAGCAGCTCATGCACCACATGCGACTCATGCTTATCACGCCAAGGCCGCCTCAGGCAATCCTATCCTGACTGTAAACTCTGTTGAGAAGGTCTTCGGATCACGCGATTCTGTGACAAAGGCCTTAAATGGAGTGAGCTTTGATGTGATGCCCGGTGAATTCATGAGCATCATGGGTCCGTCTGGATCGGGAAAATCCACGCTTTTGAATTGCATCTCCACCATTGATTCGCCCACAAGTGGGCATATATTTGTGGGGGATAAGGATATCACTGGAATGTCTAGACGCCAGCTTGCTAAATTCCGTCGCGATGACTTAGGTTTCATCTTTCAGGATTCCAACCTTTTAAATACGCTTACCGGATTCGAAAATATCTCGCTTGCCCTCACTATCAAGGGTATTTCTGCGAGAAAAATCCCGGAGATGGTGAATTCTATTGCGACGCGTCTAGGGGTGGATGGCGTGTTGAAAAAGTTTCCTTATCAGATGTCTGGCGGTCAGCGTCAGCGTATCGCTGCTGCTCGCGCTATGGTGACAGATCCGAAGATTATTTTGGCGGATGAACCGACAGGCGCACTTGACTCACGAAGCGCTACTGTTTTGCTAGAGATCATGGAGATGTTGAATCAACAGCTCAGCGCGACGATCCTTATGGTTACTCATGATGCATTCGCTGCTTCATACAGCAATCGGGTGTTATTCATCAAAGACGGCATGGTGTTCAACGAGCTGATCAGGGGCAATGAAAGCCGCGATCAGTTCTTCGCGCGGATTATGGAGGTTGTGTCTTTTTTGGGCGGGGAGGCGGGTCATGTATCATAAGCTCGCTTTGCGAAACATACGCCGCTCCGTTCGCGATTACGCGGTGTATTTCATCACGCTTCTTTTGGGTGTCGCGCTGTTTTACGCGTTTAACTCCATTGAAAGCCAGCAAATCCTGTTTGATCTAGAGAGCTCTTCAGGCGAGCGTCAGTTCGAGACCACACAGCAAATCCTTTCGATGTTTTCCAGCGTCATCGCCTGTGTTTTGGCGTTTTTGATTTTGTATTCCAATCGCTTCCTTATAAGGCGCAGAAAACAGGAGTTCGGAACGTATCTGCTTTTAGGAATGACACCCGCGCGTGTTTCAAGCATCGTTTTATATGAGACGGTAATTGTCGGTTTGGCATCTCTTGCTGTCGGCCTGCTTTTAGGTGTTATCCTTTCGCAAGGACTGTCGTTTTTCACTGCCTCACTTTTAGGCACCACAATGAAGGATTATCAGTTCGTGTTCTCCTTCGATGGTCTTTGCTCCACGCTTTTTTGCTTCGCGATGATCTATGTGGTGGTTGCGCTGTTTAATGTGATTACCGTCTCGCGTTGCAAGCTGATCGATCTTTTGTATGCTGACAAGAAAAACGAGCGCACCGGTGTGAGAAATCCTTGGGCTTGCTTTGGTATCTTCATCGCTTCGATCGGTGTTTTGATTTACGCTTATCAGCAGTTGATCGAGAGCGGTCTTGTTATGTTAGATGACCCTCGGTTTGTGCGGGCGACGGTTGGTATGTTGGTTGGATCCCTGATGTTTTTCTGGTCGCTTGCGGGATTTGTCATCGGCATCATTACGAAGCTTAAAGGTGTCTACTTCCGTGGGCTTCGTGTGTTTACTGTGCGTCAAATCGCCAGCAAGGTGAATACCGCGTTTCTCTCTCTTTGGGCTGTCTGTGTGCTGTTGTTTTTTTCGATTACCGTGTTCTCAACGGGCATGGGGATGGTTGAGGTGTTTGTTGGCGGCGTGGAGAAATCGAATCCCTATGATGCTTCTCTTGAGGCGGCCATCTGGTATGGGCCTGATGGTACTCCCGCATCTTCATCCTCCGATCCACTGGATAGAAGGGCGGAGATGCAAGAATATGCGCCCGATCGTCTTGCGGCAGCCGAGAGCAATGACTGGGATTTGGCCGCGCCTCTGATGAATGGCTCGCCCGAGCTTTGGGACGAGACTATAGCCGAGTTCACGCAGGTGAATTATTTCTCCGACCCGGTGGAAAAGTATGGAGATATATTCGCTAAGCTGCGCGAGATGGGACAAGCTGAAGGTTTGGATCTGCCATCTTTTAAGGGTGCAGAAGGTATGGAGCTCTGTCTTTTGCCTCTGTCGGAGTACAACGCCTCCGCTCAGATGCAAGGCAAAGAGCCTATCGAACTTGAAGGCGATCAGTGCGCGCTCGTCAACAATATGGAAATGAGTGACAAGGTGGCAAAAGCCATTTTGAAGAGCATCCCATCTATCGAGGTTCCCGGGAGAAGCCTTGCGCTTGCGGATAGGATCTACGATACGCAGCTTGAGGACAACGCGATGACGGCATCAGCGATGATATTTGTCGTGCCCGACGATGTGACGGATGCCTTGTTGGAAGCGGGCTATATTCCGGACAAGTCTGTTTTGGCGATCAATTATGTCGACAACGGAAAGACACCTGATGAAAACGATGCTGCCTTGTTTGAAATAGTTGCGACTATACAGCCTAAAGATGGTGGTGGATTCAACAGGGGCACAATAGGAAGCGATGAGATTTACTCCAGCTTACTTTGGCCGGTCACGCGCATACTCACCGCAAATGAAATGCTGATCCAAGCATCAGGATTGCGCTTCATGATTACGTATTTGGCGCTCTACATCGGCTTCATCTTCTTGATCTCAACAGCTGCGATCTTGGCCATCCAACAGCTCTCGCAGACATCTGATTCTGCTTCGCGATATAGGATCTTGTGGAAGCTGGGATGCGATAGGTCAATGATTTTCCGTTCGCTTTTGGCACAAGTGATGATTTACTTCTTGGTTCCCCTTGGACTTGCGTTGTGCCACTGTGCGTGTGCTATTAGTGTTATATCCGACACTCTGTTCGACGCGATGGGAGTCTCCACCTCCGGTCCGATTGCGATGGCAGCAGGTCTGACGCTTCTGATCTATGGCACGTATATGATCGTCACATACGTGGCGAGCCGAGGGATCACTCGCGGCGCTTTGGCTCAAGGCTAGATGCAGCTGTCCTTGCTGTTTATGGAAAGGACTCAGCGTAGGGGCGGGATCTCGATCCCGCCCTTTCTTGATACAAAGATGCTCACTTAATGCATAAAGATAAAGCGTGGTAATATGGTTTGCGTCAATAATCCGCATGAACACAGCGAAAAGAGTGTCTTTTGTCCGATATGTCACAAAAAGATTTTGAGGAGCTTTGTCGCTCGATCGAGGGATCGATCTCGAAGGTGATGGATGCTGTCGGAAAGGGACTGGATAAGGCGGGAAATGCGGCGAATAACGCCATCAATCAAGCCATTGAAAATCAGAAGAAGCAGCAGGCATCGCGGGTGCAATCTGCTCAGCCTAGTCAGGCTTCTCAGAGACCTCAGGTTCGCCCGCGGACAAACATTCCTGTTCGTGCAGGAAGTGCGGCCTATCAGCAGAGGTATGCAAACAATGCCATAATTCGCTCCCGTTTCAAATCTTCTGCCGGTCTTACCGCGAGCGGGGCGGCGCTAACTGCTGGTGGTGCCATCATGACCACTTCATTCGGGGTGGCTGAGATAGTAGGTGCTCTTACCATGGCACTTTCCATGGATCCCGGATTCTATAACGGCGGGATAGTGGGGATGCTGGTCATAGGTGTTTTCCTAGGGTTCTCTATCTGGTCGCTCGTCTCGGGCATCAAGCGCCTAACGCTTGGTGCGCGCCTCAAAGCATTTCAACGCATCTTCGGCGATCGCGAGGTCTGTTCCGTCAAAGAGCTCTCCGAGCGGATGCAACTATCGCCTGCAAAGACAATCGATGTGGCCCGCAAGCTCATCGGGCGCGGGTACCTTCCGCAAGGTCGTCTGGATGATGACGGCACGTGCCTTATGGTTACGAACGAGTCGTACAATCTCTATCTGCAGGCCAAGACTTCCTACGAGCAGCGCCAGCGAGAGAATGGCGCCATTCAAAATGCGAAGGAGCGAGCCGGCATAGGTTCGTCGCCATCTGCTCTTCCCGTGAAAGCGCGTGCGTTTATCGATACAGTCAACACATACTTGGAAGAGATTGCCGCGCTCAATGTGGCTATTGACGATGTGGGTCTTAGCGAGCAGATTGTCCATATCGAAAAGACTGTAGGCAAGATCACCGAACGCGTGAAGAGCGACCCGTCGCTTCTTGATAGCGTTTCGGGACTCGATAGGCTCGATGATTATTACCTTCCGCAGACCATCAAACTGCTCACAGCATATGAGGAGCTTGAGGAACAGCCTGTGCAGGGCGAGAACATCATGAGCTCCCGTAAAGAGATAGAAAATACGCTCAACGTCTTGAGCACGGCGTATGAGAAGCTGCTCGATGTGACGTTCGAGGATCTGTCGATGGATGTGTCTTCCGATATCACAGTGCTTCATGCCATCCTGTCTCAAGAAGGTCTCACCGAGAATCCCTTCGAGGGAGATAATGGAGCCAATACGTCGAACAGCAAGCGGTCTGATGGGTAGATCCATGAGCCGATGGACCGACCGACAAATGAACTGACAAATTAACCGACAAATTAACCGACAAACGAGCCGACGATAGAAACGACAAGCGAACCTAAAGCTGAGGAAGGACCGAAATGTCTGACGAACTATCCAAAGATCTGACCGATTTCAATAACATCCCAACTCCGAAACTGACGCTTACGCCTGATGGTGATCAGGGCGCATCTACGGCTGAGATCGTTGAGGCCACGGTGATAGATGTCGACCTTTCAAAGCCACCGACATTGGAAGATTCACTTTCCGCCGAGGAACGCGCGCAGGTTGATTCGTTCTCGCAGCAGATCAATATCGCTGACACCGCGCAGGTTATCCAATACGGTGCCGGCGCTCAAAAGAAGATGGCGGACTTCTCGGAATCGGCGCTTGACAAGGTTCGCACGCAGGATCTTGGCGAGGCTGGCAATCTCATTGCGAATGTGGTTACCGAGCTCAAGAGCTTCGACGTTGAAGAGGAAAAGGGCATCTTCGGCTTCTTCAAGAAACAAGCTAACAAGGTTACAGCACTCAAAGCGCGCTACGACAAGGTTGAGGCCAATGTCGATAAAATTGTCAAAGCGCTTGAGACGCATCAGATTACGCTCATGAAAGATGCGGCAATGCTTGATAAGCTCTATGAGCTGAATCTCACATACTTCAAGGAGCTTACTATGTATCTTCTCGCCGGCCGTAAGCGCTTGGAGGAGGTGCGTAAAGGCGAGCTTTGCGAGCTTGCCGCCAAGGCTAAGCAAACCGGGCGCACAGAGGATGTTGAGGCGGTGCAAAAGCTTGAGGCATCGTGCAATCGTTTCGAGAAGAAGCTGATGGATCTCGATCTTACGCGCACGATCGCCATGCAGATGGCGCCGCAGATCCGTCTCGTGCAGAACAACGAGATGCTCATGATCGAGAAGATCCAGACCACACTTGTGAATACGATACCTCTGTGGAAGAGCCAGATGGTGCTCGCGCTTGGCATGGCGAACAACGAAGCTGCCCTGCGTGCGCAAGGTGCGGTATCTGAGATGACCAATGAACTTCTGAAGAAGAACGCCGAGAAGCTCAAGCAGTCCACGATCGAGGTTGCGCGTGAATCCGAACGTGGAATCGTTGACATCGAGACTCTGCGCGCCACCAACGAGAACCTCATCCAGACATTTGATGAGGTCGTTAAGATTCAAGACGAGGGCCGGGCGAAAAGGGCCGAGGCTGAAATTGAGCTTCGTCGGATGGAGGCTGAGCTCAAGGACAAACTCATGTCCACCCGTTCGTTTAATTAGACTCATATATCATACGGATCACATGTAAGGCGCAGCATCATGCTGCGTCTTTTTTCGTGCTATGCGTTTCGCCTGTCTTGGTTTCACGTAAAAGACAGGTTATTGACGGGACGGTAAAGTTGGTCAAATTCGACTACTTTTGTTTCGAAGAAGGCGCAATATACGAGCCATAGTGAGCGTGATTAGGTATTCATGTGCTCATCAGGGCGAAGATCATGCAAAGGGGTAGCCCCAAGCAGCGCGCGCATTCGCCTTTGTTGTTGAGGATTTGAAAACGATTGCATGAATGCTCCATCGCTCGAACTGAGTTGTTAGGAGAGAGAAATGTTATTTGATGTCTATGGACCGAATGCCTTATATCAATGGCTCGGTCTGGCAATGGTTCTCATTGCTCTGATCCTTTTGAATGAGATAGCGCGCCGCACAAAAGCTGGCGGTATGTTTTTCTTCTTCGGCGTGGCGGGTGCTATGACGATCTATTGTCTGGTCGTTGAGATTAGCGCCGGAATGGGAATGGAGTGGGCGCTCACCAATCCGACCCATACCGAGATGAACAGCTGGTTCCATTACGCCAAGGTATATGCGGCATTGGCCGGATGTATCGGCTTCATGGCGATCAAGTACTCTTGGGGAAAGATCGGACGCTCCCATTGGTTCAAGATGTTCCCGTTTATCATCGTTGCGATCAATATTCTGATCGCTGTTGCGAGCGATTTTGAAAGCGCATTTAGGGCATTCGGAACCACATGGGTTACAACAGAAGGTGTTACTTTGCACGGCGGCTGGCATAACGTATTCAACGGAGTTGCCGGCATCATCAACATCGCCTGCATGACCGGCTGGTTCGGGATCTATATCTCAAAGAAGCGCCAGGATATGCTGTGGCCTGACATGACCTGGGTGTTCATCATTTCCTATGATATCTGGAACTTCTGCTACACCTACAACTGTCTACCGACGCATTCTTGGTATGCCGGTATCGCGCTGCTCGTTGCACCGACTATTGCAGGTCTGCTGTGGAACAAGGGCGGATGGATCCAGAATCGTGCATTCACCCTCGCAATCTGGTGTATGTTCTGTCAGATGGTTCCGATGTTTGCGAACAGCTCGATCTTCGCGGTCGATTCAGTGAATAATCCCGATGTGAACCTTGTCGTTTCACTGGTTGCTCTCTTTGCCAATATCGCGGCGTTTGCATACATTATGTACCGTGCACGTAAGCTCCATGTCAACCCGTACAAGCAAGAAGTGTTTGTTGGCACGAAGGACTTCCGCGAGGCTATGGCTCGCCGTGCTGATACCGCTTATCTGCTTGAGACTGAGCCAAAAAGCGCAGCAGCTTCTGAAATCGCTGAGATGGTTGCCTACAACGAGCTTCCTGTCGAAGGTGCTGTGGGTTATGTGTATGTCGCAAAAGACGACCGCGGCGATGCCGATGTGGTGGTCGAGACCGTGCGTGAATACGACGATCCTAACACGCACCGCCGAGAGTAGGCATGCAGCTTACAGATAAGCCAAGGTTGCTCTAAGGAAGAAGGTTTCGGCCTTCTTCCTTTTTTGTGAATGCGTTTGAGGCCGTTTTTCCGGTCGATCGCATTAGAACCTCGAGCGTATAGCATTTGTGCCGCCGCGGATGAACTCATCAATCATGCCTCTCATCTGTGCCCATCTATCGCTATCTCCATATGTAAGTGCAGCATGGTAGCATCCGCTGATTTGGAAGCGATTCAGTGCTAGAGCCTCTTCTTCGGAAATATCGAGCTTTCGATACATCACAGCAGTCTCAGGATTGATGGCGTTTTCAGCCATGTCAAAGAATGTCTCTAAAAACAGCGGATCGCGCGTGAATGCTCTCCACTTTGGCGATCGGCTTATGGCTTCGCAAAAGGGAAGCGCTTTGCTTGCGCAATCGGCGCAATCGCCTGTCTTGAGCTGCATTGGAAGTGATTGCGTCTCTGCAGCGAACTCCGCCATCAGCGCGCGATACGCCCCTTGCGGATTAGAGTAGTGGGCATAGAACGTGGATCGGCTGATTCCGGCTTGCCGCGAGATGTCTGCAACCGTTATCTCTGACAGCTGTTTCGACTCGAGAAGATGCAGCAGCGCATTACCTATTGCGGCACGAGTTGCTTCTATCCTCTTGTCGCTCATAAGCTGCCCCCTCATCGATCGCATAATACCGAGTGCTATTTCAAATATATTGAACACATTTTACGAAAACGCACGGTATCGTCAATGTCGCACGCTTAGCATTCAAATATGAACAGGACGTTCGCTTTGATCGCTTTCGACGTTAAAGCGATTTATGCATGATTGCGAGGTTGTGGCATGAAAGTTAAGCAGGTCGATCTTTTGGAATATCTGGCAAGGCCGACGGTTCGATACTTAGTTCCGAGCTATCAGCGCATCTATTCTTGGAATGAGCGTCAGTGTGAAGAGCTTTTAACAGATGCGTTGCGCGCACAAAGGAAAGGCAAGAAGCACTTCATAGGGTCGATTTTGACGTGCAGATCCGATGATAGCTCTGACGGTATTGAGGTCTTGGATCTGGTAGATGGGCAGCAGCGTACTGTGACTGCATTTCTCTTGCTGGCTGCCATCGCGAGCTATTTGAAAACTGCACAAGATACCTTCATGCCATCGGCTCTTCCCGCTCCTGATGAGATCAAGAGCCGCTATCTGATAATGCCATCTGATGATGATGTCTCTGCCGCAAAAATCAAACTGTCTCACTACGATGAGGATGAATTCACAAAACTGATCTTAGATCTGAACGCCTGGCAGGCCTGCGATGCTCTTGATGGAAAGGACGATCTGCACGGTTCACACATTCGCCGGAACTTCGCATTCTTTCTGAAGCGCATCTCGGAGATGGAGCCCTCGGATGTTGAGGCGCTGTGGAGGGGGATCGAAGGGCTTTACCTCATCGACATCCGCCTTGACAAACGCATGCAGGCGCAGCAGATCTTCGAGAGCCTGAACTCGAAAGGTGTTGCTCTCAATGTGGCTGATCTTGTGCGAAATTACCTCCTTTTAAGCGAGCGTCACGATGAGCAGACGCGCCTTTACAAGGAGTATTGGCAGCCCATCCAAGAGATGTTCACGCCCGATCCGGCTTCGCTGAAGCTCGACAGTGCTATCAAGGGATGGCTTACGATTAGAGTTCCTGGATCTAGAATTAAGAGCGCCGAGCAAGTATACAGTTCATTTAAGCACTATGTCGAAGAGGGGCTCGACAACACGAAGGAGAGCCTGCTCAAAGAGCTGCGCGGATTCTGCGTAATGTGGGCCGAGAATTACCGATATCACGCGGTGAAGAAGTTTCGCTCGTCGTGCGATTGGGCGATAAATGGCGGAGCAACCCTTACGGCCGGGCGTCCTTTGAAAAAAGCAGCCAATGAAGAGTATGCGCAAAAAGTGCGCGAGCAATTGAAGTCAGAGGCGTTGGATGGGCGGTGGTAAAAGATGCAGGCAAGCTTGAGGTCTATAGTCGACATAATAGGGGAGCCTTCTGCGAAATTTGTGATCCCGATCTTCCAGCGTGTCTATTCGTGGTCGACCAATCAGTGTGACGAGCTTTTCAAGGATGTGATGCGTGCGGCTTCAAATGCGAATGGAGAAGCTGGAATCGCAGATGGAATCGAGCGCGAAGCGCAATCGGAGGGTCACTTTCTCGGAACTGTGCTGATTGCGCAGGCTGATGGATCGGCGATGGGCGACGAGGCGCAGATTGAACTTATAGACGGCCAGCAGCGTATGGTGACGACGACGCTGCTTCTGCTTGCGATTCGAGATAGGCTTGCTGCCTGCGACGGTCGCCTTGACGGGCTTGATGCGCAGGCGCTGGAGGAGAAATATTTGCGCGCAGCAGACGGATCTGCCAAGCTTGCGCTGTCAGCCGATGATGCAGCGGCTCTTCATGTGATACTGAATCGCGATTCCTGCAAAACGCCTACAGCGGGATCAAACGATAATGCAACAGTCGGTGAAGTAACTGCCGATGAAATCAGGGAGGCTTCCTATGTGGAGCCGAACTATGAATTCTTTCTGAATCGCCTTCCAAAGGATGAGGCTCAATTGCAAAAGGTTTGGCGCGGCTTGAAGGGCTTTGTTGTGGTGTGCGCGCAGATCGAGGAGACGGACGAGCCGCAATTGGTGTTCGAGAGCCTGAACTCGAGAGGAAAGTCGTTGAGCACGACCGATCTCATCCGCAACCTGCTCTTCTTACGAGTCGATAGCGAAAAGCAGCAGAGACTTTTCGCGGAATATTGGGAGCCTGTCGAGGATGCGTTTAAGGATGATCCGGAGAGCATCTATCTTGATGCGGCTATACACGCGTGGCTTGAAAGACGCGCACCTGCGATCAAGATCAAGAATCGAAACGAGCTCTATCGCGGATTCAAATCCTTCGTCGAGACGTCGAATCCTCAGATCGAAGGGATGCTCAGCTCGCTAAGTGCGTTTTGTGTGGAGTTTTCGAAGAATCGTTCGAGTATGGATAATAAAAAGCATGTAGATTGGGCGCTCGGAAAACTTACCGGACTCATATCCGAGCGCAAGTTGTTTGGCGACTGATCGGGTTGCATATCAACGTAGGCGCGCACCCGGGCTCAAATGTCACGTTTGCGATAAACACTTGCTCTTTTGACACGGGAGCAAGCCAGCTTTTTCCGCTGAAGTATTGCGCATATGCATCGTTGGGATCGCCAATGGGAAATATAATGGTCTTGGCGTATTCGTCGAGGGTCATGCGCTTCTTTTCTCAGAGCTCGATGGATAAGCGACACTTTGTAATTAAAGTTTACAACAAAGGAAACGAAGTTGGCGAAAAAGGAAAAGCTACAAAAGACTAATGCGATGCGAGAGGTCGAGACGTCCGGCTTTGATTTTGACGTGCACACCTTCGATTGCGACGAGGCGTTAAGCGGCATCGAGGTGGCTGCAGTGTTGGGCGAAGACCCGGATCGGGTGTTCAAAACGCTTGTTACGCAGGCGAAGTCGGGCGAGCATTACGTGTTCATGATTCCTGTCGCACTCGAGCTGGATCTGAAGAAGGCGGCTGCAAGCGTGGGGGAGAAAGCCGTTTCGATGATCCCGTCAAAGGAGTTGCTCCCGCTAACGGGCTATGTTCATGGAGGTTGTTCTCCTATAGGCATGAAGAGGCAGTTTCGCACGATGATCGATGAGACTGCCACATTGTTTGACACGATCTATTTTTCTGCTGGCAGGATAGGTGCGCAGATTGAGATGGCACCTGATGATCTGGTAAATATGATTTCGGCGCAGTATGCTGACCTGACGGCTTAGCGCTTTAGCACTTGCGATCCGTGTGAGTGCGATGCGCACCAATATTACTCGATGCGCATCACGCCTATAAGCGCATTGCTGCGCTACTCCTGCGCGTCTTCCAGATTCTCCAGTGCACCTGCGCGTACGATCTCTTCGATCGGAGTCGACACGATATCCTCAACGATGGGCGCTACCTCGGGCAGGCTGGGATCCACGAATGTGGTGCGGATGAATTCTCCGCAATTGTCACATAGTTGGATCTGGTGATTCTTCGCGTTGCCAATATTGACGAACTGCATCGCATCCTCATCGGTGCAACCGCAGCGAGCGCAACGGATGCGATCGAACTCCCAGCTCATGCCGCAACGTCCGCAGTAAAGCTCACGCCCGGTGCCCGAGAAATTCTCGTTGCGATCTATGATAGATATGGCTGCACCCGAGCCGCAGACAGGGCAGGCGATCGGATGCGCATCTGCCATTCTGTCGCCGCGGATAGCCTCCATTATCTGTTCGGTTATAGGCTCGTAGAAAGTGAATTGCGCAAGCACTAAAACAAGTCCGGCGATGCGTGTGCCTAGATCGTTCATGTCTAGCTGCATATGATCGCTATTCTGCTTGATGACGAGATCCAGCCAATCTACCGCACGAACCGCATTCACGACATCATCGGTATATTCGCCGTTTTCAAGTATGTAATCCGCGATCGCTCGCGAGGCTTCCGCGTATTGTTCGGCATTCACATTTGGAAGCGCCTGTGAAAAGATTGGCGTGCCGCTCATATACAACTCGCGGACCTCAGCCAAGGATGGCATAGGGTAGTCCTTCGTTTCACTGCGGGATTCGATGCATTCGTTCATGACCTTCCACAAGCCGATGAAGTAATCGAGTCTGCCCTGTTCCTCTTCATTGAGCTTCCCCTCGTATGCTTTAGCGCATTTTTCTATATAGTCCAGATTCATATATGCTCCCAAAACCGGTATGTAGATAGCAGATAATAGTTTGCATCAAAATGAGCCTTTGCCGCTTGAGAATATCCGAACTTTTATCAACCCGCAAACAAAAAACGGGGAGCCGCAGCTTAAGCTCCCCGCTTTTGGTCAATTCTCGATGAATAGCTTTCGCGCTTGATTGCTTTATGCTGCTATAAGATGAACGGCATCAACAGGGCAATCGCTTTCGCAGAGACGACAATCGATACAGCTTTGCGCATTTACAACATGAGCCTTCATATCGGTTTCCATCTCGAAGACATCTGTCGGGTATTCATCTACGCAGATTTCGCAACCTGTGCAAAGTTCAGAAGAAATGACCGGCTCTTCCATAACACTGCCTCCTCTCTAGCTCGAAGGGACTGGATCGCTATCTATGTGAAACCGCCTCGTCTGAAGTGTATGTATGAGACCGAGGCGATGAAAACGTCTTGATGCGTCAAGGATACTCAAGTTGTGAGGGGGTTTGTGAAGTATGGTTGTGAATGTTATCGAATCTAGGTCGGCATGTAATGTTTTCGTTGATGAAGAGTGCTGTGGACGAAAGAGGACCAGATGCCGCTTGTTATTCATTTGCGCAATGGGTGTTAGACATAATCTAGTAATAGGTATAATCTTTGCAGAAAACATTTAAGCATTCTGAAAGGAACGACAAATGTCGGATGCGAATAAAGTCGACTATATGATAGTGAGCGGGTTTCTCGGTGCTGGCAAGACCACAACCATGATCGCGCTTGCACGTTGTATCAATGCGCGCTTGAAAGCTCAAGGCCGAGAAGGCCACAGCGCCATCATCGCTAACGATCTCGGCGCGAAGAATCTGGTTGATGCCGACTATACTCGAACCGCCGATGTTGCCATAAATGAGATTACGGGCGATTGCATATGCTATGTGACAGAGGATCTTGTCACCCAGATCGAACGTCTTGCATCCGATGGCGCAAACATTGTCATTTCTGACATCCCGGGTGCGGGCGTGGGCGCGCTTGATCATGTCTATCTGACGCTCAAGGAAGATTATCCCGAACGCTTTGAGCTATTGCCGCTCACTTGCCTTGTCGATCCGATGCGTCTTCGCATGATGCTTCCTGGTGATGCGCGTCAAGACATCAATCTGCCTGAAGAGATTCGTTTCCTTCTGAATGTACAGCTTCTCGAAGCCGATCTTATCGTGCTCAACAAATGCGACCTTATCGATGAGGACGAGCGTGAAGCCGACCTTGAGTTTATTCGCAAAGCCTATCCCGATACGCCTGTTATGGCAATATCGGCGCGCACGGGTGAGGGGATCGAGGAGTTGGTGGACTACCTGCTGACGCACAAAGCCAACGCGCTTCCGCGCGATCTCGGGCTTGATTCCGAGGAGTTCGATGCGGCCGAGGCACAGATGTGCTGGTATAATCGCCGATTCTTCGCAAAGGAGCGCAACGGCAAGAACATCGATTTTAACGCCGTTGTGGAAGACTTTATGGAGACCATCAGAAATGGGCTCATTGAGGCAAAACGCAATGTGCCGCACTTAAAGCTCTTCGCGGCAGGCGAGGGTGCTGATTTCGTGAAATGCTCGATTGTGGGCGTGGATTACGATCTCGAATTCGAGCGCAAGCTTCAGCAGGAATACACAGCCATCGCGATCATTGTGAATGCGCGTGCGACCTGCGAATCCGAGACGTTCGGAGAGATCGTCGAGGATGCCATGGATGAGATCAAAGCCGCCTACAACCTGAAGTGCAACGTTATCTTCACCGAGTGCTTCGGTTTTGCTGATGAGGGTCGCAGAAACGGCGGCCGCGCATCTCGCTACTAGGAGTGTGTATGGAGCTTTCTACTGTTCACGATCAGGTTCGCGAATATTATGGGCGCACGCTTTCCGGGTCGGGTGATCTGGGTACGGACGCGCCCCATTGCGAAGCTGTGTCGCCGCCGAAATACGTGCTTGATGTGATGCCGCTCATCGCCGATGAGATCATTGCTCGTTTCTACGGGTGCGGAAGCCCCATTCCGCCTGCGCTTGAGGGTGCCACCGTACTGGATCTGGGGTGCGGAAGCGGTCGCGATGTGTATGTACTCTCAAAGCTCGTCGGGCCCACCGGCCGTGTGATCGGTGTGGATATGACGCCTGAACAGCTTGAGGTTGCTAAGCGATATCAGGATGAACAAGCCGAGCGTTTTGGTTTTGCACAGTCGAACGTGGAATTTCGCTTGGGATATATTGAGGATTTGGCATCGTGCGGGATAGCGGATGAGTCGATCGATCTTGTGGTATCGAATTGCGTTGTAAATCTATCGCCTTTCAAAGATCTTGTGATGAATGAGATCTATCGTGTTTTGAAGCCGGGTGGGGAGCTGTATTTCTCGGATGTCTATGCAAGTCGCCGTCTTCCCGAGGAGCTTCGCGATGATCCTATCTTGCATAGCGAATGTTTGGGTGGTGCCACCTATGCTGAGGATTTTCGTCGATTGATGGATGCTGCCGGTTGGAAGCATTTCGTGTGGACTGTGGACGACCCTATGTATGTGGGCGATCTTGCGATCGAGACACGTGTGGGCTTCACGTCATTTCGATCTCGCACCATTCGCGCGATAAAATGCGACGGGCTGGAATACACCGAGGAAGATTTCGGTCAGCATGCCACCTATCTTGGCGGAATGCCGGAGATGCCGCGTTATTTCGATTTTGATTCCGACACACGCTTCATCAAGGGAAAGCCGCTTGCAATAAGTGGCAACACAGCGGCGATGCTTGCATCTTCACGCTATGGAAAGTTTTTTGATATTTCGCCTGCGCGTGGGCATAGGGGCGCTTTTGATGCTGCGCGCTCTCAGGAGGCTCTCGATGTTCGGCGCGGGAAGAAGCGCGTGGACCTCAAGATGCTCGAGGACGCATACGAGCATATGGGCTATGTCACATTTGCCGAGCGCGTAGGTGAGCCGTCGCTGCTTTGCACGCATGAGCGCCAGTCGACCATGCAAGTCAATGTTACCTACAAATGTAATCTGGCTTGCAGGCATTGCTATCTGGAATGCACGCCCGCACGCGAGGAGGAGATGTCTCGCGATGTCATGCAGGCATGCCTTGACGCGTTTGCAGCAGGTGGATTTTCGACGATGGATATAACGGGCGGAAGTCCAGAGATGAATCCGAATATCGAGTGGTTTCTTCGCGAGTCTGCCAAGCTGGGCGATGTTATCGTCCGTTCGAATCTGACATTGCTCGAAAAGCCTGAATATGCGCATTTTCTCGACCTTTACGCCGAGCTTGGTGTGAAGGTGGTGGCAAGTCTTCCGTTTTATGATCCGAAATCTACCGATTCGCAGCGTGGCTCAAAGGTCTTCGAACGTGCGATTGTATCCATTCGCGAACTTAATGCGCGCGGGTACGGCAAGGATCCGAGCCTTGTGCTCGATCTGGTATATAACGTTGCCGGACCGTTCTTGCCGCTTCCGCAGGATATGATTGAGGATGCCTATCACAAGGTACTTGAGCGTGACCAAGGCGTTGTGTTTAACAATCTATACGCATTCAACAACTGGGCGCTCGGACGATTTGCGCACGATTTGCTCGATTCGGGAATGTTCGATGACTATCTGGCGCTTTTGGCTGACAACTTCAATACAATGGCGGTTACGAGGATGATGTGTCTCGATCAGGTGAGCGTGGACTGTGACGGGCGGATCTATGATTGCGAGGTTAATCACGTGCTCGGTTTGCCGCTTTCTGTCGATGGGCGGGATGCTACCGTGTTTGACATGGCGGTGGGGCAGTTGCCGCCTCGACAAATGCGCACGAATCCGTTGTGTTACAGCTGCTCTGCCGGTTTCGGTTCGAGCTGCGGGGGCAGCCTTGTGCGCGATTAGCAAGCGGTTCGCTTGAGTTCGCTTGATTGTTAAGATTATCTCTAGCTGCTCCAGCTTGCGGTGTCGAAGCCATATTTCTCAGCTGCCCGTTTGAAGGATTCTCCGGCCTGCCTGAACTTCTGTGCAGCAAGGCGGAATTCATCCATATTGCTCATATCGGACCCAAGTGCACTTTTCATGCCGTCCCATGAGCCCACCAAATCAGGAAACTTCTCTTTGAGTGATTGCATCGGGCCGTCCACTGTCTTGATATAGTCATCATTTGAAAGAAGTGCTAGCGCCATTGTCGCCACCATCATCTCGTCGATTGATGCATTCAGTTCCTTCATCGATTCCGTGAGTGCAGCCGCATCTACTGGAGCCGCAGCATCAGAAGCGCCCGCTTCGGTATTGCTGTCGGCATTCGTCGCGTTGTTTGCAACCACATCCGAATTGTGGACAGATGCCGCATCCTCTGGGGATGTGGCCGATGCTTGCGGGCTTTCAGCTGCTGCAGCAGCGTTTTCGCCATCGCCTGGAGTTGCTCCTGCAGTCATATCGGCATCGAGTTCGCCTGCGGGCTGATCGCCTGCAGCATTGGCACCGACACTCGCGCCACTTTCTGAGCGTGCGCTCTTGGTTTCGGTGCCTCTCTCTGGGATCCCGCCTGTCTGCTGTTCGGCCGGGTTCATTTCCTCAACGGTGGCAAACATTCCTTCGACCGATGTATACCAATCCCAAGCAGATTTAACGACCTGTGTCTCCAAATCTGTGGGCTTAGTGCGCTCCTGATATTCCTCATAAACCAGATATCCCGCGAATGCTCCAAGTGCTAAAAGCAATAACACAAGAAACACAACCAAACCTGTGCGCTTCTTGATGATGGTGGGTGGAAAGTTGTTTGTCGGTTGTTGGTATTGCGGTTGCGGTGCCGGCTGCGAATATTGCACTTGAGCGGGAGAGCTTTGCATCGATTGGGTGTGCTGCGCTGGCGCGTCGTAGTAGCTTTGCTGTGCTTGATAGGCGGCGCCTTGAGATTGGTATGGGCTTGCCTGCGATTGCTGGTCGGGGTTGTAGTCGACAAGCTGTCCTCTACAATGAGGGCAGATATAGCCGTCATTGAAAGAAAGATAACAATTCGGACAAGCTTTCATCGAGTGCTCCTATGGCAATTGATCGTCTAGCTGCGGTGATATCAGGATGATTTAGCGGTGAAGATATCAACGAGGCTATTATATATCTTCGACATCTAGCAACATCGCGCGAGTGGGCGATCCGTTGAAATCAAGTCCACCGGTGATGTCTTCGAATGCCGCCTCGCAACCGGAAGCGTTTTTGACATCGATCGACCTGATCACGGCTTTCGCCTTTGCCAGCGACGAACCGTAGATATCCCAAAATCCCGTTGCCTTAACTTTGCCTGTCCAGGGGTCCGTCCAAGGATTGCGCTGTCTGTTGTCGAAATCCGATTCGAACAGTAGTTGGTCGCGATGACTCATCGCTTGGGCGAAGGAGTGGTCGCGAAATACCCGCTCTACCGCTCCGAGGATCGATCTTTTCACACCGGTTGGCGAATGGAGCATTCCGATGACGAGCCTGTATGTGGAAAGCGCCGAAGAGAACGCATCGGCGGAGATATCGCGCGAGATGGGATTTTGCGCAGCGACATTTTTATAGATGCACGATATCACGCGCAGTGCAGGCTTCGAGATGCGAAGAGTCTTTTTACTTGGGACGTATTCTTTGATGGTGACCTCGCGTTTCGTGCTCAAGACGAGCACGTCTAGTTCGCTTTCTATCTCAGCGTGGATCTCGCTTTCATGCGATCGATCAAGACCTGCAACGCCGGCGTTTGCGATAGCGCGCTGCTGTGCGTAGATAAAAGGATGCATGTTGCTGTCAAGGACGTAATGGCATATGAGGCCAAAAAGATAACTGCGTCCGATACCGTACGAATCCTCTGGCATTTTCGCGATGGTCCTTTGAAACGCCGACAACAGCATCACGGGATCGGCCCGGTGCATCTCCCTGCCCACATACCATGATGATGTTTGAGCCGGATTCAGGTGGCTGAAGAACATGACATCGGGCCCTTGGCAGCCCAGCAGGAAGGAGTCGAACTCGTCTTTCGTGCCCCCGATCGTATCGAAGAGCTCATCGTAGACATCGCGCCCGAAGAAATCGTGTGTAAGTATTGCCGGCATCTTGTCCTCTTTTCGCTATCGCAGTCTGTAGCTGCGGTTAATTATTGCACCCTGATCATTTCCATATACTGTCGAAATGCGCGATCAAATGCTCGAAGAAATCGTGAACGATCTCGCGTTCAGCACCGCCGTTGCGCATCGTTATCCCCACCTCTCTGGCAAAGTCAGTCTCTTTTAGGAACTTAAACTCGACATCGCTAGAATCCGGTTTTCCCCAGCTGTACTCGGGCCAAAATCCTACACCGAGACCCATGGCAATCATCTTGCGCACGACAGAGGGATTGTCGCTTTCGAAAGACACATTGCATCGGATCCCGTGCGCCATGCACAGCGTATCGCACGTTTCGCGGAATGAGACCGAGCCCGATAGACAGATGAATTGCTCATTGGCGAGGTCTTGGATCGAGATGGTGCGCGCGTCGGAGAATCCGCGAGGCACGGCGATGCCGATTCGTTCTTTGTAGCGCCTGTGAGCATCCGGGGCTTTTTCCTTGAACAGCGACCGGATGACTATATCGGTGTCCGGATCGCTTTGATCCTGCGTGACCTGAAACGACGCATCGCCTCCGTCGTTCAAGAAAGACGCCATCGCGTTCACGAACAGCACCGATGCGGACTTGATACAGACCTTTACGGTGTTGCTTTGCGTATCGGCGAAGGCGGCCATCTTGTCCTTGATGCCTTCGATATCCGCGATGATCGGGGCGATGAGCTCGCTGAGATGGCGCCCTGCTGCGGTAAGCCTGACGTTTCTTCCGGTGCGTTCAAACAGTTTCACCGAAAGTTCGTCTTCAAGCTTATGTATCGATTGCGTAAGCGCGGGCTGCGCGATATGCAAACGCTTGGCTGCATTCGTGAAATGCTGCGTTTCAGCTGTAGCTTGGAAGTATTTGAGCTGATTGATCTCCATGTGTGAATGATAAGTCAAACTTATTGAAAAGCCAATAATAATGTATTGGACTTATGTAATTGAAGAGAGGAGAATCGAATTCGTTAAACGAACTCGACCCGAGTTGAGGGTCATATCGAGAAGAAGGTGCTTTTCGTTGCTGATCGCGGAGATCTTAGAAGCTGTGATGTTGGTTTGCTTCGGCTTGTCTTGGCCGATGAATGCATATAAGGCGTATAAGGCCAGAACGGCAAAAGGAACCAGCTGGCAGTTCCTTACACTGATCTGTGCAGGATATATCTGTGGCATCGGAGCGAAGCTTGCATGCGGCATCGTTAACTGGGTGCTTGTTGTTTACTTTGTGAATCTTGTACTGCTAGGCGTGAACTGGGCAGTCTTCTTCCGCAACAGGAGGCTCGATCAGGCTAACGAAGGGATGCGCGTGGAGGTCTGCATCGAGGCTGCGGCTCGTTAGTGCGCCTACTCGGCATCGCTTTGATGATGCCTCTGAAGGATCGCCCGGATCGGGTCAAAAATGGTTTAATTGCGAAGAAATGCGCGCTCTTTCAAAAACGACCCGTAAGGACTATAATTCTAGGACTGCGATAAGGCTGCGTTCTCGTAGCCTTTTCATTGATTATAAGACCGTCAAAGGAGAACAGTGTTCCAAGAGCTTTCGCAATCGATGGCAGCGCTTTCTTTTGTCGACATTTTCAATTTCTGTGTATTTGTGGCTTTTACCTGCTGCTATACGTATCAACTTTTCTATGTTTTCGTCGTACTGACCCGCAAGGCTCCGAAGGCCGAAGCGAAGAAGAACCACAAGTTCGCCGTTATGATCGCCGCGCGCAACGAAAGCGCTGTCATCTCGGATCTGCTCGGCTCCATCAAGATGCAGAATTATCCGCAGGAACTCATCGACATCTACGTGATCGCGGATAATTGCATCGATGATACCGCCGCTATCGCGCGAAATGCCGGAGCCACGGTCTTCACGAGATTCAACAGTGAGCAGGTCGGCAAAGGCTATGCGCTCGATTATGGTCTGAAGTCCATCTGGAAGGAATTTCCCGGTAAGGGTTACGAGGCGTATTTCGTCTTTGATGCCGACAACGTGCTCGATGTGAACTACTTCCGCGAGATGAACGCCACATTCGATGGCGGCGCGAAGGCGTCGACTAGCTATCGCAACTCGAAAAATTTCGATTCGAACTGGATTTCAGCCGGGTATGGCATCTGGTTCCTGCGCGAGGCAAAGTTCCTCAATCAGGCGCGTCTTACGCTTAATACCTCATGCGCGGTTTCCGGAACAGGCTTTTTTATCGCAGCTGATATACTTGAGAACGCAGGGGGCTGGAAATGGCATCTCCTCACCGAGGACATCGAGTTCTCCGCATCTTCGATCACCGATGGTGTCCGTATTGCCTACTGTCCGACCGCTGTTCTCTATGACGAGCAGCCCACCACATTCCGCGATTCGTGGAATCAGCGCTTCCGCTGGGCAAAGGGTTTCTACCAAGTGTTCTGGCATTATGCAGGCGGTCTTTTCAAGGGCATCTTCAAGAACGAACGCGGCTATAAATTCGCCTGCTACGACATGCTCATGACTATTTCGCCAGGCATGTTGCTCTCGATTATCTCGATTATCTTTAATGCGGTTATTGTTGTTCTTGGATTCATGGGCGTTATGAGCACCGGTATCGCCATTGCAAGTTCGCTCTCATCGATATTCTTCTGCCTGTTCAACTACTTT
This sequence comes from uncultured Eggerthellaceae bacterium, assembly GCA_910588945.1. Classification (GTDB taxonomy): domain Bacteria; phylum Actinomycetota; class Coriobacteriia; order Coriobacteriales; family Eggerthellaceae; genus MGBC163016. Next base: position 2,602 of record CAJUSF010000036.1, on the reverse strand, counting down.
ATGTTTATGTTTGTGTTCGGTGTTCTCACCACGTTCGTGGAATGGGACAGCATTCGCGCGAAAACATCTCGCAAGATCCTTTACATGCTGACGTTTCCGCTGTTCATGCTCACATATATTCCGATCGCGCTTGTGGCGTTGGTGAAAAAGGCCACATGGAAGCCGATCAAACACACCATTTCTGTGGATGTGTCGGATTTTTCGGAGGCGGGGTCGCTCGAGAGTTCTCGCTCCACTCAGCCGGACTAGGGCGCGTGTTATGTTAGGCTTTGGAAGCTTCAGATCAGGTAGAGCGCGCGTTTTCGCGGGTGATTGTTAGTGAAGACATGTGCTTTGGTGGGGGCTTCCACGTTTAACGCCGACAGGTTCATGGAGATGTATGAATCTGATGCGTTCGACCATATTATTGCGGTCGATGGCGGTTTGCGATCCTTGGAAGAGGTGGGCGTCAAGCCCAATGTGGCGCTTGGCGATTTCGATTCGCTCGGCTATGTTCCAACAGGTATGCGCACCGTGCGCTTTTCGAAGGACAAAGACAAATCTGATATGGAATTAGCGCTTAAGCGTGCGAAGAGTCAGCGTTTCGACAACGTCGTCGTATTCGGGGCGCTCGGTGGAAGGCTTGATCATACGCTTGCGAACATGGGCGTATTCTCGAAGTACAGCGAGCTCGGTCTTAAGGTGACGGTTATCGATGACGATACGGCTGTGTTTTTCCTCACCGGTCCTGATATCTTCGAAGCGCCTGCGCTTGAGAGCGGTGTGGTCTCGGTCTTTGCGATGAGCGATGTTACTGAGGGTGTGTTCGAGCGCGGTATGAAATGGGATCTTGATGATGTTGTTCTCACGAATCGCGAATCGATCGGTCTTTCGAACGAACTTATAGGCGAGGCGGTTATGATCGGTGTCGAGAAAGGCACCATCTGTGTTATTTTCCCGGTCTCCTGATGACGGCACGCATACGTGCGTTGCGCGACTCTTTGTCCGCCATGCATTATTTCATCACTTTTAGGTTGTATTATTAGATGCGAAGGAGCAAATCGATACATTCAAGCCAGCGAGGGTGATGTTCATGCCGCTTCCTAGAAAAGTTCAAAATATCTGGACAGAGAAGAAAATCCGCGAGGCTTGCAGGCTTTATGCTGTTACCGACTCATCGTATCTTTGCGGTAGAAGCCTTCCGTCGTGCGTGGCCGATGCGATAATCGGCGGTGCCACCTTCGTTCAGCTTCGCAAGAAAGGCGCATCAACTCTCGAACTAATTAAGCTGGCACGGGCTATTGCGCCTGTATGTCGTGTTGCAAATGTGCCTTTTGTTATTGATAACGATATCGAAGCGGCTAAAGCCACCGGGATTGACGGCGTGCATGTAGGTCAGAGCGATATATCGTGTGCTGATGTTCGTTCCATTTTGGGCGAAAATGCAATAGTTGGTGTTTCTGTTACCGATGTCGAGCAGGCATTGCAGGCTGAGGTATCGGGTGCAAGCTATATTGGAGTCGGTTCGATATTCGACAATCCCGAGAACAAGCATTTCAGTTTCGTCTCGCTGGATACCCTTCGCGATATCTGCAAAGCGGTGAGCATTCCTGTTGTTGCTATCGGCGGCATAACGACGCAGACCATTCCCGAACTTAGGGGTGCTGGTATAAGCGGTGTGGCTGTTAAGCATGCTTTGTTTGCTTCGGATAACATCGAGAAGGCCGCAAAGGGTATACTTGAAGCCGTTGACAATATGATGGATGAGCTCTGAGGGCTCCGATCGGACTATCAGGTTGAATGCCTGAGGTTGCGCAGTCGGGCCTAGATGCTCGATCCGGATCCGATCTGAGAGGCGGGTGCGTATTACATGGCATTACAGGACATCGATCAGGGCGTGGAGAACATCGTCAGTGGGATTGATCCGAAGAGCACGGCGATCCTAGTTATAGACGAGTTGGGGTCTCTTGATGGTTCGCCGTTAGAGCCCGTTTTGAAAGCTCCTACGCTGAACACAGCAAAGATCGCGCGCGCAGCGCGAGCGAAGTCGATTCCTGTCATCTTCGCCAATGATGCGCATATCAAAGGGCTCGATCGTGAGTTGGAGCTTTGGGGTGAGCATGGGATTGCTGGCACTCCCGAAGCGCAGACCTCTCCTGAGCTTGAGCAGCAAGATGGCGATTTTCTCATCGAGAAGAGGCGTTATTCGGCATTCTTTCAGACCGGCTTGAGGCTTCTGCTAGATGAGCTTGGAGTCGATACGCTGGTGCTTTGCGGCTTCGATACCAATATCTGCGTTGTGCATACAGCGGCGGATGCATACTTCAATGGGTTCGATCTGATAGTTGTAAGCGATGCGACCGGTACGTTTTTGATCGGTGATCAGGCAGAAGGTCTTGAATATATGAATCGTTGCTACGCGGCAAAGGTTGTTGATACCAACACCGTTCTCGAGCTTCTTTCTTAACAAAAGATGTGATAAGTGAGCGTATAGCTTGTCGCATCTTTTATGTCAGGGGACGGGGCGGCTTCAGACGATCATTGCACCTTCCGCCAAAACTTCCTGCATCGCCTCGGAAGGAAACTTCCAATCTAGAACTTTCCTCGGGCGATTATTGAGTTG
>CAJUSF010000035.1 GCA_910588945.1 uncultured Eggerthellaceae bacterium | reverse complement strand
GTTTACCCTTGACGCTTCGCGTCAGCGGTCAACTCCTTCATGCATTTATATATATGCTTCCTTACGGAAGCTATTAATAGTTAGTGTTCAGAGCAAATCAAAAAGGGATGCTACGGGCTTTGATTATCCGTAACACAAAGCAAGCAACATAGGGCAGGATTTCATCCTGTCCCTACACTGAACCTCCTACGGTCGCAAACGATGGAATATGCCATCATCCCCGTCCCTTAACATAGTCCCTTAACATAAAAATGTGACAAGCTATACGTCCGCTTGTTACATTTCTAGATAATCACTTCCATTGGGGAGGAGCAGTCGAAGACACTGGGCCTGACTCTTATGTATCGCGCTCTCAGACACGAGTAGAAGCATTGAGAGGCATAAATCGTGTTGATCCACGCTTATTGATATTGATATGAAGAATAGGATTTGGAGGCGACGTCCGGATTCGAACCGGAGATAAAGGCTTTGCAGGCCTCTGCCTTACCACTTGGCCACGTCGCCATCTTCGAAGCTAAAAGAGGCCAGCCAATATCTTGACCGGCCTCTGCTTTTAAATGGAGCGGACAACGGGGTTCGAACCCGCGACCCCCACCTTGGCAAGGTGGTGCTCTACCAGCTGAGCCATGTCCGCGTGCCTGAATATATTACACATAGTTCATCTCATATGCAAGAAGAATTTTCAAGAAATTCCGTAAGGTGCATATCAGTGCCTAATCCTCGTTATCAAATGAAAACCCCGCATCTCATAGATACGGGGTTCGATGTCGCAGTATCAAGGTGTAGTTGAAATTTAGCTTGTGAAGCGAATGCCGACATAGATGGCATCTTCGGGAAGCCCATTCACGGAGTACACCTCATTCAAAGGCAACGCTGATATCTTCCATGCGTAAGTGATTCCGTCTACCTCTACATTGCCGGTGGCAAAGGTGTTGCCCGAGTTATCGGTACCAGACTCTGTGAGCACGGTCTGATCGAGGCCTTCTTCAACTAGCGCATTTTGTATGGCGGCATCGACTGTTTTGGATTTGAAGTCGGCATAATGGATAGCCATGTTCATTCCTTTTGACCTGTCTACATCCAGATCCCATGAGCCGTTAAGAAGCAAGGCTGCCTCAGTGCCGCTGAGCTTATTGATTCCTTTAAGATAGAGCGCGCCGGCTTGCGCTAGGTCGACTTCCGGAGGCAGCCTGATGAGCTCAAGCGCAGATGTGTTACCCTGGAACGAGGACTTATCAAAAATAGTGTCTCCGCTTGCTTGAAGCGTTGCAAGTATCGTTGCATCATCCATCGGAAGCAGCGAGATCATATCGGGAAGATTGAGAGCGATATCCTGTTCAAGTCTTTCTTCCATCCTTTGCTGCTCACGTTTGGGCTCGTTAATCGTCGTGTCGAGATAGTAGGTGAGAAACGCTACCCCTATAGCGATGGCGACAAGCACGAGAAGATAAGACATCCTTCTATATTTGGCGGGCATCTTCAACGGGCGGGAGAGGACATCGCCGTTTAGATAACGAACGCGCTCCATGCCGTCTTGAGCCATATGGTCATAGGCCATATGGGATTGAGCGTCTCCATGGCGAAGTTGTGGTTCATGCACCCTCTTCACAGTGCCTTTTGCAGATATGATGCTATCTTCTGATGCAGCGTGCTCGTGAGATGCGTCGTCGTGAGAGGTCTGATCGCGAGGAGCTTGCTCATGAGCGTCCTGCTCGTGTAAGTCCTTATCATGGAAAATCTGTTCGCGAGAAGCTCGTTTACGAGGATCGCCATGTGATGGGGTGTTCGCATCATCAGTGATAACACCTTTATCCTCGGCCGATCTAGTGCCATGCGCTTCGACCGCGTCGCTATGTTTTTTCGCCGCTTTTGCAGAAGGAGCCTCTTCGCCGGCTTTGCCCTTCACAGAAGGGCGACGGGATTTGGCAGCATGAGACCTTCCGACTGCACTTTTCGTATCACCATCTTTCGGTAGATGAATCGAATTGTTCGAGATGGAAATCTTCGGAGAGGCATTCTCGTCGCTCCTTTTGCCCCTTATGCCATCGTCTGCATTCTCAAAGTGTTCAGAATGAGGCTGGACGTGCCTTGCGGCTTTGGATTGCGAATCTTCATGAATGCTTGGTTTTTTAGTGCTCACTGTCGAAATCCCCTCAATTTGGTAACTTTACGGATTATAGCATTGCTACAAATAGGGTCCTACGCTATCTTGATAGCCATGGATCTTACATTTTTACTTACACCCGAAGCTTGGATCAGCCTTTTGACGCTCACTTTTTTGGAGATCGTCCTTGGCATAGACAATATCGTTTTCATATCGATCACGACTGACAGGCTTCCAGAGGAAAAGCAGCATATCGGGCGAAAGCTCGGTTTGGCAGGAGCGCTTGTGATGCGCTGTCTGTTCCTATGCTTTGCAAGTTGGCTCGTGCATATGACCACCTCGCTGTTTACCATCGATCTTGGTGCATGGCAGCACGATCTTACAATCCGCGACCTTGTCCTTCTTATCGGCGGTGCATATCTGATCTACAAGGGGATAGCAGAGCTTCGCTCCACTCTTGCGCTCACCGAGATCAAAGCCGAGCATTCCGAGGAACATAAGGCGAAGCACCTCATTTCGCTACCGCAGGCTATCGGCACCATAATGATCATGGATATCGTGTTCTCGATCGATTCGGTGATCACCGCTGTGGGCCTTGCAGACCATCTATTCATAATGATAGCGGCTGTTATTATTGCCATTCTCATTATGATGATATTTATCGATCCGATCTCCAAATTCATAAACGAGAATGTTGAGATGAAGATCTTGGCGCTCGTGTTCATTGCCGCCATCGGTGCTCTTCTCGTACTCGACTCGCTCGGTATCACCACAGGCATAGAGCTTTTGGGAATGCATCTTGAAAAGCTCATGATGTATTTCGCCATGGTGTTCGCGATCATACTCGAGCTCATTCAGATGCGTTTCAATTCTAATCTTCGCGAATATGAGAAAGAGCTCGCCCGTTCGCGCATGACGGATTGCGATTCTAGCGAGGATCACAGCTAGATCCAATACGCGCAACGCAAGTTCGCAGAGTGCTACCCTTCGTAGGCTTTTATGCAGGCATCTGATACAACGAGTCTGCAGGCACTTGGCAGCATCCTTATTTTGAACGGGGTGAGCTGATCTATCGCCTCGCCATCGTATTGAACCTTAAGCGGCGGTGTGGCTATGACCGAGACCTCTTTTGCTCGGTAGACCTCGAAAGCATTCGATCTGTTCGGGAAGTCGCCCGACCTATCGAGCAGTGCTGCGAAAAATGCTGGAAGAAGCCCGTAGGCATCCTTTGTTTTCAATATGACGACATCGAAAAGGCCATCGCGCGGGTTGTTCTCGTGGATGACGGATATGTCGAATTGGATCTTGGAGAAGTTGATGACCAGCACTCCGACACCCGAGCTTATGATCTTCTCTCCATCGACCATGATCTCGAAATCCGAGAATTGAGGATTCGTGTTCGTGAATGCGGAGGTGAAATACGCCATCTGCCCTAAGAGCTTCTTGCCCTCCTCGGCATCTTTCATGATGGTGGCATCATATCCGGCGCCCGCCATGATCAAAAAGCCATGCTTGGTGCCGTCGCTTAGAACTATCTCACCGATATCGAAATCCATTGTCTTGAGCGATCGCGTCATGTCGACAAGCGCATGGGGTTCGGTGGGTGAATAGAGGTTAGCCGAGAGCAGATTAGCGGTACCTGCAGGGAAGGGCAGAAGAGGTATGGCAGTATCTGCCATCTCATATGCAATCGCCGATACGGTGCCATCTCCGCCGGATGCGACAACGACATCGTAATCCTCTGCATCGTAGAGATAGGCGCGAATGTCGGTCGTTCCATCCGTGGTGCGAAGGACCACCTCATCGCCATCTTTGGAAAATGATCGGATATAGTCAAAGATAGCGCCGTCGTCCAAACCTGAAACCATATTGTTTATGACCAAAAGCTTCAATGAATTTCCTCTCGGTTGGCTATCATGGATACTACTATACTCAAATATCGTTATCATGTGAAAATAAAGCGAAAAGTGAAAGCCGTTTCAGGAGTTTTTTTTGAGATACATCGATACAAAAGAGGAGCTTGCTGATTTCATAGAACATGCGAGCCACTGTTCGGTGTTGGCTATAGACACCGAGTTCATAAGGGAGAAGAGCTATTATCCGCAGCTTTGTCTACTTCAGATGGCTGCAGATGATCAGATAGTTGTGATCGATCCCATTGCGATAAAGGATATCTCCGATATAAGGGTGCTTCTTGAGAACAAGGAGATTATGAAGTTGTTCCATGCAGGCAGGCAGGATATCGAGATATTATTTCGAGCAACCTCGGTGACGCCTACGCCGGTATTTGATACACAGATAGCGGCGGCTTTGCTTGGCCATAGTCATCAGGTCGGTCTCGGGTCGCTTGTCAGCTCGTTTTGCGGCGTATCGCTCAAAAAGGGTGACTCTTTCACCGATTGGTCGAGAAGACCTCTGGCAGCATCGCAGCTTGCTTATGCGGCTGATGATGTGACATATCTCGGTGGAATCTATACCATCATGAAGACAATGCTCGAGGAGAAGGGCAGGCTGTCTTGGTTGGATGAGGATTTCGAAGCGCTCTCGGATCCAGGCAGCTACATCGTCGATCCTTATAGTCGCTATAAGCGCCTTAAACGGGGAAACCAACTCAATCGTCACCAGCTTTCAGCTGCGCGTGAGCTTGCAGCTTGGAGGGAGATCAAGGCGCAAGAGCGGGACATTCCGCGCAAGTGGGTGCTCACCGATGAGCAGATAGTCGAAGCGTGCAAGCGCGAGCCGAAAAACATCGACGAGTTGTTCCTTATAAGAGGAATGCGAGAGCATCTTCCGACAAAGGACGCTCGTGAGGTGGTCTCGCTCATGCAGAAGGGCTATTCGCTTCCCGAGCAGGACTGGCCTAAGGTCGAGCAGAACAACTCGAACGAGCCTAATGTGGATCAGTCGATCGATCTTATGCTTGCGCTCGCGAGACTTCGGGCGAAAGAGAACGGGATCGCTTTGCAGACGCTCGTCTCGCAATCTGAATTAGCGAGCGTCGCGAGGGGTCATCTGAGCGATGTGCCGGTTATGCAGGGGTGGAGGCGCGCTATAGTCGGCGGAGAGCTTTTGGATCTTTTGAGCGGCCGGATCGTGCTCGGGCTTGATGATAACGAGTTGGTAGTAACGAGGCGATCGCAACTCTGATCGGTGCGCTCAAGTGTAGAATCTTGTGATCAAGATGAAGGATCGGATGCGTGCGTTGTTTGTCCATGATCAATGGATGGCCACTCGCCTCAAGCGTTTTCAACAGGCGCGCGATGAATGATCCTAATGCAATATATACTTAGTGGTCATAATGTTTAGGAGGTTCATATGGATTACAGTTATCTAGCGCTAATCGTGGTAACACTTGCGATCGGACTCGGAGCACAAGCATACGTGAACGGGAAGCTGTCGAAGTATTCGACGGTTCCCAACTCTTTGGGCATCACGGGAGCACAGGCTGCTCAGCGGATGCTCGACTATTACGGGATATCCGGAGTACCCATCAAGCCCGGAGCGCATGGCGAGGATTTCTTCGACCCGAGAAGCAATTCGATAACGTTGTCTCCGGAGGCATTCGGGGCTACATCGATCACATCGCTTGCAACGGCGTGCCATGAAGTCGGCCATGCCTGCCAATACGCGTTCGGCTATACGCCGATGAAGATCAGGGGCGCGATCGTGCCTGTGGCCAACGTTGCTTCTAATGCATGGATATTCATACTTCTTATCGGCATCTTTCTTAATATGGCAGGCCTTGTTTGGGCTGCTATCTTGATGTATGCGGTCGTGGTGCTGTTCCAGATCGCTACGCTTCCGGTCGAGTTCGACGCGTCACGTCGCGCTATGGCCTATATGCAGAGCATCTCTTTGCCACAGCCTGAGCAAAAAGGCGCTTTCGACGTTTTGAGAGCATGCGCTTTGACCTATCTCGCAGCTGCGCTCACCTCTATCCTGCAGCTTTTGTGGCTTTTGGGAAACAATCGTGACTGAGCGAAGCGAGCAGGGCGCGATAAGCGTTTCGCAGGCACTTAGCATTGCGAAAGGAGCGCTTGAGGGCATAACGGTCAGGATACTTGGCGAGGTGTCGGAGCTTTCCAACAAGCCCGGCTATAAGGCTGTTTACTTCACGGTAAAAGACGATCGCTCTAGTCTGCCATGCATGATGTGGATGAACAGATATTCTGCAGCAGGTGTGGAGCTTCGAGTTGGCAGCCTTGTCGAGATATCGGGCCGGTTTTCTCTGTATGCCGCGAAAGGGCGCATGAACTTCGATGTTTTTAGCATCTCTTTGGCAGGTGAGGGCAATCTGCGTCTTAAGGTTGCCAATCTTGCGAGAAAGCTCAAGGCTGAAGGATTGATGGAGCCATCAAGAAAGAAGACGGTTGTTCCATATCCGGAAAAGGTTGGACTTGTAACATCTCCGCGAGGCGCGGCGGTCCATGACGTGTTGCGCACTTTGAGGCGTCGCTATCCTTTGGCTGAGGTCTATCTTGCCGGCGTGCCGGTGGAAGGCTCCGATGCTCCCAAGCATATCATGGCTGGTATCGAGGCGCTCTCTACAATAGATCTCGATGTGATACTGCTTGTTCGCGGAGGCGGCTCATTTGAGGATCTTATGCCGTTTAACGACGAGCGACTGGCATATGTTATCGCAAATTCGAAAGTGCCCATTGTTACCGGTATCGGGCATGAACCGGATACCTCGATCGCGGATATGGTCGCCGATCTCCGCGCATCGACTCCTACAGCCGCTGCTGAGAGCATTTCGCCCTCATCAGCAGACCTTTTGCAAATGCTTGCTCGATTCGCGCAGCGTATGGAGAGCTCACAACGTCGTCGCATTGCTGATGCGTCCGCACGTGTGGATCTGCTGGAGGCAAGAGGCTCGTTTATGGATGCCAGACGTCTGTTTGCCGATGAGGCTCAGAGCATAGACGATCTGTCTATGAGGTTGTCGCGCGTTTTGCCTGATAAGCTCGAGCGAATGAAGGAAAAGACATCGTTTCTCAGGCGTTCTTTTGAACGTACGCTCGGTGAAGCGGTGGGCCTTGAGGCGAGAAGTCTCGAAGCGCTCGAGGCAAGGTTCACCCGTGCAGGCACTTCGATGCTCGATCCGTTTAAGACTGCGGTTTTAGCGACCTCATCAAGGTTGGAGGATCTTTCGCCGCTGCGTGTTCTTGCCAGAGGCTATTCGATTACAAAGATCAAGGATGGAGATGTGGTCGGTGCTATCGAGGATGTGTCATCGGGATCGATGATAGAGGTGTTGGTATCTGACGGCACGATAGATTGTGAGGTGCTATCAACGAAAAGATCAGAGATGACGATCGATCTTTTCAATGTCGATGTGTAGTGTTTGGTTTTAATCGCGAAGGCGAGATCCATATGTCGGATCTATGGCAATATTCGAATCAATAAAGGAGCTTTGATGGAAAACAACGTTGATGAGCTTACATTTCGTGAGGCTATGGGGCAACTTGAGCAGATCGTCGGGCAGCTGGAATCTGGAGAGCTCGAGCTGGAAGAGAGCCTTGAGAGATATGCGCTTGGAGTGGCGCTGCTGTCATCTCTGCAAAAGCGTCTCAAAGGTGCTGAGCAGAAGGTTGAGGTGCTCATGGGTGAGCTTGCTGAGTCAGTCGATGACGATACGCAGGACACCACGCTTCAAAAAGCATAGTCTAGCACTGCATGTTCAATGAGCGCTTAGGCGCGCTTTTTACTGACAAATTTGGAGCAAAGGAGTCTATGATGAAGGACAACGATTGTATATTCTGTAAGATCGTCGACGGCGAGATACCTTCTACAGTCGTCTATGAGAACGACCATGTGCTGGCTTTTGAAGATCTAAACCCTATGATGCCCACGCATGTTCTGATTATTCCGAAGAATCACTACAAGAACATCATCGATGACATCCCTGCCGATGAGATGGCTAACCTGATGGCCGCGATCAAGGATGTCGCTCGGATCAAGGGAATTGATGAGAGCGGCTTTCGCGTCATAATCAATACGAACGATGATGCATGCCAGACTGTTCATCATGTTCATGTGCATGTCTTGGGCGGAGCGAAGATGAATGAGGGCAACCCTTCTTTGGATGCTTGATTGGTCTTTGTCGCACCGAAGCACAAGAGAGGCTCCTCTCGCCGAAAATTACCCTTTTCGGGCGGGGATATCAGAGTTGTTCATGAACGTTTTTGATAGAATCACCTTTTAAGGTTCTCCAACGATTCGATACGGGAGCTTCTCTTGAATGTTTTAGTTTTGAACGCAGGTTCGTCATCTCTGAAGTATCAGCTCATCAATATCGAGACCCATGCACTCCTTTCCAAAGGCATTTGCGAGAGGGTCGGTTCGGACGAGTCGTCGCACAAGCATGGCATAGACGACAACGAGGTCGTCATCTCTATCCCGATGAAGGATCACAACGATGCCATGCGTCATGTGCTTGAGGCTCTGACCGAGGGTGAGAACAAAGCGATCGATTCGCTTGACGAGATAGATGCAATCGGCCATAGGATCGTGCAGGGTGGTAAATACTTCGATAGATCGGTGCTCATCGATGACTTTGTGATCGAGAAGATCGATGAACTTGCCGAGCTTGCGCCTTTGCACAACAAAGCGGCGCTTATGGGTATCGAAGCGTGCAAGCGTTTTATGCCGGACAAGCCGATGGTGGCGGTGTTTGACTCGTCGTATTTCCAGACGCTTCCTCCGAAAGCATTCATGTATCCGATCCCTTATGAGTATTACGAGAAATATGCTATCCGCAAATATGGAGCGCATGGCACATCGCACAGATACATTGCAGAGAGGGCTGCGGCTTATCTCGAGGAGCCGATCGAGGATCTCAAGATCATTACTTGCCATCTGGGCAATGGTTGTTCTATGACAGCGGTCGACCATGGTGTAGCAGTGGACACCTCGATGGGTCTCACGCCGCTTGATGGCCTTATGATGGGAACGCGCTCCGGTGCTATTGATCCAGCCATAATCCCGTTTATCATGGAGCATGAGGGTCTGAGCACCTCTGAGATCAATGATGTTCTGAACAAAAAGTCCGGTCTTTTGGGCATATCGGGCATCTCGAATGACCTTCGTTCTATCAGGTCGGCATCGGAGGAGGGCGACGATCGAGCCCAGTTGGCCTACGAGATGTATTCTAATTCCGTTAAGAAATATCTAGGTCAATACATCGCCGTCATGGGCGGTGTCGATGTCATCGTTCTTACAGCGGGGGTAGGGGAAAACTGCGAGAAGATGAGAAGGATGATCTTTGCGGGCTTGCAACCTTTAGGTATCGTGCTTGATCATGAGAAGAATAAAGAGCGCAAAGGGGAGCGCGAGATATCAACAAAGGATTCACGCGTAGTTATTTTGGTCATCCCGACTGACGAGGAGTATATGATCGCACGTGATACTTTCGAGATCGTGCATGAAAACGAATCGAGCGAGCTGGATTAACAGCGGTTCTCTTTGAATTTAGTGAAGCGATGAGCTCGATCCGAAAGCACTAGGCTTTCGGATCGTTCTTTTGTGCCTGAACGCAGGTGATTGCACACACGCCCACGATGTCATCAGCGCTGCACCCGCGCGAAAGATCGTTTACCGGATACGCAAGACCCTGCGTGATAGGGCCATATGCTTGCGCCTTGGCGAGCCTTTGCACGAGTTTGTATCCGATGTTTCCGGCATCAAGATCGGGAAAGATCAAGACATTCGCTTTGCCGGCCACAGTTGAATTCGGACACTTGCTGGATGCTACATCGCTAACAAGCGCCGCATCGGTCTGAAGCTCGCCGTCGATATCAAGATCGCTGTCGAGCTCTTTTGCGAGCGCGGTAGCCTCAACAACTTTGTTTGCATCATCGTTTTTCGCTGAAGAGTATGTGGAGTGGGAGAGCATCGATACGAAAGGAGTCGTGCCGATGAGCGATCTCCAAGAAGAAGCGGAACTGATCGCGATGTGCGCGAGCTCTTCTGCGGTCGGGTTCACATTAAGTCCGCAGTCAGAGAAGATAAAGGTGCCCGCATCGCCTAGATCGCAATCGGGAACCACCATGACGAAGAACGAGCTGACAAGCTTGTTGCCCGGCGCGGTCTTCAGGATCTGAAGGGACGGGCGCAGCACATCGCCTGTGGAGTGGCATGCGCCTGCAACCATGCCATCGGCGCGTCCGGTCTTGACGAGCATCACGCCGAAGTAGAGTTCGTCGACAATAAGTTCGCGTGCCTGTTCGTCAGTCATGCCCTTCGCACGGCGGATCTCAAGCAGCTCATCTGCAAGGATGTTTGTGATCTTGCTATCGGCGGGATCGAGGATCTCAGCCCTGTCAAGCGATGGGTCGAAGTCAAGGATGTCGTCTCTTTTTCCGAGGATGATGATCTGAGCGATATCAAGATCTAGTATCTTCTTTGCAGCTTCAAGAGTGCGGTTATCTCCGCCTTCGGGAAGCACGATGCGCTTCTTATCGGATGATGCGAGCTCTATCATCTTGTCCAGAAAATTTTGCATACGGGCCCCTTTCATAAACTTGGTCAACTCGATTGTAGTTCAATGGGGTCATAGTGCGATATTGCGTATGGGATTGAGTCTTGTTTTATCGGTTGTAGGGCAAAGTGTGGCCAAATATCATCCAAAGCGGGCGTCGGTCGATTATGCGGTGTTGGGTCCTAATCTTATAAAAGTGTAAGAATCGATATCGGTAACGTCTGGGGATTATCACTTGAATGTTGGTAAGCACGTTTTATACAATAGTGAGTCGAGTGAATCGGACCTTGATAAGGTCCGTTCGTATTCATATGTTGAGAAGAAAGGCACTCTATCGTGGGCGTCAACTATATAAATTACAACGAAGCTGTCATCTCTGACTACGATGCAGTCGTGGTGGGTAGCGGCTTTGCCGGCTCTGTCGTTGCAAGGGAATATGCTGAGCGTCTTGGCGCACGAGTTCTCATGATTGAGAAGCGGGCGCATATCGCTGGCAATGCTTATGATGAATACGACGAGGCGGGAATTCTCGTCCACAGGTATGGGCCTCATATCTTCCATACGAACAGCCAGCGCGTCTTCAGGTATCTTCGCAAATACACTGGCTGGATCGCATATCAGCATCATGTGCTGGCCGACTGGTATGGCACCTACATGCCTGTTCCGTTTAATAAGAATTCCATGGAGATTGCCTTTGGTGAAGAAAAGGCGGCTCATCTGATCGAGAAGCTCATAGAAACCTTCGGTGATGAGCGCAAGGTCACGATCAACGAGTTGCGCGCACAAGACGATGAGGAACTCTCCGAGATCGCGGATTTTGTCTACAAGAACGTTTTTCTCTATTACACGCAAAAGCAATGGGGGCAAACCCCGGAAGAGGTCGATCCGTCCGTTACGGCAAGAGTCCCCGTATTTATCTCACGCGATGACCGTTATTTCCAGGATGAATATCAGGGGATGCCGGTGTATGGGTACACAAAGCTGTTCGAAGAGATGCTCGATTATGAGGGTATAGATGTGGCGCTCAACACTGATGCCACTAGTGTGTTCGATCTTGAATTCGAGGACGATTCCGAAGACGCAAAGCTTTCTGCGATCAAGCTGCACGGGCAGGCTTTCGAAGGACCGATCATCTACACAGGACCTCTTGATGAGCTGTTCCTCTCGCGGTTCGGGCGTCTTCCGTATAGAAGCCTGAACTTCGTGTACGAGACATACGATGAGCAATACAAACTGCCTTGTGGTACGGTGAACTATACGGTGACTGAGGACTACACACGCGTAACGGAGTTCAAGCATCTGACGTGCCAGAAATCAGACAAGACCACGATCATGAAGGAGTACTCTTGCTCCTATGATGATCCCATAGAACAGATTCCGTATTATGCGATCATCAATGACGAGAACAATGCGCATTATGAGCGCTATCTGAAGCTCACCGAGTCGCTCGATAATTTCCATCCGCTAGGAAGACTGGCTGAATATCGCTACTACAATATGGATGTCATCGTCGGTCTTGCTCTTGATCTGGCCGACAAGCTCATCAAGCAAGCCGGTGAGGCGAAATAGACATGAAGACTATCTCTTTCGCTGTGCCTTGTTATAACTCGGCCGATTATATGGATAAATGCATCGCCTCGCTCATCGAGTGCGGCGATGATATCGAGGTGATAATCGTAGACGACGGTTCGACCAAAGACGATACCGCCAATATCGCAGATGGTTGGGCCGAGCGCTATCCTGATATCGTTAAAGTGATTCATAAGGAAAACGGCGGACATGGAAGTGCAGTGAATGCTGGGCTTGATGCAGCAACCGGGCTGTATTTCAAGGTCGTTGATTCTGATGATTGGCTTGATCTTCACTCGATGGTTCCGGTGATGACATATCTGCGGACGCAGCTTGATGTCGATGATCCGACCGATATGGTGATCGCGAACTATGTGTACGAGAAGGTTCATGACAACACTCGCACTGTGATGAGGTATCGCAGCACTTTTCCGACCAACAAGCGTTTCACTTGGGAGGATGTTGGATCGTTTAACAAGTCTCAGTATCTTTTGATGCATTCGGTGATCTATCGCACTCAGCTTCTCAAAGATATGGGACTTCGTCTGCCTGAGCATTGTTTCTATGTGGACAACATCTTCATCTACGAGCCGCTTCCGCATGTGAAAAGCATGTATTACCTAGACGTAGATATGTATAGGTACTTCATCGGGCGCGAGGATCAGTCGGTCAATGAGGCTACAATGATGAGCAGGATCGATCAGCAGTTGCGCGTGACAAGGACCATGATCGATGCTGTGGATGTTATGGCCGTCGAGCCGAGGCGCCTTCGTAAATACATGGAGAGCTACCTATCGATGATGCTCACGATCGATTCGGTGTTTTTGCGTATGCGCGACACCGATGAAGATAATGAGAAATTGAAAGAGATCTGGAACTATCTTAAGGAGTCGAGCCCAGCGCTTTACAGAAGGGTGCGATCGAACGTTTTGAATGTGGGCACGAATCTGCCGACGAAGATCGGCAGGAAGGCTGGTCTTGGCGGATATCACCTTGCCCAGAAGATCTTCAAGTTCAACTAGATCGACCTCGCTCTTCTTAAAGCGAGATCAGCCCGAGTGAGATATCAGCGTTCGCTCGCAAGGAAGAATAGCGCCAGAGTTCCGGGTCCTGAATGTGCGCCGATCACTGGATCGACGTAGTTGATGATGACATCTTTTACGCCGAAACGATCTTTTACCTGCTCGGCAACATATTCGGCATCCTCGATGCAATCTCCATGCGTTATGAATACCATTTGCTCGCTCAATGGCTTGTTGCCTGTCTGCTCCATATGGTCAACGAGCGCGTTCAGGGATTTCTTTCGACCACGTACCTTGTCGAGTGGGATCAGATGTCCCTCATCGTCCATATGCATGACAGGTTTGATATTGAGCATCGTGCCTGCCCATGCGCTAGTTCTTGATACGCGCCCTCCGCGGAAAAGGAACATCAGATCATCGACCGTGAACCAGTGTGCGAGATGAAGCTTATTATCCTCAAGCCATCGGTAGACCTCTTCGATGGTCGCTCCGGATAAGGCGAGCTGCATCGCATACCAGACGAGTAGTCCCTCACCGCCCGATGCTGCAAGTGTGTCCACGGTATAGATCTTCTGGTTGGGATATTCATCTTGAAGAGAGCGGCACAGAAGGTCGATCGCTTCGAACGTGCCCGAAAGCCCGCTTGAGAATCCGATGTAGATGAAGTCTTTGCCCTTGTCGAGCACGGCTCTGATCTTTCTTTCTGACTCGTCAAGATTGGGCAAAGATGTGGTGATCACTTTGCCTTCGCGCATCATCGTGTAGAATTTCTGCAGATCTGTGACCTTGCTTTCGACATAGCTTCTGTGCTCTATACCATCTATCATGAAGGTTAACGGTAAGATGGTAAGTCCGAACTCTTCGATCATATCCTCTTTCAGATTGCAGCTCGAATCAGTGATAATATCGAAATTCATTTGATCACCCGTTATAAATATATGAAATTTGACTATACTAATGTTTCTGATATTGGCTATTCTAAATCAATTATGACCTCGGTAACAGAGTTGTAGAATATGCGTAATATCATGGTAAATCTAGCATTGAAATGGATGGTCTCAAGTGGCTAACGATTACAAAGATACTATGAACTTGCCGAACACGGATTTCCCGATGAGGGGAAACCTGCCCACGCAAGAACCCAAGCGTCTCGAAAAATGGGAGAGCGACAAGCTCTATTGGAAAGTGCTCGAAAAGAATAAGGATGGCCGCCCGTTCGTCTTGCATGACGGACCGCCTTATGCCAACGGCCCGATCCATATTGGTCATTCCTTCAACAAGATACTCAAGGATTTCGTGAACAAAAGCCATGCTCAGCGCGGATTCTATACGCCATATATTCCGGGTTGGGATTGTCATGGTCAGCCGATCGAGCATATGGTCGAAAAAACGCTTGGACCGAAGAAGATGGCTGAGACAAGTCTGCCTGAGCTTCGTAAGCTCTGCCGTGATTGGGCTACCAAATATGTTGATATCCAGCGCGACGGTTTCAAAAGGCTGGGTGTCAATGCAGACTGGGATCATCCGTATCTAACTTATACGCCCGATTATGAGGCTGGCAATGTCGAGCTGTTCCGCGATATGTATCTGAAGGGATCGATCTATCGTGGACGCAAGCCTATTCACTGGTGCATGAACTGCCATACCGCGCTCGCTGAGGCTGAGATCGAATATGGGGATGAGACGTCGCCTTCGATCTTTGTTCGTTTCAAGCTTGATAGCATCCCTGGTGTATTCGAAGCAGCAGGTGTCAGCGGAGAAGCGAACATCCTCATCTGGACCACAACTCCTTGGACGCTTCCAGCAAACACTGCTGTGTCGCTTGCGCCGGATGCTGATTATGTGATGGTTGACGTCGATGGTATCTATATGATCATGGCCGAGGATTTGGTGGAGCAGGTTGCTGATATTGCTGGCTGGCAGGGCTACTCGATCGTGGTCGGTCAAGATGGCGAGCCGGTGCGTCTGAAGGGCAAGCAGCTCTTCGGCCTGACATACACCGCTCCGATCAGGCAAGATCTCAAAGGGACAGTGATCTATGGCGATCATGTCACGCTCGATACGGGTACGGGAGCCGTTCATACGGCACCAGGACACGGTCAAGATGACTACCTCGTGGCACTTGAGTTCGATGTGCCGCTGCTCATGCCTGTGGACGCTGATGGTGTTCTTACCGAGGAGGCAGGTCCTTTTGCAGGGCTCAACGTAAACGATGCGAACCCGAAGATCATCGAATGGCTCTCCGAGCAGGGAACGCTCGTTGCCGAACAGGAGATCGAGCATTCCTATCCACATTGTTGGAGATGCCATGAGCCTGTAATCTTTCGTGCAACCGATCAGTGGTTTGTCTCTATGGATAAGAATTCTCTTCGCGAGAATGCGCTGATCGCTATCAATGATGAGGTCAAGTGGGTTCCTGAATGGGCGAAGAACAGGATCGGGGCCATGGTCCAAGACAGGCCTGACTGGTGCATCTCGCGTCAGAGGTCGTGGGGCGTGCCCATTCCTGTGTTCAAGTGCGCGAAGTGCGGTAGCACCGTGGCGAACAAGGAGACATTTGATGCGGTCATAGAGCTGTTCGAACATGATGGCTCCGATGCATGGTTTACACATGAACCTAAGGACTATCTTCCTGCAAGCGCGAAGTGCGAGGTCTGTGGATGCTCGGAGTTGGAACCTGAGCACGATATTTTGGATGTCTGGTGGGAGTCGGGTGTTTCGCACACGAGCGTTCTTAAGCATCGCGAAGATGAAGGTATGCGTTTTCCGGCAGATCTTTATCTCGAGGGCTCCGATCAGCATAGAGGATGGTTCCAGTCATCGCTTCTCACTTCGATCGGTGCCTATGGAGTGCCGCCTTATAAATCGGTCATGCACTGCGGATTCACTGTCGACAAGGACGGAAAGAAAATGTCCAAGTCGCTCGGAAACGGCATTGATCCTGCGGATGTAGTTGCGAAATTCGGTGCAGATGTGTTGAGGCTTTGGGTGGCAAGCGTGGATCATTCACAGGATGTCCGTGTGTCAGATGATGCCTTCAAGAGCGCATCTGATGGATACAGGCGAATTCGCAACACATTCCGTTTCTTGCTCGGAAGCCTGAATGATTTTGACGATTCGCGCGATGCGGTTGAGGACTGGAATGACCTTGAGCCGCTTGATAAGTGGGCATATCTACGTACGGTGGAGCTTCTGCATGAAGTCCAAAGCGCCTATGAGGCCTACAAATTCCATCAGGTGTACAGAGCGGTCTATGAATACATCGTCAATGATCTGTCAGCTATATATATGGATGCGACGAAGGATCGTCTCTATTCTGAGGCGGCGGATTCTCCGAGAAGGCGCGCTGTTCAAAGTGTCTTGATGAACGTTTTAGAGGTGCTGGTGCGCATAATGGCTCCCATCTTGTCGTTTACCACAGATGAGGTTTGGGAACTTTATCCACCAAAGATTCGCGATAGGGCGGATAGGCCTGAAAGCGTTCAGCTTGCGGGGTGGCCTCATGTTGCTTATTTCGTGCCTAAGATGCCTGATGAGGGCACAGATGCGATCATGGATGATTTCGCTGTGCTGCTTGAAGTGCGCGAGGCTGTGACCAAGGCTCTCGAGGATGCTCGCGGCGAAGGTATCATCAAGAAGAGTCAAGAGGCATATGTCGAGGCAGTGGTCGATGCGGATACGTATGAGGTTCTGAAGAGATATCCTGCAGAGGTTCTCGTTGAGATGCTCATCATCTCTGGTATCAATTTTACGCAAGGTGATGAGGTGTCGGTTGCGGTCACGCACACCACGCTTGAGATGTGCGAGAGATGCTGGAACTACAAAGAACTCGATACGCAGGGTGGACATACGGATCTGTGCGTGCGTTGCTCGGATGTGGTGGATGCTCTCTAAATATGAGCGATAGATTTGATTCAGATAGCGGATCGACATCGAGCGTACCTTCAAAAGGTGCGCTCGGTTCGCATTCATGTGCCATTTCCCGACCTTTGAGTAATGCATATCGGATCGCATTGTTCTTGCCTATCGCGATCATATGGCTCGTAGTTGATATCGTCACGAAAAACATTGCGAACGCAAACGCGGTGGGAGATACATTCGGTCCTTCGATCCCCGGGATATTGGAGTTCAGGCTCGTGCATAACACTGGCGGTGCGTGGGGGATCTTGGGCGACATGACGCTTTTATTAGGCCTTGTATCTGTGCTTATATGCGTGGTGATTGCTATCTTCGTCTTTGCTTACAGGGATATCTCGCCGCTTGCGATAATATCTTTAGCATTGGTGTTTGCTGGAGGACTTGGAAATGCTATCGATCGTTTCGAATACGGATATGTCGTCGATATGATATCTACCATCTTTATCGATTTTCCTGTGTTCAACGTGGCTGATATAGGTGTGACATGCGGGATCGTTCTGTTTATCATCTCCATTATCTTCTCGAAGGATTGCATCGCATCCGATGGCGATAGCGGAGTTGGAGCTTCAAGCGCATCTGGTCGGATTAAGGGTAAAGGGGATTAGATGGCGAGATCCGTTCTTCATAGCGCAACTGTAGATGATGAGGGCAAGCGCATAGATGTTGTCATTGCCAATGCTGGGCTATACAAAAGCCGCAGCGCCGCTCAAAGCGCAATAGATGAGGGACGTGTCCTTATCTTCGGTAAGCCGGTATCAAAAAAGCACAAGGTGTCTGCGGGTGACGCCATCATCTGCGAGCTGGATGAGGTATCTGAGATCGAGCCGATCTTAGGCGAGCCTATAGATCTCGATATCAGATATGAGGATGAGGATATCATCGTTTTATCGAAACAGGCAGCTCTTATTACGCATCCCAACGACGATCATAGATCCGGCACGCTCGTCAACGCACTGATTCATAGATACGGGCATGATGGGCTTTGCAATGTGCAAGGCTCTGATGAGAGGCTTGGGATCGTGCATAGACTCGATGCGGATACGAGTGGACTTATGCTTGCGGCGAAAACTGATGATGCGGGCGAGTATCTCATGGACGAGATCAGACTTCGCAATGTCGATCGTAGATATGTGGCTCTCGTGCATGGGATCATAAATCCGGACTCAGGACTCATCGATGCGCCTATTGCTCGCAATCCTGCTGATAGAAAGTCGATGGCGGTGATCGATAATGCCTCGGCCAGGGATGCTATCACCACCTTCAAGGTGCTCGAGCGCTTTGATGCCTCACAAGGCGATGATGGCTATACACTTGTTGAATGCAAGCTCTATACAGGGCGTACCCATCAGATCAGAGTGCATATGCAATACATCAAGCACCCGATCGTGGGAGATCCAGTTTATACGACCTATGCGCCGAAGGCCCCATCTGCAAATCTTGGGTTGACCCGACAATTCCTTCATTCCTATAAGATTGGATTCACGCATCCAGACGGGTTAAGCCATCTTGAGTTCGAAGATGGGCTTCCCGATGATCTGAGGAGCGCTCTTGAGAGCTTGGGCTCTCGCAGTATAGGACGCACTGAGGAGGCCTTATCGGTAGGCTTCTTAACGAGGACTGATATTTCCGAATAGCATCGATGTGTCGATGACAGCGATCTGCTTTGGCATCGGCATAACTTTGAAAGGGAGAAGTTCATGGATGTAAAGAAGGTGCTGCTTGGCGTAACAGGCGGGATCGCGGCATATAAGTCCGCAGAGATTTGTCGAGCCCTTCAAAAGAAGGGTATAGACGTGCGCGTCATCATGACCGAAAATGCCACACGATTCATCTCTCCTTTGACGTTTGTCGCATTGAGCGGGCATGATGTCCACTCGGATCTATTTGAGGATCCAAAGGAGCCGATCTTGCATATAGATCTCGCTCGGGACAGCGATCTGTTTCTCATAGCTCCATGTACAGCAAACATGCTCGCCAAGATCGCCAATGGTATTGCTGATGATCTGATGAGCTCCACAGCGCTTGCGATGGCATCTCCTGTGATCGTCGCGCCTGCGATGAATGTCCACATGTATGAGAACGCTGCCACGCAGCACAATCTGTGTGTATGTCGACAGCGCGGGATACATATTGTAGAGCCTGCGCAAGGAAGGCTCGCGTGCGGTGACGAGGGGAGAGGAAAGCTTGCGGATGTCGATGATATCGTTTCGTATGCAAGCTCTGTTCTTTTCAGTATCGATGACGCATCAGATGAAACGTGCAAAGAGGAAGATGACCATGATCTGTGCGGGATGAAGATTCTTATAACAGCAGGTCCGACGGTCGAACCGATCGATGCGGTGCGCAGCATCACCAATAGATCGAGCGGCAAAATGGGGTACGCGATCGCGGATTGTGCAAAGCGGCGCGGAGCGGATGTGGTGCTTGTATCCGGACCAGTTTCCATAGATGCTCCGGCAGGGGTCGATCTTATAAAGGTTGAGACAGCAGAAGAGATGCTCTCGTCATGCGAAGATCCTTTCACGCAAAGCGATATTGCCGTTTTCTGCGCTGCTGTTGCCGATTTGCGGCCGCTCAAGAGTTTCGATCGCAAGTTGAAAAAGGGAATCGATGATGAGGCTCTATCAACAATCGATCTTGTTCCTAATCCAGATATAATAGCTACGCTAGCGGCAAAGAAGAGGGATGATCAGGTGGTTGTGGGTTTTGCCGCCGAGACCGATGATGTCATCGAGAACGCTAAGCAAAAACTCAACGCCAAGCATGCCGATATGATCGTGGCCAATAAGGTTGGCGGCGGTCTTGCGTTTGGATGCGACGATGATGAAGTCTCATTCGTCACAGAAGATGACGTTTTAAGCCTTCCATTGATGGATAAAGCGCAAATTGCCGACAGATTATTGGATCAAGTCTTGAAATGCTAGCAAACTACAGTTAAGATAGTAAAACTGTCTTCGATCTTCGAAAGACGACTAACGGGACGTGGCGCAGTTTGGTAGCGCACTTGACTGGGGGTCAAGGGGTCGCAGGTTCAAATCCTGTCGTCCCGACCAGAAGCTAACAGACCTTTTGAGTCTGTGCACGAAATAGGAGGAAAGCTCAAATGGCAGTACCTAAGCAACGTATGGGTCGTATTCGCACACGCCAACGCAGAAGTGCCCATGATCGCATGGATGCTCCTTCTCGTTCAACCTGTCCGCAGTGCGGTGAGGTAAAGGTTCCTCATCGTGTCTGCCCTAATTGTGGCTACTACAAGAACCGCGAGGTTATCGAGACCGAGTAAGATGTGCTTATGTAACTGCCCGCCAATCAATCTTGATTGCGGGCAGATACATGAACCCATCAGTGTTCAGCTTAGGAGCTTGTATGACAGAGTCTGTAAAGCTCGTCGTAGATGCCATGGGTGGAGATAACGCACCGGATGTTGTCTTGAAAGGCGTATCGGCAGCCCTTGCGGAAAATTCTGAAATAGAGATCTATCTTTGTGGGACTCCAGATATTGTGGAGCCCTTTGCTTCTTCTTATGATAGATGTATCCCTGTGAGCGCATCAGAGGTCATAGGGATGGGAGAGCATCCTGTGGATGCTATCAAGCAGAAAAAGGATTCTTCCATTGTTGTGGGTTGCGGGCTTGTCAAAGATGGTGTGGCGCAAGGTTTCTTTTCCGCTGGTTCCACCGGCGCCTGCCTTGCTGCAGCAACTCTCATAGTTGGCAGGATCAAGGGCATAAAGCGCCCGGCGCTTGCTGTGGTGCTGCCTTCCTATAATAAGCCCACGCTGTTGCTCGATGTGGGAGCAAATGCGGATTGCAAGCCCGATTATCTCGTTCAGTTCGCGAAGATGGGCGAGATCTATATGAAAGATATCCTTGGCGTTGTTTCGCCTAGTGTTGGGCTTCTCAATATAGGCGAGGAGGACGCAAAAGGTTCTCTGTTTGCTCAGGAGGCTAACTCGCTTCTCAAGGCGGAGATTTCATCTTTCGCAGGAAACTGCGAGGGAGGAGATCTAGTTGATGGGAAGTTCGACGTTGTTGTCACAGACGGATTCACCGGCAATGTATGCCTGAAGACGATCGAGGGAACATCGAAATTGATGTTGCGATATGTCAAGGATGCCCTTACATCATCTACGTCGGCAAAACTTGGCGCGGCTCTTGTGAAGGGCAAGCTCACAAAGCTCAAAGAGGACATCAATCCGGACAAATACGGCGGAAGTCCGCTGCTCGGCATAAAGGGAACCTGTATCATAGGGCATGGGTCCTCTAACGCAGAGGCCATAAAGAATGGAATCATTGCGGGGTATAATGCCATAAGAGCAAATCTGTCCGCATCTATAGAAGAAAGTTTGAGATCCGCATCAAGTGTCAAAGGATCTTAAGTAGGCGATATTCAAATGAACCTGACTGAAGAACAAGCGACGAAGCTGAATGAGGCTGAGTCGATAATAGGCTATGAATTTGACGATAAGCAACTGGTCTTATCTGCGATAACGCACCCTTCTGCTACGGAGGGTAAATCCGTGAAGTTCTCCTATGAGCGTCTTGAATTTTTAGGCGACTCCATATTGGGCGCAATCGTGGCATCAACGGCTTTTCATAGGTTTCCTGATCTTGATGAGGGCGGACTGACGCGCATCAAGGTTGCGCTCGTATCCGGCTCATCGCTTTCCGATGTGGCCGATCATCTTGGGTTTGCTGATGTCATCGTATTTGGATCCTCCGAGACAGGCACTGGCAAACGTGGTCTTCACTCAGCACTTGAGAATGTATATGAGGCCGTTGTGGCTGCACTATATCTTGATGGCGGCATTGAGGCTGCGACTGCTTTTGTGGGTCGCACCCTTATCCCTAAGATGTCGGTGGAGCTTGCCAGCGAACCGGAAAATCCAAAGAGCGCACTTCAGGAAAAGCTGCAAGAAGATGGCATAACGCCGACCTATAAGCTCATTGAGACGCAAGGGCCGCCACACGATCGTACTTTCGTCTCTCAAGTATATGCTGGAGATCACGCTCTTGCCAGCGGCAGCGGTCGTACGAAAAAGGAGGCCGAGAGCCAGGCAGCTAAAAGCACGCTTGCGCGTCTCGGGGAATTCTTCGGCATTGGCATGGATGAGGATGCGCGTGCCGCCAGAGATGCAGCGGCTAAAAAGGCCAAGGCCGACAAGGCGGCAGCAAAGGCTAAGAAGGATGCTGAGGCCAAGCGGGTTCGCGAAGAGAAGGCAAACGATCGCAGGCGTGCCAAGCAGGCGCGCGAGGCGGCCAAGAAGAAGCAGTAGTCGCCTATGTATCTGAAGACTCTCACATTGAAAGGCTTTAAGTCTTTCGCCGATAAGAGTGTGCTCAATCTCGAGCCCGGAATTACTGCGGTCGTAGGTCCGAACGGGTCTGGAAAATCCAATATTTCCGATGCGGTGCTTTGGGTGCTTGGTGAGAGGAATGCAAAGAACCTCCGCGGTCAGGCTATGGAAGATGTGATCTTTTCGGGTTCAAGCGCCAGAAAGGCTACAGGATTTGCCGAGGTGGAGCTCGTTCTTGATAACACGGATGGCACCCTTCCGGTGGATTTTTCCGAGGTTGTCGTTACGAGGCGAATGTATCGAAGCGGTGAGAGCGAATATCTCATTAATGGGGCTGTGGCACGCAGGATGGACGTTCTTGACATCCTTCACGATTCAGGGCTCGGTACGGGTACTCACTCGATCATCTCGCAGGGCTCGCTCGATTCTATACTCCGTTCGAAACCGGAGGATCGCCGTGCGCTAATCGAAGAGGCCGCAGGTGTTCTCAAGCACAAGCAGCGCATGGCCAGATCGGAGCGAAAGCTCGAGAAGATGAACAATCACGTGGAGCGCATCCGCGATGTTGTCGGTGAGGTTCAGCGCCAGCTAGCTCCTTTGGAGCGTAAGGCGAAAAAGGCGAAGAAGTATCTTGAACTCGTGGGCGATCGCGACCGCGCGAGCTTGGTGCTTGCCGTGGATGATCTTCGCAAGCTTCAAGGTCAGTGGAGAGAGCTAGAGGGCAGCGAATCTGCGCAGACCGAGCTTGTGAACGCGAAGAAGGCCGAGATCGATGCAGATGAGGCGAAGCTTACTGAGCTTCAAGAAAAGGTCCGTGTTGACAACATCGATGCAGGAGAGCTCTCTAAGAAGCATCGTGAGATAACGAACGCGCTTGAGCGCATAGATTCGACCACGATGATGATCAGGGATCGTCGCCGAAGCTCGCTCTTGCGTGCTGAGGAGTTCAAGTTGCAGATCGATGCACTTGCAAATGAGCGCGCAAAGTGCGAAGTGGAGCTTGCATCGGCTCGTTCGTCATTCGCAAGTGAAGAAGTCTCGCTTGCATCAGCGAAATCCAATTTGGATGAGTTGAGCGAATTGCATACGAAAGAGCAGTTTGAGCTTCGCGATCTTGAGAAGCTCATCGCTGATCTGAATGCGGATAAGGATGCGAAGCAAAAGCTCCTTCTCCAGCTGCGCGCACGCCAGACGCAGCGTCAAGAGGCGCTCACAAATGGAATAGCGCACATCAAGGTGATAGAAGGTCATGCGGTTGAGTTAGAGCTACAGGTGGAGCGCAGTGCTGCGGATGCTCGTGAGGCCGATAAGGAGACGAAATCAGCCGAGGAGGCGCTCTCAAGGCTGTCGGAGCAGGAAAGCTCTGCTCGAGCATTGGTGGGTACATGCATGCAAGCTAGGCAGGCGGCGCGTGATGCCCTTGATGAGGCGAAGGCCGCTGAGCAGTCCATTACCACGCAGATCAAGGCGCTTGAGGATATAGAGAAGAGACAGATACAAAGCTCGGATGAGGCCAGAAGCTGGATGATCGAGAACCAAGAGTCCACTTCGATCAAGGTCGAGCAACTCTCGCATACGATAAAGGTCGACAGATCGTTAGAGGCGTTGGTGGAGTCCATCTTGGGAAGCGGCCTTGATACGCTCATCATCGATAATGTCGATGATGCGACCAAGCTTTGCGAAGAGCTCGAGAGCAATGATGTAAAGGGGAGAGTGTCGCTTGCCGGCAGGAACTGCACATCGACAAGGCGCTTTACAAAAGAGGATGTGATCGATGCTGCAAAGCGCGTAGGTGGCTTCGCGCTGATCGAGAAAGTGGATGCGGATCCAACCGATGAGGCAGCGGTGTTGTCACTGTTGGGCGATGTTGTTGTTTGCGATGATATCGCATCAATGATCGAGGCTCATAAAAGCGATGATCTTGGACTTCGCTTCTATTCGAAAGATGCGCACAGCATTGATGCCGGCGGTCGAGTAATCATTGGAGGCGGGGTTGATGAAGAGGGTCACGGCGTACTCTCGCAGCTTCGTCATCTTGAAGAGCTAAAGTCATCGCTTGAGAGTGCGCGTGAGATATCGATCGACGCTCAGAAAAGCGCAGAGGATGCCGAATCATCGCTTCGCGATGCGCAGACGAAAAGCCTTGAGTTGTCCGAGCAGTTGGCTCTGATGAAGGGCAACGTATCCAGCTTGAAGCAACGCTCGCAGGCCACTTCCGAGAAGCTTGAGGCGGCTCGCAAAGAACTTGAGAACATCGAGCGCCAAAAGCTCGAGTCGCAGCGCATCATCGACGAGGCTCGTCCTGAGGTGGATGAGATTGAAAAGCAGCTGGTAGAGATCACCGAGCAGATCGATGCGATCACATCAAAGCTCGATGAGAGCAATGAGAAGCTATCTCCGTTAAAGATCAAGGCTGAGGAGACATCCGAGCGTTTGTCGGAGGCAAAGCTTGAGCATACTCGCCTTGTTGAGCGTTCGACCTACAACAGGCGCGTGATCGAGAGACAATCAAGCGATCTCGAATCGATGGCCGCTCGTGCAAGCGGTTATAGCGATCAGATGGCATGCAAGCTTGTTGCGGCGAAGAGGCTATTGCCGCTGCTTGATATCTTCAACTCGCTCTCGCAGTGTGCAGCTGGTCTAGCATCGAAGCTTGAACTCGAATCGAGACAGGCGCAGGATTCTTCTGCTGGGCTTCACATCCAGATTACCGATCTTCGCAATCTTCTTCTTGAAAAGCATAAGGCATTTGATGAGGTCAACGACGCGCTTTCGAAGCTTCGAATCGAGAAGGCTCGAATGGAGATGCAGATCGAAACTGCGGTCAATGTTATCGTTGAGGATTGTCATACGCCTTTGGATGTGGCGTTAACAGAGCCTGTGCTTGAGAACAGACAAGAGCTTGAAGAGGTCGCATTCAGCCTGAATAGACGCATTGCGAATCTGGGTACCATCAATCCGGATGCTGCTCAAGAATACGACGAGCTCAAGCAGCGCTACGACTATCTTGCGGGGCAATTATCCGACCTTGAGGGTGCATCCCGCTCGTTAATGCGCATCAATCGTCTGATCGAAGGCAGGATCAAAGATGATTTTGCCGTTACGTTCGAGGTCGTAAACAAGAACTTCCAAGAGATATTCACCTCTCTTTTCCCCGGCGGCAAGGCCAACCTTGCGCTTGATGATCCGGAGGATATCGAGAATACAGGCGTTGAGGTCAATGCGCAGCCTGCCGGAAAGCGCATCACCAAGATGTCGCTCATGTCGGGCGGCGAGAAATCTCTCACCGCGCTCGCGCTTCTATTCGCGCTCTACAAGGTGCGCTCCACGCCGTTTTATATCCTTGATGAGGTGGAGGCGGCGCTTGACGATACGAATCTGAGGCGACTGGTCAAATACATCAATGACATGCGTGATGATACTCAGCTCATCATGATCACGCATCAAAGACGCACCATGGAGACGGCCGATGTTCTGTTCGGCGTATCCATGCAGGCAGACGGCGTTACGAAGGTGATCTCCCAGAAGTTGGAGCACGCTCTGAGACACGCCGAGTAGAACCGATCGGAGGTCTTGATGGCTGAAGGGGTATTTGCAAGGATCACAAACGGTCTCACAAGATCGCGTGACAAGTTCAAAGAGAGCATGAACGTCCTTCTCGATCGAGGTCCTGATCTCGATGAGGGTTTTTGGGAAGAGCTCGAAGATGCACTTGTGCTTTCCGATGTGGGAGGTGCAGCGTCGTTTCAGATCGTGGAAAACCTGCGCGATGAGGCCACACGCAAGGCCCTTCCGGACTCTTATGCGGTGCTCGATCTTCTAAGTGATGAGATAGTCGATACTTTTGCTTCCGGCGGTGAAGAGATTTTTTCTGGTGATAGCGCGACCGTGCTGTTCGTGGGAATAAACGGTACAGGAAAGACGACCACTGTTGGCAAGATCGCCAATGAGAGCAAGCTTGCGGGCAGAAAAGTCATTTTAGGTTCAGCCGATACCTTCCGTGCTGCTGCCATCGAGCAGCTTCAGGTGTGGTCTGAGCGTGCTGGTGTCGAGATGGTGACGCGGGAGCGGGGAAGTGATCCGGCGAGCGTTTGTTATGAGACATTAGAGCGCGCTGAGGCCGAGGGCGATGATCTTGTTCTTATCGATACCGCAGGAAGGCTCCACACATCAGATGACCTTATGCGCGAGCTTGAAAAGGTGGTAAAGGTTGTGCGCAAGCGCTCTGTTGCGCCTGTGTATGTTGTGCTTGTTATCGATGCGACTACAGGTCAGAATGGCCTTCAACAGGCGCGTGAATTCAACAAGGCGCTTGATCTGGATGCTCTTATCATAACCAAGCTCGACGGTACGGCTAAAGGAGGCATCGCGCTTGCGATATCGCATGAGCTTGAGCTTCCTATCGTAAAGATCGGTGTCGGGGAAGGCATCGACGATCTGCGTGATTTCGATGCGCGTTCGTTCGTGGCGGCGCTCATCGGGGATTTTGAGCAGAGCGATCTTGAAGAGGATGCTGTATGCGAAGATGACGTTTCTGAAATAGACGAGATCGCATCATCGCAAAACGCACAGATCGCAGATGTTGCTTCTGAGGATGATGATGCCGAGGTCTATGACGTCGATGTTGCCATGGATGAGATAGACGAAACAAGTAGCGACGATCTTGATATTCCGGCTCAAGAAGATAACGCGGATAGCAAGGATAGCGATGATGATGCCACACCTAAGATGTCGTGGGCTGAATTTGTCGAGCTCGATGATAAGATGAAAAAAGACAAACCTAAGAAACATTTTTGGGAAAAATGGTGATCGAAGGAAGCAAGTATGCTCGAGAATCTGTCGTCAAGACTTCAAGGAATATTTTCAGGTCTGCGCTCTAAGGGTAGGCTTACTGAAAAAGATATCGATGAGGCAATGCGTGAGATCCGTCTTGCTCTTCTGGAGGCGGATGTCAATTTCAAGGTGGTGAAGAACTTCGTCGCAAAGACGAAGGAGCGCTGTCTGACATCGGAGGTGCTCGATTCGCTCACGCCGGCCCAAAACGTCGTGAAGATCGTGCTTGACGAGCTTACTGAGCTTCTTGGGCGGACCGATTCAAAGATCGCATTCTCCGGTAGGATCCCTAACGTCATCATGCTCGTTGGTCTGCAAGGTTCTGGCAAGACCACAGCATCGGCAAAGCTCGCTTACAAACTGAAGAGCGAGGGCCACTCTCCGATGCTCGTCGCATGCGACATCTATCGTCCGGCTGCGGCCGATCAATTGGAAACGCTAGGCGGCGAGATCGGTGTGAAAGTATTTCGCGAGGACGGGCTTGATCCGGTGACCATAGCGACTGACAGCATCAAAGAGGCTATAGATTCTCTGCGCGATGTTGTGATCATCGATACGGCCGGTAGGCTGCATGTCGATGAGGAGATGATGGCCGAGGCTGCTGCTATTAAAGAAGCAGTGAAGCCTGAGCAAGTCCTTATGGTGGTAGATGCGATGACCGGTCAAGACGTCGTGAATGTCGTCGAGGCATTTGCCGAACAGGTGGATTTTGACGGTGTCATCATGTCGAAGATGGATGGCGATGCTAGAGGTGGCGGCGCTCTTTCCATCCGTGAGGTCACAGGAAAGCCGATCAAGTTCATCTCATCGGGCGAGCGACCCGATTCGCTTGAGGATTTTCACCCCGATCGCTTGGCTAAGCGTATTCTCGGTATGGGAGACATGGTGTCCCTTATCGAGAGCGCTGTTCGCGTACAGCAGGAAGAGGAAGAGAATCTCGAAGCGGAGCGCCTTGCGCGCGGAAATATCACGCTCAATGACTTCATTACGATGAACAAGCAAGTTCACAAGATGGGCGGATTGTCAAAGCTTGTGAGTGCGCTTCCCGGTGGGGACAAGATGCTCGGTGAGGGCAAGGTTGATGATCATGCTTTCGATCGCATGGAGGTCATGATCAACTC
Organism: uncultured Eggerthellaceae bacterium; assembly: GCA_910588945.1. Taxonomy (GTDB): domain Bacteria; phylum Actinomycetota; class Coriobacteriia; order Coriobacteriales; family Eggerthellaceae; genus MGBC163016. Next base: position 66,492 of record CAJUSF010000035.1, on the reverse strand, counting down.
CATGACCAAAGAAGAGCGAGAGCATCCGGAGGTTTTGAACGGTTCGCGCAGACAGCGTATCGCTAAAGGCGCGGGCGTCAGCGTTACCGACATCAACAATATGATGCGCCAGTTCAATGAGACAAAAAAGCAGGTGAAAAAACTCACTTCCATGCTCGATCAGGGCACCTCGAAGCGCGGTAAAAAATCTAAAAAGGGGAAGAAGTCAAAGCGCGGCATGTCGATTCCAGGCATGGGCGGGCTAAGCATGTCGGATATCCGCAAGATGCAGAGTTTTTTGGATAAGTAGAGTTTTAAATCCCTTATCGAAATTCTTTGTAAATCCACGAACGTATTTCCAAGTGGTAACGCTTCTCGCGTGTCGGGCCCTTCCCGACCCCAGCGCAATAACCTTTTCATGTAGTGTTAAATAAGCGTATGGAGCTCGACCAGTTCAACTCCACTGGCGCTTCTCATGAAAGTGGGTTGTTATGCTAAAGATTGGATGTCATCTTTCCACAAAGCGTGGTTTTTTGGAGATGGCTAAAGAGACTATATCCATCAAAGGCAATACATTCCAGTATTTCACGCGCAATCCTCGTGGAGGCGCGCAGAAAAAGCTCGATATCAAAGATATTCATGCTTACAAGGGCTATGCTGAAGAGCACGGCATAGATGTCCTTTGTGCATATGCGCCATATATTTTGGAGCCTGCCAGTTCAGATATGGCACGTAAGGATTTCACGCTGATGGTGATGAGCGAAGACCTTGCGCGCTTGGAGGAGATCCCGGGGCAGTTCTATCTCATCCGTCCGGGAAGCGCACCGGGAATCGATGGGGGCTCCGCCATCAAAAATGTTGCTGATGTTGTGAACAAGGCATTGACACCATTGATGTCATCCATGGTCCTTTTAGATACGATGGCCGGTGAAGGTTCGCAGATCGGTTTTACTTTCGAGCAGCTTGCAAAGATTATTGATGCGATAGATCTCGATGACAAGGTTGGGGTCTGTATGGATTCAAGCGCTGTGTGGGCATCTGGGTATGATATCGCTTCTGATCTTGATGGCGTATTGAGCGAGTTCGATCAGCTGATCGGGCTTGAGAAGCTCAAGGCGGTCCATCTTAACGATTCGAAAGAGGCACTTGGCTCTCACGTGGACAGACATGCCCGCATTGGTGAGGGGACTATCGGCTTTGAAGCGCTTTCAGCGATGACGAACCATCCCAAGCTATCTGATGTCGCGTTTTACTTAGAAGAGCCGGATTCTGATCTCGTTGTGTATGAGCATGATATCGCACGCTTCCAGAAAGCCTACACGGGCTAGATTTACAAACATTTTTGATAGGCTATAATGATTCGCCGTATGCTTTATCCGTTATCAAGAGTCGAGGGAGAGAGTTGGCTTTTTGATCTCGACACCAACCTGGCACGCATACAGTCAAGGTGGTCCCGCCAACATCGATGAAGGAGTCTTTATTATGGCTGAATCGAATTCTTTTATCTTCACTTCGGAATCCGTTACGGAAGGACATCCCGATAAGATCTGCGATCAGATCTCAGATGCGATCCTTGATGCGATCTTTGAGAAGGAGGCAGCGCTTCAGGCAGCGGGCTATGTATCCTCAAGCGGCGCTGCAGCTGATGTTAACGAGGTGCGCTGTGCATGCGAGACGCTTGTAACCACAGGAACGGTGGTTGTTACGGGCGAGATACGCACTCAGGGCTATGTCGATGTTCCTGCTATTGTTCGTGATGTCGTGAACGACATCGGTTACAACCGAGCGAAATTCGGCTTTGATGCATCTACGTGTGGTGTGCTGAATTCCATTCACGAACAGTCACCTGATATCGCGCAGGGCGTTGATGAGTCGTTTGAAAGACAACATGGCGAGGCATCGGCTGCGGACGAATATGAGTCCACTGGTGCCGGAGATCAGGGAATGGTCTTTGGGTTCGCTGTTAATGAGACGAAGACGCTTATGCCCATGCCGATCTATCTTGCGCATCGACTGTCTGAGCGACTTACAGAAGTTAGGAAAAGTGGCATTCTCGATTATCTAAGGCCTGATGGTAAGACGCAGGTATCTGTTCGCTATGAAAATGGAGTTCCTGTGTCTGTCGAGAAGGTTGTCGTCTCAACTCAACATTCTGAAGATGTAGACCCTGAGAGGTTGCGCGCGGATATCATCAAAGAGGTGATCGAATACACCTTTGACAAAGAGGGTATTACGCTTGCCGATGATGCGGAGATATTCATCAATCCGACCGGACGCTTTGTTATCGGAGGTCCGATGGGGGATGCCGGGCTTACTGGGCGTAAGATCATCGTGGACAGCTATGGCGGCATGGGTCGTCATGGCGGCGGAGCTTTTTCAGGAAAGGATCCGACCAAGGTGGATCGATCTGCTGCTTATGCTGCGCGCTGGGTTGCGAAAAATGTGGTGGCTGCAGGGCTTGCAGATAAGTGTGAAGTTCAGATCGCATATGCCATCGGCGTTGCCGAGCCGGTCTCTATCATGGTTGAGACGTTCGGGACGAATCATGTTAACGAGAAGGATATCGAAGAGGCGATCGCAAAGGTGTTCGATCTTCGACCAGCAGCGATTATCGACAATCTTGATCTCAGACGTCCTATATATAGGCTAACCTCGAACTATGGGCACTTCGGCCGTGAGCTCCCGGAATTCAGCTGGGAGAAAACCGATAAGATTGACGCGCTTAGAGACGCTTGCGGTATGTAGATGCTGCTTGCGCAGGTAGTTCTAGATATACAGACCAAGTCGCTATCGAGCGCTTTTGACTACATGCTCGGTGATCTTGTTGATGAGGTGTGCATCGGGTGTGCGGTTCAGGTGAGTTTCGGATCAAGGCCTGCGATCGGTTTTGTAGTTCGCATATATGAGGGCGAGCCGCCTAAGGGTGCTAAGTCGATAGATGCTGTGCTCACAAAGCCATATTTCAACGAGGTAGGTGCCGAATGTGCGCGTTTTATCGCGTCAAGGTATATTGCGCCTCTATCTAGCGCGGTGAGGCTTTTCACCCCTCCGGGCGGAATCCCGCGTGCTATCAAGGGTAAAGAAGGCGCTTGGAGGATCGAACTTCCCAAGATCAGCGAGGTCGAGGAGAAGCTCATATGCAAAGGCGAGAACTTCGACTCCTTCGTTCCTAAGGATAGAGCTGTCAAGCAGCGAGCTGTTATCGATACGCTTAAAGAGGGCGATGTTTCATTGCGCGAATTAACGTATTTGTACGGTAGTTTGACATCTACGATCAAGTCGCTTGAAAAGCAAGGAGTGGTGAAGGTCGCCTCGAAGAGAAAGATGCGTACCGAGCACGACGTTTTGCAAAGCCCGATGTTCAGCGATTCTAGACCTGATGTGCTAACGGATGCTCAATCAAGCGCTATGCGTGTGATTGATGACGCAATTAAATCGTGTTCAGGCGAGGTGGTGCTGATCGATGGCATTACTGGATCTGGGAAAACGGAGCTATATTTGCGCGCCATATCCAAAGTGTTGGCACAAGGTAAGAGTGCGATAGTTCTCGTTCCGGAGATTTCGCTCACACCGCAGACCCTTGCGCGCTTTCGATCCAGATTTGGCGATACGGTGGCTTTGCTCCATTCGCGAATGAGCCAAGGCGAGCGCTATGATGAGTGGGATTTGATACGATCAGGGCAGTGCAAGGTGGTAATAGGTGCCAGAAGCGCGCTGTTTGCGCCTGTTGATGATCTCGGGATCATCGTCATCGATGAGGAGCATGAAAGTACGTACAAACAAGAAAGTGCGCCAAGGTATGTATCACGTGATGTGGCTGAGTGGCTCGTGAAGAAAAACGGAGCCACGCTGATTCTTGGATCGGCTACTTCTTCGATCGAAGCTCTGTTCAAAGCGAATACGAGAAGCGACTGGCATCATGTTGAGTTAAAAGAACGCGCCAATGGCAAAAAGCTTCCCAAGATCGAAGTTATCGATATGGCGGAATGCTTTCGATCCGGTAAGCGCTCTATTTTTTCACACAGGCTTGAAAAGAAGCTCTGCGAAGAGCTTAAGGCGGGGCATAAGGCGGTGCTTTTGCTCAACCAACGTGGTTTTGCAAAGTTCTTGCTTTGCCGCGATTGTGGTTTTGTTCCTGAATGTAGCAATTGCTCGACAACGCTCACATACCATGAGCGTGGTAACAAGCTCGTCTGCCACCATTGTGGAAACGAAGTGGCGAGCCCCTCATCATGCCCTTCTTGTAGAAGTCCGTATTTGAGGAAGTATGGAGTCGGGACGCAGCGAGTTGAAGATGAGCTTCGTGCTCTGCTTGCAAGTGAAGAGTCGGTCGATCCGGCGATCGTGCTGCCTGAAGGTCTGTCTGCGAGCACCTCTGATAAGGATCGCGTTCATCTTCGCACAATTGATGGCGATAATAAGCGCAGTCTGTCTGATGTTGTTGTGGTTCGTATGGATGCCGATACGACCGCAGCCAAGGGTTCTCATCAAAAGCTGCTAGAGCAATTTGGAGCAGCCGATAGCGCTGTGCTCTTAGGTACGCAGATGATCGCCAAGGGACTTGACTTTGACGATGTGACGCTTGTCGGTGTCATCAATGCCGACACACAATTGCATCTTCCTGACTTTCGTGCCTCGGAGCGCACGTTCGATCTCATAGAACAAGTCGCGGGTCGCGCGGGTAGGGCCGAGCTTGAGGGTGAGGTCTATGTGCAGACTTATGAGGCGGACTCCGTCGCCATACGGGCGGCTTCTGTCTATGATAGAGATCTCTTCTTGCGAAGCGAGCTTCCAAAACGCAGGGTTCTCGGGTTTCCACCTTATGTCCGCATGGTGAACATCATCGCGTGGGGGCGCGACCTTCAGCATGTCAAACGCGTCATTCAGCAGATCTACGATACGCTTGAGTCGAAGATATTCGAATGCGACAAGACGCAGTGGGTTCTGCTTCCGCCGACACCGTGTGCGTTCGAGAAGATCCGAAACGATTTTCGGTGGCACTGTATCTTGAAAGCGCCGCATGATGAGGATGTTTCGGCATTTCTGAATGAGGTTTTCGACAAGCGTCAGGCCGATAAGTTTGTAAACGTCGCTATTGATGTCGATCCGCTCGATTTGCTCTAAAAATTTCTTGCTAAAGCGTCAATATAGGTGTATTCTATGAGTTCGCGTATTTATGCCTATTATGGCGAAGCTATATCTAAATAAGGTTTCTGGCGAAAGGAATCACGAGTGCCGAAAGCTACTAAGACCTCAGAGCAAAGCAAAGAAGCTTCCGAAAAGAAACCGAGCAGCACAAAGAAAACGAAGAGCACACAGGCAAAGAGCGCTTCTGCTACGAAGAAGAGCTCTGCTAAGACAACGAAGGCAAAGACTGCCGAGGCTAAAGATTCGGCGAAGTCGAAAAACGGCGAAGATTCGACAAAGGCGATATCCTCTAAGACCGCCTCAACCAAGTCGGCCAAGGCGAAGAAGGCTTCTTCGAAGAAAACCGCATCCTCGACAAAAGGCAAAGCAAAGATCGATCAGGTGGTCGATGATGGTGATGCTGTGATTGAGATCGTCGAGGAGGTTCCCGTCAAGACCACTGTTTTGAAGGACACCGATGATATCGATGATGATATCGAACCTCCTGCCGATGATGCTATAAGCGAAGCGGTCAGGGTCACTGGTGAAGATACGGACGCTACCGATGATACCGATTCTGTTCTCGATGATATACCTGAAGAAGAACTCAAAGCATCTTCTGATGTGAACCTTCCGAAGATCACAAGCTCAAGGAGCAAGTCGAAATCGCGCCGCAGGAGCACGGATTCCAATGTGACCATGCTTACCGGCGATCCTGTGAGGATGTATCTGAAAGAGATTGGCAAGGTTCCGTTGCTTACAGCGGCCGAAGAGGTCGATCTGGCTATGAAGATAGAGGCCGGTGTGGCTGCCACAGAGGAACTAGAGCGCGCTGAGGAGGAAAATGTCGAGCTCAATCGTCGGGAAAAGCGCAGGCTTACTCGTGTTGAGCAGGTCGGACTTGATGCAAAGCAAGCTTTGATCGAGGCCAATCTCCGTCTTGTTGTTTCCATCGCGAAACGCTATGTCGGACGCGGGATGTTGTTTTTAGATCTTATACAAGAGGGTAATCTGGGACTTATCCGCGCGGTTGAGAAGTTCGAATACACAAAGGGTTTTAAGTTCTCGACTTATGCGACATGGTGGATTCGTCAGGCCATCACGCGTGCCATCGCTGATCAGGCTCGCACCATCCGCATTCCCGTTCATATGGTAGAGACCATTAATAAGCTCGTTCGCATTCAACGTCAGCTTCTTCAAGAGCTAGGACGCGAACCAACGCCTGAGGAGATAGGCGAGAAGATGGAGCTTCCGCCCGAGCGTGTGCGTGAGATCCAAAAGATCAGCCAAGAACCAGTATCTCTTGAGACGCCAATCGGTGAGGAAGAGGATTCCCAGCTCGGTGATTTCATCGAGGACGAGGCAGCGGTTGTGCCTCCGGATGCTGCAAGCTTTTCAATGTTGCAAGAACAGCTAGCAAAAGTGCTTGATGGTCTTGCGGAGCGTGAGCGTAAGGTGATAAGCCTTCGTTTTGGCCTTGAGGACGGTCATCCGCGCACTCTTGAAGAGGTTGGGCGTGAATTCGGCGTCACTCGTGAGAGGATCCGTCAGATTGAGAGCAAGACGCTTGCGAAGCTTCGTCACCCCTCTCGTTCTTCCAAGCTTAAGGACTATTTGGAGGAATAGCGAAACCGTTTAAAGATTTATCTTGCGCGTCGGAAACATTTGGTTATAATAGCTAAGTGTCTTTTACGGCAACGAGATTCCTCGGTAGCTCAACGGCAGAGCATCCGGCTGTTAACCGGAGGGTTGTAGGTTCGAATCCTACCCGAGGAGCCACATGAATTTTTGATCGCCCTTACTTCGGTAGGGGCGATTTTCGTTTGGATCGCATGATACTCTTCGCGTGTCGCATCCTTCCGTTTACGGAGAGGCGTGCGCATGCGATGCTTCATTTTCACTGTCTTGTTGAATTACTGCGATAGAATATTGCAGATTCGTCCTTTTATGTAGTTAGGGGAAGTACAGTGACAGAAGAAATGAAGGGTGAAGATCTTCCAGAGAAGGAGGAGACACCTAAGAAGAATATCTTCCAGAGATATTGTGAGGTCAGCTTGATCAAACGTATCTTGGTTGGTTTGGTCATCGGTGTTATCTTGGCGCTTATCATCCCTCAGGATGGTCCTGAGTGGGCGCTACAGATCGGCTCAGTCATTTCGCTTTTGGGCAATATCTTCGTCGGAGCTTTGCGGGCGGTCGCGCCTATCCTCGTATTCTTCCTCGTCATGAGCGCACTTATGAACGCCAAGACGGCGGGCACCATGAAGACGGTCGTCGTGCTCTACATAATCTCAACGCTCGTGGCGTCTCTTGTGGCTGTTATCGCGAGTTTCCTTTTTCCGATCGATCTTACGCTTGCGGTTGCCGATGATATCGAGCAGACATCTCCAGAGGGTATCGGCGAGGTTCTCACTAGCATCGTTATGAATATCGTCGCCAACCCGGTCGATGCGCTTGCAACGGCGAACTTCATCGGAATTCTTGCTTGGGCGATCGTGCTCGGCATTGCTCTTCGCGGTACGAGTAAGAATGTGAAGGATGTCTTTGCTGCTATCTCTGATGCGGTATCGATGGCAGTTCGTTGGGTTATCAACTTGGCGCCGTTTGGCATTTTGGGCTTGGTGTATACCTCGGTATCTACCAGCGGTTTGGATATCTTCGTTGAATATGGCCAGCTTATCCTGCTCCTTGTTGGATGCATGCTCGTCATTGCGCTTGTAACCAATCCGCTGATCGTGTTCATCTGCACGCGCGAGAATCCTTATCCTCTCGTATTCCGTTGCTTGAAGGATTCAGGTCTTACGGCGTTTTTCACCCGTAGTTCTGCGGCGAACATTCCGATCAACATGGAACTTTGCAGAAAGCTGGGGCTGAATAAGGACAATTATTCGGTATCCATTCCGCTCGGTGCCACGATCAATATGGCGGGCGCTGCCGTTACCATTACGATCATGAGCATGGCTGCCGTGCATACGGTCGGGCTTTCAGTTGATCCGTTCACGGCTGTGATGCTATGCGTGCTCGCTGCTGTGAGCGCCTGCGGTGCATCGGGTGTTGCAGGTGGATCGTTGCTTCTTATTCCGCTTGCGTGTTCGCTCTTTGGTATTGATACCACAGTTGCTATGGAGGTTGTCGCGATTGGATTCATCATTGGTGTGATCCAGGACTCCTGCGAGACGGCGCTTAATTCATCGTCTGACGTTCTTTTCACGGCGAGTGCGGAGTATCGAAAGCTTAAGCAGCAAGGCAAGACGGTTCATCTTGGTAAAGACGAATTCTCTCTTGATGAGATGAAGTGATGATCTAGGATCATCTTGTTGTTTGATAGCGAGGGGCTGCTTTAAGTGCGCCCCTCGCTTTGTCTTTTAATGCATCCGGGTAGCCGAGGGTTAAACTTGATGTGATTATGTCAGAGCGACAAGTGGGCGTATAGCTTGTCATTTCGTTTGTTCACTAACGAAATGATTGCCGAGATACTTAGTCGCTCAAACAGTCCTCGGCTTACGCCTGCGGAACTCGCTTTGTAAGCACCTCGGCAATCATTTTCATGAAACAGAAGAAATCAAAACCCTTACATCCCTTTTCGTATTTGACGTTTACCCTCGACGCTTCGCGTCAGCGGTCAACTCCTTCATGCATTTATATATATGCTTCCTTACGGAAGCAATTAATAGTTAGTGTTCAGAGCAAATCGAAAAGGGATGCTACGGGCAAAATAAAAGAACACCCAGAGGGTGTTCGCATTGTTTGTGGTGCGAGCGACAAGTCTTAGCTCATGTCAAGTCATCGCAAACAATCGCAAGGCGATTCTTCGCTTTAGGTCACTTCGCGACACCTTGACATTCGCTGTTGCGGTGCAAACTATAAAGATTAGCACCGCAATGAACCTCACAGGTTCAAGTCCCCTCAGCTTCGCTTCACTATCATCTCGCAAGCTCGATGATGCTTTCGTCAACACCACAAATGAAAAAGACCGCTTGCGCGGTCTTGTCATTTTGTGGTGCGGGCGAAAGGACTTGAACCTTCACGAGTCTCCTCACCAGAACCTAAATCTGGCGCGTCTGCCAATTCCGCCACGCCCGCACTATGTCAAAACCGCACTTTTGATAGATATGTGCGGCGGGTTCATATGATACCATAATGTCTTGTCCGTAAATTCAGTAATCAACGGAGGATTTCGTGAACATCACATTGGAGAATCTGGAAGACAACAAGGTCAAGGCCATCGTTGTCGTAGATAAGGGAATCGTTAAGAACAAGGTTGGCTCAATTTACAAGGACTTCGCGAAGAAGTACAACTTCCCGGGGTTTAGGAAGGGCAAGGCTCCACGCCCTGTAATCGATAATGCATTCGGTAAAGAGGCTATCCTTGCGCAGGCAACTGAGGAGATCGTGAATGAGGTGTATCCCCAGGTGATCGAGCAGGAAAGGATCTTCCCGGTAGGCTCACCTGATTTCAACGATCCTGCTCTTGCTAACGAAGGCGAGGACTTCAAGTTCGAGTTCACTCAATCTGTCAAGCCGATCTATAGGCTCTCTTCTTATGACCCGATCGAGATCGAGGTTCCAAGCGCTGATGTCACGGAGACAGAGGTAGAGGATCAGATCAAGGACATCACCGAGCGTTATCAATCATATGAGGATGCCCCTGAAGGTTCAAAACTCTCAGGTGAGGAGTGCGCCGATCTCTCCATCAAGGCTACTAAGGAAGACGGCGCCGATGTCGTCGGACTGTCGAGCGACAACGCTTTCTTCACCCCGGGAACGGGCGTGTATTCTGAAGACTTCGAGAAAAAGGTCAAGGGCATGAAAGCCGGCGACACGAAGAAGTTTGACCTCAAGGTCGCAGACGATGACGCATCTATCCTGATGTCGGATGTTGCTGGTCAGAAGATCTCGTTTGAGGTTACATGCAATCAAGTCAAGATCAAGACCACTCCTGAGCTCACCGATGAGTGGGTAAAAGAGACGCTTGGCATCGATACGGTTGCCGACCTGCGTAAAGAGATCGAAGAGTCGATCAAGGCACAGAAGGAAGACGTTATTCCAAGGATCAAAGAGAACGCATGCTCGCTCGAGCTTGTGAAGCGCTTTGATGGCGAGGTTGATGACGCCATGGTCGAGCAGACAGAGTCTCAGCTTCTTCAGGATTTCTTCACGCAGCTGCAGCGTCAAGGAATCAGTTTCGATAACTTCTTGATGATGCAAGGTATCGACTCCGATCAGTTCAAGCAGGATGTCAAGAAGCAGGCCACCGACAATGTCAAGCAGGATGCGGCGCTTGATGCTTGGGCAGACAACGCCAAGCTTGAGGCTAGCGATGAGGATGTCACTCTCGAATTCGAGCGTGCCGGACTTGAGGATCCGAAGGCGACCGAGGCCGAATGGAAGCGTGACGGTCGACTGTATCTCATCCGTGAGGGCATCATTCGAGCAAAGGCTATGAAGGACATCATGGACAACGCCAAGGTCAAAGAGATCACGATGGAGGAGTATCTCGAGAAGATCAAGGCTGAGGATGATGCAGATAGCGAGTAGTTTCGCATTCATATCACGAAGGGGTGTGCGCTTCGGTGTGCACCCCTTTTTTGATTAAAGATTTTGTGAGAGTGCTCATATAAGATTTGTCATTTCGCAAAAGACGTATAAAATAATAGTGAACAAATGTATGATTTGCGAATAGCTTAACGAAAGCGAGGAACGAATGGAACTTCAACGTGTCAACAATGCTTTGATCCCATATGTCATCGAGCAATCTCCGCGAGGGGAGCGTAGCTACGACATATATTCAAGGCTTTTGAACGACAGGATCGTGTTTTTGGGAGAACAGATAGATGATCACGTAGCTAATTCCGTGGTTGCACAGCTGCTCCACCTTGAGGCTACCGATCCGGAAAAGGATATCTCCCTTTATATCAACTCTCCGGGCGGTTCAGTGACCGCAGGGCTTGGCATTCTCGATACGATGAACTTCATCAAGTGCGATGTGTCTACCATCTGCATCGGCGAGTGTGCCTCCATGGCGGCCGTTCTTCTTTCATCGGGCGCGAAGGGCAAGCGATTCTGCCTTCCGAATTCGATGGTGCTCATCCATCAGCCGTTGGGTGGTGCGCAGGGTCAGCAGACTGAAATCGCCATCGTTGCCGATTTCATGCTCAAGACGCGCAAGCGCCTTAACAAGATCCTAGCGGATAACACCGGTCAGACGATCGAGAAGATCCAAGAGGACACCGAGCGTGATAATTACATGACGGCTGAACAGGCAAAGGCATACGGCCTTGTCGATGAGATCATCGCTCATCACGGAGAGTAAGAACAAAAACGACTCCATCTCCGAATAGATTCGTATGCGTCGCTGATGACAGTGGCGCATACTTTTATAATATTGCGAAATGCAACAAAGCACCGATTTTGAGAAAGTTGATCAAGACGACTCATGGCAAACGACAACAATAAAGACAGCGGTTCAGAGTTCATGTATTGCGCTTTCTGTGGTAAGGAAGCCGGTCAAGTGCGCTCTATGATCGCCTCTCCAAACGGCATCAATATCTGCGATGAATGCATAACCATATGCGCTGATGCGATGATGCACGAGATGGGTTTCTATAACGATCCGCGATCGAATATGCACCCCTCTCAAGCTGGGCACGGCAATATCGTGGTAGCCGAAGATGGCGTGTTTGAAGAGAAAAGCGAATTTCGGCCAGAAGACATTTTGTCGGATCTTCCAACGCCGCATGAGATACACGATCGGCTCTCCGAGCACGTGGTGGGGCAGGAGGCGGCTAAGCGGGCGCTTTCTGTTGCTGTCTACAATCATTACAAGCGCATCTCTTTGGGCCTTGAGGCTGATGAGGGCGATGTCGAGATCGACAAGAGCAACATTATGCTCCTCGGACCAACAGGATCGGGAAAAACGCTTCTTGCACAGACGCTTGCCCGTACATTGAAGGTTCCTTTCGCCATTGCTGATGCCACTACGCTTACTGAGGCCGGCTATGTGGGCGAAGATGTCGAGAACATTCTTTTGAAGCTGATCACAGCGGCAGATTTCGATGTCCCAAAGGCGCAGATCGGCATCATCTACATCGACGAGATCGACAAGATCGCACGCAAGGCCGAGAATCTTTCAATCACAAGGGATGTCTCTGGTGAGGGCGTGCAGCAGGCGCTCCTTAAGATCGTGGAGGGGTGTGAGGCATCTGTCCCGCCGCAGGGTGGAAGAAAGCATCCTGAGCAGGGACTTATTCATATTGACACGAAGAATATCTTGTTCATCTTAGGTGGTGCTTTTGTCGGACTTGCCGATATTGTTGGTCAGCGTGTCGGAAAGAGCGGACTTGGTTTTGCCTCTGAGCTTCCCGAGTCGAAGAAACAGGCCGAAGCCGAGCTTTTGGCGCAAGTTTTGCCAGAGGATCTCAATAAATACGGCATGATCCCCGAGTTTGTCGGCAGGATCCCCGTGATCACCTCGCTTGATGAGCTGAGCGAGGATGATCTCGTGCGTATTCTGGTCGAACCTCGGAACGCTCTTGTCAAGCAGTATAGGAAACTCTTCGCATTTGAGGACTGCGAGCTTGTGATCGAGGATGACGCGCTCAAGGCGATAGCACATGAGGCGAGCGAACACGGCACAGGCGCGCGCGGTCTGCGCTCCATATGCGAGCGTGTTCTAAGCAATGTAATGTATGACCTGCCTGAGCGAAGCGGCAAGACGAAGGTTGTCATCAAAGCCAGCGACATAACGGGTGAAACCTCACCTGATATAGATTCTGTTGCAGAAGCTTCACAAGATGAATCTTGCAAAGAAGGAGAGTAGTCGATGTCTGATCCTAATAAGAACACGAGTGCATCTTCCAATTATGCCGAATGGGAACGCCCGATCTTTGAGGCTTGGAAGGATAGCGGCGCATTTTTGAGAACGCCGGGTTCAGGCGAACATGCTGATGAGAGCTATACGATCGTCATTCCGCCTCCGAACGTCACAGGAGTTCTCCATTTGGGGCATGCGCTTAACGACACCATCCAAGATGCGTGCATCAGGCGTGCAAGGATGCAGGGCTATCAAACCAGATGGATACTGGGCACCGATCACGCTGGAATTGCAACTCAGACCAAGGTTGACAAACATCTTGCTGATCAAGGCATCAATCGCCGAGAGATCGGGCGTGAGGCGTTCATCGAGCAATGCCAGAAATGGCGCGATGAATACGGCACGACTATCGTGAACCAGATAAAAGCCATGGGGTGCAGCTGTGATTACGATCACGAGCAATTCACCATGAGCCCTGAGTTCTCTCTCGCCGTCAGAAAACTCTTTGTCGATTGGTATCACGCTGACATCATATACAAAGGTCGTCGCATCGTGAATTGGTGCCCTCATTGCACCACAGCGATCGCAGATGATGAGGCTGAATATAGCGACGATGCGGGGCATCTGTGGTATCTTCGCTATCCTCTTGCCGAGCCGACCAATGAAATGGAATATCTGGTCGTAGCCACCACGCGTCCTGAGACCATGCTAGGAGATACCGGCGTGGCTGTCAGTCCGAAAGATGAGCGCTATAAGGATCTTGTTGGAAAGGACATCATCCTTCCGATAGTGAACAGGCGCATCCCGATCTTCACGGATTTCCATGTGGATGCCGAATACGGTACAGGCGCGGTGAAGGTGACGCCTGCGCATGACCCGAACGATTTTGCTATGGGTGAGCGTGCAGGTCTTGAGCAGATCAATATCTTCGATGAGAGTGCTCATGTGGTCGAGGGGTACGGACGTTTTAGCGGCATGGATCGCGATGAGGCTAGAGCTGCTGTTGTCGAGGAGTTCGAGCGTCTTGGGCTTCTCGACCATATAGAGGATATAAGTCACTCGGTCATGCATTGCTATCGTTGCCACAATACGCTCGAGCCTTGGCTTTCCGAGCAATGGTTTGTCAATGTCGACAAGATAAAAAAGCCTGCCCGTGACGCTGTTGCTGATGGGGAGATATCGTTTCACCCCGAGCGATGGTCGCAGGTTTATCTTGATTGGATCGACAATCTCAAAGATTGGTGTATCTCGCGCCAACTTTGGTGGGGTCATCGCATTCCTATGTTTTATTGCGACGAATGCGGATGGCAAGATGCGTCTTTGGAGGATGTCGATATCTGTCCTAAGTGCGGTCATCCCGCTAGACAGGATGAAGACGTTTTGGATACATGGTTCTCATCACAGCTTTGGCCTTTTGCCACACAGGGCTGGGGCGAGCAGGGAATGCAGTCTGAGGATTTGAAGCGCTTCTATCCTACACAGGTGTTATCAACCGCTAGGGACATCATGGGGCTTTGGGTAGCTCGCATGGTGATGGCAAGCGAATACTGCACAGGCGGCATACCGTTTAAGGACGTCATCATTCATCCGACAGTGATGGGCTCTGATGGCAAACCTATGAGCAAATCGCGCGGTAATGGTGTTGACCCGGTCAAGCTCATGGAGGACTACGGAGCCGATGGCATGAGGTTCGGGCTTCTGACACAGGTTACTGGTGCGCAGGCTATGAGGTTCGATGTTCAAAAGATCGAAGGCGCACGTAATTTCGCTAATAAGATAAAGAATGCCGCACGTTTTATAACGATGCATCTTGACGGTTTCGAGCCGGGCGCGCCGCAGCTCGACACCCCGGCGGATAAATGGATCTTCTCTCGTTTGGCGAAGCTCGTTCGCGGTATCGATGAGAGTTTCGAGGCATTTGAATTCAGCGAGATCACACGTCAGCTCTATACGTTTTTCTGGAACGAGCTCTGCGATTGGTATATCGAGTTTTCTAAAAGCAGGCTCTCGCAGGACGGCGATCAGTCGGATAGATTGGCATGTCAGCGTAATCTTGTCGCTTTGCTGGATACTTCGCTTCGTCTTCTGCATCCGATCATGCCGTTTGTAACCGAACAGATCTATTCCAGCCTTCCAAAGTCAGATGATGCATCTGATATGTTGATACTTTCCAAATGGCCATCTGCCGATGAGCTTTCGGGATATATTGACGATGATGCCGAGCGTAAGGTCTCTTTGATCTGCGATGTTGTCGGTGCGGTTCGCTCTGCCAGAGCAAGATATTCTATCTCGCCGAAGACAGAGCTTGTTGTTTGCATCAAAGCCGACTCTGACACATGTGCGATGCTGCTCGATCAGGAGGCGCTTATCGTTTCGATGGCGCGCATTTCGGATTTGAAGTCAGCGCCCGATATGCAAAAGCCCGCCGATTCATGCGTGGGTATTGGCACCGGCATTGAGATCTATACGATAATGTCTGGACTCGTCGATTTCCAAGCAGAACGTGAGAGGCTTGAGCGCGAGCTTGGCTCTATCGATAAGGATGTGGCTAAGTTCGAGAAGAAGCTCTCCAACCCGGGATTTCTCGCCAAGGCGGCCAAGGAGATCATCGAAAAGGACACAGCAAAGCTTGCCGCGCTCAAAGAAAAGCAGACAAAGCTCAAAGAGCAAATCGAGGAGCTTTCTTGATGGAGACTTTGAGCAATTCGGTGCGTGCGCAAAGCTGTCCGGGATTGCATATCGCAGCTTTGATATAATTTGAATTTGTAACTCTATCGAGAGTGAAACGTAGAATAGTATCGGAATCGAACTCTTGAAGAAGACGGAGGATGAGGTAAAGTGAACGAGTTGCTCGCTCAGCTGTGGTCACCGCAGATGCAAACCGCTTTCACTATTGTGGTCGTATTATTGGTGATACTGTACATTTTGTCGATAATCTGGGTGGTAAGGGATGCGTATCTTCGCGGCACCAACTGGTATATCTGGGCTGTGGTCGCGCTCGTGCCAATCGTCGGTGTCATCGCATATTGCCTTCTCAGGCCTCCGATGTTGCAGATCGACAAGGATGAGCAAGAGCTTGAGGTTGCTCTTAAGCAGCGTGAATTGATGAAATACGGGGAATGCGCGACGTGCGGATATCCTGTTGATTCGAACTATGTTCTCTGTCCGAACTGTCACACGCAGTTAAAGAATCTCTGCACGCATTGCGAGCGTGCGCTGGAGCCTGCTTGGACGATATGTCCATATTGCGCAACTCCTGTTGGAGGCGTATCTGCATCACAAGGACAGAAGGCTCAGCGCTCAAGAAGGCGTAGCTCGAGCACGCAAGGCCGTTATTCTCAAGCAAGATAATCATCTTCGATAAGATCTAGTCATATAACAGCATATAAGGTCAGCATTTTTGTTGATATTGCAGGTGCTTTGTTTGCACCCGGCAGAGAAAGGAATCATCAATGCAGGTCAAATTACCCGACTCGAGCATCAAAGAGGTGCCCGAGGGATCCAATGTCTATGATGTTGCGGCATCCATTGGAGCAGGTCTTGCTAAGGCCGCTCTTGGAGGAAAGATCGACGGGAAGTTCGCCGATCTGAACACGGTCGTTCCTGACGGCAGCACGGTTGAGATAATAACCTCTAAATCTCCCGAAGCGCTTGGGATCATGAGACATTCTGCAGCCCATGTCATGGCTGAAGCGGTTCAAGAACTTTATCCTGGAGCGCAGATAGGTTTCGGTCCGCAGACTGAAGATGGCTTCTTCTACGATTTTGCACTCGATGCATCGATCGCTCCTGAGGACTTCAAGGCTATCGAGGACAAGATGGCCGAGATCATTAAGCGTGATGAGCCTTTCGTGCGCAAGGTGGTTTCAAAAGATGAAGCCAAAGAAATCTTCAAGGATCAGAGGCTGAAGCTCGAACATATCGATGATCTGGACGATAGTGAGCCTATCATCATCCGTGAACATGGGGGTTTCGTTGATCTATGTAGCGGCCCACACATGCCGAGCGCTGGAAAGATCGGTCCGTTCAAACTTATGAAGACTGCCGGTGCATACTGGAGGGGTAACTCCGACAACGAGATGCTTACACGTATTTACGGCACTGCATTCTTCTCCAAGAAAGACCTAGAGGAGCATCTACATAATATCGAGGAAGCCGAGAAGCGTGACCATCGCAAGCTCGGGCGTGAGCTTGGGATCTATATGATGGATCCGGCCGCTGGAGTGGGCCTTCCGCTTTATCTTCCCAAAGGTGCGCGCATCATCCGCACTATGCAGGAATGGTTGCGTCGCGATCTTTATGAACGCGGCTATGAAGAGGTTATAACGCCTCATATCTATAACGCCGATGTGTGGAAGACAAGCGGTCATTACGACTTCTATCATGAGAATATGTACTTCTTCAACATCAACGAGGGCTCTGATGAAGAGCCTCGTATGAGCGAGTATGGTGTGAAGCCGATGAACTGTCCGGGGCATGTTCTTCTTTACAGGAACGAGCTTCGCTCTTATCGCGATCTTCCGCTTCGCTTCTTCGAGTTCGGCACTGTATATCGCCACGAAATGTCAGGTGCGGTTCATGGACTCATGCGCGCCCGTGGTTTCACTCAAGACGATGCGCATATTTTCTGCACACGCGATCAGGTAGTCGATGAGGTCGTTGCGATATTAGAGCTCGTCGACCACATCATGGACACATTCGATTTCACATATGAGGCCGAGATCTCGACTAGGCCTGAAAAATCGATCGGCTCCGATGACATGTGGGAGCACGCAACCACATCGCTTAAGAAGGCGTGCGAGATCAGAGGGCTTAAATACGACATCAATGAAGGTGATGGAGCGTTCTATGGGCCTAAGATCGACATCAAGGTCAAAGATGCGATCGGGCGCACGTGGCAGTGTTCGACGGTGCAGGTCGATTTCAACTTCCCGGCGCGCTTTAATCTAACATACAGAGCGCAGGACAATACGGAGCAACAGCCATGGATGCTTCACCGAGCCATCTTCGGTTCGATCGAGCGATTCTTAGGCATTCTTCTTGAGCATTATGCAGGTGCGCTTCCGTTGTGGCTTGCCCCCGTTCAGGTGGCTGTCATTCCGATTGCCGACAGGCATAAGGAGGCGGCGGCCGAGTTTGCTGGTGAGATCAAAGCTTCGGGCGGACGCGTCGAGATGTATGATCAGAACGAACCTATGAAGGTCAAGATCGCAAAGGCGCAAAGTCAGAAGATTCCTTACATGGTCGTTCTTGGCGATAAGGAAATCGCAGAGAACCTCGTTTCGGTGCGCGATCGATTTGAAGGCGATCTCGGCACATGGGATCGAAAGAAGTTCCTTGATGTGATAAGGGATGCGGCTCTGTAGGGATTTATCGTACCAATATGGACAGACAGGCGGCGGCTAGGTACATTTTGCTTCCGGCCGTCGCTTCGAATGTAATGCTTGCTTAGCTTGCGTACATGCTAAGCAAGCATCGCGCATTTATCGTCAAGATCATCGTCGCAATTATTCCAGTTTGTTAACGAGTGATCAATCGTGGGAGATATAACTATATTTAACATTCATCATTGCCATTAGAGGCAGGGAAGCACTGGGATTGATGTTGGTCTATCGAATGGATGCGACGCGATTCAAATGTGTCAGTAAATGGATTTTAAGGAGATAAAAATGAGCGAAGTTGTCAACTCTTCAGACTTCAAAGCAAAGGTGCTCGATGCAGATAAGCCTGTTTTGGTGGATTTTTTCGCAACTTGGTGCGGACCATGCAAGCGTCTTGGGCCGATTATCGACGAGATATCCTCGGAGGTCGAAGGCAAAGCGTATGTCTACAAGGTTGATATCGACCAATCACCGGATATCGCAGCGGAGTTCCGCGTAAGCTCTGTGCCGACTATAATCTCTTTTGAGAACGGCTCTATCAAGAAAAAGACCGTCGGGCTTCAGCCCAAAGCGGCCTTGTTGGAGCTCTTGCGCTAGATCGCCGATGTGCAACTGCGGTATCAAGCGCTTTGTGCAGTCTAAGCAATAGAAAGCAAACAGCATGAGCGAAAATGAAGATCGGATATACGATGTTGCCATCATAGGCGGAGGTCCGGCGGGACTTACCTCAGCTATCTATGGGGCGAGATCGGGGTTGTCCAGCGTCATCATCGAGAGCGTCTCTGCCGGAGGGCAGATGGCCCAGACGGAGCACTTGGAGAATTATCCCGGTTATTCCGAATCCACAAGCGGTTTCGATCTTTCAGAGACGATGCTCGAACAGGCGCAGTCTTTCGGTGCTGAGATCGTCTATGATGAGGTCTTATCGATCGAAGATAGCGATGATGCAAAGACGCTAAAATGCGCGTTTGGTGATGTCCGCGCACGTAGCATTATCGTTGCTACAGGAGCCAGACCGGCCAAACTCGGTATCGATAAGGAGCTTGAACTTACAGGTTCCGGTGTGTCATATTGCGCTACATGCGATGGTAATTTCTTCAGGGATAAGGATGTTGTCATCGTCGGTGGTGGTGATACTGCGGTTGCCGATGCGATCTATCTCTCAAGGATTTGTAGGAAGGTCTATATGGTCGTGCGACGCGATGTTCTTCGCGCCACGGCCATATATCACGATCGCGTCAAAGAACTTGATAACGTTGAGATACTTTGGAACAGCATCGTCGAGAGAATATCGGATGAGGATGGATCTCTGTGCGGAGTCGATGTCAGAAACAGGATATCGGACGAGATCCGCTTTCTTGATGTCTCTGCGCTGTTCGTCGCTATAGGCACCGTTCCTAATACTGAGTTTCTATGCGATATGGTGGAGCTCGATCAGCGGGGCTATGTGGTTGCTGATGAGTCATGCTGCACTAGCGCACCTGGCATTTTTGTCGCCGGCGATGCACGCACGAAGCGTCTTCGCCAAGTGACGACAGCCGTCGGTGATGGAGCGAACTGCATCGAGAGCGTTTCGGAGTATCTCATCGATAGCCACTGATGCGTCCTTTGTCCATATTTGATAGAATGAATTGAAAGCAGGCGCGCTTTTCTAGCGCGCTTTTCTACGTCTGAGTAAAAGGAACCACTTCATGGCTGATATGGACTTAAAAGAAAAGCTAGATACATTCCTTGCGGCATATGAGGATCTTCAGAAGAAGATGGGAGATCCCGATGTGTTGGCTGATCAAAAAGAATATAACCGTCTGGCCAAAGAATACGCAAATCAAGGAGCGCTCGCCAAGAAAGCATCGGAATACGTTGGTCTTGTGAACGATATGGCTGAGGCGAAAGAGATGCTCTCTGATCCTGATATGAAGGAATTTGCCCAAGAAGAGCTGTCGTCGATCGAGGGCAAGCTTCCTTGTCTTGAAGAAGAGATCAAGATCATGCTCATACCGCAGGATCCTGCAGATGAGAAGGACATCATCGTTGAGATCAGAGCCGCTGCTGGCGGAGATGAGGCGGCGATCTTTGCCGGGGATTTGTACAAAATGTATGAAAGGTTCGCCTCAAGTGAGGGCTGGAAGACGGAAACGCTTGATGTTTCAGCATCGGAGAACGGCGGCTATAAGGAGATCCAGTTCAAGGTCAAAGGTGATCATGTGTATTCGCTGATGAAGTTTGAGTCTGGCGTCCACAGAGTCCAGCGCGTTCCAAAGACGGAAAGCCAAGGCAGGATACATACATCTACGGCTACGGTGGCTGTTCTGCCAGAGGCTGATGAGGTTGAAGTTGAGATAAATGAAAACGATCTAAGGATCGATGTATTTCGCGCAGGTGGTCCGGGCGGACAGTGCGTCAATACCACTGACTCAGCCGTGCGCATCACGCATATCCCGACAGGTCTTGTGGTGCAATCACAGGATCAAAAGTCTCAGCTGCAAAACAAGATCGCTGCTATGAGCGTTCTGCGCGCTAGGCTTTATGAGAAGATGCTCGCTGAGCAGCAAGCGCAAGAGGGCGCAGAGCGCTTAGCGCAGATCGGTACCGGGGATCGTGCGGAGAAGATACGTACCTACAACGGTCCGCAGGATAGAGTGACCGATCACAGGATCGGCTTCAACTCAAGTTATAACGATGTCTTGTTAGGTAGCAAGCTAATTGATGTCATCAACGCTTTGCAAGCGGCCGATCGAGCTCAAAAGCTCGAAGCTGCAGTCTAGCGCACTTTAGATTTCGTAGGCGGATCTGGGAGATGTCGGGAAATGCTCAAGATACAGAGGGCTGGGATATAGCGCGAATGATGCAGTGGATGCAGTCCTATTTGGGCTCGCATGGCGATCCGAACCCACGCATCTCTACGCAATGGCTCATATCCGAGTCGACCGGGCTCTCGCGCACGGAGCTATTCATGCAGATGGACCGTCCGCTCTCTAAAGACGAACTGGATTCGCTACGTTCCGGTGTGAAAAGACGTGCTGCTGGAGAGCCCCTTCAATACATCACAGGTGAAGCACCGTTTAGGTATTTGAATATCAAGGTCACTCCCGGCGTTTTGATACCTCGCCCGGAGACAGAAGTCCTTGTGAGCGAGCTTCTAGCTAGGCTTCCGAAGCCTGAAAAGATCAGATCGAATGAGTTTCTGGCAGAGATGTCTTCATCTGAGGCTGTCGGAGAATCCGATGATGACAATACATCTACAAATGTCTGCGAAAACGATGAGCCGACGGGCACAGGTGCGATCGAGCTGAAGAGCCTTCTTGTTGCTGATCTTTGCACGGGTAGCGGTTGTATCGCTTGTTCGCTTGCAAGCGAACATCCTCTCATACATGTGATAGCCACCGATATATCTGATCTATCAGTTGATCTTGCTAAGAAAAACGTCGATGCGTTTGATCTCGGTGAGCGAGTAGGCGTGCTTAAGGGCGATCTGGGTGAGTCGATCACGGAAGATCTTATAGGGAAATTCGATGCTGTGATATCAAATCCGCCCTATATCCCAACAGATGTTCTCGCTTCGCTGTCTTGCGAGGTCACCGATTTCGAGCCTGAACTGGCGCTTGATGGCGGCAAGGACGGTCTTGATATATTCAGACGCATCGTGTTGTGGAGCACTTCTGCTTTGAAGCCGGAGGGCATTTTAGCTGTTGAGCTTCATGAGACGACTTTGGATGATGCATATCGATTTGCTCAAGATAACGGTTTTGCTGATCTGAGTATAGTGAAGGATCTGGCGGGTAAAGATCGAGTCCTTATTGGTCGCAGGAGAGGATGATGGAGATGCAAGAGAAAGCGCTTGTTGAAAAGCTTGATGAGGCAGCAGGTTATTTGAGAGGCATCCTTGGAGGCATCGAGCCCGAGATCGGACTCATCCTCGGTTCTGGGCTTGGTCCATTCGCTGAGACGCTTGAAGATGCTATATTCGTTCCATATGCTGATGTGCCGTTTATGAAGACATCAAGCGCAACGAGTCACGTCGGTCGCTTCGTCATCGGTCGCTCGGAAGGAAAATGGGTCATCTGCATGCAGGGAAGACTTCATGGATATGAGGGCTACAGTTCGCAGGATGTAGCATTTCCCGTCTGGATGATGCATAAACTTGGTGTGGATACAATCATTGTGACCAATGCCGCAGGGGCGATAAACGAGAATTACTCTGTCGGAGACTTTTGCATCATGAGCGATCATATCAACTTCACCGGGCGAAACCCCGTTGCGGGAATGGAACCCGACCAGATCGCATTTCGATTCTTCAGCATGCTTGACGCTTATGATCGAGAACTTCGTAAAATAGCCAAGGATGAGGCTATCTCTTTTGGGATACCTGTTCAAGAAGGTGTCTATCTTGGACTTTTGGGTCCGAGCTTCGAGACCCCGGCCGAGATCCGCGCTTTCAGGAGTTGGGGTGCTGACACCGTTGCAATGTCGGTCTGTGAAGAGGTCATCGCTGCAAGGCATGTTGGCATGCGTGTGCTTGGAATGTCGCTTTGTTCGAATATGGCATGTGGCGTTGATGGTGCATCTCCTAACGATGTTGAGGTATTGGAAGTCGCCGAACAGCGCAGTCATGATTTTGTCTTGTTGATGCAGGCGATCATCAAGAGGATTTAGGGCAGCTCGATTTCGGCGAACACGTTTCATGGATAGATCAAAGCGTATCCTGATCACGATTATTGCCGTTGCTGTAGGCATTATATTCGCGATCATAGGTCCAAATCTGGATGCATTCGATGGGCTGAGCGCACAGGCGCTTGGCGCGCTTGGCATTCTTCTGGCATGCATCATCATGTGGATCGCCAAAGTGCTTCCTGAATCCATCATCGCCATTGCGATGTGTATATCTTTCATCGCGTTATGCGGTGTGCCAACAACGAGCGTGTTTAATACTTTTGCCACGTCGACATGGTGGCTTTTGGTGGCAGCGTTCGTGATTGGGTTTGGCATGCAAAAAAGCGGCCTTATGCATCGAATGGCTCAAAAGATACTGGGGATCTTTCCGAATACTTTCGCCATGCAGGCTCTAGGTCTTATCTCGGCAGGCACGATCATAGGCCCGTTTATCCCGTCCCTTGCCGCGAAGATGACACTGCTTTCGCCTTTGTGCGCGCAGATCGCCACCGATATGGGCTATAAGATGAAAGAACGTCCAGCTGAAGGATTGTTCCTTGCGATGTATACCGGTGCAAGGAATGTGGCGCCTGTTGTTGTCAGTGCATCGATCACAGGATATGCTCTGCTCGCCACGCTTCCGCCCCAGATCTCCCAAAGGTTTGATCTTTTAACGTGGGCTGTCTACATGATCCCGTGGTTCGTTGTGATCTCGGTGCTAAATCTTATCGCGATAATCGTTTTGTACAGACCGAAAGGAGATCCGATCTTTGGATCGAGAAGCTCGTGCGTTCATAAGCGAGCTCGTAAGGCAGAACCAAAGAGCGCGATGTCGTCCGTTGAGAAGAAGATGGCGATAATCGTGGGTCTATGCATCATCTTGTGGATGAGCGAGCCTTATCATCACCTCCAATCCCACGTGGTCGCGCTTGCGGCGATGGTCGCTATGGTGGCGCTTGGCGTTGTGAGCATGAAAGAGATAAAGAACAACCTTGCATGGGATTCGCTTATCTTCATAGGCTGTGTGCTGGGGATAGCTGGTGTGTTCTCCTATCTTGGGATAGATCAGTGGATCATAGAGAGATGCTATCCAATCTTCATGTCGATCTCGGCCAACCATTATCTGCTCGTCGGCGGTCTCGGAGTTATAACGGTCATGCTTCGGTTCATCATCGTATCCGACGTAGCGCTCATCAACATCCTTATGGCGTTTCTGGTATCGCTGTCGCTTTCATCGGGCATCAACCCATGGGTGGTAGGCATCGTCATCTACGTGATGTCAAATTCGTGGTTCGCTCTTTATCAAAATCCGATATATCTTGCCGCCTATTATGCTGTGGACGGCAAAATGGTGCGTCAGACCGAGATGGCTCGGTATTGTGCGATCTATCTTTCGATATGCCTATTCGCTCTCATATTGAGTGTTCCTATTTGGGAGATGTGCGGCATAATGTCCTTCATTGGAAATTGATCTGATTTTTTTGCGACAACTCCGTTTTTTAGGAGTATACTTTCGAAAATAATCAAATAGAAGAAATGCGTTGATGAGTTGCGAATGAGCGTAAACCCGTCTTGAAGAAAGCCGTCGGTACTGGAAGTCGGCGTCGGGCTCGCATCCATTCCTCTCTGAGCAGTTCGGAGTAGAAAAACTTCGGAGCAGATAGCTTACCGGCTCTGTTCTGAGGGCAAGTAGACCTGAACCGGTGACACCGTTATAGTTCGTTGGATGCACCGCATTCTCGATGTCCTGGCAAAGCCTTTACTTGCCGGGATCTTTTTTTTAGGAGGATGCGTTGCAGATGAGAAGCGAGCAGATCAAGTGCGGTGTTGCAAGAGCGCCTCATAGAAGCCTTCTTAAGGCAGATGGCATTACGGACGAGGAGATGGATCGTCCTTTCATCGCCGTTATTAATTCCAAAAACGACATAATTCCTGGCCATACCGAGCTTGACAAGATTGCCGATGCGGTGAAAGCGGGGATCTATATGGCCGGCGGTGTTCCGTTCGAGATTAACACCATCGGTGTATGCGATGGCATCGCGATGAACCATGAGGGCATGCATTATTCGCTGGTATCAAGAGAGGTCATCGCCGATTCGCTTGAATGCGCTGTACAGGGTCATGCTTTTGATGGCATCGTGTGCATACCTAACTGTGATAAAGTGGTCCCCGGCATGTTGATCGGTGCTCTTCGTGTGAACATCCCGACGGTATTTGTTTCAGGCGGTCCCATGCTTGCCGGAAAGCAACCTGGCGGATGCGGTCCCACCACGGATTTGAACACCTTGTTCGACGGCGCTGCGAGCGTGATGTCGGGCAGTATGACAGAAGAGGAGCTCGCCTACTATGAGAACACGGCGTGCCCCACATGCGGAAGCTGCTCAGGTCTTTTCACGGCTAATTCCATGAACTGTCTTTGCGAAGCGCTCGGTATCGCGCTTCCTGGAAACGGCACGATCCCGGCTGTATATTCTGAGCGTCTTCGACTTGCCAAGCATGCAGGAATGAAGATCATGGAGCTCGTCGAGAAGGGTATTCGCGCGAAGGATATCATAAATCGCGCTTCTATCAACAATGCTATGGAATGCGATATGGCCTTCGGTGGTTCCACGAACACCGTGCTTCATCTAACAGCCATAGCCAAAGCGGCTGAGTGTCCCATCACTATGGATGATTGGCAACACGCAAGTGAGCGAACGCCGCATTTGGTGAAGCTTCAGCCTTCTGGTCCGCGCCCGCTTTCGGATCTGTATGAGGTCGGAGGCGTCCCGACTGTGATGCACGAGCTTGCTGAGCTCGGTCTTTTGGACATGGACGCACTCACGTGTATGGGGCCTATGACGAGCTATATCAATGACTTCACGAAAGCGGCCGATGGTGAGGTATGTCGTCGACATGATGAGCCCTTCTCGCCTGTAGGGGCGCTGAAAGTGCTGTATGGAAACCTTGCACCGAACGGCTCGATTGTGAAGAAGTCTGCGGTCGCGCCGTCGATGCTTTCGCATACCGGCCCCGCTCGCGTGTTTGACAGCGAACAAGAGGCGTGCGAGGCGATCAATGCGGGCCTGATCGTGCCCGGAGATGTCGTCGTCATCCGCTTTGAGGGACCTAAAGGTGGTCCGGGGATGCGCGAGATGCTCACACCTACATCATCAATCGTTGGCATGGGGCTGTCCACGAGCGTGGCGCTAATAACAGACGGGCGCTTTTCCGGTGCGACCAAAGGTCCTGCCATAGGACATGTGAGTCCTGAGGCTGCGGCGGGAGGACCTATCGCCCTTGTCGAGGAAGGTGACCCGATAAGCATCGATATCGAGCACGGCACTATTTCGCTTGATATCTCTGAAGAAGAGCTCAAGCGCAGAGAGCAGGTTTGGGTCGCGCCGGCGCCCAAGCATGATCATGGTGTGCTCGCGAAATATGCGAAATTGGTCTCGTCGGCCGACGAGGGCGCTTGGGTGTCATAGATCTAACATAGATCTCGTATAGGAGGATACGTGGTAGACAAGATTAAGCAAAGCGATACGGATGCGCAGGCAGCAAAACGCAACGCCGCCAGTGTCGGTGCCCCGCGCGGTCTTGGCTCGGCGACCGACAAGCAGGGCAAGGAGATGATCGGAGCCGAGGCCGTGATCGCCTCTCTCGAGGCTGAAGGGGTCGACACGGTATTCGGTTATCCCGGAGGCCAAGCCATCAAGATATACGATGCGCTCTATGATTCGAAGCAGCTTCACCATATACTTGCCAGACATGAGCAAGGTGCTGTGCATATGGCAGATGGATATGCGCGTGCAACAGGCAAGCCCGGTGTGGTCATCGTCACCAGTGGACCGGGCGCGACTAACACGGTCACAGGCATCGCAACGGCGTATATGGACTCGGTTCCAATGGTTGTTATCACAGGACAGGTGCCGCGTGCAGTCATCGGTACGGATTCGTTCCAAGAATCCGACATCGTCGGAATCACGATGCCAGTCGTGAAGCATTCGTTTCTATTGCAATCCACCGATGAGCTTACACAGACGTTTCGCGAGGCATTTCATATCGCATGCACGGGTCGACCCGGTCCGGTGCTAATCGATATCCCTAGCGATCTTGCCGGAGCAAGCATGGTGTTCGAGTATCCTGATGAGGTGAACATCGCATCGTATAAGCCTACATACAGGGGAAATGCGAAGCAGATTCGCGCTGCATGCCGACTGCTGGAAGAGGCGAGCCGCCCGATCATCTATGCAGGCGGCGGTATCACGATCTCATCTGCAACGCCAGAGCTTATCGAGCTCGCGGAGATGATGCAGATTCCTGTTGTGACGACTCTTATGGGTAAAGGAGCTTTTCCTGCATCGCATCCGCTGAATCTGGGACCCGTTGGGATGCATGGGGCGAAATACTCCAATCTCGCCATGACCGAGAGCGATCTCATCATAGCTGCTGGCGCACGGTTCTCAGATAGAGTTACAGGGCGCTTGTCGGAGTTCGCGCCGAATGCGAAGGTGGTCCATATCGACATCGATCCGGCCGAGATAGGCAAGATCAGAGAGCCTCAGGTGCCGATCGTAGGGGATCTGAAAGGCGTTCTTGCAGGCATGGTGTCGCAGCTTGGAAAAGACGGGGCCTCGCCCAAGACAAAGGAGTGGATCAAGCTCATTGCCGAGTGGAAGGCGCGTTATCCGCTATATCATGCGAACGTGGGCGACAACGAAGATGAGATAGTTCCAGAGATCGTTCTCAAGGAGCTGTCCAACAGGCTCGATCCAGCGCAATCCATCATCGTTACCGAGGTGGGGCAACATCAAATGTGGGCGCATCAAATAATCGATCGCGAATGCCCGCGCACATTTCTCTCTAGCGGAGGTCTAGGCACGATGGGATTCGGTTTTCCGGCAGCCATCGGCGCTTCAATTGCTGAGCCTGATAAGAATGTCGTGTGCATCGCAGGCGACGGGTCGTTTCAGATGAACTCGCAGGAGATGGCAACGGCTGCGATAAACAATGTTTCTGTGAAGGTGCTCATCATGGACAACAGGTGTCTTGGTATGGTGCATCAATGGCAAAAGCTGTTCTATGACAAGCGCTATTCTCAGACATTGTTGGATCCAATACCGGATTTTGTGAAGCTTGCCGAGGCGTACGGCTGGCAGGGAAGAAGGATCTCCGATCCAGATGATGTATCCGATGCAATAAGCGAGATGCTTGCCGCAGACGGCCCGTATCTGTTGGATGTCGTGATATCGCGTGAGCAAAATGTGTATCCGATGGTGGCCCCAGGTGCGGCGCTCGATGACATCATGGGAGCGATCGATGTTGCTGTTGGCGCCGTTAGGACCGATATGCCAGCCATATCGGGTGGAGCATCGGATGTGAAATCGCCATGCGCCACGATCGATGCACAGTTTGGGGGCAGATGGGAAAGCGATCCGGACGATGTAGGTGCCCGCTTGTCTTCGCGCGATGAGTATGTTTCTGAGTTCAGCGGAGTTGGACAAAGCGAAGTTGAGGAGGAGGGCTAAGATGAAACATGTGCTTTCTGTCCTTGTAGAGAACAAGCCGGGTGTTTTGTCTAGGGTTACAGGTCTAATCTCGCGCCGCGGTTTCAATATCGAATCACTATCTGTTGGGCATACCGAGGACGCCACGATGTCAAGGGTGACTGCCATCGTCAATGCGGATGAGGTTGCCTACGAGCAGATCACCAAACAGCTTCACAAGCTTATAAGCGTTCACAAGATCACAGACTTGACAGATGAGGGAGCCATAGAGCGCGAACTCGTTCTTTACAAGGTGAACGCATCACCGGAAAGGCGTAACGAGATCATCGAGATCGCTAATATCTTCCGCGCGAAGATAGTTGATGTGGGTCGAACATCTCTTACCATAGAGGCCACAGGAGACGGACAGAAACTCAAAGGCCTAGAGGATCTGTTCAGAAGCTATGGCATCAAAGAAGTAGTAAGAACAGGCAAGATAGCCATGTCTAGGAATTCGAAGGAGTAATGATGGCAGTAACTATCTACTACGAGCAGGATTGTAACCCCGAGATCATCAAGAACAAGAAGATCGCCGTCATCGGATACGGTAGCCAAGGCCATGCCCATGCGCTCAACCTCAAGGATTCCGGATGCGATGTGCGAGTAGGCCTTCGCGAGGGTTCGAAGTCCATCGAGGCGGCCAGAGAGGCTGGTCTGAAGGTTGTGGACATGGCAAGCGCGGCAGCCGAGGCTGATCTTATTATGATCCTCGTTCCTGACGAGCTTCAGCCTGAGATCTATGAACAATACATTGCACCGAACCTCAACGCTGGCGATACGCTCGCATTTGCTCATGGATTCAACATCCATTATGGCTACATCACGCCGCCAGAGGACGTTAACGTTATCATGTGCGCGCCGAAGGGCCCGGGCCATATCGTGCGTCGTCAGTATACGGAGGGCTCTGGTGTTCCCGATCTGATTTGCGTAGCTCAGGACGCGACAGGAGATGCTTGGGATGTGGCGCTGTCGTATGCCTGGGGTGTAGGCGGAGCGCGCGCGGGTGTTATCAAGGCAACGTTTAAGGAAGAGACCGAAGAGGATCTGTTCGGTGAGCAGGCGGTCCTCTGTGGCGGTCTCGTTGAGCTTGTGAAGGCGGGATTTGAAACACTCGTGGATGCGGGATATCCGCCCGAGCTTGCCTATTTCGAGTGCTATCACGAGATGAAGATGATCGTGGATCTCATGTATGAAAGCGGAATACATTTCATGAACTATTCCATCTCCAATACCGCTGAGTATGGCGAGTATTACGCCGGACCGAAGGTCATCAACGAGCAGAGCCGTGAGGCCATGCGTGAGATCTTGGCTCGCATCCAGGATGGAAGCTTCGCTGAGGAATTCGTCAACGATTGCAAGTGCGGTCACAAATGGTTGATCGAGCAGCGTGAGGCGATCAATGACCATGAGATCGAAAAGACAGGTGAAAAGATCCGCGGGATGTTCTCTTGGATCTCCTGATCCAGCGTCATCGGAGGTGATCGCAGCTTAATCGACGCTGCGTGGCACAGGCGCATCACTTAGGGGGCCTATCGTGGAATCCGAAGTGCGACCAAGCGTCAACAGTATTAGAATATCCATAGTCAATACCGATGAGTGCACTAGCTCAAGAAGGAGATCAGCAAGATGTCACGTGTTTTCAATTTTTCTGCAGGTCCTGCAGTATTGCCCGAAGAGGTGCTCAAAGAGGCTCAGGCAGGGATGCTTGACTATGACGGCACCGGAATGTCTGTCATGGAGATGAGCCATCGCTCGAAGGCTTTCGCGGGCATAATCGAGACAGCTGAGGCTGATCTTCGCGAGCTTATGAACATCCCTTCGAACTATCATGTGCTCTTTTTGCAAGGCGGTGCCACGCAGCAATTCGCTGCTATTCCGATGAACCTTATGAAAAACGGTGTTGCTGATTACATCGTTTCTGGCTCTTGGTCGAAGAAGGCTTACAAAGAGGCTAAGCTCTACGGCGATGCGCGTCTTATTGCGAGCTCGGAGGATAAGAACTTCTCCTATGTTCCCGACGTGGATTCACTCAAGTTCTCAGATGATGCTGATTATGTATACATCTGCCAAAACGAGACCATCTACGGGACGAAGTATCCAAAGCTGCCCTCAACTGGCAACATTCCTCTTGTGAGCGATGTGTCCTCGATGTTTCTCTCTGAGCCAATGAATGTATCTGATTATGGGATCATCTACGGCGGCGTTCAGAAAAACGTTGGTCCTGCTGGTGTGGTCATAGTCATCATTCGCGATGACCTGATCCGCGAGGATGTGAATCCGCAGACGCCGACCATCATGCGCTACATCACTCAGTCTGAGGCAAAGAGCTTATCAAACACGCCTCCTTGCTGGGGTATCTACATCTGTGGCCTCGTATTCAAATGGCTGAAGAACATGGGTGGTCTTGATGTAATGAAGCAGCGCAATATCGACAAGGCTGCAATTCTTTATGACTATCTCGATTCGTCTAAGCTTTTCAAAGGCACAGCCGATAAGGATTGCCGTTCCCTTATGAATGTGCCGTTCATCACCGGCTCTGACGAGCTTGATGCGTTATTTGTCTCTGAGGCGAAGGATCATAACATCGAATCGATCAAGGGACATCGCAGCGTTGGCGGTATGCGCGCGAGCATATACAACGCCATGCCGAAGGCGGGTGTTGAGGCGCTCGTCGAGTTCATGGAATCATTTGAGAAGGCGCATGCATAAATAACGAAGAACACAAGGCGTTCTCTGACATTTCGCAATGCCTGATGCTTTGCAGGCATTGCATCGCTAAAAGATCCAAGGAGGATAAATGCCAGCGAAGGTTCTCATCACGGAGAGGATCGCCCAAGAAGGCATCGATGCAATAACCTCGAAAGGCTATAACGTGGATGTGAGGCTTGACCTCACAGAAGATGCGCTCATCGATATCATCGAGCCTTATGATGCGCTTGTGATCAGGTCTGCAACCAAGATCACATCAAGATTGCTAGATGCGGCGAAAAACCTCAAGATCATCGGCCGTGCTGGCGTTACGGTCGACAACATCGATCTCGATGCTGCGGCCGAGCATGGTGTGATCGTATGTAATGCGCCGACCTCAAACATCATCTCGGCGGCTGAGCACACGATGGCGTTGATGCTGGCAGCGGCAAGGCATGTTGCGCAGGCGAACGAGTCCATGCACGCAGGAAAGTGGGAGCGCCATGAATTTCAAGGCATCGAGCTTTACGGCAAGACGCTTGCCATCTTCGGTCTTGGTAGGGTGGGAAGTGCTGTTGCTACACGGGCTGCCGCGTTCGGTATGAGACTTATCGCCTATGATCCGTATTGCTCGCCTGAGCGTGCAGGTGAGCTTGATGTCGAGCTGTACGAAGATATGAACGATGTCATCAAAGAGGCTGATATCATCACCGTTCATCTGCCTAGAACCTCCGATACTTTAGGGATGTTCACTGCGAAGGAATTCGCTGCTATGAAAAACGGCGTGATCCTCATCAATTCTGCAAGAGGCGGAATATATGATGTCGATTCGCTTGCTGATTTTGTGGCGGCTGGGAAGATAGCTGCGGCAGCTATAGATATCTTCGAGGAAGAACCGTGCACGTCATCGCCGCTTCATGAGCTAGATAACGTGATTCTCACGCCTCATATCAGTGCGGTCACGAAAGAGGCGCAGATCAACGCGGGATGCCAGATCGCCGAGTACATCTGGGCAGGACTCGAGGGTTCCATCGTACCGACTGCGATCAATGCAACCAGTCTGCCGCCTGAGGTGATCGATAGGATTCGTCCATACATTCCAGCATGCAAGATGATGGGGCGTATCATACATGAGATCTTGGGGCGTGTCCCGAAGCGACTCGAGATCGTTCTTGAGGGCGATATGTCAGATGAGGGTGCCGATCCGCTTATCGCTGGTGCGATCAGTGGTCTGATCGCTTATAAGCAAGTATGTCCCGCAGACGGTGGAGACGCTGTATCGCTTGCATCAAGGCATGGTATTAAAACCGTAACATCGACAAAGGACAACGCCGGCGAATATGCGAGCGCTGTGCGCATCAAGGCAGATGATGTGGAGATAGCATCTACGCTTTATGGTGTTGATCGCCTCTCGAGGATCATCTCCATCCTAGGTTACAAGATCGACATCACGCCCGCGAAGCATTCGTTGATATTCGAATACGTCGACGGACCCGGTCGTATCGGCGTGATTGGCAAGATCCTAGGCGATGCTGGGATAAACATCACCACCATGCAGATCGGTAACAAACCCGAAGAGAAATGCGCCCTTGTATATATGAATGTAGAGGGCGATGTAAATGACGATGTTATTGAGACTCTCAGAAATAGCATCGATCTTAAGAACGTGTGGAATATAAACCTGTAGAATGTTTGACAGCAATCCGCCTCTGATCGGGGCGGCAAGACGGTGTCACGGATACGAAAGGTGCGTAGGCTATGACTCGAAAGATCGACATCTTCGATACTACATTGCGTGATGGTGAACAATCGCCGGGCGCTTCGATGAATACAGAGGAGAAGCTCGTTATTGCTCGCGAGTTGCTCAGGCTCAATGTAGATGTTATCGAGGCGGGATTCCCTATTTCAAGCCCCGGTGATTTTGAGAGCGTTCGAAGGATCTCTGAGCTTGCAGGCGATGATGCTGTGGTCTGTGCGCTAACGCGTGCTATAGAAAAGGATATTGTTGTTGCAGCCGATGCACTCAAGTTCGCCAAGCGCCCACGTATCCATACTGGTATTGGCGTTTCTGAATCGCATTTAAGAGACAAGCTTCGTATCAGCGGAGACGAGGCAATAGAGCGCGCTGTGAAGGCTGTCAAATGCGCTAGAAACTATGTGGATGATGTGCAGTTCTACGCTGAGGATGCAGGTCGTTCTGACTATGATTTTTTGGTAAAGATGATCCAGGCTGTCGTGGATGCGGGCGCAAGCGTCGTGAACATCCCGGATACCACAGGCTATTCGCTTCCTGATGAGTTCGGGCGTAGGATCAAGTATCTAGTGGACAACGTCAAAGGTATTGAGAATGTCACCATTGCGGTTCACTGTCACAACGATTTGGGTATGGCGACGGCCCTTGCGCTTTCAGGCGTTAAAAACGGAGCGCGTCAGATCGAGTGCACCATCAATGGACTCGGTGAGCGTGCTGGTAACACCGCTATGGAAGAAGTCGTGATGGGTATCAAGATGCATCCGGAGGATCTGGATGCGCATACGGACATCAATACAAGGGAGTTCATCAAGGCATCACGTCTGGTCTCGTCGATCACCGGAATGAATGTACAGGCGAACAAGGCGATCGTCGGCGCAAACGCATTCGCACATTCATCAGGCATCCATCAAGATGGCGTTCTTAAAAAGCGCGACACATATGAGATCATCGACCCGGCTGAGGTTGGCGCTGGGCAAAGTCAGATCGTGCTCACTGCTAGAAGCGGTCATGCGGCATTGAAACATCGCCTTGAGGAGCTCGGATATGAATTTGATTCCGAGAAGCTCGATCAACTGTACGAGGCGTTCTTGAACCTTGCGGATAAGAAGAAAGAGGTCTACGACGAGGATCTCGAGTCTCTTGTGAACGAGCGCGATCGTGAGAGCAACGCCTTATATTCGCTTGAGTCCGTTCAGATAAGCTGTGGGTTCCCATTAAAGCCGACAGCTACCCTTACTATGAGATGCATGGATGGCGAGGTTCGTACCGTCTGCGATTGGGGCACAGGCCCGGTCGATGCGGTGTATAAGGCTGTCAATCAGGTCATCGATATCGAGAATGATCTTTCCGAGTATTCCGTGCAGTCGGTCACGCGTGGTATCGACGCTCTGGGTGAGGTCACCGTTCGTGTCAAGGCTGAGGACGGTCGCGTCTATACCGGCAGAGGAGCCGACGGCGATATAATCGTTTCATCCACAAAAGCCTATATCAATGCTCTTAACAGATTGCTGTCCGATAACATAGCTTCAGCATAACGACCTCAACGAACAAAGGAGGGCCCGTCTTGAAATCTAAGATCTCTAAGGCGGGCCTTTGCGCATATGGATGCGAAACCGGATGCTAGGAGAATGACATGAAGCGCGACTACCCCAACCTTTGCAAACCGCTACGCGTCGGAGCCTTGATGCTGCGAAACAGGATCTGCTCTGCCCCGATGGGTGCCACCGATATCACTGCTGAAGGAAGCCCCGGTCTGCGGACGCTCGGATTCTACGAAGCGCGCGCAAAAGGAGGCGCTGCTGTTGTCACTGTGAGCGAACTTGTCGTGCATCCCGAGACCGACGGCTCGCAAATGCTACATCTTTCGCTTTGCGTTCCCGGTCAGCTGGGATCTTTCGCGTATGTGGCGGATGCGATCAAAAGGCATGGTGCTATAGCTTCGATCGAGTTGTCTCATTCGGGGCAGTATGCGGGCACTTACATGGTGGATAAGAATAAGAAAGGCTCGCTTTGTCAGTGGGGGCCAAGCGATGGGATTCGTCCGGATGGTATACCGGTGAAAGCGCTTGAGACCTCGCAGATCGATGATATCGTCTCGGCGTATGCGAACGCAGCTGCTCTTGCGAAGCGTGCTGGATTTCAGATGGTCATGGTGCATGCGGGACACGGGTGGCTCATAAATCAGTTTCTATCGCCGTATTTCAACAAGAGAGATGATGAGTATGGCGGCTCGCTTAAGGGAAGAACATTGCTTGCCAAGCGCATTCTCAAAGCTGTTCGCGAGGAGGTCGGAGCTGGTTTTCCCATAGAGCTTCGCATGAGCGGATCGGAACTTTTCGATGGAGGATACGATATCGATGAGGGTGTCAGAATCGCGCAGGAACTTGAGGAATATGTAGATATCATCCATGTCTCTGCAGGTTCATATCAATTCGGATTCTCGATCACCCATCCATCAATGTTTCGCGAGCACGGTGTAAACGTCCATCTTGCTGAAGAGATAAAGAAGCATGTGAGCGTTCCTGTCGCTTGCATCGGGGGCTTGAGCGATCCGGACCAGATGGAGGAGATCATCGCGTCTGGAAAAGCTGATCTTGTCGCTATGGCAAGAGGCCTTCTGGCAGATCCTGAGATCCCGAACAAAGTCATGGCCAACAAAGGTGATGACATCATCCATTGTCTTCGCTGCTTTGTTTGCATGGCGGAGCGTCCTGTCACGCAGACTAGACGTTGTGCGGTGAATCCTAGGATCGGGCGCGAGCTTGAGGGTCTTGAGATTGTTCGGTGCGCCCAACAGAAGAAGGTGCTGGTGGTAGGCGGCGGAATCGCGGGTATGGTGGCCGCATATACCGCAGCAGCGCGTGGACACGATGTGACGCTATGCGAAAAGGAAAGCGAGCTCGGTGGGATCTTGAGGACCGAACGTGCGATTCCGTTCAAATATGATATGTATAGATTGGCTCTGACGTATGCACATCTGCTTAAAGAGATGGATGTGAATGTGATATGTGGCTGTGAAGTTGATGCGGCTCTCATCGACAAATTCAAGCCCGATGCGGTTGTCATCGCTGTGGGATCGCGCCCAATTAAGCTTCCGATACCTGTCAGCGAGGATGCATATGTGCTTTCGATTGATGATCTGTATCTGAACAATGCGCAGGTCACAGGAGATGTAGCTGTTGTAGGAGGCGGTCTTACGGGATGCGAGTGCGCATTGTATCTGACATCTAAGGGCTACAACGTATCGATCATCGAGATGAGAGGAGAGCTTGCACCGGATGCGAATATACGACATCGCCCGATCCTTCTAGAGCAAATCGCGCAGGCTGGCATCAATATCCATACCGACTCCAAAGCCGCCTCAATCACGGCCGAGGGCATCTATGTGGAAAAAGACGGCATCGAGATGATGATACCTGCGTCTTGCATCATATCAGCTATCGGTCAGCGCTCGCGAAGCGATGTTGTGGACAAGCTCTTGGATGCTGCGCCATTCGTTCGCGTCATAGGCGATGCTTTGCGTCCATCGAATATAACCAACGCCGTATATGAAGGCTTTCATGCCGCATTAGATATATAAAGTCATGCTCAGGTTTTCATTATCCGCGTGTTTGTGTTAATATCTCTATGCTCATGAACGAGCGATAATACTTTCGATCGGAGAAAGTGGGAGTCAATCCCGCTTTCTTTTTTATTAAGAACCGAAACGTATAGGTTGGTTCACGCTGTGTACTCAAAGATGAAAGGGATGTG
This sequence comes from uncultured Eggerthellaceae bacterium, assembly GCA_910588945.1. Classification (GTDB taxonomy): domain Bacteria; phylum Actinomycetota; class Coriobacteriia; order Coriobacteriales; family Eggerthellaceae; genus MGBC163016. The sequence continues at coordinate 29,820 of CAJUSF010000035.1, read as the reverse complement.
CAAGGTTTGCTCACCGCAAAGGAACAGAGACTACTCGATGCTCTCGATGACGCAGCTCCAGATGATGTCGAGATCGTCACGCTGGAGATCATCGGTGCGAAAAAATCGCCCATCATCAGGGTGTATATCGACACGCCCTCATCTGTGAGCTTCCAAGAGCTGAGCGCCGCTCAGGATTGGATAGGCGATCTCATCGAGAGGATAGACCCCTTCCCGGGGGCATACACCCTTGAGGTGTCCTCACCGGGGATCGACAGGCCGCTGCGTACTGTGGAGCACTTCGAGCGTTTTACAGGCGAAGAGGTTCGCATCCGCACCAGCAAGCCGATCGATGGCGTCCGGAATTTCAAGGGCGTTTTATCGGGAGTTTGCGATGCTGTCGTGTCGATTCAAGGAGATGATGATCTCATTGAGATCGCGATAGATGACATCGCGCGTGCGAACGTGATCGGAAAGATAGAGTTCTAACGACGAGTGGGGATCGTCAAACGATAGGAAGGAAGACCAAATGGCTGAAGAAGAATATTCCTTGATCGAAGCGCTTCAGATGCTTGCTCATGAGAGGAAAATCGATGAGTTCTACATCATCGAGCGTCTGGAGGAGTCTCTGGCGAAAAGCTATGAGCGCATCCTTGATCTTGAGTACGATGCTCGCGTCACGATCGACCGTCAGACGGGCAACATCTATGTATACGAGCTCGTTCCAGTCGGAGAGCCCGATGAGGAGACTGGTGAGTATTCAGAGTTCGAAGAGCGCGATGTGACGCCTGAGAATACCAGCAGGATCGCTGCACAAAACGCAAAGAGCGTTATCGCCTCGATCGTTCGCGATGCAACGCGAAAAGGTATCTATGAGGAGTTCTCAGACCGCGTTGGGGATCTGATCACCGGTACGGTTTTGCAGGGAACACCGGATTTTACCATCGTCAAGATCAGGGACGGCGTCGAGGCGGAACTCCCGCATTATGATCTCAAGCGCTATCCGCAAGAGCGCAACGAGCGTCCGAATAATGAACATTACAGACACAATCAGCGTCTGAAGGTGCTCATCATTGATGTGCGCGACCCAAGCTCTGAGGCCACACGCGCAAAGGGTGAGCAGACGCGTCCGCCGATCATCGTGTCGAGGACCCATCCTGATCTGATCAGGCGTCTTTTCGAGATTGAGGTTCCCGAGATCTATGACGGGATCGTTGAGATCAAGTCGATCGCGCGAGAGCCCGGCGCCCGTTCGAAGGTGGCCGTGTCATCGCGTGAGCCAAATCTCGACCCAGTGGGAGCATGTGTTGGGCCTAAGGGCTCGCGTGTTCGTATGGTTGTCGAGGAGCTTCGCAATGAGCGTGTAGATGTCATCCAATGGAGCGAAGATCCGGCTGAATATGTAGCCAATGCGCTTTCCCCGGCGCGTGTGTCGAATGTAACCATTGATGTGGACAACCACTATGCCACCGTCATCGTTCCCGACGATCAGCTTTCGCTGGCTATCGGGAAAGAGGGTCAGAACGCTCGTCTTGCTGCAAGGCTTACCGGTTGGCACATCGACATCAAGTCTACGAGTTTCTCGGGAGAGCCGCTCGCATTGGAAAACACCCTCATCGAAGAGGATGAGACAGAAGACGGTTTCTGCGCTTTTGTCAGCGAAGATGGTGTGAGGTGCCGCAACCATGCCCGTCCTGATTCAAAGTACTGCGGCGTTCACGCTTTTTGCGAGGATGAGGACTAGGGATTGGATCGCATAAGAACGTGCATCGGTTGTTCGAAGAAGGGCGACAAGTTTTCAATGTTTCGCATCGTGAAGACGAAAGACGACTGCGCCAAATTCGATAAAAGCGGTAAAATGCAAGGAAGAGGGGCATATATCTGCTCGCTTGATTGCTTGGACAAGGTCAAGCGCAGTTCCAGATTACAAAGCGCCCTGCGTTGTAGGATCGATGAAGATACATACAGCATGATTTCCGAATCATTGTCAGCCTGTCTTGGTCGGACGATGATAGCGGGTGAGGAGTGATAGATGGCAGGCATGCGAGTACATGAATTAGCAAAGGAGTTCGGCCTTTCCAGCAAGGAGATGCTGAACAAGCTGCATGAGTTAGATATTGCTGCAAAATCGCATGCGAGCATATTGACTGATGCGGATGTGGCGAAGGCGCGAGAGGCTTTCGCTGCGACGAAGGATTCCGCTGCAGATGATTCTTCCAAGAAAAAGGCGTCATCTGCAAAGGTTAAGACCGAGGCTGAGAAGGCCAAGGAAAAGGAAGAGGCTGAGCGCCGCGTTGCCCGAGAGAAAGAGCTTGCCGAGCGTGAAGCTGCAAGAGCGGCTCGCGGCGAGGAAAAGGATGCATCGGGTGCGAGCGTTGATGAGGCTACTAAGAAAAAGGTTGTCAAGATCGAGTCCGCATCAGGCGGTTTTGAGAGCCTAGCTTCGCAGATCGAATCTGAAAAGCAACGTGTAGAGCGCGAACGCGAAGAGGCTAAAGCGCGCGAGCGTGCTAAGAAGGTTGCAAAGGATGTCGCTAAGAAGCAGGCTGTGGAAGAGGCTTTGCGCAACAAGGGTAAGAAGCAGAACAAGCCTGCCGACCAAGAAACCCATAAGGCTGTCGCACCGACGACGTCTATCAAGAATAACTTCTCCTCGTTACTCTCTCAGATCGAATCAGAGCAACAGCGCATGCAGTCACAGCAGGCGACGTCGAAGCAAACCGCCGATAAGCGCTCGAAGAAATCAAAGAAGGGCAATTCTCAATTCGTTCCCGAGCTTGAGACGCAAAACGATAAGGGTGAGGATCGTTATGCTCAGATGGCTGTTCAAGCTGAGCAGCTTCAACGTGACAAGGTGCTCGCAGAAGCACGTGCAGCAGTTGAGGCGGCAAGCAGCAATGAGAACGAGGGTAGGCGCAAGAAGCGCAAGGAAAAGCGCGAGCAAGAGGCTCGAGAGCGCGCTGAGGCTGCTGCTATCGAGCGCGGAATCGATCCGACGCTCGTACTTGATGATTCTGTTGTGGAGGTTCCTCAAGGTGCTACCGTCGCCAAGCTCGCTGAGCTGTTAAATGTTGCCCCCAACGACATCATCAAGCGATTGTTCATGCTAGGTCAGGTTCTCACATTGACCCAATCGATGAGCGATGATCTAATCGAGATCGTGGCTGATGATCTCGGACGCAAAGTTCGTGTGGTTTCACCTGAAGAGGAATATGTCGTCGTCTACAACGATACAGAAGACGATCTCAAGCCGAGACCGCCTGTGGTCACCGTTATGGGTCATGTCGATCACGGCAAGACGTCCCTTCTCGACGCCATCCGCGATACTGGTGTCGTTGAGAGCGAGGCTGGCGGCATCACCCAACACATCGGTGCGTCTGTGGTGGATATCAATGGTCGCCAGATCACGTTTATCGATACGCCCGGACACGAGGCGTTCACCGCAATGCGTGCCCGCGGTGCTCAGGTTACCGACGTCATCGTGCTTGTTGTTGCAGCTGATGACGGCGTGATGCCGCAGACCGTTGAGGCTATCAACCACGCAAAAGCTGCAAACGTTCCGATTGTCGTTGCGGTTAATAAGGTCGATAAAGATGGCGCCAATCCCGATCGTGTTCGCCAAGAGCTTACCGAATACGAGGTCATCCCCGAGGAATGGGGCGGATCTAATATGTTTGTCAATGTGTCCGCGAAAAAGCGTCTTCACATCGATGATCTTTTGGAGACTATCATCCTTCAAGCTGACGTTTTGGAGCTCAAGGCCAATCCGGATGCACTCGCATCTGGATTTGTCATCGAGGCGAATCTCGATAAGGGAAGAGGCCCTGTGGCCACCGTGCTCATCCAGCGCGGAACACTGCATCCGGGAGATGCTGTGGTGGCTGGAACATCATATGGACGCGTTCGCGCCCTTGTAAATCCACATGGCGATCATGTTGATTCTGCACTGCCATCTGATCCTGTTGAAATCCTAGGCCTATCCTCAGTGCCTGTCGCAGGTGATGAGTTCCGTGTGTTTGAGGATGAGCGTGATGCTAGAAAGCTCGCCGAGGAGCGCTCGCTTCGCGAGAGGCTCGCCGAGCAGCAGCATAAGGCGCATATGAGCCTTGACGATCTGTTCAATAGGATCGAAGAGGGCAAGATGACAGATCTCAACCTCATCGTGAAAGCGGACGTGCAGGGCTCCATCGAGGCACTGCAAGATGCGTTCAACAAGATGGACCAATCTGAGGTTCGCATCAATATCGTTCACTCCGCTGTCGGCGGTATTACCGAAACCGATGTCACTTTGGCGGCGGCATCCGATGCTATCATCATCGGCTTCAATGTACGCCCAACCGGAAAATCACGCAGCCAAGCTGAAAAAGAAAAGGTGGATATTAGGCTCTATAGAGTGATCTATCAAGCCATCGAGGATATCAATGCAGCTCGTGTAGGCCTTCTGTCACCTGATATCGTCGAGCAGGATACAGGCATTGCTGAGGTTCGCGAGACATTCAAAGTTCCGAAGGTGGGAACGATCGCAGGTTGCTACATCATCGAAGGCGAGATCAATCGCGATGATCAGGTGCGTGTCGTTCGTGACGGTACAGTCATCTTCGAGGGGACCATCTCTTCGCTTCGCAGGTTCAAAGATGACGTCAAGAGCGTTTCGCACGGATACGAGTGCGGCATCGGTATCAACGGCTATCAGGATGTGAAAGTCGGAGACACCATTGAAGGATTCGTTATCAAAGAGGTCGAGCGCACCGAGTAAGTGCTCACCATCAGTTTCAATCGCAGGATCGCTCCTTCAGGTGCGATCCTGTTGCTTTAACATCACGGTTTCAACTTGCGCTGCTTGTTCGATCTGTCGGCGTAAGTCTTAGAATCTAGTCAAAGGGTAAGTAAGGTTTGGATGTCGCGAGCGACTGAAGACCAAGCCGAGGCTTTGCCCGAGTATCGATAAAACGCGCTCAAAAGATAGGAGTTCATCATGAAAGAGGGAAACAGAAAGGTCGATGAGCAGGCGAGAGAGGTTATCGCCAATATCATGTTGTTCGATGTGTCTGATCCCAGATTGGAGCTCGTTACCATAACAGGTTGCTCGGTAAGCTATGACAGAGCCTATTGCGATGTCTATTACAGCGTGGAGCCCGAGCGTTATGCCGAGTGCGAGGCCGCTTTCAACTCATCGAAGGGTCATATCCGCTCTTTGATGGCGAAAAAACTCGATTGGAAGCAGGCGCCTGAGCTGAGGTTTCACATAGATGAGACTGTCGATGCAGCCGAGAAGCTCAATAAGTACATCAATATGGAAAAAGAGCGTCAAGCGACATATGACAAAACAGTTGGCAAGGGCGAGGAATTCTAAAGAGATATGAGCGTTACGCCTGAGACTAACACCACACTTGAAGAGATAGCCGCCTGCCTTCTTAAGTCGACAAACGTCTGTATATGCGGACACACTAGCCCTGATGGGGATGCTGTAGGCTCTGCGTTGGCGATGCGCTTGGCCTTGATCGCGCTCGGCAAAGATGTCACCGTGGTCCTTGCCGATGATAAAGCCGAGCTCGATGCCAAGTTCGACTTTCTTCCCGGAAGCGATGAATATATCCACGCAAATGCGTACAAGGGGGCAATCGATACGTTTCTTTGTGTCGATGCCCCGAATGCTGAGCGTCTTGGGTATAGTGCAACAAAGCTTCATGCAAAGGCATCAAAGAGCATCACTGTTGATCATCATGCATGCGCGAGGCGAATGTCGGATTTAAGCTACACCGATCCTGATGCGGCATCTACTACCATCCTTATCTGGAAACTGATAAAGCATCTAGGCGTGAATATGGGCAAAGATATCGCCACATGCACGCTGTCGGGACTTATGACCGATACCGGAAGCTTTCAGTATCAAAACGTTGACGGTTACACTTTAGAGATGGCTTCTGAGATGGTGAGCGCCGGAGCATGTCCGAACGAGATATCTGTGAATCTCTTCCAAAGAAGATCGATCGCCTCAATCCAGCTCGAATCTATTGCGATAAAGAATATGCATCTGATCTGCGACGGTAGAGCTATTATAAGTTGGATCGACATGGACGACATGAAGCGTACGGGAGCCGTTAAGGCCGATACCGACACCCTTATCAATCTGCTGCGATCGATAGATGGTGTCGAGGTGGCTTGTATGCTCAAAGAGCAAAAGGATGCGACTCGCGGCAGTCTGCGCTCGAAAGATGACAAGGATGTCTCGGCTATTGCCGCGAAATTCGGAGGTGGCGGACACAGAGCGGCCGCAGGCTTCACGTTTTCAGGTAGCCTCTCTAAAGCAATAGAGGTGTTATCTGAAGAGATCGGCGGCCTTCTCGAGGAAGACGCCATACGATGAAACGGGGTTCATCTGGGCTCTCGCTCGTTGTGGGTATCGACAAGCCTGCAGGTGTGACATCGCATGATGTGGTCAACAGGGTGCGTCGAATATTCGAAGAAAAGCGCGTCGGACATGCAGGCACGCTCGATCCTTTGGCATCAGGCGTGCTGCCTGTTTTAGTTGGTCCGGCAACTCGTTTGAGCGATCATTTGATGGGGCATGATAAGGCCTATCGAGTGAGGATCGCATTCGGTCAAGGAACAACGACCGATGACGCTGAGGGCGAGGTGATAAGGTGCCACGCTACGCCCTCAAACCTTCTTGATAAGGATTTTGCGCGCAAGTTTTTGAAGAGCATCATAGGTCCGCAAAATCAGCTTCCGCCATCATATAGCGCAATAAAGGTGAACGGTAAGAAGGCCTATAAAGAAGCCAGAGCGGGCAATATCATAGATCTAAATCCCCGAGCCATTGAGATATATTCAGCCGAGCTCATCAACATCGATGGTGATGGTTTCCCCGATCGTGTCCTATGGGATGTCGATCTTGAGGTCTCTAAAGGCACCTATATCAGATCGATCGCTCGTGATATGGGCTTTACACTCGATTGTCCAGCTCATGTGGCTTCCTTGCGAAGGACATCTGTTGGTGAACTTGATGTGGCCGATTGCGTCAGTCTTGAGACGCTTGAAGATGTAGGCGCAAAGGCTACACTAGACCCTGTAAGACTTCTAGGTCATAGTTTTGCGTTCATCGATGGTGATGACAGGAATAAGCTGATGAACGGTTGCTCATTTCCGCTTAAGAGCGTGCGCTATCACAGGTATAAGAACCCCAAGCACAATATTTGTGCATGTACATCGGGCATTGTCGACACAAATGCGCCTGTCGATGATGGGGTGGCTGTGTCTATGATCTGCGACAATACTTTAAAGGCGATCTATTCGTCGGATATTCGCTGCGGGCTACTGAGACCGCAGACGATATTCTCGATCGGGGTTGAACGTGGACAGGTTATCTAAGGCTAACCTCATCAGCTCGTTTTCTGGACTTGCCGGCGCGAGCTGCGCCTTTGGGGTTTTTGACGGCCTGCATAGAGGTCATCGATTCATCATCGATAAAGCAATCTCTTACGCAAAAGAAAAGAATATCCGATCCTATATCATCACGTTTAATGTGGACCCTGATGAGTTTTTCGGCAGAGCTGGCTTCAAGAAGATCATGTCAAACGATATGAGGATCAAGGCTCTCTCTGAATGCGGAGCTGACGGTGTCATAGTTTTGGATTTTGAGAAGATGCATGATCTTTGTGCGGAGGACTTTCTTGATGAGGTGTTTACGTCCAACGTTCCTGAGGTGATAAGCGTCGGCAATGATGTGCGCTTCGGCGATCGTGCGGCAGGAGATATTTCCACCATGCAAAAATGGGCGAGGGAACATGGCATGAAGGTCCACGGATTCGATCTTTTGAAAGTTGATGGAAGCCCTGTCACATCGACAAGGATAAGATCACTTTTAGAAGACGGGCTCATCGAAGAGGCAAACGAGCTTCTTGGATATCCATACACGTTAGTAGGTAATGTTGTCCATGGAAGAGGCGAAGGTGCTCAAATGGGCTTTCGGACAGCCAATATTGAGGTTCAAAGCGATATGTTCCTTCTAAAAGAGGGTGTGTATGCGGCGCGCGCGCATGTTGATGGCATCGATTGGGCGGCTGCTGTCTCTGTCGGAGTCTCACCGACGTTTCAGGATAGGTCGAGCGCTAACGTCGAGGTGCATATCATCGATTTTGAGGGCGATCTATACAATGATGCCATCAAGATCTCGTTCCTAGAGCGGATACGCGACATGATTAAATTCGATGATGTGGATGAGCTTATCGACAGGGTCAACAAGGATATTGCCCATGCAAGGGATGCCGTAAAGATATGAACCTGTGATGCGAGCAATATGGCCTTGGGCAGACGAAGGCACAGTATCATCTCATGACCGTGGTACTAAATATCATCATCGGCAATCAAATTCTCACATCAAAGCCACTATGTTCATCTAGAATGTGTAGAAACGGATGCGACGAAAAGGGATGTCGCATCAAAGGAGGAAAAGAATGAGTACTGCAATTGCTTGGATGGCGCCTGTATGTGCCATCATCGGTATCTTGGTTGCAGCATATCTTGGTCGCTGGGTGATCTCTCAAGATCCCGGCTCGTCCAAGATGAATGATCTGTCGATCAAGATCCAGCAAGGAGCCAAAGCGTTTCTGATGAGCGAATACAAGCTCCTTGTGATCTTCATGCTGATCGTCGCTGTTATCATGGCGATCGCATTGTCTTGGATAACTGCGCTTGCTTTCATCACAGGCGGTCTGCTGTCTGCGGCAGCCGGCTATGTTGGAATGCATGTAGCTACTAGGGCAAATACGAGAACAGCTTATGCTGCGGAGGCATCTGTGGCCAAAGCTTTGAATGTGAGCTTCAGAAGCGGTCTTACAATGGGTCTTTGTGTTGCTTCGTTCGCTTTGCTTGGCCTATCGCTATGGCTGATCCTGCTCGTATTCAGCGGAATCAGCGGATACGACATCAGCGGTGAGGTCATGCATCTTGCACATGAGCATATCGGCATGGTTGAAGGCTTCGCTACCGGAGCATCGGCTGTAGCGCTCTTTGCCCGTGTGGGTGGAGGAATTTACACCAAAGCGGCAGATGTTGGCGCCGATCTTGTAGGCAAGGTCGAGGCTGGAATCCCCGAGGACGATCCAAGGAATCCCGCCACTATCGCTGATAACGTAGGCGATAACGTAGGCGATGTCGCCGGAATGGGAGCTGACCTTTTCGAGAGCTATACAGGCTCTATCCTGGCTCCAACGATCCTAGCTGTCACATTCGGTGCGCTTGGTGGATACTTCATCGGAATCGATCTCATCTGGGCAATCGTTGTCCCGGTAGTAATCGCTGCATGCGGAATCATCACATCCATCATCGGTCTTTTTGCGGTTCGTACGAAAGAGGGCGCAGATCTGCATAAGGCTTTGAATAGGGGAACATATCTTGCTGCAGGCATCGAGATCGTTGTTATCCTTTGCATTTTCTTGATCTGGAATTCCATGGCAGAGGCAGCCCAGCCTGTTTGGCTGTTTGGCTCGGTCATCTGCGGTCTTGTCGCCGGTCTTGCGATTGGCAAGATCACGGAGTATTTCTGCTCCGATCACCACAAACCTGTTCACAAGATCGCTGAGGCTGCCGAGACTGGTGCGGCTACCGTCATCATTGAGGGAATCGGCACAGGAATGCTGTCAACGATCGCGCCTATAGTGCTCGTTGCTGCGGCCATCATCGGCGCATTTTTGTTTGGCAATATGGCATTTCCAGAGGCTGCATCCGAAAACGCTATTGCTGTCGGCCTTTTCGGTGTGGGACTTGCTGCAACAGGAATGCTTTCTAACACCGCCATCACCATCGGAGTGGACGCGTATGGTCCTGTAGCCGATAACGCGGGCGGCATAGCCGAAATGGCGGGTCTTCCTGAAGAGGTGCGTGAGCGCACGGATGCACTTGATGCTGTGGGCAACACCACCGCTGCTATCGCTAAGGGATTCGCGATCTCTTCTGCAGGCCTTTCTGCGATATCGCTATTTGTTTCATATCAGGCGACGATGCATAACTATATCCCTGAGTTTGAACTCTCGCTCACCGATCCGCTTATCGTCGCCGGCATCTTCATCGGTGCTATGATGCCATTTATGTTTGCTGCGCTTACCATGGGCGCTGTGTCGCGTGCGGCACATGCAATGGTCGAAGAGGTCCGCAGGCAGTTCCGCGAGATCAAGGGCATCATGGAATATGAAGCCGAGCCGGAATACGACAAGTGCGTCGCTATATCCACAACATCAGCTCTTCACGAGATGATGACACCGGGTATTATCTCGATCGTGGTACCTGTGGCCATCGGTTGTATTGATCCTGCAATGCTTGGCGGTTTTCTTGCAGGTGCCGTTGCAACAGGCATGCTGATGGCGATCTTCATGTCCAATGCAGGCGGTGCGTGGGATAACGCTAAGAAATACATTGAGCAAGGTCACTTCGGGGGCAAGGGAAGCGAAGCCCATAAGGCTGCTGTTGTCGGCGACACGGTGGGCGATCCATTCAAGGATACATCCGGTCCGTCGATGAACATCCTCATCAATTTGATGACCATCGTATCGCTTACGTTCTCGCCGCTATTCATCATGATCCAAGGCCTCATCTAGGAATGCGGCTTGCAGGATCGATAATGATCGGCATCGAATAACGTGGCACTTAAAAAAGTAAGAGTATTTTCAGATGGCGCAGCACGTGGCAACCCGGGACCGGGTGGCTACGGCGCCATCTTGAGCTTTGTGGATGCAAAGGGCGACACGCACATCAGAGAGCTCTCTTGCGGGTATTCATGCACTACAAACAATCGCATGGAACTGCTTGGTGTGATCGTGGCGCTCGAAGCGCTGAAAAGTCCGTGCGACGTTGTTGTTGTCACCGATTCAAAATATGTGGTCGATGCATTCAATCAACATTGGATAGATGGATGGCTCAAACGTGGCTGGAAGAACTCCAAAAAGGAGCCTGTGGCCAATATCGACCTATGGAAGCGCTTGCTTGGGGCTATGGATGACCATGAAGTCCACTTTGAATGGGTAAAGGGACACGCGGGGCATCCTGAGAATGAGCGCTGCGATGAGCTTGCTACAGCTGCTGCAGATGGGGATAACCTTATTGAGGATAGCGCCTATATGGCCTCTATCTCGCGGTAGAGATCCGCACCACTGACATCAATCTCGACATATACCGGAAGGTCTACTACTTCGATTCTGCGCAAAGCTTCGGTTCCGAGATCTTCCCATGCGATCAACTCATCAGATACAACGCATTTTGCAAGCAAAGCAGCAATTCCGCCTACTGCCACGAAATAGACGCTTGAGGTGTCAAGGCATGCTTTGCGTACAGCATCAGAGCGCTTGCCTTTGCCTATCATCGCAACGATCCCCGCTTCGAGCAACTGCGGTGTGGCGAAATCCATACGTGATGCCGTGGTGGGTCCGATCGCGCCAAACGGTCGCATTGCGCTCGGCGGAGTGGGTCCGGCATAGAACAGCGTCTGCCCTTCAAGACCGTAGGGGAGCTCGCCATGGTTTTTTAAATACTCAAGCGTGCGTGCATGACCCGCATCACGCATCGTGTAGCAAAAGCCGCTGAGCAGCACTTTCTGTCCAGCCTTTAGATCCGAAAATGCCGCTCGTGTTGCCGGAAGCTCAATCCTTTTGACTTCATCCATTTATCAGTTCCTATCGAAAAAGTTCTATCGTTTTAGATCTCATAGCGCAACATCCCATATTGATAGCAAGCGGCAGCGCTGCGATATGGCACGGCGCAGTTTCGATGTTGACTGCAAGCGCACTCGGCATACCGCCAAGGGCACCCGGTCCGATCCCGAGCGCATTCACACGCTCCAAGATCTCTCGTTCGAGATCTTGGGTTTCGGGATCTGGAGCAAAAGAGCCCAAAGGGCGAAGTAGTGCATGTTTTGCAAGTGATGCCACCTTATCAAACGTGGCTCCGATGCCGATCCCGAGAACAAGGGGAGGACAAGCATTGGCGGCTTTTTCCCTTACGCAATCCAAGACCTCATCGATGATCCCGCCGCGGCCTGCGCCCGGCGCTAACATCACAACGCGCGATGCGTTGTCAGAACCGCCACCTTTGAGCATCACATGAAGTGAGCATCCGGCCTCAGCCCTGAATTTTACCTCGCAGAAAGCCGGCGTATTGTTCCCAGTGTTGGAGCGATCGACAAGAGCGTCTCTGACGATGCTCATACGAAGCGCATTGTCCTTATAAGCGCGCGCGACTGCGTCGTCGACAAGCGAGAACACATCCCCGCCAAAAACGATATCTGGACCTGCTTCCAAGCAAACCCAAACGCTTCCGGTATCCTGGCAGATCGCAATATGATCCGATCTTGCGATATCGTCGTTTTCTGCAATGCAGCGAAGAACGTCGTTTGCACGGTCAAGCTTGCCTGCTTCATTAGGTGAATCCGCTGCACATTCGATCAGCGCATCGATCGCATGTCTGTAATCCGCACGCAAAGAGCATGAGATCTCGCCTATAGCCTCATATACTTCATCAGCTAGCGCTTGAGGGTCTATCGTCTTGCGTATCTCGTTCAATCCAAGATCTCCTATTCATATCATCGCGCAAGCGCATCCACCTTAAATGCGTCATCTAGGGCACGTGTTAGCCTATCCGAGGATCCGTCACCTTTTATATGCGCGATATCTTATCAGTGCTGTAAATGTCAGTGAGCATTAGTTGTAGAATATTATCTCATCTTATACGAAATCTATTTCATTGGAGATGCATGATGGGTCTGGCTGAAGAAGCACTTGAAGATCATAGGCAATGGCAAGGAAAGCTCAGCATTGAGGCGAAGATGAACATCGCCGATAGGCATGATCTGGCGATAGCGTACACGCCAGGAGTTGCGGAGCCTTGCAAAGTGATCGCGAAGGACGCGCAGGCGGCATATGAGTACACCATGAAAGGCAACACCGTTGCGGTTGTGAGTGACGGCAGCGCTGTGCTCGGTCTTGGAAACATCGGGGCGGCGGCAGCTATTCCCGTTATGGAGGGAAAATGCGCGCTGTTCAAGGCGTTTGCGGGTGTCAATGCGTTTCCAATCTGCCTCGACACGCAGGATGTCGATGAGATCGTGAAAGCATGCGTTCAGATCGCGCCAATATTTGGGGGCATAAACCTTGAGGATATATCGGCTCCAAGATGCTTCGAGATCGAAAAAAGGCTCAACGACATACTGGACATCCCCGTTTTTCACGATGATCAGCATGGAACGGCCATCGTGGTGCTCTCAGGCCTCATCAATGCCTTGAAGCTCGTTGGAAAGAACGAAAAGGATGTCAAAGTAGTCATCAACGGTGCTGGTGCGGCGGGAATCGCCATCACAAAGCTCCTTTTGCTGTATGGATTCGCGAATATCACAATGTGCGATATCGCTGGTATCCTCTCATCTAAAACAGAGGTTATTAACGACGCTCAAAAAGAGATGCTTTCCTATGTGAATCTTGATGATGTTTCCGGCACGCTGGCAGATGCCCTTGTCGGTGCAGATGTTTTTGTTGGAGTGTCGGGGCCAAACGCCCTTAGCGCTGCCATGGTCCACACGATGGCAGATGATGCCATCATATTTGCTATGGCAAACCCCGTTCCTGAGATTGACCCTGCCGAGGCAAAAGCAGCGGGCGCACGCGTGGTCGGCACAGGGCGCTCTGATTTCCCAAATCAGGTCAATAACGTTATCGCCTTCCCTGGCATCTTCAAAGGCGCGCTCGAATCGAGAGCTGAGCGCATTACTGATGCGATGAAGCTCTCCGCGGCGCGGGCGCTGGCATCCCTTGTATCAGATGATGAGCTCTCAGAGGAATTCATCATGCCCGACCCCTTTGATCCACGCATTGCTGAGTGTGTCGCTAAGGCTGTAAGCGATAGCGTCATGAGTGAAAGAGCGGATTAGAGACATGGCTCGCAATAAAAGCAGGGGCGATGATGGGGTATTCATAACCTTCGAAGGCGATGACGGTGTGGGTAAATCCACCCATATTCGCTTCTTGAGCGATACGCTCAGATCGCTCGGTTATGAGGTCGTGAGCCTCCGAGAACCGGGAGGCACTAGTATTGGAGAGCAGTTGCGTGCGATAGTGCTCGACCCGAACAATCCCGAGATCGCCGCTAAGGCGGAACTGTTGATCTATGAAGCAGCAAGAGCGCAGATTGTCTGTGAGGTGATAGCGCCAGCGCTCAAGAGAGGTGCTGTGGTCCTTAGCGATAGGTTTATCGATTCTACCGTCGCTTATCAAGGCTACGGCAGAGGTCTTGATATTTCGTTCATAGATGCCGCTAACAAATTTGCAACCTCTGGGCTCATGCCGGACAAGACTCTGCTCATGACGTGCTCCGATGGAACCGACAGACTAGATCGTGTCGGTCGCCGCGCGATAAAAGATCGCCTTGATGGCGCTGATAAGGATTTTCACGATGCAGTGAGCAGGGGATTTAGCGAGATCGTCGCATCCGATAGAGGTCGGATTGATGTAGTGGACACTTCCGGTGCACGCTCTGAGACCGCACGGCTCATCTTTCGCGCGCTTGATGATCTGTTTCCCGAACTCAACGATGGCTCTGTTGATTTCGAGGAAACGCTTTTGAGGTTCGATCAAGCTCACAAACACTAGTAGTATAGACCGCATATTCGTTGATAACCGTAACAGACACGATGGGTTTCGTGTCAGATATTCAGAAGGCAGCTTGGATTTTGGCAGATGCATTTGACAGCGTTCTTGGACAACCCAAAGTAAGGGATTTCCTGCGTCAGAGCATACGCTCGGGCAGGACATCTCATGCCTATCTCTTTTGCGGCCCGACAGGTTCGAATAAGACCTCCACTGCGTTCGCGCTAGCCCAGGTTCTTTTGTGCCCGAACAACCCGCATGAGGAAAAAGGCGGGCTTTGCGGCAAGTGCGAGAACTGCAACAGGATCAGACGTAAGTCGCATCCTGATGTTAAGTTTCTAGAACCGGCGGGTGCCAACGGATATCTTGTTGAGCAGATCAGAGAGGTCGTGAGCGATTGCTCGTTTGCACCCATACAGGCCGACAAGAAGATCTTCATCATGGATCGCGTTGATCTTTTGAATCATGCATCGGCCAATGCTTTCTTGAAAACGCTCGAAGAGCCGCCGGATAATGTTGTGTTTATACTGCTCGGAAGAACCCGCGATTCGGTGCTTGAGACTATCGCATCAAGATGTCAGGTCATTCCTTTTCGCCATATCCCTCCAACAGAGGCTGCCGGCATCGTTGCGCAGAACACTGGCTCTACGGTCGATGTTGCGCTCGAGGCAATCGAGGCGTGTTCAGGCTCGATCACCAAGGCTATTGAATTCCTCCGAGGCGGCAACGACCGTATAGCTTTTCGATCATGGCTTTTACAATCGCTTCGCGGTATATGGTCTATGAGCGATTGGGATGTGTTGCAGCTTTCCAAACAGGTTATGGAAAAGACCAAGACGCCCATCACTGACATTCAAAAGGAAATGGAGAAAAGCATAGTTTCCAATTCCGAATTTCTTGCAAAGTCCGCGATCCGACAGATCGAAGCCAAGAACAAACGTCAGCTCAGCAAAAAGACGTCCGATTATCTTAAGCAAGCACTAGCCATCACGTCGTCTTGGCTTCGCGATGCTATCGTCGTGAGCTCAGGCACGCCTGAGCTTGTGGTAAACGTTGATAGAGTCGATGATCTTGAAATGGCTGCAGGGAGGCTATCCGAGGTCAAGGCCTATCAAGCTCTTGTCTCGATCGGTGAGGCCGCTGAGATGCTGGACTATAATGTAAATCCTGAGATTTGTTTCAATGTTGCATTGTTCAAAGTAAGAGAGGTTTTCAATGGCGCTGGTAGCACCTATTAACCTTCCATATAACGTTCGTACGCTTTGGTTTGACCCGAAAGGCCTCGATATACATCCAGGCGATGATGTCGTGGTTCAAACGGTTCGTGGTACAGAACTTGGAGTTGCCGCATCTGATGTCATCGAGGTGGATGAAGAGTCGATCAAAAAACTCAAAAGTCCGCTCAAACCGGTCCTTCGCCTTGCGACTTCCGAGGATTTGGCGAAAGCGGCCGAGATGGAGCGATTGAATCGTGAGGCTATGCCGATATTCAAGGATCTTGCCCGTCAGACGAGTGAGGATATGCATCCGGTGTCGGTTGAGTATCTCCTTGATGGGGATAAGGCCATATTCTACTTCGAGGCTGAGGAACGCATCGATTTCAGAGAGCTCGTCCGCAAACTCGCGTCGCAATTCCATGTGCGCATCGACATGCATCAGATCGGTGTTCGCGATGAAGCACGCATAATCGGTGGCATCGCTCATTGTGGGCAAGAGGTCTGCTGCAAGCGCCTCGGCGGCGAGTTCAAGCCTGTATCGATCAGGATGGCAAAAGATCAGGACCTCTCACTCAACCCGCAAAAGATATCAGGGCTTTGCGGTAGGCTTATGTGTTGTCTGCGCTACGAGAATGAAGCGTATAACGACTTCAAGTCAAGGGCGCCGAAGATGGGCGCGAAGATAAAGACTCCTGCGGGAAATGCCAAGGTCGTAGGGCTTGATGTGCCAAAAGAGATTATCACCGTCCAAGTCGAGGGCGAAAAGCCCGTTAAGGTCGAACTTTCCGGATTCGAGGAAGCCGCAGAGGGCAAGCGACCTAGCGTTATTACGGAAGAAGGTTGGGAGATAGCCAATCGCGAAGAGGAGATGGTATTCGAATCTTCGACGATATTCTCTACCTCGAACTTTACAGGAGAAGACAAGCTTGGAAGCGCCAAGGCGATCCATCATCCGACGAGGAGTTCCCAGAAAAAAGACGATCGTTCGAACAAGCGCGGCGCTTCGAAGGCCGAGGAGGCTCCGAGAAAACAAAAGCGTCGTCGTTCTACTGTGATCAGCGGCAGCAAATTGAGCGCTCCCAAAGCAGAAAAGGATGCGTCGCAGGCCTCCAATACATCCGGATCATCGGGATCTGTTAGCCGCAGCGGATCGAAGAGGTCAACTTCGAAGAGCCCTTCGAAGTCCAAGCAGCCCGGCAAGCTTCGTCCGGGCCATCGTTCCTCCGGACTTTCTGGTGCGAGTGATGAGGCAAAGAAGCCATCCTCAGGCAAGAAAAGACGAGGTTCATCTTCGTCCAAAGGCGCACAGAAGCGCTCCGATGATAACGCGCGCAAGTCTAACTCGAAGGCGTCTACTGAACCCAAGAGAGATCAGGGGCAAAACACCTCAGGAACCTCCGGTGATTCCACAGGTTCAGGTGGTGGCAACAGGCGCCGCCGTAGAAGACATCCGGTTAAAAAGAGCGATGATGGGACGGCTCAATAATGATGGATTGGGCGATGTATACAGACCTTTATCAGCTCACGATGGCTCAAGGGTATCTTGAAGCCGACAAGGGTCAAGACGATGCGGTTTTCACGATGTTCTTTCGCGACTATCCTTTCAATGGCGGATACGCGATAGCATGTGGGATGGCGCAACTTGCAGAGATGGTCGATAACTATTCGTTCACAGAATCAGATATCGATTACCTAGGACAGCTTGAGGCTCCGAAGGGCGGAAAGCTCTTCAACGATGAGTTTTTGGCCTATCTAGCCGATTTTAAGCTCGATGTCGACATCGATTCGGTGTATGAGGGGTGCGTGGTTTTTCCGCATGAGCCTATAGTTCGCGTCAGCGGGCCTATCATGCAGTGTCAAATGATCGAAACAGCGCTTCTCAACTGCGTGAATTTTCAGACTCTTATAGCTACGAAAGCGGCAAGGGTATGTCAGGCTGCCGACGGTGCGCCTGTGGCGGAGTTCGGGCTTCGCCGCTCGCAAGGTATCGGTGGCATTTGGGCATCAAGGGCGGCAGTTGTAGGCGGATGCAGTTCCACATCCAATGTTATAGCCGGAAAGCTATTCGATATTCCGGTGTCGGGAACTCACGCCCATTCATGGGTGATGTCATTTGATGACGAACTTGAGGCCTTTCGCGAATATGCGCGGATAGCTCCGAAGAATTGCACTTTGCTCGTAGACACATACGATGTCGAGCAAGGCGTTAAAAACGCCATCATCGTAGGACATGAGATGGCCGAGCGGGGGGAGAGCCTTGCTGGGATAAGGATAGATTCGGGCGATCTGGCTTGGCTTTCCAAGATGGCTCGAAGGATGCTCGATGAGGCTGGGCTTGAGGATGTCGGCATCGTGCTGTCAAATGACCTTGACGAGCGGACTATAAAATCCATCCTTGATGAAGGGGCCCCCGTGAACGCATGGGGAGTCGGGACAAAGTTGGCGTGTGCGTTCGATCAGCCTTCTTTGGGCGGCGTTTATAAGCTTTCGGCGATGAAGCGCAAAGGAGACGATCGGTGGTCTGCAAAGCTCAAAGTGTCGGAATCCGCAGCAAAGCTGACGCTTCCAGGATACTTGGATGTAAGGCGGTTCTATAACGAGGACGGCACGCTTGCAGGCGATATGATCTTCGATGTATTCGAGCCGATGGATGACGCGTTGAGAATAGTCGATCCGGTAGATCCGCTTCGCCAGAAGAAGCTGTTAGGCAAAGAACATGTTGACCTCTTGCAACCCTTGGCTCGACATGGCATGAGTGTGCTTACTGATGAGGATAAAGACACTATGAAAGCAAGAGAGCGTGCGATCGAGGATCTCGGACATCTGGATGAGAGCCAGCTTCGCCTGCTGAACCCGCATACCTACCCTGTGGGACTTGAATATGGGCTCAATCAGCGCCGCAGTGAGCTTGTGGATAAGATGAAGAACCGCTCGTGATCGCAACACTGCGCTCGATTCGACCTGATCCAAAGAGAGGGACAAATGAAGACTACCAGATTGATAATAGATTCCTGTTGCGATGTTCCGGCTGATATCGTCAACTCCTCTGATGTTGAACTGATCAGCTTCACATACGAGCTCAGTGGCGGGATTTTCAAGGACGATCTTTTCCAGACGAAAGATGCCACGGAATTCTATGATGCCATGCGAAAGGGCGAAGAGCCGACGACCTCGCAGCTGAAGATGCAAACATTGCAGGAGGTCTTCAAGACGGCCGCCGAAGAAGGTACGCCTACGGTTTATCTGTCTTTTTCGAGCGGACTGTCTGGCAGCTACGATGTGGCGATGCTCGTGAAGGAACAGATCGATGTCGATTACCCGGACTTCGAGCTCTACGTTGTCGATACAAAACTCGCGTCTGTGGCAGAAGGATTGCTTGTCTTTGAGGCCATAAAACAATTCGAGCGCGGTCTTTCGGCAAAGGAGCTTGCAGACTGGGCGGAGGAAGCGAAGTACTTCGTCGACTGCGAATTTATGGTAGAGGACCTAACTGCGCTCAGACGCGGCGGTCGTATTCCGGGCTCTGTCGCTGTGGCTGGTGCGGCATTGGATGTCAAGCCGCTTCTTACGATCGACGTGGACGGCAAGCTTTCGCTAATCGGCGTTGCGCGTGGGCGCAAGAAGGGCATCAAGCAGCTTATCGATTATTACGAGAAGAATGTTTCACATGAAGGCGCTAGCAACGTTGTGTTCATTGGAGATAGCGATTGCGCAAAAGACCTACAGCGCTTGCGCGAGGGTCTTCAAAAGATAGATGATTCCATAATGTTCGTCGAGTCTTCGATCGGTCCTGTTATTGGTTCGCACGTGGGACCGGGGATGCTGGCATGCGTGTTCTGGGGCAAAGACAAACGCGAGAATCTGACCGTGGCTGAGAGGATCGCCAAAAAAGTCAAGGGAGGAAAATAGATGCCTGTATTTGCCTATAGAGGATACACTCCGCTCATCAATGCGATCGAGAAAAGGATCATCAAGGCGGGATTCACGCGTGAGGGCGAGATAGAACTTGCTGATATTGTTGTTACATTTTGCACGAATCTGACAGAGCTCGAAGATCTGTATTTTGGTGAAGATGGCATCGTGGATAAGATGAAGCCGGGCTCTTGCGCGCTCGATCTTAGCGCATGTACACCCAATCTTGCCAACGAGATGAATGCCGTTGTGACACTATCTGATCTTGGAATGGTCACCGCGCCTTTGATGGTGAAAAACCAAGTGTCAGACGATGCCTTCGAACGTGCAAATCTGAGCTGCTTCGCTTCAGGTGATGAAGGGCCACTTGATAGCTGCAAAGCTTTGCTTGAAGCGATCTACGGAAGCATCGACTATGTGAGAAATGCGAGCCTTTCCCAGTTAGCACGTGCGTCTAATACACTGCAAAAGACCTCTGAAATGATATCAGCGATAGAGTCTTACTCTTTGCTAAGCGGAGCAAAGCACTCGATTTCAAGTCTTGATATAAAAGATTTCACACTCGATGCGACATCGCCTGAGGCGTTTTTCGTATTGCAGGCTATAAAGGAGGAACGTTTTGAGTCGGCATTTACCGTCGAGATGCTGATGGGTGAGTTGTCTGCTGCTATCATGACGGCGGATGACAACGAGATGATAATCCCACAGGCTGAGGCAGCTTTTCATCTCCTTGAACTTTTGGCTGTAATTGGTGGTTCGCAGAAGTCTCCGGCGGCGCTCGCATTGGTATATGGAAACGTTGATGATAAGCAATGCGAGCGATATGGACTTGACTGGTCACGTGCGGAGAGCCTCTATGGCGCAGGTGATGATGCCTGCGATCATGATCATGCTTACGGCTTTGACGAGGATTCGTACGATGATGAGATGTTTGACGAGGGCATTACTGGATTTGGATACTCTTCGAATTGATGAGCCGAATAGATCTTTCCGATCATAACGATCCCTACAGGCATTGCAGTTTGTGCCCGAGAGAGTGCGGGGTCGATCGCACACAAGGGAGCACGGGCATTTGTCGCTCGGATGATACCCCCAAAGTGGCAAGAGTTTCTTTGCACATGTGGGAAGAGCCGCCTATCAGCGGTTCTTCAGGTAGCGGGACGATATTCTTCAGCGGCTGCTCGCTTGGATGCATATACTGCCAAAATCACCTCATATCGAGATCGTCTGTCGGAGAGCGCTTCGATGAGGTTCGCTTGGCCGATGCAATGTTGTCACTTCAAGATCAAAATGCGATGAACGTCAATCTGGTGACACCGACACATTTCGCTCCAACCATCCGTAAGGCTATAACTCTTGCAAAGAGAGAAGGTCTTCGAATACCGATTGTTTGGAACACGAGCGGCTACGAGAAGATGTCATGCATACAAAGCAATGATGGTCTAATCGATATATATCTAAGCGATGCGAAATATGCCGAAAATGATCTGGCATATAGATATTCCAGTGCTAAAGGATATCTTGATCACACATTGAACTCGATCGACGCAATGCTTGAAAGCGTGGGGGAACCGACTTTTGATACATTTGGCAAAGATAGACGAATGATCAAAGGCATCATCGTAAGGCACATGGTGCTTCCGGGCGAGATCAATGATTCGAAGAAGGTGCTTGATGCGCTGTTTGCCAGATACGGGAATTCTATTCTATATTCGATAATGAACCAATATACTCCTGTTCTTAAAACGCTTGCAAATGCAAACGATGATGAGGCCTCATCAGCACTGAAGAGATTTTCAAATCTCGGGCGAAGTGTTAGTGCTGAAGAATACGAAGCAGTGCTTGATTACGCCGATTCGATTGGTATTGAAGACTATTTTTGGCAGGATGGCGAAAGTTGCAAGGAGAGCTTCATCCCTGATTTCCTCACAAACGCAAGCGGTCGATAACCTTGATAAACAACCTTTTTCAAATGAGTACTTCAAAATATGGCGCTCTTATCGTACAATACGACAGCGGTTTGATTATGCCAGCGTGGCTCAACGGTAGAGCAACTGATTTGTAATCAGTGGGTTGCGGGTTCGATTCCTGTCGCTGGCTCCATTCCGATATTGCAAAGTCGGTGCCTTGTGCGCCGACTTTTTGCTTTATCATTTGCGAGTGTTGTCGATCGAGGTCCTCGGCATTTCTTTTATCTCCGTTAGATTCTTCCAAAACCGCTTAGGCATGAAGTTGCGGCGAAGCTCAGGGTTGTATCTCGAGTCGATCGAAAGCGTGTCGTAGAACGTCTTCCAAGCGTATTGCATCAATCTCTCCTCAGCGCTCAAGCTCTCGAGGTTTTTTGATATCGACTCTTCTGTGACGCTTGTCATAAACCACCCATTGCCGTCATAAACTCCGGCAAGATCACGGTTCTCATCAAAGATGATGAATGGCTGCACGTTGAATCTCTCCACGAAATGACCCATAACAAGCGGCACGACGGAGTGCTTCGGATTTATGCGCGAGAACCAAAGATCAAAACTCTCAGAGCTTAGATGCTCAAAACGTGCGAATTGTCGAATCTTTTCACATTCCGCATCGACGGAACGCGCGATCGAAAAGATCGGACTGACGAGCGGATCTGTGATATCTCCCATAGCGGCAAATCTCTTGAAGGTGTAGCATCGCGATCTATTTGATGCGCCTTTTCTCGAGCAGCTTTTGCGTCTTTTGCAAGAGGCACAATCCGATGACCTTATCCTGTCAACGAGGTGGCGAACATACCTATAGGCATAGGTTCCCGCCTCAAGATCTCCTGAAAGAGATACCTTCGTTACGCATCGATATGCCTCGTATCCACATCGGCGGCAAAGCATGTCCTTTACTCTTTTGGCCTTGCTTATATCTGTGGCTATAACAACTTGATCCTGTCCAAGTCTAGGTACGTATTCCCATTCTCGCACGACATCGCTGGGGGTCACCTTGTTCTCAAAAGCGCAGAATATCGCGCTTAGTAATCCTTCGAGCGACCCGTCATAAAGATAGGCGACGTCTTTTTCATCAGCGCTATGCATACAGCGCACCTGAAGGCTTTGTAACTGCATCGAAGCTTGGACGCAGGCGATCCTTATCGGCAGAAGTCGACCCTTTAAGGGAAGCACGCGTATCGTCAAGCGAGTCAAACAAGCTCATCTGTCCTTCGATGGGTCTGTCTGCGCGTCGTCCGTGAGAGCCGCCATCTATAGACGCAGCAAGCTTAGCATGGATGGAGTCTTTGTCGAATTCGATGCCGAAGCCCGAATACTTTCCATTGCACGTGACAAAATAGCGTGCACGCTTATAGGCTACACCTAGTTTCCTAAGCTCTGCCTCCGTTATCGTTGTATGTCTACGCGCACGCAATATCAGCTTTGCGCCGCGCACGCCGATGCCGGGTACGCGGATGAGCTCTTCATATGATGCTTTGTTTATCTCGATAGGGAATAGGTCGAGATGATTGAGCGCCCAGTTGGCTTTAGGATCGATGTCTGTGCTGAGAAATGGCGAGCTCTCATCTATGATCTCTGTAACGTCGAACTCGTAAAAGCGCAGCAACCAGTCGGCTTGATAGAGCCTGTGTTCTCTGTCGAGCTGTATATGGTCGTTGCTAGGAAGGCGCGAGTCGCTGACAACAGGCAGATATGCACTGAAAAACACTCGCTTCAATGACAGATTCTTATAAAGAGATGCGCTTAGGTTCAAGATATCGTAATCGCTCTCAGGCGTGGCGCCGATTATCATCTGCGTGGACTGTCCTGCTGGAGCGAACGCCTTGTGCGCCACACGCGCCTTGGTAGCCGACATATAGTGCGTCTGTCTTCTTCTGGTGATGCTTCTTGATTCCTTATCGTCGGCGATAGAATCGGCGATCTGCCGCATAGGGGCTAGGATGGAATTTTTCGACTTGTCCGGAGCCAGAAGTTCAAGACTCTTTTGAGAGGGAAGCTCGAGATTAACAGATAGCCTATCTGCTAAAAGCCCTAGCTCATCGATAAGTTCACGCGATGTTCCGGGAACCGCTTTGGCGTGAATGTAGCCCCTGAAGGAGTATTCGTTTCGAAGTATGCTAAGCGTTTGGATCATTAGTTCAGTGGTGGCATCGGGCGAGCCAATAACGCCAGAGCTTAGGAAGAGTCCTTCTATATAGTTGCGCCTATAGAATGCGATCGTGAGATCGGCAAGCTCTCGTGGCTTGAAGCAGCTTCGCGCTACTTCGGTATTAGATGCCCTGTTAACGCAATATGCGCAATCGTAGATACAGACATTGGTCATGAGGACCTTAAGCAGCGAGACGCATCTGCCATCAGGAGTGAAACTATGGCAGCAACCGGAGATACCCGCAGCGCCAAGAGAGCCTTGCGCTCCCGAGCGCTGCACACCCGATGAAGTGCATGCAACATCATATTTGGCCGCATCGGCGAGTATCTCGAGCTTTTCTGTGATCTCCATAGCTTTACCCGTACATTAGTTCTAACGAATATTTGTTCGATTTTATAGGTAAAGAAAAAGGAAGTCAATCGCGACTTCCTTTCAAGGAGATCTTTGTGCGGCTTGAAATGAGACGCTACGCTCTATTTGGCACCGTAGCGCTCGTAGTAATCCTTGATAGCCTTAAGAATCGCAGGCGTTAGAACGGCTTTGCCGTCCGCCTTGCCCTTCTCAAGATCAGATTCCAGATGATTCACCACATCAGTCATGGAAACGATGGCCGAAGTGGGGAATCCGTATGTCTTTTGCACCTCATCCAGCGCACAGATCTCTCCGCCGCGCCCAACCTCTTCACGGTTGAGAGACACCATAAGCCCTACGATCTCAACATCGGCAGCCGCCTTCAAGATCGGATAGGTCTCATCGATGGACTTTCCTGATGTCGTGACATCTTCAACGATGACGACCCTGTCTCCGTCATGAAGTTCGCTTCCGAGAAGGATCCCTGTATCTCCATGGTCTTTGATCTCTTTGCGATTCGAGCAATAGCGAACCTCTTTGCCGTAGAGCTCGTTTATGCCCATAGCGGTTATGACAGAAAGCGGAATGCCCTTATATGCCGGTCCGAACACCACATCGAAGTCCAGTCCGTATATCTCGTTGATGGCCTGTGCATAAAAAAGTCCCAGCTTGTGAAGCTGATCTCCTGTGACATATGCGCCGGCATTCATGAAAAACGGCGACTTCCTTCCGCTTTTTAACGTGAAATCTCCGAATTTCAAAACGTCCGAGTCGATCATGAAGTCGATGAATTCCGATCTGAACCTTTCAAGTGATGCCATGATGTGCCTCTCTGATAGAATGCGGCCGACGATTCAAATGATACAGCAACGATACGTCCATCGTGCACACCGAGCGACTTGAATGTTAATATTATTGCAGCCCGAATAAGAGAGGATCTTTTAACATTGTCTGTCTTCATCGCTCACTATAAATCTCCTGACGCCTCTTCAAATAGGGCCAAGGGGCTTTTTGAGTTCGATAGCAGCGCGAGGTTAGGCTCAAAAGGAAATATGCATGATGCCCGCATCAGGATGCTCGAGATGTTCGGAAACGATGCGCTTGGATGGTCGATTGAGAAAATCGAGAAGAAGACCTCAAAGTCGCTCGATCAAGACGGTCAGCTCGAATTGGATTTCCGAAAACCTATCGGAAAGAAAAGGAAGAAGAAGCGCGAATACTGGTAACACAAATCGAGAGCACCTGCAGGCGGTGCTGTTTTGGCAACCCGTTTGCTGGCTTGATTCGAAAATGATAGCCCTTGAGCGCGATGTTTTTTAAAGGCCCGCGAGGAACAGGAAACGCAACATGAAAAAGAAACAAGTAAAGTTCTTGAAACAGCTGGTCGAGACAGCTTCTCCGACCGGATTCGAGGAAGATGTCGCCGAGCTTATCAGGCAACAGCTCTCAAGCGTTGTTGATGAGATACAAACCGACACCATGGGCTCGGTGCACGCCATCTTAAAAGGAACCACTGAACTTGCCGATGAAAAGATCCAAGCCGATATTCTTCAGCGCCAAGCGGAGGCTACCAATTTCGGCGAAGATTACGAATACGTGAGCACTTACGGCGCGAGTTACGGCAATATGACCTATCCCAGCTCAAGCGATCTCGAAGAGATGGGATTTTCTAAAAACGGCGCCCTGACATTCATGTTAAGCGCGCATATGGACGAGGTCGGCCTCATGGTCACATATATATCCGATGAGGGATATTGCTATGTGTCATCTTTGGGTGGTGTGGATGCAGCAGTGCTTCCCGGAATGCGCGTTGATGTACACACGAAAGACGGCATATTGCGCGGCGTTGTAGGCAGAAAGCCGATCCATCTCATTGAAGCCGATGAGCGTAAAAGCGTAACTCCGCTTGATAAGCTCGTTATCGATCTAGGCCTTCCAGCTGATAAGGTCAAGCGCGCGGTGCGTATAGGCGATCCTATAACCTTTGGTACCAATTTCGAGCGTATCGGCAACAATATGGCCGTATCCAAATCTTTCGATGACAAATGCGGCGTATATGTAGCCTGTCGCGTAATGGAGCGCCTATCCGAGCAGGGAAGGGCGCGGGCAACCTTTGTAGCGGCCATTACTGTTCAAGAAGAGATCGGAACCCGTGGAGCCATCACTAGCGCACACTCGCTTAACCCTGACGTTGCTATCGCGTTTGACGTTACGCATGCGACCGACTATCCCGGTATTGACAAGACGAAATACGGAAACATCGTATGCGGATGCGGTCCGGTAATCGCTAGGGGTCCGAACATCAATCCGCTGGTGTTCGATCGTCTTGTGGCCGCAGCAGAGGCAGAAGGGATCGATTATCAGCTAGAGGCCGAGCCAAGCGTTACAGGCACAGACGCGCGATCTATCCAGATCGCACAAGGCGGTATACCCACAGGCCTTATCTCCATTCCGCTTCGATATATGCATACACCATCTGAGATCATCGACCTTCGCGACTTGGAAGGCGCCATCAAGCTTATAACCAGATTCGTCATGGATCTGCAAGATGACTCGACGTTCATCCCCGGCATCACTGAGATGCTCGAGCATCCAGATGCGGATAAGGTGAATGTATCGCGCAGCTCGGACAGCGATCAGATCAAAGAGTTGAAACGTAAGGTAAAGGCGCTTTCGAATAAGCTTGCGGCGATCACAGCCGATGATGTTGCATCTTCAAGCGCTAAAGGTGATGATCTCGAAGACGCGAGCGAGCCAAGTGCTTCAAATGACGTATCGGATAGGGATGCCATCTTAGAGCAGGGCAGCTCTCAAAGCTCCTCAGATTCCGCGCTCGGAGCGTTTTCGAATTACAGATCGAGCTTCTCAAAGATAGAGGGCGACAGTTCTATCATCCCGCGTACGCTCACGCCGCAACCGGCAGGTGCCCCCTTTGAGCAGCCGTATACGACAGAGTCCATCGCGCAAGCCATTCCAGCATCTGCAGGTATCATCGAGCAGGATATCTTCGATGATACGCCGGAATTCAACATACTGCCGATGATATCAACTGATCCGAATGTCGATTCGACCAGATAATCACAAGGGCATCGGATCATGTCAAAACACGAGAAGAACGAACGCACGATCGCTAAGAACAGAAAGGCGTTTCACGACTACGAGATATTGGAGACATTCGAAGCCGGCATTGAACTCACCGGTACCGAGGTCCGTTCTCTGCGTGATAACAACTGCCAACTAACCGACACATTCGCACTCATCCGCGATGGCCAGGCTTGGCTGAACAATCTGCATATCGCTCCGTTTACGAACGGCAATATCGCCAATGTGGATCCGGATAGAAAGCGCAGATTGCTTCTGCACAAGAAGCAGATACGATATCTTGCCGAGAAAACGCAGGAGAAGGGATTGTCGATCGTACCGTTGAAGATATATTTCAACGATCGCAATCTCGTTAAGGTTGAGATAGCGCTCGCACGCGGTAAAAAGCTCTATGACAAGCGCAACTCCATGAAAGAGCGCGATGTTCAGCGCGAGATCGCTCGCACGCTGAAGGAGCGCAGGTAGCCTTCTGTATACAGTTGGAAAACGTTATTGCTCTATGATCAAAACGAGTGTTAGCTTGTTATCAGGCGATGAGTCGCCATATGACCGACAAAGTGATGTTTGGGGGATGCCATGGACATCGATAAGCAACTAGAAACCATCGAAGATAGTCCTGAGACAGAGGCCGAGCAGATTGATGAGGCTACAGAGATCCAGGATGTTGAGGATGACATGGACGAACTCTTAGGCGAAGATGCCCTTGAGAGCGATCAGGGTCACGCTTTTGACAGTTTCATCACAGATGACGAGGCTGACTATGACGGATATGATCCTGATGAGGTCTTAGAGAGCGAGCAGCGCAGCGAGGCGGCTGACGTTCTTAATTCGGAGGGTTATCATATCGAAGATTCGCATGATCTTGAGGAAGAGCTCATTGAGATGGAGATCGAAGAGGGCGATATCCATGCGTATCTTGTGGATGAGGATGACAACGAAATCGGATTCGTGCTCTTAGATGAGGACGGCAACGAACAAGAATACTACTACGTCGACATGGATGACTATGAGGTCATCTCTGAAGAGGAAACGAAGGTCGTTCGCGCATCCGATGGGGAAGAGTTCGATCTTGGGATTACGCGTGAGGGCGTTGCGGAGGCGACAGCTGATGTGAACGCTATCTATAAAGATGGTGTCGAACTTGCCGCCGAGTTGAAGGGCGCGTTCGACGACATCGCCGAAGAGATGAGCTTTCTGAAGAAGAAGCGCTGATAGCTTGATCTTTCTTGACAAAGAACCTATTCGATGTAAGATTGATTGACCACCAGGGGGCGACTGGTTTCGACATGGTGGGTCTGACATGAGGAGCAGGTCGTGGTCTCCTCTCCACGTTAAACAGGGGTACTGCTAAATTTAATTGGCAAAAACAACACTCAGAGCGCTCCGGCGCTCGCCATGGCTGCTTAATTAGCTAGCCATCCGTCAAACTTGGAATTTCCCCGATTCAAGGGCGACGTCATCTTAGGGGAATGCTTCACGCTACGTAGTCGGTATGAGCGTGAAAAAGATCGAACCGACTCGAGATCCGCAACGTCAGTCTTCGGACCGAGCCTATCTTAGAATTTGAGCGCAGACTAAGCCTGTAGCGCCTTATCGAGGATTCAGTATGGACCGGAGTTCGATCCTCCGCGCCTCCACCATAGGAGAATTAGACGAACACCGTTTCAACTGGTGTTCGTCTTTTTTTGGCGGCGTGAAATTGTCGCCGTAATAGTCAAAAGCGAAGTACAACCGCACTTCGGCTTTGTCGATCTGCACCGCCCGCACAAACATTGTGAGGATTTCTTTCGGGTTCATTTCTTCGGCTACGTTGTCTAGCCAGTTCATCAATTCCGAAAAGCCCGGTTCAATGTTTTCATTGGCCTTGGCTATCTGATATTCGGTTTCCAACGCATCTTTGCGGGCTTTCAAATCCTCAATGCGTTCTTTGCCGCCCGGTGGCGCTATGCCGTCTTCGATGGCTTGCCAGATTCGTTCAAATGCGGCATCAATCCTTTTAATTTCCTTGCGTAGGCGCTCGCTTTCAAGCGGCGCATCTTCCATGGTGGCTTCATAGGTTGCCATGCCGTCGGCAATGCGCTTGCGCACGTCGGGGCGCTCTAGGGCGCATATAGTCATGTCAACTATGGCATCTTCCAAAATGTCGCGCCTGAACGTTCGCTTGCACTTCTTGCACTTGTAATAGGCATAGACCGTGCCGCTCTTGCTGGTGCCAGACGTTCCGGCAAGAGTGTTGCCGCACTCTGCGCAATACAGCTTGCCGGTTAGCGGCCATTCTGCGGCGTGGTCTACGCGGCGGCGCGGGCGCGGATTCCCTAAGATGCTTATTAGCATATCTTGTTCAGCTTTCGACCAGAGCGCGGGCATTCCACCTTCAACTACGTGCCCGGCGTAGCTAAACGTGCCGCCATTTTGCGGACGCAACAACAGCTTCTTAGCGCGATCATGGTTAATGGGCTTTCCCTGACGTGTGCGCACGTTTGCAACAGCCCTGACCACTTCGGCGATTATCG
>CAJUSF010000034.1 GCA_910588945.1 uncultured Eggerthellaceae bacterium | reverse complement strand
CCATACATCCATATTTTTTGGATGAAGTCACTACTGAAGGGTTGGCCGGCATGTTGGAAGAGATCGGCTTCGAGGGGATATACAGCATCGAATTCCTTGTCGATTCCGATGATACGTTGTATTTCAGTGAGGTGAATTTCAGGAATTCAACATGGAATTACTGCATCACGCAGCTTGGGATGCCGCTGCCTTATCTATGGGTTAAGGCAATGCTCACTGGCGAAGTATGCGAAGAGTGGATCAAGCCCATCCCTGAAGGATTCGTTGCCATGGTGGAGCCTATTGACCACAAGAAACGCGTGATCGAGGGCGATACAGACTTGGCAGATTGGTTGTCGGATTTCAGGAATGCTGATTGTCTGTTCTATCAGGATGACGAGGATCCCGAACCGTTTCGGGAGATGGTGAGAAATTGGGAAAGGCTGAGTTAATGGTGGATGATAGCTTAGGGAGCTTGCTTGTCGTAGCAGCGCATCCCGATGATGAGCTTCTGGGGGTTGGAGCAACGGTTCGTAGGCTAGTGAACGAGGGTGCGACAGCACGAGCGTTGATCTTGGCTGAAGGCATAACATCGCGTTCTGATCATCGAGAAGAAGCCGACCCATGTGAGCTAGAGGCTCTTCGGCATGATGCGCTCGAGGCGTCTGAGGTGGTCGGATATCGAAGTGTGGACTTTTGTGGACTGCCAGACAATCGCATGGATCAACTTGACCTGCTAGACGTCATCAAAAAGGTCAGCTTATACGTCAATAGATATAAGCCCACTGCCATATTCACCCACCATGCAGGGGATTTGAATATAGACCATCAGATCGCTTGTCGCGCTGTCTTGACGGCTTGTAGGCCTGTTGGCGACTCAGGTGTGCGCAGCATCTATGCTTTCGAAACACCGTCATCCACCGAATGGAATTATGTTTACAGCTCTCCCTTCTGTCCGAACGTCTATTTTGATGTAACGAATACTTTGGAATCCAAGATCGAGGGGATGGAGAAATATCGAAGCGAGAGTGCCGTATTTCCCCATCCACGTAGCCCTGAAGCGCTTAGAGCCCTTGGGGCTTATAGAGGTTCCAATATAGGGTGCTCTTACGCTGAAGCCTTCATGCTCCTGCGTGATGTTAGGTGACGGGATACGTCAAATTGGGGCATAGTGTAGTCATCTCCTGGAAGGATGCTGGTCATGAAAGAGCAAAAGCAAGGGAGGACTCGAAGACCCAGCGTTGTCTTTGCAGTGTCTTTTAGCATTATTCTCCTACTCGTCTTTGCCGCGGTTTTTGGTGGAGAGACCTTCCAGTCTATATCGAATAGCCTGCTTTCATTTCTAGAGATCGATTTTGGGTGGCTGTATCTGTTGGCGATGTTCCTGTTCGTCATCTTTGCCGTTGTGATCGGAATCAGCAAATATGGAAGGATCAAGCTGGGGCCAGATGACTCGCGACCGGAGTATAGTACGGCAAGCTGGCTCGCTATGCTCTTCTGTGCAGGCATGGGCATAGGCCTCGTATTTTGGGGTGTTGCAGAACCGATTTCCCATTATGTGAATCCGACCGAAGGGATAGAGCCCGCATCAGCTGCATCAGCAGAGTTTGCGATGACATCATGTTTCATGCACTGGGGGTTCCAGCCTTGGGGTGCTTATGCCATCGTGGGGCTTGGTCTAGCGTATGCTCACTTTCGAAGAGATCGTCCATTTCTTGTTAGCAGCATACTCATTCCCGTGATCGGGAAGTCTGAGAATAGCATTCTGCGGAAAACGGTTGATATCTTTGCAGCGATCGTGACGGTTGCAGGTGTGACCACATCTCTTGGGCTGGGGTGCTTGCAGATCTCTGCCGGAATGGAGCACCTGTTTGGGATTCCCAGCAATACCACTACATGGCTCATCGTCATCGCCATAATGTGCTTGATCTATTCAATGAGCGCTGTATCAGGCGTGGATAAAGGCGTGAAACGCTTATCCAGCATCAATGCTATTGCAGCGCTGGTATTTGCATTGATCTGCTTCATCGTCGGCCCCACGCTCTTCGATCTGAATCTATTTGTCACATCATTGGGAAACTATGTGCAAGGCTTTTTGAAGTCTAGCTTGGATGCATTTCCATTTGGTGATAATGGTTGGCTAATATCTTGGAGAGTGTTCTACTGGGCTTGGTGGATTGCATGGGCTCCGTTCGTGGGGATGTTCATTGCACGCATATCGCGTGGAAGGACGGTTAGGGAGTTCGTCTTTGGGGTGGTGGTCGTCCCGGCATTGCTATCGATGGCGTGGTTTGCTGTAATGGGAGGCATGGGTCTCACATTTGCTGAGGCGGTCCCTCTGGAGTTGCTTCAGGAGTTGGTGAACGTTCCAGAGAATGCGCTCTTTGCTGTTTTGGATTCGAATGCCTTGGGCACGATGCTCTCTCTGTTCGTAATGCTCATCGTTATTATCTTCTTTATCACTTCCGCTGATTCGGCCACATACGTCCTCAGCGTCATGTCGTCAGATGGGGAGAAATCTCCCGTTTCCTGGTTGAAGGTTGTGTGGGGCATCGTGCAGGCTTTGATCGCAATCGCCTTGTTGGTGGCTGGTGGGATAAAAGCTCTTCAGACCTTTTCGATAGCAGCGGCTTTCCCTTTCATATTCATCATGCTTCTTGCCTGTATAGGGTTGATCATCGACTTCAGAAAAGATCAGTCAGCTATTTCCGCAGAAAGAGCTTGCTGCGTGTCCGAGAACGAGAAGAGCATGATCATTGATTGACCATCAGCAGTTGAGTTCATGTTAAGAACAGTAGGAGCTAAGTGGCTATATTGAGTCAGCAGGGAATTGAGAGCTTGCATCCCGATCTGGTGATAAGGGCAGATGCAAATGAGCAGGTAGGTTCTGGTCATGTGATGAGATGCATAGCGATCGCGGAAGCAGTTGAGAGATGCGGAGGCGAGGCCATCTTTGCTGTATCTCAAAAGGAATCAGCAGATGCGCTTCATGCTCTTGCACGTGATTGTGTTGTGCTTGGTGGAAGCAGTGTTTCTTTTGGCGAAAAAGATGGCAAAAGCTTAGGCAGATTCTGCAAAAGCATCGGCGCATCTTCTGTGTTGGTGGACTCCTATGCGGTGACTGATACGTTCTTTGAGTCCTTGCGCGGTGAGCTTGCGAGTTCGTCCCGTGTCGTTTGGATTGATGATCTGTATACTTACGAGCTTGAGGATCAGATTCGTCCTGTATGCCGCTCGGTTGATTGCGTTGTGAACTATTCTCTTGGAATAAGCTTAACGGATTATGAGCTTGCATATGAAGGGAAAGATACGCAGCTATGCATTGATCCATCATATGCTCCATTGAGGAATCAGTTCCGCAGAGATGGTCTTCGCGAATACGGAGATGTCAAGCGAATGATGGTGACATCAGGATCAACAAATGAAGGAAAGCTTTTAGAGAAGATGACATCGGCATGCTTGCAGGCAAATCCCAGTGCGTGTGTAGATGTCATCGTGG
>CAJUSF010000033.1 GCA_910588945.1 uncultured Eggerthellaceae bacterium | reverse complement strand
TTGTTGTGCGCGTCCGCTTGCATCTACTCCGCTGATTCTGCAGAACGAAAAATCTGTGATATAAGCCATCACAGATTTTGAAGTTTGAAGCCAAAGCGGAGAGATGTAAGCGGACGTAAAGCAGCGAAGTATCTCGGCAATCATTTTTATCTGTGAACTGGCAATGAGATCAAGCCCGTAGCATCCCTTTTCGATTTGCTCTGAACACAAACTGTTAATAGCTTCCGTAAGGAAGCATATATATAAATGCATGAAGGAGTTGACCGCTGACGCGAAGCGTCAAGGGTAAACGTCAAATACGAAAAGGGATGTAAGGGCTGTGATTCACTTGAAAAGGTAGACGAATATGCCATCATCCAGACCAGTCCTAGACCATTTCTAGACACTTCATCAAAATCGGAAAAGAAAAAGACCCCCTGAACTGGGGGTCTTTCAACAATCGTGGTGGTCGGAGGGGGACTTGACGCGTATTTGCTTCGCAAATCCACATACGCTGCGCGTGCATTCGCACGCTTGCGCACTCGCTAAAAACGCACCACTGGTGCGTTTTCTTAACGCTCGCGCCTTCTCAGGGTTCAAGCCCCCCTCCCACACGGCTAAAACCAACACAAAGGCTCCCTTTCGGGAGCCTTTGATTGAATATGGTGGTCGGAGGGGGACTTGAACCCTCGGCACGCGGATTTTCAGTCCGCTGCTCTACCAACTGAGCTACCCGACCAGAAATGCATCGTATAAAATCAACGAAGCAAGTGTTTATTCTAGCGGGGCTTCGTTATTCATGCAAGCATTTTCTTTAAGGTAAACGCTCAGACGGTATTACCGCGTGATTTACTTGCCGACCTTGCCATCATGATCGAGGTCCTTACCGGTAACCTCTTCCGCTTTATTCTTGATGGCCTCCATCACAGTACCCGCCTTCTTACCGGCCTCATCACCGAGCTTCTTGGCAGACTCAAGGATCTCGCCACCCTTCTCTTTTGCGGCCTCGAGCGCATCGCCGCCCTTTTCTTTGGCAGCCTCTAGCACGTCTCCGCCTTTATCTTTTGCAGC
Source organism: uncultured Eggerthellaceae bacterium (assembly GCA_910588945.1). Lineage (GTDB taxonomy): Bacteria > Actinomycetota > Coriobacteriia > Coriobacteriales > Eggerthellaceae > MGBC163016. The sequence goes on along the minus strand of CAJUSF010000033.1, from coordinate 45,629 downwards.
TTTTGCAGCGTCAGAGGCAGCTTCGCCAGCATTCTTGCCGGTCTGTTTGAGCTCGGACTTTACACCATCAAGGTCTTTGCCGGCTTTCTCTTTTGTTACCATTTCTGTCTCCTTTCATAGTTGAAACTTTCCGAGTTATATAGCGTGCGCTATAAAGTCTCAACGTGAGTGAAAAGATAGTAGCGAGTTCTCAGAGTCGCATTCGGTTGAGCGCCCTGCTATCAGCGTTTTGAAAATGCCCTGTAATGATTTCGAAAACTCGAAAATGGAAAATGAAGCAGAGATCAGCTCTCCACTCCATTTCGTACCTAATTGGTTCCATTTCAGTAGGCCTTGCTCCCAATGCATTCGGAAGCCTCGCGACAAAACCGATAAAGCTGGCCGCATGCTCAACCGATCGCACGCCCAACCGGCCATGCGCCCACCAACCCAACCGGGCACGATACCCTAATGCACCAATCGCGCGATCTCAGAAAAGCAGCAACATCAAAGAGACAATGCAGCCGATCGAAATGAAAGGGCCGAAAGGAAGCGATATCGACAACGATGCGCCGCCGCCTTTGACCGCAGACGAAACTTTGGCCTGCTCGCCTCCTGAATCGTCCTTTGCCGGTTGCCTTCTCATCCGCGAAACAACAACTCCGCACAAGGCACAGGTCGCACACGCGATCAAAAGCGCGATCGCCTCACCTTCGATACCAAGGAACAGACCGCAAGCGAATAGCAACTTGATATCCCCGCCGCCGAAAGCGAAGCGCCCGCTCAAAAACTCGAACACGAGCGTCAGCATCAAGCTCCCGCCGCCAAACAAAAGCGCAGCCATCAACGACTCGACCATGCTCACGCCTGTAATGGGAAACGGCACGCTCGCTGCACCTATAAACCCTGCGCCTTGCGAAACCTCCGGCACGATGACGAAAGTGGCCCAAACAAGCCAGATCACCACAAGAACGCCTATCTCCCAGTTATAGATCTTGCGCCTGCGCAGATCGACCACCGCGATTGCGACCAGCATCACCAAAAACAATGCAGCCGGAATAATTGAGAGCATCAAGTCGTTCCGCAAATTACTTACAGCCGGCGGAAAACAGCAGTTCCCGCTCTTCTCCGCTCAAGGCCGCACGCGCCTGATCGCGAAGATTGTTCACGCCAATGAAGAACTGTCTCATCATGACGACCACAAGGTATCGACCCTTCGGGGTCAACGTCAGCTCTTCATCATTGTCGATGTCGAACGCCCCGAATGTGCGCATGAACGCCATCTCGAGCGGAAGACCGCGCTCCACGCTCACGCCAAAATCACGCTTGAACTCGCGCTTGTCCAGACGCAGCCCGAAAAGCTGCATCATGAATCGATAACGCATGCGATCGGTCAAGCTGAACTGCGTTTTGCCCATCATCGACATCGACCCGCTCTCGATCGCCGCATTATAATCACGAACCGAGAACGTATTCACATATAGATTCGAGCCCAGATACGTAATGCCGCCGGATCCGATTGCCGGATACTCCTCGTAGTTCACCACGTATTCGTCGATCATGGCATCGGAGCCGCTCCGCAAAACTTGCGCGGAATTACTCGATGATCCAGATTTTCCCGAAAGCCAGCCATCGCGTGCTTCGCTGCGTAAGGAAGGGTCGGAAGGCAAAGATGATGTGCTAAGTGGCACCGCAGCTGTTTCTCGGCGGTTGAATGTCCAGGCGCTACCGAGCTCAAACGCTCCCGTATCGACCAGCAGCTCGCAGATGATCTCGTAGAAGCGCCTTTCACGCGAATAATCCACCTTGCCAACCGTCTGCGCGAGCGACTTCTGAACACTCGGCGACGCCATCAGCGGATAAAACGTCGTTTGGCTCGCGCCTGATTCGATCACGCGCTCAATGTCTGAAATTAGGTTGTCCTCCGTTTGAGCGGGAAAGTTAAAGATCATGTCCGCATTCATCGACACGAAATACGGGCTCGCCTCGCGGATGCGCTCCATAATCTCTTCGCCTGAACCGTACTTTTCAAAACGATCCATCTGCTTGAGTAGGTCGTTGTCAAAACTCTGAACGCCAACGCTCAAACGCTGCACCCGACCCTCAAGCTTCTCAAGATAGCTAGGGATCAAGTGATTCGGATTCGTCTCAGAAGACACTTCCTTGATCGAGAACAGATCGCGCGCCTGATCAATCGTCTCACACAATTCGTCCAGCATGATGGTCGGCGTACCGCCGCCGATGTAGACACTGTCGAAGTCATAACCGAGCTCGTGAAGCATCTTCATTTCTTTTCGCATGTTCGCGAAGTACGGCTTTGCGCGATCCTCTGAAAACGGGAATCTGTTGAACGAACAATACGGACAAAGCCTCTCGCAGAACGGCACATGCATATAGAGCATGTAGTTTTTGCCCGGTTCAGGCTTCGGCATGCGCTTTTCTTCACATGGCGAAAGCTTCAGATATTGTTTCGTGCATTGCTCGACCGCGAGCGTCAAAAGCCTTTCAGATAACATGCCTGATGCGCCTACTTCCAAGAATCCCGACCGAGCAGCGCCTTCAAGCCGATGTCGTGGCGAAGCTGCTTTCCATCAAACTCGATAAGATCGCACGCTTCATACGCCTTGTCGCGCGCAGCCTCAAACGTATCGCCAAGCGCAACGACATTCAAAACACGACCGCCTGATGTCACAAGCTCACCCTCGGTATTGTGAGTCGTGCCTGCATGGAACACCGTAACGCCCTCAAGCGCCTCAGCATCTTCCACGCCGCGGATGATCTTGCCCTTCTCGTAATCTCCCGGGTACCCGTCGCTGGCCAACACCACGCAAACAGCCCACGAATCCAACCAGTCAAGATCGATCGCATCTGCATCGCCCTTAGCGACCGCTTCCATAACGTCCACCAAATCGGTGTCGAGCCTCGGAAGCACAACCTGCGTCTCCGGATCGCCGAAACGAACGTTGAACTCGACGATCTTCGGACCAGCCGGCGTCAGCATGAATCCGCCATATAGCGTACCCTTGTAATCCGGAATGGCCGCCGCTGCACGATCCATGATCTCAACCATCGTCGCCATCTCGTCATCCGTGACGATCGGCACCGGAGAATACACACCCATGCCGCCTGTGTTCGGGCCGGTATCCCCATCGTATGCGCGCTTGTGATCCTGTGAAGGCGCCATCGGGAAGCTCTTGCTGCCCGTAACGAACGAAAGCATCGAGCACTCGGGGCCTCGCATGCATTCCTCGATGACCACCGATGATCCCGCCTCGCCAAACGCGCCGTCAAAACACGCGTGAACTGCATCTTTCGCATCCTCAAGAGTTTCAGCCACAACAACGCCCTTGCCCGCGGCCAAACCGTCAGCCTTGATTACGATCGGCGCGCCTTGCTCCTCCACATAAGCGATAGCCGGCGCCTCCTCCGTAAAATCGGCGTAAGCAGCTGTAGGAATGTTGTTGCGATCCATGAAGCGCTTTGCGTACGCCTTCGAGCCTTCGAGCTGGGCCTCTGCAGCGTTCGGACCATAAACCAGAACACCTGCATCGCGAAGAACATCCGCCACGCCTGCAACTAGCGGCGCCTCGGGGCCGATCACCACAAGATCGATCTCTCTTTCCTTTACGAAATCGAGAACCGCCTGCGCATCCATCTGATCGACCTTCACGTTCTCAGATGCACCGCCGTTAGCAAGCGCAATCCCCTCAGTTCCACCGTTACCCGGCGCAACATACAGACTCTCGGTCCTCGGCGACTTCGCAAGCGCCCATGTTATTGCGTGCTCTCTTCCGCCGCTGCCCAAAACGAGAATGTTCATCTTGTCTCCTTGGTATCTTCGATGGTGAATGATAAAAGGGACGGCCCCATCTTGGTGCCGCCCCTCAACCGTGTTTTTTATTCGCCCCAGTCGCCGGACCTGAAGATAGTGGCATCGCGATCAGCGCCGACGGAGATGATGCTCATCGGCACGCCCGTTACCTCTTCGAGATACTCGACATACGCACGTGTGTTGGCCGGAAGCTCCTCATACTTTCGACAACCAGAGATGTCTTCGCCCTTCCAACCGGGAAGCTCCTCGTAGATGGGCTTCGCGTGGAAAAGCACCGACTGCTGCTGCGGAAAATGCTCGTAGCGCTCGCCTTCGTATTCGTATGCGACGCAAACCTTAATCGTGTCGAACGCGGAAAGCACGTCGAGCTTGGTAAGCGCAATATCGGTGAGGCCGTTCACTGATGCCGCATATCTTGCGACCACCGCGTCGAACCATCCGCAGCGACGCTTGCGCCCGGTGGTAACGCCGTACTCGTGCCCGACATCGCAGAGCAGCTCGCCATCAAGCGCATCTTGGCCGGTGCCGCCTTCCTCCGGGAACTTAAGCTCTGTCGGGAACGGACCGCCGCCAACGCGCGTAACGTAGGCCTTGCAGATTCCAAGCGCGCGATCGATCGCCTTTGGACCGACACCCGATCCGATGCAGGCGCCGCCGGCGCAGCAGCTAGAGGACGTCACGTAAGGATATGTTCCATGGTCAATATCGAGCATAGTACCCTGCGCGCCCTCGAACAGGACGTTCTTCCCGTTGGAAAGCGCCTCGTTCAAAAGTATGGAGGTCTCAGCCATATACGGTTTCATGATGCGCGCGTACGGCAGATACTCGTCGCAGATCTCCTCGACCGTAAACGTTTGCAGGCCGTACACCTTCTGTAGCAGGGGATTTTTCTGCTGCAGCGCGGTTTCCACCTTCAGGCGGAATATCTTCTCGTCAAGAAGGTCTTGCACGCGAATGCCGCGACGTGCCGCTTTGTCCTGATAGCACGGGCCGATGCCACGCTTTGTGGTTCCGATCTGATTCTCGCCAAGACGCTTTTCCTCGGCACCATCAAGCACTTTGTGATACGGCATGATGACATGCGCGTTGCAAGAGATCTTGAGATTCTTGACCGAGATTCCCTCGGACTCGAGAAGTGCCTTCTCTTTGACAAAAACGCCCGGATCGACGACCACGCCGTTGCCGATCACCGGCACCGCATCGTCGTACATGACTCCGGACGGCATGAGATGCAAAGCCAATTTGGTATCACCGTGAATCACGGTGTGACCTGCGTTATTGCCCCCCTGATAGCGGACAACGTAGTCGAACTTCTTGGCGATGAGGTCGGTGATCTTCCCCTTGCCTTCATCACCCCATTGGCATCCGACGAGCACTGTTGATGGCATGCGATGCATCCTTTCGGTCGGTCATGTGTTTACTTTCCTATTCTAGAGGAATGCGGGTTGAATTGCGCACGCATTCGTGGAATTTGAGCATCGGTATGAAATGGAGGCTTAAATCTCCGTCGAAATAGATGAAGCCGCGAGGGAGTCCTAAGCCTTTGGGGTGTTGAAGGGCGGCTTGAACAGAAGAACCACCACAGAAATGGCCAATATCAGCCCGAAGCCTATAAGCACCGCACCAAGCGCCGTATAGGACAGACTCCCCGTCATGCGCGAGGCCATAAACACGGGGATCCCAAAGGCGAGCAGCAGCGCGCATAAGAACACCGAAACCACTATCTTCACGTAATAATGTACTCTGATGTGACTTTGTTCCGCCAAACGCTTGGTGACCTCTTTGATGATCCGCTCCTCAACAGGCTTCACCGCGGAGTTTTCCGGAAGCGCACCTGCTGTATGCACGGTCGGATCCGGAAGCGCCTGCCGGTTCGCGCTAAGCGCCGGGTTCAGTTGCGCCATAGTGGTCAGGCGGATCTTCTCCTCTAAAGTGCCGTCCGCGTTGGGGGCGTTGCCCGTGCTGGAGACGGAGGCGGAGGCGCCACCTGCGTTGGTGGCGGAAGCGCCGTCCGTTTGTTTCATGCTGCCTGTTGCATCGCTCATCTATTAATAACCACCCAGATACGAATCGTCGATGAAATTTCCAAACTTGGTATATTCCGGATCGAATGAAAGCGTGATGTCTCTGGTCGGTCCGTTGCGATGCTTCGCCACGATCAGCTCAGCCGTGCGATAATCCGGCCTATCTGCGCTCTCACCCTCTACCTCATCCATCGATCGATCGATGAACATTACGATATCCGCGTCCTGCTCGATCGATCCGGATTCGCGAAGGTCCGACAGCTGAGGGCGCTTCTTGCCGCCTCTCATCTCCACAGCACGCGAAAGCTGAGAAAGCGCAAGCACCGGCATGTCCATTTCCTTCGCGAGGATCTTAAGCCCGCGCGAGATCTCGCCGACCTCGACTGCACGATTGCCATCACGGCGGTTGTAAGGCGGCTGCATGAGCTGCAGATAGTCAACGATGATGAAGCCATTCTTGCCCGAACCGACAACGTGGCGCAGCTCGCGGCGCGCTTTCGCACGTGCCTCCATGATGGAAAGACCGGGCGTGTCGTCGATATACATCTCTATACTAGTAAGCCTGTTGGACGCATCCGCGATGACGCTCCAATCGCTTTCCGCGATCTTGCCTGCACGAATCTTGCTCAAGCTGACGCGCGCCTCGGAACAAAGAATACGCTGGACCAGCTGATTCGATCCCATTTCCAACGAGAAGAATGCAACGGCTGTTCCGGATTTAGCCGCGTTCACCGCCAAGTTCAGAGCAAATGCCGTCTTTCCGACGCCGGGTCGGGCGGCCAAAATCACAAGGTCGCCGCCGCGAAATCCGTGAAAAAGGTCATCCACATCGGTGAATCCGCTGGGCACGCCGACGATGTTGCCTCCTCGAGATGCCAACTTCGCCAGCTCATCGAAAGCGTCGTTGACGAGCTTGTCCATTTTCTCGAATGAAGACGAAACGCGTTTTTCCGTTACCTTGAAAAGGGTATGCTCGGCCTGGTCGACGACCTCGTTCAGATCTTCGGGAGCGTCGTATGCAAGCGCGTTGATCTCGGCAGCGGCTTTGATCAGTTCGCGCTGGATGGAGGTGCGTTTCACGATCTCCACATGGCGCTGCCAGTTGGTCAACGCGAAGGTGTTGGTATTCAGGTCGGCAAGATAGGTTCTATCTCCGGCGGCCTCAAGCTGGCCTTTTGCTTGCAACTTGTCAGCAAGAGAGATCACATCCGGAGTAAGACCTTGGGTCGACATCTCGTAGATGGACTCAAAGATGATCCTGTGAGCCGGACGATAGAAATTCCCCGGCTTCAGCGAAATCAGAATCTCATCACATGCATCGGAATTGAGCATGCATGTAGCAATAACGGCCTGTTCAGCCTCAATATCATTCGGGAGCTGATTGCGGTCAGCCGCCGGGCGATTGTCTGTATTGTTCTCTGCGCTCACAGTATCCCCCTCGACCAATTTCTGTAATCTAGAATTTACTCATGATCTCTACAAAGCATCATAGATTAAAAACTAAATTACAGTTCATTCTCCAACATATAAATAAAGATGAGACCGCTGGCCGCAAAAAACGAAGTTCCGACTGGTGCCTACAATCGCACCATCTTCGACCTGAGTGGCGTTCGTGCCACGATGTGGTCAAAGCAAAGAGCGAAAACAGACACCTGTCGGAACCGTAGCATCAAGACATGAGCCGGAATACGATCCTAGATCTTATTCCGATTCTGTCTCAAGAGCCTCTTCAACCTGCTCGGCAACATCGGCGGCTACAACCTCAGCGGCAACAGCTTCAACCTCTGCCTCGATAGCGTCAGCAACCGCTTCGCCCGCAGCATCTGCAGCAGCCTCTGCCTCAGCAACGTCGTCGCCCTCGATGACAACATTCACGGTTGCCTTGATGGTGCGATAAACGTTGATGTCTACCGGATAGGCGCCGACCTGCTTGATCGGCTTGCCAAGCTCGATGCGACGACGATCGACCTCAACATCAAGCGCGTCCTTGATCGCGTCAGCGATCATCGGAGCGGTAACGGAGCCAAACAGCTGGCCCTCTTCGCCGACCTGAGCGTCGACCTTAACGGTTGCGCCATTGAGCTTCTCGACCAAAGCGTTCGCATCAGCGATACGAACCTCTTCGCGCTTCTCGATGTTGCGCTTGCGCTGCTCGAGCTGCTTCAAGTTGCCGGGAGTTGCCTGAACCGCATATCCCTGTGTAAGCAGGTAGTTGTTGGCGAAACCGCGGCTGACCTCAATGATGTCGCCTTCGCCGCCACGACCCCTTAGCTCTTTAAGCAAGATAACCTTCATGGTGCACCTCCCTAGCGGTTGCGGCGACGATCGCCACGGCCACTGACGGCCGGAACCGAGTACGGGATGAGAGCCATAGTGCGGGCTCTTTTGATTGCGTTTGCAATATCGCGCTGATGCTGATTGCAAGCGCCGGTCACACGACGCGGCTTGATCTTGCCACGATCGGTGGTGTACTTACGCAGCATTTGAGTGTCTTTGTAGTCGACAAACTCAACGCCGTCTTTGCAGAATTGGCACTGCTTGCGACGGGGCTGCTTTGTATAATCGGCCATAATAACCTCGTTCTTTCTTAGAATGGGATGTCTTCGTCGTACACGGAGGAAGTGGTGTCAACGACCGGAGTCTGCGGTGCGCTGTATGCAGAAGCATCACCATATGAGTTGCCCTGCATCTGATTGCCGTTCTGGGACTGACCGCCGCCACGACCGCCAAAGTCGATGTCATCGATGATGACCTCGATCTTGCTGCGCTTCTGTCCGTCGCGCTCCCATTGGCTCCAGCGAAGCTTGCCTTCAAGGGTAACTTTGCTGCCTTTGGAAAGATACTGGGACACGTTCTGCGCACGGTTGCCAAACATTGTGCAATCGATGTAATTGGCGTGGTCTTCCCACTCGCCGGTCTGTGAGTTACGCCTACGATCATTCACAGCGACGCCGATCGACATAACAGGCATGCCCGATTGAGTCGTACGCACCTCGGGGTCGCGAGTCAGATTTCCACTTATAACAACTCGATTGATGCTCATTTGCTTCCTCTTCTCATACTAGGATCTTTGTTCTTGGATCAACTTGACTGTCTACGATCAAACTGATGTTCAGAACCATTTGCTACGTCGATACTTCCGATGATATCCAGTCGTTACATGAACGACACAAGCGATCGACCAGCAAATCCGATCCCGTTAAACCTAATCCTGATCCTTGTCAGGACGTGCAACGATCATGTGACGCACAACTGCATCGTTGATGCGAAGAACACGATCGAGTTCCGCAATGCTCGTCGGATCGGCATGGAAGTCGATGAGAGTGTAGTCTGCATCTGCCAAGCCATTGATCTCATAAGCGAGTTTGCGCTTGCCCCATTCGTCAACGTTATCAACTTGACCTTTTGCTTCAGTGATCGTGGTCTCGATACGCTTCATAACACCGGCGCGAGACTCTTCATCGATAGTCGGAGCGACAAAAAACAATAGTTCGTAAGCCTTCATCAGCTCACCTCCTCTGGACTAAACGGCCTCGGTCAGGTGTTTACCGAGGCAGGACAACTTGCTTAGTTTAACAGAACTTCAACTACAACGCCTCCTTATTTCACAAATTCCCATTTTCACCACTTCCTCTTTTCGGAGGGGTGAGGTCTGACCTTTAAGGATCATTTTGTCGAGGCGATCCCTAAACCTCACCTTTTCTCCTAAGACGACATTAGTGCAACCGTCTGACAGAAACATTGCAAATAGCTTCTATCGAATGCATTTTTTTCTGATGTTAAATGAGCCCAGATTGGGATTAGATCTGGTGTATTTGCGCACTTTATCTAGCAAAAAGCTTGCGCATTTTATATGCGGATCCTGCATGAACCTTGCATCATTTCGCACAAAACCTTGCCACATGTCTGACGAACCCGATACTTGCAAGAATCAACCTATCTCGCATCTCCATCTAGCGGGAACTTTCTGAGGAAATGATTTATCTGTTTCTCCCTCGGAAACAACAAAGCGCAACGACAAAATGCCGCCGCGCTTTGTTGAAAACCCTGTTTGAAAGCGTTGTGGATTACTGATATTTGGCTTCGATCTCCGTTTCAGCATATTCGGAAGCGTCGCGAAGTCGGTCCATGAAATTCGGAGCCTCACCGATATAGGAAGGGTTGTTGTTGAAGATAATTCCCTGCGTCGGGTCGGTAGTGTAGAGAAGGCCGATAGCATAACCAGTCGGCGCACCCGGAACACCACCCTCGGCGATGAGAGCGTCTTTCACGCCCTCGCTCGTCTCGACATATCCGTCATAACAGAAAGCATAAGCAGCTGCGCCGCGTGCTCCCTCCACCGTATGCTGGGCGAAGTTATAGCACTCGTCCGCATTGTTTCCTGGATGCGTCTCGATGAACACGCTATCTTTCACGACCAGCGCCGTGAACGGAATAACGTCCTCGCCGTCCATCATCTTCTGTTTTCCCTCATCAAGAGCGTAAAGAAGCACACGTTCTAGGATCTCGGGCATCTGTGGCACTTCAACGCCGGGGTTCTCCACTGTGCGATCAGCCATCGAGCTTTCCTTTCAATCAAATGAAACCTGTTCGATACATAATTTGGTTGGTACATAGTTCGGTTAACTCTATATGATAACTGAAATACAAAAGTTTTTCTTTCAGCTATACTCACCGGCGCTTCAAGAGTAGAGTTGATCGATCAGCCGAGCGCTTTTGATGGAGAAAAGCCCTGCGTTCTCTTTGCCCTGCTTGCGCCTTTTCTGTTATACTATCGTACCGCTATTGATTTAGCGTATCGCTGAACGGAGAGGTGTCCGAGCTGGCCGAAGGAGCACGATTGGAAATCGTGTATGCGCCAAAAGCGTATCCAGGGTTCGAATCCCTGCCTCTCCGCCAGAAAAGCTATTGATAGTAAAAGCTTTTGGTGTTGATGACGTTTCATGCCTGCAGGGGGATTCGAACCCTGCGAAGGCTGAACAGTCCAGTGGACTGTTCAGACCCGAGCGCAGCGAAGCGTCCGCGCGAGGGGTTGTGGATTTGCGAAGCAAATACACATCGAATCCCTGCCTCTCCGCCAGAAAAGCTATTGATAGTAAAAGCTTTTAGTATCTCAGTTTCAACCCGGAGGGGTGGCAGAGCGGTTGAATGCGGCGGTCTCGAAAACCGTTTCACCGTTTATAGCGGTGACCAGGGTTCGAATCCCTGCCCCTCCGCCACTAAAGGCGTGGTGATTTGAAGAATCATCACGCCTTTAGTGTTGCTTGGGGTGGTTGATGAAAAGCCTTGGTTCGATTCGCGGTGTAAGATTTATCGACACCGCGAACAGCGAGTGTCAAGGTGTCGCGATAGCGACTTGAAGCGAAGAATCGCAAAGCGATTGTTCGCGATGACTTGATACGAGCTAACTCCCTGCCCCTCCGCCAGAAAGCTCTACAAGGACAAAATGATTTTTGGTCTTGTAGAGTTTTTTGCATTATATAGGGATTCGAACCCTGCGAAGGCTGAACAGTCCAGTGGACTGTTCAGACCCGAGCGCAGCGAAGCGTCCGCGCGAGGGGTTGTGGATTTGCGAAGCAAATACACATCGAATCCCTGCCCCTCCGCCAGTAAAGGCGTGGTGATTTAAAAAATCATCACGCCTTTACTGTTGCCTAGGGTGGACGATGAGCAGCCTTGGTTCGATTCGCGGTGTAAGATTTATCGACACCGCAAATCATTGCGCACGGTTTGTATTCGCCAAGGCAATGATGCCAAGGGTTCGCAGTCCTTGGCATCATGAAGGCCTTATTACGTCAAGCGATCTGCCTGTAGGGTTGAAACCCGATTCGAGAGGACAAGAAGATCGTGGTATAAAACACCACGATCTTCGAAGTTCGAAAGCCTAGGGTGAAGCCCTACAGGCAGATCGACCGAGTGCGCGCACCTACGGTTGACCTGCGAGATTGCCTTCTGAGTCGATTCAAGCGTGAGTTTAGGAACGTCCCAAACCACACACGTATTTTGTTGTTATAAGAGACCGCCTAAGTCCGAAACAGTGAGAAATGATTGCCGAGGTGCTTACAAAGCGAGTTCCGCAGGAGCGAAGCGACGAGGACTGTTTGAGCGACTAAGTATCTCGGCAATCATTTCCATCGGTGTAAGCAGACGGACATGAATATGCCATCATCCCCGTTCCCTGACATAAACGCGCAATCATCGAACCCACGAATCGCCGGTGGAATAATCTATCGCTACACCCGGCTGCACGTTATAGCAATAGACGTTGAACGAAACACTCGCACCATCATCCTCAAGCGAATACGCCTCCATCTGAACACCACGCGCCACAAGCTCATCCCCAACAAAGAGCGGAGTAACCCGCATGAGCACATGTCCACCCGTTGCATTCACATAATCACCGACAATCGTCTCAAAATTCGACATAGCGCCCTGATTCAGATAATGCGTCCCTGTAATCAAGTTCTGACTATTCGCATTTTCGGCCGTCAGCTTGTGTGCGATCAAGTGGCTGCGCTCATAAAGATGATCGAGGCCGAGCGAATACAAGTTCAAATTCTGCTTCCAGCCGCTCGGCTTAATATCGCTGATATTCCCACGCTTGGAAGTAGGCTGCGTCTCACGCCCAACTAATGCGAATGCGCCGGTACAGCGCCCAAGCGAATCCAATTTGCCATAGACCTCGGTCCCATACGGAACAGCTTTTTCCTCTGGAGTGAAATCAGGGATGTTGCCGTTGACCTCAATGAACGGATCTCCCGCGTATTCGGGAACGGCTGCCGCATCAAGCTGCGAACTGAAATGCGATTGAGAATCTTGCTCAGCCGTCGCCGCACTGCTGGAAAGCCCCGTGCTCGTCTGCGCCGAGCTGTTAAAAGCATTACCGCAGCTCAAAGCCCCGCTATCATCTGAACATCCGGCAAGAGCGAAAACCGCCAAGACCACACAGGCTGCAGCTGCAACGACTTTTTTCACAACGACTCGAATCATCACCATATCCTTATTTGGAGAGCACATTAGTCGAAGGGAACCTCGAAAAGCTCGCTCAAGACCTGCGGACAAAGCAGGTCATCACGCACTCCGTCTGCAAAGATCTCACCATTCTTGATCAAAAGCACACGCTTGATCTGCGCCACGATATCTTCCGGATAATGCGTAACCAGCACGATCGAGCGCCCAGACGCAGCGATCCTCTCCATTGCCTGCCGCACATAATACATGCCTGTCGGATCAAGCCCGGTCGTAGGCTCATCGAACACGAGCACCTTTGGATCGTGAATCAACGCTCTGGCGATCAACACCCTGCGCGCCTGCCCAGTCGAAAGCGTCTTCATATCGCGATACGCCAGATCAACGATCCCAAGCTCATCCATGATATCCATGGCTCGATCGTGATCCTCATCACTCGCTTGAAAACGCTTCGGCACACCAAGAGAGCCGAACAGGCCACCTTGAACGACCTCGATCGCAGGCAGATGAACCTCGATCTGCTTTTGCATGGTCGAAGACACGAACCCGATCTGCGCTTTCATCTCCTCAAGCGAGATGTTCGCGCTACCGCAAAATAGCACAGGCGGCTCATCATGATGAATGGGAAATATCTCACGTGTGATCAGACCGACAAATGTCGATTTACCTGACCCGTTCGGACCGAGAATAGCGATCGACTCACCTTCGCCAAGACAAAAATCATCTACTTTGAGAATATTCCTGCCACTGCGACGCACTTCGGCATGGTGCATTTCCACTATGTTATGCAAATTTTCTGTCATTTGACCAGATTATCACAGGCCAGAGCGCCCGCGCGATACACGATCGATGGCGATAACGAAAACGGGAAGAACTGTGTCTTCCCGTTTCTTGCAACTGTTTTGTTGTCGCATTACACGCCGCACGAACCGCTGCTCTCAACGATGCGACATGTGCGCTACTTGGCATCAGTTCCGCTAATTCCCAGCACCTGCATTGAGCGGATTGGTCATCGTGGTGCTATCTGACGAGTTGTTCTCAGCCGAACCGTCGCCTTCGCCTTGCGCACCCTCAAGCGCCAGATCGGCCTCCTCAGCAGCAACATCATCGGCAAGATCCTCGGCTGCATCGTCATTGATCTCCTCCTGCTCGGACTCAGGCTCATCAAGCTGCACCCAATAGGGCAGCCCGTCCGGCATCGGATTGATCACGACGTCATTGGCTTCACGCATCGACTCGAGCCAAGCGTCTTTCGCTTCATCGGAACCGGTGCTGGTGACATTAGTCTTGATCTCCTCCATGAACGCCTCGGGAATCTGGCTGGTGCTCTCAAGCGTCTCGGGCGCATTGAACTCCTCGGTGACCGTGATAATGTGGTACCCGTATTCGCTCTCGACCAAATCACTCACCTGTCCCACAGCCAAATTGCTAAGAGCATCCTGATACTCGGTCACAAAGGTGGTCAGCTTATCCCAACCGACATCACCGCCGTTGGATGCCGAACCGGTGTCGGTAGAATACTGCGTTGCGGCCTCGGCGAAATCAATCTCACCGTTGCGAATCTGATCAAGAACGCTTTGCGCAAGCTCCTTGTCATCCTTGCCGAAAAGGATGTGAGACGAGCGCTTTGCACCGTTGTAGGTAGTGATCGACGATTGCGCCTGTGTGAGCAGCTCTTCCTCGGTCGGCTCGCTTTCCGCATCAAAGCCCTCTTCCAACTTCTTATTCAGAATTGAATAGCGAAGTGCCTCACGATATCCGTCCTCATTCTCGAAACCTGCACCCTCAAGACCGGTCTGCCAAGCTTCATCAGACGAATAATTTGCGCGCATTTTCTGCACATAGCCGTCGATCTCTTCATCAGTAACAGTCACGTTACGCTGCTCAGCACACTGAAGCACAAGCTCCTGATTGACGAGCGTATCGATGACCTCATCACGCATGCTTTCTACGGTATAGCTGTTATTCTGAAGATACTCTTTCCAGTCCTCTTCGGTTTCGTAGCCACCGTTGATGCGGAAGTTGTTAATATAACGCGTGACCTTGTCTTCCTCGATCTCCACCCCGTTGACTGTCGCCGCAATGCCACCGGTCAGACCGGTATCAGTTTGTAGCGCATCAGGCGCGTCCTCTTCGGTGGAAGTGGAGCAACCTGCAACTCCGAGGATGCAGACGCTCGAAAGTGAAAGAGCGACGATGGTTTTTATGATTGATGACTTTTTCATCGTTTTCCTTATCTTTTCTGTTCTGTGTCCGTAGAAATTCGCACGATCATCAGAGCATGCGGAGACATCCGAAATGTCCCGGATTTATCCAAACCATATTAGCGCACGACCACGGCCAATGCATGGGAAATCATAAAATCCGCGTGATGATTTGGCGAGGGCGCGATTTGCTCCATCATTTCGCGTAACGCCTCCGTTTGGCTCACGACATTTGAGATGAACACGGAGGCGTACTGCGTCAATTCATTCCGCCGACTGCTCTAGCCAGCGGAATATCTGTCCTATTTCTTCGCTGCCTTCTTACGATCAGTTGCCGAAAGCAAACGCTTGCGAAGGCGAATCGACTCCGGTGTCACCTCGACAAGCTCGTCATCCTCGATGTATTCAAGCGCCTCTTCGAGTGTAAACGTAACCGGCGGCGTTAGCTGGATCGCCTTGTCCGCCGAGCTTGAACGCTGGTTGCCTAGGTTTTTCGTCTTCTCGACGTTGACCACCATGTCGCCTTCTTTTGCAGACTCGCCCACAATCATGCCTTCATAGCACTCGTCTCCCGGTGCAACAAACAATCGGCCGCGCTCCTGCAGCGTATCAAGCGCGTAGGCAACAGCCTTACCAGTCGACATTGCGATCATGCCGCCGTTCTTGCGTCCGGTCATCTCGCCAGAATATGGGCCGTACTCCTTAAAGTGGTGGAACAACATTGCCTCGCCATGGGTCGCATTCAAAAGACGCGTTTTCAACCCCATAGTTCCACGCGTCGGAATGCTGAAAGTGATGTGTGTCATGGCCTCATCGGATGCCATATCCTCCATGATGCCCCCGGCGGTTCCCATGACCTCGATCGCTTTGCCAGCGTAATCGTTCGGAACATCGACGGTCGCCTCCTCGATCGGCTCCATCTTGTTGCCCGATTCGTCGATCTTGTAAACCACCTGCGGACGTCCGACCTGGAACTCGAAGCCCTCGCGGCGCATGGTCTCCATCAACACGGATAGGTGCAATACACCTCGGCCGGCCACCTCGATGCCACTTTTGTCCTCAAGTTCGTTGATGCGCATAGAGATGTTGCTCTCTTTTTCGCGAAGCAAGCGCTCCTTGAGCTGGCGGCCTCCAACGATGTCGCCTTCGCGACCAACAAGCGGGCTGCTTGATGCCTCAAAAACAACGGCCATCGTCGGTTCCTCAACCGCGATCGGTTCCATTTCGACCGGATTATCTGGGCTTGTGATGATGTCGCCAATATCCGCGTCCTCGATTCCGATGACCGCAACGATATCTCCCGCGCCATCTTCAGGAACCTCGACTTTACCGAGATTCTCGAATGTATAAAGTTTGCGAATCTGTGCGTTGCGCTGGGCCCCGTCCGGTTTCACGACGAGCACCTGCTCCTTTTCGTGAAGCGTTCCGCTGATGAGCTTGCCCACGCCGATGCGGCCTTCGTAGCTGCTGTGATCGACCGTGCATATTTGCAGCGCGATCGGGCCATCGGGATCGCCCTCTGGAGCAGGAATTTGTTCCAGAATCGTATCGAGCAGAGGCACCATATCCATATTGTCATCGCCCGGCTCCAAACGCGCGTAGCCGTTCACCGCCGAAGCATAGATCACTGGGAAATCGAGCTGTTCATCCGATGCGCCCAGTTCCACCATGAGGTCGAACACCTTATCGACCGCACCCTCCGGATCCGCGTTCGGACGGTCGATCTTGTTCACCACCACAACAATGCGAAGCCCGCGCTGCAAGGCATGTGACAAAACGAAACGCGTCTGGGGCTTCGGGCCCTCGTATGCATCGACGATAAGCAGTGCGCCATCGGCCATGTTAAGAACGCGCTCGACCTCGCCGCCGAAATCAGCATGGCCGGGAGTGTCGATGACATTGATCTTCACATCTTTATAAGTGATCGAAATGTTCTTCGAAAGAATGGTGATTCCACGCTCGCGCTCTTGGTCGTTCGAGTCCAGAACGCGCTCTTCGACCTGCTGATTCTCGCGAAAAACATGCGATGCCCAGAGCAGACGGTCAACCAGCGTGGTCTTGCCATGATCAACGTGCGCGATGATCGCGACGTTGCGAATATTCTCTTGCTTCATTGGATTTTTCTCCTTCGCGAATTTATTCGACTCATGTTATCACTTTGAACGTGCGTTTCTGCGCGCGCGATCTATATCGTGCGGAATGCAAATGCGGCTGGAACAGCGATGATCGCGACTGACACCACAAGAGCAACGAGCGCATCCGGCGATGCTGCGATGTACGTTGCTGGAAAATCGCCGATAATGCTCACGTATCTTTCAAAGTAGATGAGATCGAATACCGCGTGAATTACGATCACGCCAAGCAGATTGAGGCCGCACAAGACGAATGCCGCCATCAGTATCCCGAACGTAAACGCTTGAACTGCTTTGAGTGCCATCGAAATGGTGACCAAAAAGGGATCGACACTCATGGTGCTCTCTATTCCGATCGGAATGCCGTGAAGGAAGGCGAACACGCCCGCGGTGATGAGAATGACCGCTTTTGGCTTGAGAATCCGAAGAAGCGCGCGAAGTAAAATTCCCCGAAAGATGATCTCCTCTACGGTGGCAACAAGAGCGCACGTAAAGATCAGTCGAAAGATCAGTTCCGCCTGATCAACAGGGTGCGGGGGCGAGAGCTTTGCAAGGTTCTCGACATTTGGAAGCGAGATGAGAGCGTGCGCAACTGCAGCTGCAAAAAGGCAGATTGTGGAGATGGCAATATATGCGGCTTGCTTGCGCGTTATACGTGCAGCTGGAACATTCGCTGAGGACGATGCCTCTTTCGTTTCATTCATGATCCCATTATGCCAAAGAATCTGATTCCAATTCGATTCATCTGCCTGATCGTGTGACGCGGCGGAAATGACCTTAGAAAGGCATATCCAAAATCCGACGAGGAAACTATAATAGTAATACGGTCGATAATTCGTCAGAAAGGCGGATCAGCATGTGCATTCCTTGTGTGATGTGCGGTGCCTGTATGGATTCAAACGAATTGGATACCACTCTGGAATATGAAACGGTCTGCCCTGAATGCGGACTTCCTGTTTCTCCTTCGGATATCAGCTGCTCTAACTGCTATACGCTTCTTTCCACCAATGTTCTTTTGCAAAGACGTGAGCGCGAGAACGAACCTGCATCAGCATAGCATCAGCGCTATATCGATACAGCATCAATATGCTACCGATGCTACGCAAAACTGCCACCCTTGAGACCAAGCAAGGATGGCAGTTTTTTGATAGGAGACACGCGCAGGCGTTTCTCAATTGCTATGCAGTTTGCATGTGACTATGCAGCTAACATACGGCCATGTATCCAGCACATGATCATCATGCGATTATTGCCCGGGTGCCTTCGGCGCTTGTGGAGCACCCGGCGCAGCAGCCTGTGTTGCATCAGGCTCACCCGGAGCGCTTGGTGCACTTAGCTCGGCTTCAGCCGGATCAAACGATGCACCACAGCTCGGACAGGCGGTAGCTGTCACGTCATCGCAAACCATGTAGCAGCTCTTACAAATGCGCGCGCCCACCGTGGTCGTTGCAGGTCTAAAACACATCTCACATCACTCCTGCTCTTCGCACTTGTAGACCTTTGCATGCACACCGGTGACCGGCCATGCACCCATCAGAGGATCGAGATACTTATCCGGATCGTCGGGCATGATCGTGTTGATGCTTGAATCATACAATCCGAACAGAGATGGCTCGGCCTCTTCGCGCTCGGGGAACCACCAGTCATGCTGTACGCTGATGACGCGAGGGTCAACGGTAGTCGTCAGATTAGCACGCTGCTTAATGCGACCCATGTAGTTCTCAATCCAACACCAATCACCAGGAGCGATGTTGAGCTCCATAGCCTTATCGGGATGAATCTGGAACCAAGGCTCTGGATGCAGATCGCGATACGCGCCAGGCTGACGATGCTCTGAATGATAGAACGGCATGAAGCGAGCACCAGTGATCATGTTCAGCGGATATTCTTCGGCGTACTCCGGATTCACCTCGGGGAAGTCCGGCGGATAGACAAAATTAGGTAGCGGATCGAAGTCGCCATCGAGCTCTTCATTTAGCTTCTCGATAACCGTGGAGTACAGCTCGACCTTTCCGGTTGGGGTTAGGAACTTGAATCCGGGCTCCTTGTATTTCTCCGGCTTGTTCGGCACGCGTAGATACTTGATGTTCTCGCAGAAATCGTTGAATTTCATTCCAAAGTGGCCGACCTGTCCATCGAAAAAGTCCTCGTATGACGGTCCCCACCACTTGTCGGCCATTCCGAGACGCTTTGAGATCTCGTACCAGAACTGATAATCGTCACGGAAGTCTACATCAGCTCCGCCTTCGAAGCGCTCGACAACGGGCATGGTGCCATTCATGGATACCTGCTCGACATCCATCGTCGGATAACCCATGCTGCAACGCTCGAGCCAGGTTGCAGCAGGAAGTACGTAGTCGGCCAAAGCAGCTGAAGGTGTCATGAAGTAGTCATGCACAACAAACAGCTCGAGGTTCTTGAAGGCTTCCTGAATGAGCTTGGTGTTGGGGTAGCCCACCATAGGATTGCTCGCCTGAAGAATGCAAGCCTTAATAGGATACGGATCGCCGCTGATCATCTGGCGGAAGATAAGAGGAGCGTTCGCATAAGGATAGAAGCGCGGATATGCTTCAGAAATAATATCCCAGCCCTTGAAGGTGAGTCCGGGGAAACGATCGTTGCCGACCATCTTGTCGCGCTGTTCCTGTGAAAGCGATACATGCTCATAGGTGCGGTCGGTGTCTCCGCGATCCTCAGGCATAGTCAGCTGATCGCCACCGATTTTGTCGATGTTGCCAGTGATAGAGCGAAGGATTGCCTTAGCGCGGATCGTGTTAGTCGCGTTAACACCATGACCGTCGCCACCTTTTTCACCCCAAGGCATGCAAGCTGGCTTGATGGTGGCATACATACGAGCAGCTTGGCGAATTTTGTCAGCAGGAACCCAGGTGATTTCCTCAGCACGCTCCGGTGACCACTCGGCAGCACGCTCACGAAGCTGATCAAAGCCATAGCACCACTCGTCAACAAACTCATGATCATATAGATCCTCTTCGATAATTACGTTGATCATAGCCAACGCTAACGCTGCGTCGGTACCAGGACGAATGCGCAAGAACAAATCAGCACGCTCGGCAACCTCGCAATAGCGCGGATCAATCACAATAAGCTTCGCTCCGCGATTATCCATGTTGTCGGTAACCCATTTCCAATTGAGCAGCTCGGAAGCAGCTGGGTTGCGGCCCCATAAAACGATCAGATCGGCACGTTTCCAGTCAGATTTATCCGAGCAGAACCCGCCGTAGGTGCACGGCTCAAGCCACATGTCGGAACTGTAGCAAATGGTGCCGGCGCCACCCGTATTCGGACTGCCGAATAGATTAGTGAACTTGTAATGAAGATTCGATTGGGTACGGTAGGTTCCCTCGAAGAATGCCAAGGTCTCAGCACCATACTTGTCGCGCAGTTCGGCAAGCCTCTCGGCAATCTCGTCAAATGCCTGATCCCAGCTGATTTCTTCCCATTTGCCGCTTCCACGCTCACCGGCGCGCTTGAGTGGTTTCTTCAAACGATAAGGGCTGTACTCGAATGACTTCCAACGATCCTGCTCAAGACGGGAGCATACGAATCCTTCATTGTGTGGGCACTCGGGGTCCCCTTCGATCTTGACAATGCGACCATCTTCTTTTGTGCAAAGCACACCACAATTCAGGTGGCACAAAAAGCATGATGCCCTTTTGACTTCTTTGGTCGTGTCTTCAGCCATGTCTGTCCCTTTCTCTTGAATTTTCTCCTTGCTGGCGTTTGCCCAATATCCTTGTAAGGACTGCCGATCTTTGTAATAATCGGGTTCATTCAAGGTTTGGAGATGCTGCATGCAAGGCGTTGACGAGACCTTACGGCGAGCACGGCTTCGAAGCATCCTCTGAATTGTTCGATTTTGCGAAAATATGGGAAATGTCATCATCGAAAGATGATGAGAAGCAGTTGATTCGAGGTCATCAAGAATGGATGATACGAGAAAAATCTCCGATGAAATACCCGGTAAAAGCGCCTTTTTGAAAACTCTTGGGGCAGGCCTTATAGCGGCGATGGGTTTTGCTTGCATGTCAGCATGGGGAGTCTATGTAATACTTGCGCCTGCCATGCCCATTCTCTCATTCATTCCGACTGATCAAGGAATAAGTTGTCTCATCATATCGAGATTCTTTTCGATCGTCGCGTTGATGCTGTGCACGATACGACCTACCTTCATACAAGTCCACATTAAAAGGCTCGTCTTTCCTGTCATGGTGTGCGCTTATCTTCCTCTAGTTATATTTGCAGTTCTTGGATCCTTGCATACTGGCATACCTTTCTTTGCGATTTGTGCATCGTGGGCGCTTTGCGGGATCGCCGACATTATTCTTCCCTATGCATGGATGTCTATCCTTTCATGCATGCCAACACGTCAGATTGCTCTCTCCATTGCTGTTGGCGGTATTTTGGTAACTCCCTTGTTTGTTCTTTTGGCTTGTTCAAGCTTGCCGATTGTAAGCATTTTAAGTGCGATTGGTATGCTGTTGATCAGCAGTGGCGGGGCATACGTGCTGCTTGACCAAATTGATAACGATATCGATGATGAGGATAGATGGGAATCTACACCGATGCCCATTAGCGCCATGGTTTCGCTGGCAGCCCATTCTTTGGTGTATGGATATGTCGCTATCATGCTTTGTTCTCTGGATTTGGCTTCGGTTGTGATTGCGGGAAGTTTTGGGTTGATTAGTTCCTGTATTGCGGCATGGTGGTTACGCAACTTCAACAAGCGTAACTGGGATACCGATAGATCACAGCGACTTACGATTCCTTTTGTAGTAGCTGCAGTGCTTATCGTTCCACTTACAGGCGACATCGGACGCACCCTCGGTGCTGCGCTTGCAATCGGAGCGTTCTCCTATGTCACGTTAATGGAGTGGACCGGCGTTGCCGTCGCCAATGCAGAGTTTCATCTAGCACCGGACCTTCGGCAAATACATGGGATGCTTGCCCGATGGATTGGTTTTACTGCCGGTGCGATCGTTTCGTTCGTCGCGTTTTACATTGACCCTGTATCTCAAATGAGCCTCATGTGGATTTCGAGTGTGTTGGTGTTGATCGTTGTCACCGCCTTTGCAGTATTCGAAGGAATCGGACGGAACAATATCAACGAATTGCTGAAATTCGTTGTAGAAAACGAAAGCAGCGAGGAGCTCGTAATAGATCCTCCCAAAAATGCGGCACCGTTTCGGGACCGTTGTAACGCGATCATTGAGAAGGGGAATCTCACTCCACGTGAAAGCGAAGTGTTTCTTTGCCTCGCAAAGGGACGCAACACCGAATATATTCAGGGGAAGCTCTTTATCAGCGCGAGCACGGCACGCACGCATATTCTGCATATCTATCGCAAACTAGAAATCAATTCTCAACAGCAACTGATCGATTTAGTCGATCTGCGTGATCACCACGAGTAAGTAAGGACGGGGTTGACCGCTGATGCGAAGCATCAAGGGTAAACGTCAAATACGAAAAGGGATGTAAGGGCCGAGTTTTTCCGTTTTGTGTCATCAAGAAAAACAAATGTGCGCATCAAAATCAGATGCGCACCCGCATAGCGGGTGGTTTATTTCCCGCCACGCTGTGCGTGCCGGGCAGGGTCACGACCCTGAAAAAAGGAGAAGACCCCCTAGCTGGAGGTCTTCTTGTATTTCGCGACTATAACGAGGGTACGCCATGCCACATAATAGCCGAACCATGGTGTTCGACTAATATCACTATGGTGGAGCATAGGGGGATCGACGAATCGCGTCGGTTTGCTGACAGCAAACCTAGCGTTTCAATTCCTCGCGCGGACGCTTCGCTGCGCTCGGATCAAAACAGTCCACTGGACTGTTTTGCCCTCTCGGGGTCCGATCCCCTGAAACATCATCAGGAAAAATAAAAGCCGACATAAAGTCGGCTTTGATTTTTATGGTGGAGCATAGGGGGATCGAACCCCTGACCTCAGGCTTGCAAAGCCCGCGCTCTCCCAGCTGAGCTAATGCCCCATAATTTCGCACTTCATTCACGGCGACTTGCATTCGGCAAATCATTTAATAAACGCTCCACCGGCTAACTCGGCTCACGGTGGAGCGTTTATCGCAAAATGGTGGGCCCGAATGGATTTGAACCAGCGACCTCACGCTTATCAGGCGTGCGCTCTAACCAACTGAGCTACGGGCCCGAAATAAAGTGCTTGACTATCCTACAACAACATTTTGTACAGGGCAAGCGTTTTTCAACAATTAACCCCTCAATCCCTACAATTAAACTAAAACGGTCTTCAGTGCCCATATCACCAACAGATGAAGCGGGTAGTACGCATAGAAGAACCACTTCATCGATCGACCGCGGCGGCCCTTATAAAACAGGATGAAAAACCATGCGAGCGAAAACCCGATCAATGCGTATCCAATCGTGCACAATTGTGCGAATCCTTTAATCGATAGCAGAAGAGGTTCGCCTGTAATGTGCAAATTGATGTAGGCACGCGCTACGTATTCCGCCGAATTCGCAGCGATGATCTCGGGTGTATTAGTAAATGCCGCAACCATTTCAGCGATGAAATAAACGAGCGCAGGAACGCCGATGCAAATGTATGGAATCAACATCGTAAGAGACACACCTGCGCTGCCACGGTTTCGAAACACATAAAATGCGAGCACAATAAGCGGGCCTGCGATCGCCCAATCACAGAAATAGCTCACGACCTCGACACCAAGAAGGATGAGTGCAAAAAGCGGACGCGATTTAATATTGTCGTATGCCCAAAGAACACCAAGTCCCATCAGCAATGTTATGAGCACATTCGCTGTCCAGCCGTTAAGAAGCGTGAACGGCACTTGCGAAATAACCGCAAAGATAGCGAGACGACTGGCGTATTTTTTGAGGTTCGACGTATGAATGTAGCCCTCGACCAAAATGAATGCCATGATCGGATACGTCAACCCACCGAATGAGTACAGGATAAACGTAACCCAATGCGGCATGATCGGCATGAACGCATGCGAGATGTGATTGCACGTCATGCCGACGATGGCAAGCACTTTCAGCGTAAATCCGCTTATGTCAAGCTTAGAGAACATAATCCCATTATAAGGCTTTCAGATTGACGGAGGTTTTCACAACCGGCAAACGCTTTGGTGCATTTAGCTTGATTTGTTATGCAATGTAAAACAAGCGCATAGTCGAATACATCTGCCGCTATAACAATATTATTAAGCCGATACGTAAAACAAGGAACGGAGTTTAGTGCTCATTGTAATCTCCGAATTAATCCGGAAGGCAGTCTTAAATTTTCAGTTTGGAACGAATAAGAATTCCAGAAACTAAATTCACTGATTGAAATCAAGTAAAATCTTCGGGGTTCAAATCCTTGATGAAAGAATGGAATTCCTCGAGCTGGGCTTCTTTAAGTTTCTCGTCCTTAAATATATAGGGAAACGAAGATGCTGCCAGTACGTCATCTTCGATCATGAACGGAGCGTCTTCGCGGAGTGCGAGCGAAATAGCATCAGTAGGTCGAGCATCCAACTCTATCAGGCGGCCGCCCTGTCTTAGAACCAGTTTTGCAAAAAACGTTTGCCCCTTCACGTCGGTTATCACCACATGATCCACGCACGTATCCAAATTTGTTAGCGCATCAAGAAAAAGATCGTGCGTCATCGGGCGCGGAAGCTTCGCGTGCTCGATAGCCACAGCGAGTTGCATGGTTTCGTTGATGCCAATCCAAATCGGAACGACACGTGAAACTCCGTCTTTATGTTCTTCAATTGGTTCAAGAACAAGGACCGCGGGATTTTGCGGACCGGTAACTATCAATGTAAGAATCTTCAATGGTGTCATGATTTGATTATAAATGATTGAATCTGAGATAGGCATCCTTAGAAGATCTGCTTCACGTGAAACACAACGAACAGAGCTAAACAGCCAAGATAGCCGAGATGAAAACGACCCAACAAAAAAGTTGCTTCTGTTGCCGCGGCAGTATTAACATACCGACGCTACAACAAGAAGCAACTTTGAACTAGAGTGTTTGATCAGACTCTACTCGATGTCGAGTGTCTCCTGATTCTCTGGGGTCTCTTCTGCAGAATCATCCTTCGAGCCATCCGCGACACCGCGCTTTTTATCATTTTGCGTAACTGCAACAGCAGTAACACGATCGCCATCGTTGATGTTCATCACGCGAACACCCTGCGTAGCACGTCCAAGTTCGCTGATTCCCTTCACGGGAGTACGCACGATAACGCCCTCTTCGGAAATGATCATCAGCTCGTCGTCCTCGCTCACGATCTTCATCCCGACAAGCATACCTTTCTTCTGCGTCATCACGATCGAGTTCACTCCCTGACCGCCGCGATGGTACTCAGGATACTCAGCGATCGGGGTCCTTTTTCCGTAGCCCTTTTCCGTAATCACAAACAGATCGGTACCGGGCTTTGCGATCTCCATACCGAGCACGCGCGCATCGGCCGGAACATTCATTCCGCGAACACCCATCGTGCCGCGACCCATTGCACGGACCTCGGACTCGTCGGTGAGAATCGCCTTACCGGCGCTTGATACCATGATCATTTTCTCGCCCTCGGCAACCCGACGCACCGCGATGAGTTCGTCGTCATCCTTGAGGTTGATGGCGATCAGGCCCTCGCGACGGGTGCGATCATACAGATCCATCGCTGTTTTCTTCACCATACCCTGCGAGGTGGCGAACATCAGATACTCGTCACTCGGGAATTCCTTTGTTGCGATAACAGCCGAGATCGTCTCGCCTTTCTCAAGCGGCAATAGATTTACGATCGCCGTGCCGCGTGCATGTCGCGAAGCCTCCGGAATATCGTAGACTTTCGTGCGATATACCTTGCCTTTTGTGGAGAAGAACAGCATGTAGGAATGATTCGTGGCGATGAAGAGATGCTCCACAAAATCGGATTCTTTAAGATTGACTCCTTGCATTCCCTTGCCGCCGCGCTTTTGCTGACGGTAGACCGAAACCGGCATGCGCTTGATGTAACCGGCTTGCGTCATGGTTACCACCATGTTGTCGTCAGCGATAAGATCCTCAACATCGATATCGTGCGCTGCTTCAGTGATCTTAGTTTTGCGCGGGTTAGCATATTTCTTCCTGATCTCACCGAGTTCGTCCTTGATGATGTCGCGAACAAGACGCTCATCACCGAGAACTCGCTTGTAGTAAGCGATCTTCTCACGAAGTTCGGCCAGCTCTTCCTCGATCTTCGTGCGCTCGAGCCCGGTCAAACGGCGAAGGCGCATCTCCAAAATAGCGCTGGTCTGCTTGTCGGAGAGTCCGAAACGCTCAGTCAACCGTGCGGCCGCTTCTTTATCGGTTTGCGACGAACGAATGATGTGGATGACCTCGTCGATGTTGTCGAGTGCGACGATGTAACCTTCAAGAATATGAGCGCGCTCTTCGGCCTTAGCGAGTTCGTACTTTGTACGACGTGTGACCACTTCGATCTGGTGCTGGATGTAATGATGAAGAATGCTCTTTAGCGAAAGAACCTTCGGCGTGCCATTCACCAACGCCAGCATGTTGATGCCGAATCCGATTTGCAACTGCGTATGTTTGTAGAGCTTATTGAGAACGACCTGCGGAATAGCGTTCGATTTCAAATCGATGATGATATCGATGCCATGGCGGTCAGCGCCATCGTGAATATTGCTGATCTCAGGGAGTTTCTTGTCGCGTACCAGCTCGCCGAGTTTTTCGAGCAGGCGCTTGCGGTTCACCTGATAAGGAATTTCTTTCACGATGATCGAGTAACGGCCGTTTTTCTTTTCCTCGATCTCGCATTTTGCACGGATCGTGATATTGCCGTGACCTGTTTCATATGCGTCGATGATCCCCTTGCGACCCATGATCAGACCACCGGTCGGGAAATCCGGTCCCGGCAGCACCTTCATCAGATCCTCGGTGGAAACATCCTCATTATCGAGCATCATGCAAGTGGCGTCGATCGTTTCACCGAGATCATGTGGTGGAATGTTCGTGGCCATACCAACTGCAATGCCGTTCGAGCCGTTGACCAGCAGGTTCGGGAAGCGCGCCGGCAAAACCACGGGCTCTTGCAAAGACTCATCGTAGTTCGGCTGGAAGTCGACCGTTTCTTTATCAAGATCGCGAAGGAGTTCCATCGCTGGTTTATCGAGTCGCGCCTCGGTATAACGCATTGCCGCCGCGGAATCGCCGTCGATCGATCCAAAGTTTCCATGACCATCAATCAGCGGAAGGCGAAGTGAAAATGGCTGAGCTAGGCGGACCATTGTGTCGTAAACTGCAGTGTCACCATGTGGATGATACTTGCCGATAACATCGCCGACGGTACGTGCTGATTTCATATGCGGCTTGGTCGGCAAGTAGCCGGACTCATTCATCGCATACAAAATACGCCTGTGAACTGGCTTTAGACCATCGCGAACATCTGGAAGAGCACGCGCAACGATAACGCTCATCGAGTACTCGAGGAACGACTGCTGCATTTCTTTACCAAGTTCGGCCGGAAGAATAGTGGAATCAGTTGCCGAACTCATGTCGAGTGTTTCCTGTTTCTCCTGCTCCGGTGTCAAACCATCAGCACCGTCATCAGTGTTGTCATCATCATCGGAATCATCCGCTTCATCCGAAAGCTCACCTGTTTCATCTATGTCCAACTCGGCACCATCGCTGAAATGGACATCGGTTTCCTCTTCGAATTGCCCGTTGAGATCATTATTGTTGTTATCAGCCATTTATCCCTCATTCCTAATCAAGCATCACAAAAAGAAATTCTAAATATCCAAGAAGCGAACATCTTTTGCATGCTCTTGGATGAAGCGTTTACGCGGTTCAACCTGCTCGCCCATTAGCTCACTTACAACACGTTCGGCAGCGGCGGCATCCTCGATCTCAACACGAAGCATCATGCGATTTTCCGGCTCCATCGTTGTTTCCCAAAGCTGGTCAGGATCCATCTCGCCGAGACCTTTGTAACGCTGGACATCGAATTTATCCGCGCCACCCATTTCAGCGAGCGTTGCCGAGAGCGCTTTCTCGTCATAAATGTATCTTTCGATCTTAGTCGAGCGCGAATTCTTTTTCTTTACACCGAAGATCGGCGGTTGAGCGATATAAATATATCCGCGCGCGATCAGCTCGGGCATATAGCGATAGAAGAATGTGAGCAGAAGACAACGAATGTGAGCGCCGTCGACATCGGCGTCAGTCATGATGACGATACGATGATAACGAGCCTTATCCGCATCAAAATCCTCACCAATATTCGTGCCGATAGCGGTGATCAGCGAAGAGATCGTGTCTGAAGAAAGCGAACGATGAAGGCCTGCGCGTTCAACATTCAAAATCTTACCGCGGAGCGGAAGGATCGCTTGGAACTTACGATCGCGAGCCTGCTTTGCTGAGCCACCTGCAGAATCGCCCTCTACAATGAAGATTTCTGAAAGGGCGGCATCTTTCGAAGAACAATCCGCGAGCTTTCCTGGAAGTGCGAATGACTCAAGAACACCTTTACGTCTTGTAGCCTCGCGGGCCTTTCGTGCAGCTTCACGAGCTTTCAATGCCTGCGACGCTTTATTGATGATGCGCTTGGCCGGTGTCGGATTCTCCTCAAGATATTCCCCGAGTCCTTGCGCAACCGCATTCTGAACAAGGCCGCGCATCTCAGTGTTACCGAGTTTTGTTTTTGTCTGCCCTTCAAACTGCGGATCATGAAGCTTAACCGAAATAACAGCAGACAATCCCTCGCGAGCATCTTCACCAGAAAGATTTGAATCCTTTTCTTTTAGTAAACCTTTACCGCGCGCATAATCATTCAACGACTTGGTGAGCGCATGTTTGAATCCATCGAGATGAGTACCACCCTCAGTGGTGTTGATGTTATTGGCAAAAGCCATGATGGTGGAAGTGTATGAGCTCGACCATTGGATAGCGACCTCAACTTCTCCGTCTGCGTTTTCTGCCTCGAAATAGATCGGCTTGTTAAGAACTTCTTTGCCGTCATTGAGATATTTTACGAAGTCGACAATTCCGCCAGCAGCTTGGAATGTCTCAGTACGCGGGCTTCCATCCTCGCCGGGGGTGCGCTCGTCTTTGAGCACAATCTTTAGATTCTTATTAAGGAACGACATTTCACGGAAACGCGCTGCGAGTATGTTGTAATCAAAAACGGTTGTCTCAGTGAAAATCTCCGGATCAGGCCAGAAAGAGACTTTTGTTCCGTTATGCTTTGCCTTTCCGATCTTGTGAAGTTTGTTTTTCGTGACGCCGCGCTCGAAATCGATCTCATACTCTTCGCCATCGCGGCAAACACTAACGACTGTTTTCGTGGAAAGCGCATTAACAACAGAAACGCCAACACCGTGAAGACCACCGGAAACCTTGTAACCTTCGCCACCGAATTTACCACCGGCATGAAGAATTGTGAGAACAACCTCGACTGTCGGAATTTTTTCTTTTGGATGTTTTTCAACTGGGATGCCGCGGCCGTTATCTTTAACAGTGATCGAATTATCCTCATGAATAGTAACTTCGATCGTATCGCAGTAACCTGCGAGTGCTTCGTCAACCGAGTTATCAACGACCTCATAAACTAAATGATGAAGACCGCGCGGACCTGTTGATCCGATATACATGCCTGGGCGGATGCGGACAGCCTCCAACCCTTCAAGCACGCGGATGTCTTCCGCACCATAATTATTTGACTTAGATGCCATACTTTCCCCTTACTGTGTTTATCCCGTATATTGAGGTATTATTCGATTTCGACTTGGATTTTGCTTTGAATTTGCAACAACCTATATTGAATTTTACCATACAAATATACGTTTTTTACATTTTGGGGCTTCAAATGGCATTATATGAGCCGTTTTAAGGCGTGGTTTTTATTATTAATGAATAAGTGATCGAAAAGAATTATATATACGGCTTATTTAAGGGTATTTTCAGATTCAATATCAAAACACAATATCTTGTGGTTGAGTTAGTTTATCAAAAAGGCTTGGTATTAAAGTAGAGCACCTGATGAGTTATTCTTCGAACGGAATTTTCATCACGTTGGCACGCGAAAGAATTTCTTCATCAAAGTAGTTTATATTCGCAGTGGTAATAAAGGTTTGGATCTCGTCTGAAAGAAAATTAACGAGTGATTGTCTACGCACCTCATCAAGTTCACTCATTACATCATCAAGAAGAAGAATTGGCAGCTGTCCAGTCATATCCTCGATCGTTTGAGCTTCCGCCAACTTCCACGCAAGTACAATCGAACGCTGTTGCCCTTGACTCGCAAAAATTGAGGAATTCATTCCGTTGATAAATAGATCAATATGATCTCGATGTGGACCGATCAGCGTTCTATTTCTAGAAATCTCTCTCGATTGCAAACGTTTCAATGAATCAGATAGTTGAAAGATCGCTTCTTCTTTAGTGATTTCAATCCTTTCAGGAATTTGGGATTCGAGGACTTCATTTTGCTGATCATCTTCTAAGATCCAAGATGGAGTATAACTTCCGGTAAGTTCTTCACCTGATCCAGTGATCTTAGAGTACAAGGGTCCCATTCTTTCTAATAAACGCTGAAAAAATGTACTTCGATACGCGACCAACTGAGCGCCAACTTTAATTAATAACTCATTTATCGAATCGATCAAATCTTTTGAGGCGTCATCTTTTAATAGTTTATTCTTATGGCGAATTACCTTCTCGAAATCTTTCGTGATTTGATAATAGTTCTTATTTAGTTGTGAACCGAGAATATCTATAGACCTTCTGCGTTTTCCATGTGAACCTTTCACAAGTTCAAGATCATCTGGTGTGAAAGTTACCGATGTGATTAAACCTTTTAAATCTGTGATGCGTTTAGGTTTACCGTTGAGTTTGTATGATCTTTTTCCTTTTTCAATCAGTAGTTCAATACGAAGCTGGCGGTTTCCATCTGTTGCATCAATAAAAATTCGTCCAAAATCTGTCCCATTTTTCAATAACTCAGCAGATGTCGCGCTTCTAAAAGAAGTCAACGATGTTAAAAGTCCAATTCCTTCGATAATATTCGTCTTTCCAACAGCATTTTGCCCAACAATAACTATTAGATTCTCAAGATCAGAAAGACTAAACTCCTCGTAGGAGCGAAAATTTTTGAAATTGATATTCGTTATACGAAGAGGCATTCGCTTAATACCGGCCTTCAAATAATCGACCAGTTCGATATGACGTAATAAATAGTGATACTAAATTCGAACCGGCATAATCAGATAAAGGAAATTCTCCGGTGTAAGTGCTCTAAAGATTCCAGGTTTTAACGCTGATTGAACCTCTAGATAAACTTTGTCGCCCTTCACCGCAGTAAGTCCATCAATAACATATGCGGAATTGAATGCGATCTCTGTATCTTCACCTTTAATTTCACACACAATCGTTTCTTGGACGGATCCAACATCAGGAGAAGTTACTGTGATCTGCATAGTTTGAGAAGCGATATTCAAATCGAACTTCATCGGCGCAGTCGAAGAACTTAATAGAGAAGCCCTTTTTACACTTGAAACTAATTCTGATAGATCGATTGTCGCACGCGTGTTGTATTCATCTGGAATAAGCTGTTTGTAATTTGGATAATTTCCTTCAATGCGCCTATTAATGAAGACGACATTTTGATAATTGACCACGATCTGGTTCTCAGCAAGCGCAATGGTCACCATCTCATTAGATGAAGAAAGACCGGCAATCTCATTAAGGAAATTACCTGCAATCACACATTGGAAATCGTCGGCTACAGTATCTTCCATATCTAGTTCAGTGAGTGCCAACCTATATGAGTCGGTGGCCACCATTCTTAATTTACCTTCATCAAAAGTAATGAGAACACCGGTAAGGATCGCGCGACTTTCGTCTCTTGAAACTACCTTCGATACTTTTTTAACCATTGACGCGAATTGGTTGAACTGGATCGAAAGACTTTGTGATGTCTGGACATTTGGAAAACCAGGGAAATCCTCGTAATTTAAAGTATGAACTGAAAACGATGAATTATCGCAGGTGATCTTTGCCTCACCTTCTCCAGCCTGAATATGGATAGCCGCATCTGGAAGATTTTTTATAATATCGGTGAACAACTTACCTGGAACGACTGTCTTACCTTCTTCTTCAATAAGCGCGTCTACACTGTATTGTATGGAAAGCTCAAGGTCTGTTGATTGAAGAACTACCTTATCAGCTTGAACATCTAAAAGGATTCCAGAAAGAACTGGTAAAGTAGATCTAGTTGAAACACCTTTTTGCACTGTAGAAAGCGCATTTTGGAGCTCTGTTTTATTGATGCTGAACTTCAAGATAGCCACCTTTGAATTGAATACAATTAGAACTGGATTAACCCATTTATCTATTAGGCTTCATTATAGTTTATATTCATGATGTGATGTGACTGTTCTTGCAGTGTATAAGCCTTAAATTTATCGACTATTTTGTATCTATCTCAGCTATAGGCATTTTTATAAATTGAAAAGCTTGCACATTTATATCTTCTGTTGAATAAACTGGATTTTTACTGAATGATCGGGATTATTCATACATAGTTTTTCAAGTAAGTGAATACTTTGGAAAATCTTGGAAATTTAGCTTAGTATTCACCGTTTTCCATAGAGATAATGATAACGATTGTGGATAATGTTGAAAACTTTCATTACAAAGATTCTTATTTGTGAAAAATAGTTGATTTTACGGGAATTTTTAGAGACAGTAGTGTCTATTGTCGATGTTTATTTCTATTAGTATGAATAATATTCCTTATTGAAAAATATGGATTACACTGGTAATTCTCTAATTAGTGTTAGAAATCGAACATACCTTCGTATATTCATTTTGGAGATAATCTACATTCGCTTGTATACATAAATTCTTCAAACCCTCATACTGGGAATACTTAAAATGACTAAAAGTCAAGCACTATTTTCAAAAGTTTTTAACAAGGTATTTGGGTTGGTTCTCATTTCATTCGAAATACTTCTATAGTTTTCCACATTTTCTGAATAATTTGTTGATAACTTTGCTTTATAGCGATTTTTTTCACATTTTCATTCAACTTCGAATAAGATTCATATACTAACTTGATAAGATTCAATTTGAATCGATGTAAGGAAATAAATAAATCTATGTAGGTTTGATTTTTGGAAGGCATTGAACTGAGTACAGAAACAGGAAATATTGATTTTGCATTTGTGAATTCACCTGCAAGAATCGCTTTGTATGACGATATGCTCAGTTCGCCTAGGATAATCGACGTTAAACCTGCGGAGACTGGGGAATTTATCGGAAAACTCTCTGCGGAAATATATAACCAAGCTCAACAGCTTGGCGGTTCTATCCCTTATACGATAATCTCGCAGGTCGCGGAAAATTTCATTCATGCATCGTTCAAAGAAATGGTTGTTTCAATCTTTGATAGCGGCAACACAATCCGCTTCACTGATCAAGGCCCAGGTATCGCTGATAAATTAAAAGCTCAGCAGCCGGGATATTCTTCCGCAACCCGTGAAATGAAAGCTTATATAAACGGGGTTGGATCTGGACTTCCAATCGTTCGCGAGTATCTTGATACTAAACATGGAACTATCCATATTGAGGATAATATGAATTCCGGAGCTGTAGTTACAATTAGCTTGGTTGATAAGGAGTCAGCAGAGGGTCCGGCTGAAGAAACACCTTCGATATCATCGGCAACACAGATCCATCAAACACCCAATTTGCAAAACTCTATGTATTCTCAATCCCAGCAATCTATATATAACGCGCAGTTTATGCAAGCACAACAATTTGAAAATCCAGTTCAACCTTTCACAGATGGAAAGATTATTGATGAACAACAGATATTCCAACAACCAGCACAACAATCAACACAGCCGTATGTAAATCCTGTTGATTCACAAAGGTCACTTCAATTGATTTTATCTAGCCTCTCAAAACGCGAGATATCCATCATTTATCTCTTTAAAAACAATGATGTTTGGGGAATCACAGATATCTCGAAAGAAACTGGAATACCAGCATCTAGTACTAGCAACCTGCTTTCAAAGTTAGAACAGATGGGTATCCTTATTAAAGTTGGAAAAAAACGTGCCCTATCTGACCTTGGTGAACATATCTTAAATTTCCTTTAGTCGATAGTTTTCCACAATCGATATCCGCTTGTGGAAAAATCTATGTTATCTTGTATGAACTTACTGATGAATAAATACACCACTTTTATTGTTTCTGTTTGGAATTAGGAATAGCTATATGCCCAGCGATAACCTTCTTGAAAAATGGAATGAAGTTTGTGAGCGAGTAGCTTCTTATGATGATGTGGATAATTCACAATTCAACGCGTTAAATGATCGTCTTCAGATCCAAGCGATGAGTGATGGATTTCTTCTCCTTACAACAGAGAATGGGTTTTTAAAAAAGTGGGCTGAACGCGATTTTCTTGAACCTATCAAGCGCGCTTTGAATGAGATCTACCAGATTCCTTTCTCTGTGATGATCGAGATCGATGAATCTCAAACTGAAACACCTCAAACACAACCTACACAGGTTCAACAAACGGTGCAGACACAACAAGTTCAACCTCAGCAATTTGTTCCTAACGCAAATCTCACACAAAATCACAATGAATCTACTGGGAACCTTTCAGAAATTGAAGATAAACCTTTCACACCTTCAGCTTCTCTGGTAGGTGGTATTAATGAGTCTCAAGTTACGCCTAGTAGTGAGATCGTTAATTCGCCGCAACGTTCGTTTGATGAAACCAATAACAATCAAACTGTTAATAGTTCAACTTTCGCGAATTTCGTGATTGGTGAATCAAATAAACTCGCTTATTCGATGGCAGTTCAGGTTTCTGAATTACCTGGAAGAACCGCACTTAATCCATTATTCATCTATGGTCGCAGCGGTTTAGGAAAAACTCATCTTATGAGGGCGATACAGAACTATATCAACGAGACCCAACCAGAACTTCATACGATCTACGTCGATTCTGAGGAATTGATTAGTGGATATACGAATGCTGTTGCTGAACATGACCGTGAAAAGTCTAGCTATAAGAATTTTAAAACGTATTACGAAAACGCCGATGTTCTCTTAATTGATGATATTCAGTTTTTACAGGGTAAAAGCCAGACACTTAATATTGTCTTCCAGATTCTTAATAAGTTAATTAATCAGGGAAAGCAGATTATTCTTTCAGCTGATAGAGCCCCAAAAAATATTGACATCGAAGAGCGTTATAGTTCGAGATTCATCCAAGGTGGAACGGTTGATATTCAACCTCCTGAGATAGAAACAAAGCTTGCGATCGTAAAGAGTTACATTAAGGAATATCAAGCAATGGAGGGGAATAACCGGCTTGATATTTCCGAAGAAATACAGATGTATATCGCAGAGAATTCTGGATCAAACATTCGCGAGCTCAAAGGCGCGGTTACAATTCTTATCTATCATATCAATCTTTCCGAGAACCATAATATCGGTATTACTGAAGTAAAGACGCTGCTTGAGAATCATTTTTCTGGAAGCTTGTCAAAAAACCTTGGCGTTGAGGATATTCAGAAAGAGGTTGAGAATTACTATCGCATTAAGCATAGCGATATGATCGGTACTTCAAGATCTCATCAGTTTGTGTATCCACGTCAAATTGCAATGTATCTTTGTAGACAACTTCTCGATATTCCTTTCAATGATATTGCAAAAAAGTTTAAGAAGGATCATTCGACTGTTATTCACTCAGTTGGAAAGATTGAGAATATTCTCCTTGAAAACAGAGATGTTCAAGAGGAAGTTGAAATTCTAAAGAAGATTATTAAGGATCTGTAGAAGGTTTTATATCAATATCTATTACTGCTTTTTGATGATCATTAATAAATGAATTTTATTTCTTTCACTATCTTTCATCTTTTTGAATAAAACCTTGTGCATTTCTTGTATATATCTAAACAAACCTTATGTATTTCTGGTTTAAAACTTGCATGAATCTAGGTTAAAACCTCTATATTTGTTCACTTTTTTATGACGAAATCTTTGTGTAAAGACAAATAAAGCTCATAGATACTGTTGATTCTGCATACATTTTCTAAACCACTTATAAAGCATAGATATTTACCCGATAAGCTGGTAATTCCTCGAGTTTTAAGATTTTCAACCATCCTTATTGATATGAATTATTCTTTAAAAGATTTACCTAGATATTTTCCTTAAAACTTTTAACCAATCGAAATTCGAACAGATCTTCATCTTCTATGAGTTGTTTTACTTTTGTTTCCCTTGATACCCTCTAACTGCATCTTATTAAAATTTTCTATTGACTTTGTTCCCTATTAAGCTATAATTTCGAAGTTACTCGACTCTTAAAACTCGAATTACTTAGAAGTTAAAGGATCAGCTATGAAACGTACATATCAACCAAATAAGCGCAAGCGCGCAAAGTGCCACGGTTTCCGTTCACGTATGTCAACTGCCGGAGGTCGTGCTGTATTGTCTCGCCGTCGTGCAAAGGGTCGCAAGCGTCTTTGTGTTTAAGGACCTTAGTTGGAAACTATTAAATCCAGCCAAGAGATTTCCAACCTTTTCAGCAACGGTAAGAGTTATTCCAATCGATACGTTTCTTTTCTTATTGGAGAACGACAATCACAACAGAATAACTCGTTGAATATTAGCAATGAACACGACCTTAATGGTCGTGTTGCTTTTATTGCAGGGAAAAAGCACGGAAATGCTGTTTGGAGAAACAGTGCAAAACGTCGCCTCAGAGAAATATCTCGTCAATTAGGCGGTCCTTGGGCCAATTATGATGTGATATTTATTGCAAAACCACGGATTCTGAAGGAATCTTATAGTAAAGTTTTACAGGAATGCGAAAAGACCTTGAAGAAATGTTCGATCGCCTCTGTCTTGAATGAAGGCAGCACGGATGAATAATCTTCTATGCTTCATAAAAAAGGTTCCGTCATATATCGCTATCGGGATCATTATACTGTATAGAGGGTTGATTTCACCGCTTTTGCCTTCATGTTGCAGATTTGTACCGACATGTTCTGAGTACGGACTTATCGCTTTCAAACGCTTTGGCTTCTTCAAAGGATTTATTTTGACTTCGAAGCGTATATTTAGATGTAGACCGGGGGGACCTCACGGCTACGATCCTGTTCCTGAAAAATGGGAATAGGAAAGCCGTATGACGGAAGGGAATTTAAGGAATGTGGGATATTTTTAAGGATTGGATCTTCAGCGTTATCCAGTTCTTTTATAACTTTTGCAACGACTGGGGTCTTGCGATTATTATCGTAACGATCATTTTCCGTATTATCGTTGCTCCGCTGATGCATAAGCAGGCGAAGTCGAATTTCCAAATGCAGAAGATCCAGCCGAAGATCGCTGAGATTCAGCAGAAATATTCTGACGATCGTGTTCGAATGGGAGAAGAAACGCAGAAGCTTTATGCGGAAGCGAAATTTAACCCACTTGCTGGTTGTCTCCCGATGCTTCTTCAGCTTCCAATCTTTATGGCGCTATTCCAAGTACTTCGCGAGATGGGTGATCGAGAGGAAGTCCATAATTTTACGTTTTATAACCTAGTTCCAAATCTGGTCGAGACTCCATCTGGTGCTCTCGGTCAAGGGATCGGCGCATTTATTCCGTATCTCATCTTGATGCTTGTTTTTGCTGGCGCCACTTTCTTACCAATGGTTCTCCAGCAGATGAAGAATGGTAATTCACAACAGCGTAATCAAACACTCATTATGGGTATCATTATGACGGTGTTTATGTTGTGGATCTCATGGGGATCCCCTGCTGGAGTATTGCTTTTCTGGGGTGTGTCGTCATTGATCGGTATCGGTCAGAATCAATTCACCCTTTATCGTTGCCGTAAAAAGGATCGTGAGCAAGAGGCCGAAAAAGAGCTTGTTGCTCAAGAGGTTAGCGTTAATGTTGTACGCAAGCCAAAGAAAAAGCGTCCGAAAAAGAGCCGTTAGTTTATTCTTTAGTTCACTATTTTGTGTAAAAATAGTGGTTGTAGTGGAGGTCTACAATGGTTGATGAAGCGACTGAAGTTATCACTGATGAAGAGATAACCGAGGATGTCATTGAGGATAACTCTCAGAGTGTTGAGGAAACTGAAGAGAATGAAGTTTCTGATGCAGATTTAGATCATATTGCCGACGTTGCGATTAATCTTTTGCAGGATATCCTTTCTCACTTTGATGTCGGCGAGATTACGATTGATGAGTATGAAGGTGATGAAGGCGAACTGATACTTGATATTACAGGTGATGATCTTGCAGTTTTGATCGGACGTCATGGTAAAACACTTGAGGCACTGCAGTTCTTAGTTTCTTCGATCACTGTTCGCGAGATCGGATATCGTTATCCGGTTGTGATTGATGTAGAGGGATATAAGAGCCGTCAGCGTCAAAAGCTTGAATCTATTGCACGTTCCGCTGCAAATCGCGCTGTTTCTCAAGGTAAAAACATCAGCTTGCGTCCAATGACACCATATGAGCGTCGTATTGTTCATATTGCGCTTAAGAATGATAGTCGGGTTGATACAGAATCAGAAGGCGAAGGTACTGCACGTCATATCGTTGTTTTCCCGGTGTAATAGTATCCGATTTTAATTTCTTAGTTGATTAATAACTTAGAGGTAGGAATTATTTCCTACCTCATTTTTTATTCGTGGAATTATTTTCACTAAGTGGC
This sequence comes from uncultured Eggerthellaceae bacterium, assembly GCA_910588945.1. GTDB lineage: Bacteria > Actinomycetota > Coriobacteriia > Coriobacteriales > Eggerthellaceae > MGBC163016. Next base: position 6,756 of record CAJUSF010000033.1, on the reverse strand, counting down.
TTCTTTTGAGCCATCCCGACTCGACGCGGCAGCTTGATCTTAGGTTTTGCAACTTTTTCAAATACCAAGACCTCTCTATAGGTTTCACCATCACTTAAGTAAAAACTACGCTGCTTTATAAGCTTCATCCCTAATTTCTTTTCTAAAGATTGAGCTAAATTGAGTTCTTCATCCGATACATGAGATTTTAGACAGATTAATTGACCATTCATTCTAAGAAGTGGGCATGCTAACTCCAGTAATGAGCTTAAAGAAGATAGAGCTCTTGCTGTTAGGACTGAGAATTTTTTAGGCATCTCATTTGCTAAATCCTCTATTCTACTTGCATTAACCACAATATCTTGTATAGATAAATCTTGTAATACACATTCTATAGCGTTTAATTTCTTTTTTACCGAGTCAACTAGGATAGTTTGTCTTCCGGTTATGATGCCGAGTGGAACTCCTGGAAATCCTCCTCCAGTTCCAAGATCACCATATAAACCTTCTGGAGCTTCATTTATTTCAGGAAGGGCACTAATTGAATCTTCTATATGAAGTAATTCAGCTTCCTTTTGATCTGTTATCCGAGTTAAATTTACTGTTTTATTAATCTCGAGAATTCCTTTTAAATACTCTTGAATTGTATTCATTTGTTCTTCAGTTATATCTACTACAGTCATGGCTTTACCTTATATCCTGTTGATGGCTTCATTTCTATATATGCTTTTTATCCTATCATTTCATTTAGAGTAAACGAAGTGGATATCAATAAGAGATTATCTAATATAGATTTAGATCATATTGTTTCACGTGAAACAATGTTTATATTTTTCTATTACTTAACCAGTAGTTCTATTCATTAAGTTAATTCTTATCTGTATTTTTTATCAGTTGTTACTTAAGCATTTTAAGCTGCTATTTAGATCTCGCTTTTTATTGCATGTTGAATTATATTTCTAATTCCAAAACCAATATTCTTGATAGAAATCTATCTTAGTAATTAAGATGATCTATTTATAAAGGTAAATGTATATAACCTTTATAAATAGAATGTTTAAATAGGGTATATAAGTACCTAATTGATTAATATCATGCCTTACAATGGCTCATATAAAGCGTTTTAACATAGTGGTTTACATAAAGAGTAGTTTTGTACCCACTTAATATATTCCAACTAGTATATTAAGTGCAGAATAATATGTATTACAATTCAAATTTTCGAAATTTCTAACTAGGTAAATACTATAATTTAGTATTGGTTAATATAGTGGTTTGATCTATAAGTTGGCTAAATCTACATTCATCTAATCGAATTAGGTTTAACTAGTTTACTCAGGAGGCATTTATGTAATGTTTCACGTGAAACATTGTATATTTTCCTATTTACTTCAAAGTGGAAAGTCTACAATTTATCGCTAAGTTAAGATTGATATATATAATTAACTTAATAGTAATTGTAATCAGATATATAAGATCTCGTATTATTACTTAATATAGATTCATTTGCATGACAGATTGTTTTATACTGTTTTAACTAAAGTGAATTCAATGTTCATAATATAGAATCTAATTACCTCTATAATTAGATTTATGTTTCACGTGAAACATTCATTTATTTCTCTTATCTATATTCGATATACCAAAACATTATTACTGTTATAGTTCACCAAGTGGATTTGAATCTTGTGTAGAAGAATAAAGGCATTATAATGAGTGCAAGCATCCATTAAAGATAGGAGAAACGTAGTATGGTGGATGAATTCGATGCTGAGAATGCTGAGGTTATCTTACGGGATGTTAATCCTCCTGTTGAAGATGTCTCACAAAGGCGGCAAATTAAGTCTTATAAAGACAAAAAGCCAGTTAAACATGTAATTGGTCAAACAAAAATCATTGCAATCATTAACCAAAAAGGTGGTGTTGGAAAATCAACAACTGCCATTAATCTTGCTGCCTCTTTAGGTGAGCTGGGTAAGCAAGTGCTTCTTGTTGATTTAGATCCTCAAGGTAATTCCTCGAGTGGACTTGGAATAGAGAAGTCATTAGTTAATTATTGTGTCTATGATGTATTACTTTCTGATATCCCTATTGAGAATGTAATAATTCCTGATATCTGCCCGGATGTAGATATTGTTCCAGCAACTATAAACCTTGCCGGTGCAGAAGTTGAACTGGTTTCGGAAATGTCGCGTGAGAATCGTTTAAAGGATTCTCTTGGTCCTATTCGTGGTAAATATGATTATGTGTTGATTGATTGCCCACCTTCACTTGGACTCCTTACAATCAATGCACTAGTTGCAGCTGATAAGTTACTGATTCCTATCCAATGCGAGTTTTATGCGTTGGAAGGTGTGACAAAACTTCTTGAATCAATGAAACGAGTCAAATCTCGCCTAAATCCAACATTGGATATTTATGGCGTTCTTTTAACTATGTATAACAACACGACTCTATCTAAGCAAGTAGCGGATGAAGTTAAAAACTATTTTGGAAAGCTGGTATTCAACTCATTCATTCCTCGCAATGTAAAGCTTTCAGAAGCTCCAAGCTTTGGTCAACCGATTACAGAGTATGATCCGCGAGGAAAAGGCGCTATTGCTTATATGGAACTTGCTAAGGAAGTGATTAATCGTGGCTAGAAATACACGTGGAGGTTTAGGCAGAGGTCTCAGTTCTTTGATGGGAAGCGCAAATGATGGAGGAACTCCAGCGCAGCGCACAACCAACAGAGAGCGTGTTCTTTATGATGAAAATGAAAATCTCTACGCTACAGGAGAAATCAATTTATCTTCTCAAACTGGAAATTTAAGACCAAAAGCAGCAAGCTCAACAAATAGTGCATCTAAAACTGGTCCTATAAACACTCCGAATGTTTCACGTGAAACATATAATTATTCAACAACTAATATTTCAGAGACAAAAGAGGAAACCACTCCTAAGAAGAAGGTTGAAGAGGTAGTTGAGGAGAAAATTGAAGAGCAAATTCCCCTACCTCCTTCAAATGAGATTGATATTAATCTGATTGAACCAAATCCTGATCAGCCGCGTACAAACTTTAATCAGGATGAGTTAAATGAGCTTTCTGCCTCAATTAAGCGTGACGGTTTAATCCAACCTATCCTTGTAAGAAAAACAGATGATGATAAATACCAAATCATTGCTGGCGAAAGAAGATGGCAAGCAAGTAAACTTGCAGGACTTAAAGAAGTTCCTATCAGAGTTAAAGATGTTGATGATGATAAGGCACTCGAATTAGCGCTTATAGAAAACCTTCAGCGTTCTGATCTTAATCCTATTGAAGAAGCATACGGCTATAAGCGGTTGATGGATCGTCGTAGGATGACTCAAGCAGATGTCGCACAAGCAATGTCAAAAGGGCGTTCAACTATTGCAAATGCATTAAGACTTCTCGAGCTTCCTGAAGAGGCTCAACAACTTCTCTTTGAGGATAAGATTTCTGCAGGTCATGCTCGTGCAATTCTCTCTGTGAATTCAAAAGAAGGCAGAGAAACATTAACTAATAAGATTATTGATAATAAACTTTCAGTGCGTGATGCAGAATCTATCGCAAGGCTTCTTTCAAATAAACCAACCAAAGCAGGGAAGAAAGATCCTACACCTGCGGTTTATAAGTCCGTCGCAAAATCCTTAAAGGAAATCCTAGATACAAATGTGAGAGTAAAATCTTCAAAGGGTAAGAACAAAATTGAGATTGAGTTTAAAGATGAAGCTGATCTCGAAAGAATCTTTGAAGCGATGGTTGGAGAAGAGGAATAAACTACCTCTTTATAGATAAATAAAAGGCAGTGAATACACTGCCTTTTATTATTTAGTAACTATTAATCAGAAATTGAATTTACAAGCTGCCCACAGGCGCCAGCGATATCTGATCCTTTAGAGTATCGTATGCTCACAGGTATACCAGCATCCTTTAAACTATTCTCCCAGTTATGAATATGACGGTCAGTTGAAGATTTATAACTAGTTCCATCAACTGAATTCATAGGTATTAGATTTACATGACATATAAGTCCCTCACAGAACTTAATCAGCTTCGAGAGATCCTCTTGACCATCATTCACACCATCAATCATCATATATTCAAGTGTAATACGCCTATTGCGCTGCAGATTGTAATCAAGTAACGCTTCTTTCAATCGCTTTAAAGGCTGGTTAGCAAGTGCTGGCATAATTTGATTACGCGTCTCTTGATCAGCAGAGTGAAGTGAGATAGCTAATCGATACTGTTCAGGTTCATCAGCGAAACGATAGACTCCATCAATAATCCCACAAGTCGAGACGGTAATACGACGCGCGCCTATACCTAATACAGGATCGTTATTAATCCTACGAAGAGCTTCAATAAGTTCTTCGTAATTTAAGAAGGGCTCGCCTTGCCCCATCGCTACAACATTATTTACACGCAATTCATTAGATTCACTAGCATCCTTAGCAAAGTCTTCTTTCACCGCAGTGATCTGATCAACAATTTCCGAAGATGTAAGATTCCTAGTGAACCCAGCTTTACCTGTGGCGCAAAAAGCGCATCTCATTTGGCATCCAGCCTGTGTAGAAAAGCAAACTGTTAATCTCTCAGCGAAACCAGCTAAGTTATCACCAGCGCTTTCATCCGTATATGTATCAGAAGTGTCTCGTATTGCAGGAATACCGACCGCTTCAACCAAGACACCATCATCGAGCTCAAAAATATACTTCCGCGTTCCGTCGGTCGACACTCGCTTGTCATAGATACAGATCCCACTCAATGGCCATTCTTGAGATAGCTTCTCGCGTAACGATTTGGGTAAGTTCGTCATTTCATCATATGTTGAGGCATTCCGATTATGAAGCCATTCATACAACTGCTTCGCCCTGTACTTCGGTTCTCCAAGTTCTTGAAATATCTCAGAAAGCTCGCTTTCAGAAAGCGTCTTAATATCGCGCGTCATAAGCAACCGCCTTATATCGAATGAAATAACTTATACAACATCATAGATACTCAAAATCATAAGTACATCATCCATAATATCAGGTAAGATAAGCGCAACAATGCAAGAAGTCGTTGAAAGTTGGAACAAATGTTCGATAACTTTGATCCGAAAAATATCCTTGTTGCACTACTAGCGGGTGGCAAAAGCAATGAACGACCTATTTCCCTAAAATCTGCAGAGGGAGCAAAAGAAGCGCTTGAACAGGCAGGTTATCAGGTTGATCAGATCGATCCAGCTGATAATGAGCAGCTTAAGAAGCTTGTTGATGGTAAATATGATGTTGCGTTTCTTGTATTACATGGCAAAGGTGGCGAAGACGGGACTATTCAAGGTTTCCTTGAAACTATCAGCCTTCCCTACACTGGATCAGGAATATGGTCGTGTGCAACGGCGTTAGATAAGACGAAAGCAAAGTTTTATTACATTAAAGAGGGTATACCTACGCCAGAGGCTCTGACAGTCTCTTTAAGCGACGATTACAATTTGGACGATATCGTACTTAAATTAGGTGAAAAGTGTGCCGTAAAAGCCGCCACAGAAGGTAGTTCAATCGGGGTATATATTGCAAAAGGTAAAGAAGCTATTGGGCAAGCGATAAAAGATGCGCTTAACATTGATAAGTCAGTTCTAATTGAGCGATATGTGGCTGGCAATGAATACACCGTTGCGGTTATAGATATCGATGATGGCCCTGAAGCGCTACCAATCATTCAAATCATCCCGCGCGCGGAGTCTTACGATTTCGACTCTAAGTACGCACCTGGTGGATCTGAGCATATTTGTCCGGCTGAACTTCCGGAAGATAAAGCGAAGGAGATGCAAGAATATGCTATCAGGGCACACAAGTGTCTTGAATGTAAAGGGATATCACGTAATGATTTTCTTATGGATGAAGAAGGCGGCCTGTGGATTCTCGAATCGAATCTGTTACCTGGGATGACTGCTACATCACTTGTTCCAGATGCGGCGAAAGCAGCTGGTATTCCTTTCCCTGAGCTTTGCACAACTCTTATAAATGATGCGTTGAACAGGGATTAGTTAGAGAATAATATTAATAATTATCGTTTGTGTGCGATGTTGAATAGATGATATAGGAATCATGTAAGAATGAAAGTAATATCATTTTGATGATATTACTTTCATTCAGGGTCGTGACCCTGCCCGGCACGCGCAGCGTGGCGGGAAATAAACCACCCGCTATGCGGGTGCGCATCGAAGGCTTTGCCCTTGTAAAAACCAAAAGACCACCTGTAAAGGATATGATGCGAGTGTTCAGGTCGTATCAGCCTTGGAAAGGTGGTCATTTTGGCAAATAAATCATACAGCTTGTCGCATACAAAATGGATGTGCAAATACCATATTGTGTTTACACCGAAATACAGACGAAAGCTGATCTATAACGAATATCGTTCATCTTTAGCAGAGATACTTAGAAAACTTTGCAGCTACAAAGGTGTTGAGATCATAGAAGGACACCTTATGCCTGATCATGTCCACATGTTGCTAGCGATTCCACCTAAGTACAGCGTGTCGAGTTTTATGGGGTATCTGAAAGGTAAAAGCGCCCTTATGATGTTTGATAAACATGCCAATCTGAAATACAAGTTTGGTAATCGTCACTTTTGGTCAGAGGGCTACTATGTATCGACTGTCGGGCTAAACGAAGCCACGATTGCCAAATATATAAGAGAGCAGGAAGCCCACGATATCGCACTGGATAAACTAAGCGTCAAAGAGTATGAAGATCCATTCAAGAAAAGATAGAAGGGCCCCTTTAGGGGTA
>CAJUSF010000032.1 GCA_910588945.1 uncultured Eggerthellaceae bacterium | reverse complement strand
TAATCGGTTCGGCCCGATACATCCCTTTTCGTATTTGACGTTTACCCTTGATGCTTTGCATCAGCGGTCAACTCCTTCATGCATTTATATAAGCTTCCTTACGGAAGCTATTAACAGTTTGTGTTCAGAGCAAATCGAAAAGGGATGCATCGGGCTTAGGTGTGAGCCTTACCTGTGGGCGAACTTCGTAGGCGCGTGCCTACGAGTATCTCGACGATCATTTCATACATACCAAAATCTAGATTCATCCCAGCAAAAATCAACTTTGAGCGCGAGCCCTACCCGTCATCGCCGCGCGGTATAATTAGCGCATCTTACTTCATCCAAAGAGCGCAGTTACAAGGGGAAAACCATGATCGATCGTTATACGCTTCCTGAAATGGGCCACATCTGGGACTTCCAGAATAAATTCGACATCTGGCGCGAGATCGAGGTGCTGGCGTGCGAAGCGCAGGCCGAGCTCGGTCAATGCGGCATTACCAAGGAGGAGGCGAAGTGGATCCGCGATCATGCAGCTGCGGATGCCGCGCGAATCTCCGAGATCGAGAAGACCACCAATCATGATGTGATCGCCTTCACCACAAACATGGCCGAGAATATCGACGCCGATATCCCTGAGGGCGAAGAAAAGCCTAGCCGCTGGGTTCATTACGGTATGACCTCATCCGACCTTGGCGATACGGCGCTCAGCTATCAGATCACGCAGGCGCTTGATATCATCATCGAAGATTTCACCAAGCTAGGTGCCATTTGCAAACGCCGCGCGTTTGAGCTGCGCGATACGCTTTGCGTTGGCAGAACGCATGGCATCCATGCCGAACCGATGACGTTCGGCATGAAATTCGGCAGCTGGGCGTGGGCTCTTCATCGTTGCGTGGTCCGTCTGAAGCAGGCTCGCGAAGTGGCTGCTGTCGGTGCCATATCGGGCGCAGTTGGCACTTACTCGTCGATCGATCCGTTTGTTGAAGAGTACGTTTGCGAAAAGCTCGGGCTCACACCTGATCCGCTTTCAACCCAGGTCCTTGCGCGCGACCGTCACGCGCAGGTGGCATGCGCGCTGGCCACAGCAGCATCAACTCTTGAGTCTATCGCCATGCAGATTCGCCTTCTTCAGCAATCCGATGTTATCGAAGCCGAAGAGCCATTTACGAAAGGCCAGAAAGGTTCATCGGCCATGCCACACAAACGCAACCCGATCACGGCCGAGAGAGTTTGCGGAATGGCGCGCATCGTAAAAGCCAACGCACAGGTGGCGCTTGATGATGTGGCGCTTTGGTACGAACGCGATATCTCCCATTCGAGCGCTGAGCGCATCGCGCTGGCTGACAGCTTCATTGCGCTGGATTATATGAGCTCGAAGATGAACTGGATGCTCGACGGGCTTCAGGTCTATCCGGCCAAGATGGAGCACAATTTGTGGCGCACACGCGGGCTTATCTTCTCATCGAAGGTGCTGCTTGCGCTCGTGAATGCGGGAATGACGCGCGAAGATGCGTATCTTATCGTGCAGCGCAACGCTATGCAGGTATGGGAGGATATCCAAAACGCCATCGATGGGCCGACATTCAAGGAGCGCGTTGAGATGGACGCTGACGTTCAGACCCTTATGGCTGAAGACGCCCTCACGCAGGCACAACTCGATGCCATCTTCGATCCGAAGGCGTTCTTGACCCGCATCGATCCGATCTTTGACCGTCTGGAGAAGTTGGAGTTCTGATCAGGCTGGGCGCGCTTTCGCTTCGCATTCGCTCCAAATGTGCAAAGCGTGATTTCGTTGAATCGCGAGAAGTGCGAAGCGGTCTTATTCGCGTTAAAATAGGCATTACTTTGCAGTTTTACTGATTCCCTTCGATCATACACGGGAACAAGGAGAATGATATGAAGCTCAAATCGATCGCATGCCTGCTCGCATCCGTTGTGCTGTGCGTCTCCCTTGTCGGATGCGGCGGCCAATCGCAGGACCAGACCGGCTCCCAGCAGGTCGAAACGGTTTCCATCGATGCAACGCCGATCCAGGTCGAGCGATCCGGCTTCTCCGTTTCAAACGATGGCGAAGTGAACTATGTCTTCACGATGAATAACCCCAACGATGGATATATTGCAGATCGTGTTACGTTTTCGATCAGCGGATACGACGAGGATGGCAACATGGTCCTCGGTGCCGCTGAAAGCGTGGAGCGAATGTTCCCGGGCATCCAATATGCTGTTGCAGGCACATCGTTCATGGCGGGTTCCGGCACTCTTTCGCGTATCGAAATCGCACCGTCGATGGACGGTATCGGTTGGATCGAGACTGACATCGATCCCGATTCAGTTTCCGGGCTTTTCTCTATCGTGAACCCTCGTACCGCGCGTTTGGCCGATGATAGTGCATCCATCAGCGGTCGTGTTGTTGCGGATGAAGAGGAGACCATCGCGAATATCGAAGGTGTCAGCGCCGATGCGATAAGCGCGAAGATCTGTGCGGTGCTTCTCGATTCCGAGGGCAATCTCGTAGGCGGCGCTATGGCTGACGGCCTTGTGTTCGATCAAGAAGAAGGCGTCGTCCACGAAACCGAGGGCACTTCTGGTAATGGTGAAGCAGAAGAGCAAGCCGAAGATGCCAGCTCGGAAGGGGAGGTTCTCAAGGCGGCGCAGTTTTCGATCACGATCCAAGGTGCGCCCGGGTTCAAGGAGTGTCGCTATTTTGTGATGCCGGTCTAGGGCGGCGAGATCCTGATGGAGATGTTCGACAAGACCCGTAACGAGGTCCGCTGGCTTCCCCATATCCGTTCGTTTGAGATCGCAACGGCTGTGATCGCCGTTGTTGCCGTTATGGCTGTTGCATGGTTTCTTTTCGCCTCGCAGGCACCTCTTCCTGTGATCGCGATCGCTGTTCTTGCGTTTGTGACCTGCATCGCCACCATCATGCGGCTGCTTTTCGATCCGGACTCCGTTCGCGCGCGGCAAACCGATCTTATGCTTCGTATCTCGAACGCCATGGTTGACCTTATGGCGGAAGGCATGACCGTCGAGGTTGCACAGCGCATCTGCGAGATGCTTCTTCCAAGAACTGCGGCCATTGCGGTTGCCATTACCGATGACACCACCATTCTCGGCTATGCCGGCTATAAGGAGATGGAGAATCCGCAAGGGTCCGCCATCAGGACGCAGGCCACGCACGATACGCTCGAAGATGGCATCACGCGTCTGCTTTACACGCCTGCCGAGATCGGATTTCCGGACGGCTCGAAGCTGATCAAGGCTGCTATCATCGTGCCTATTGAGTATGGCGGAAATATCGTCGGGACATTGAAGTTCTACTACAGAAGCAGCCGCCGCATCACTGAAACGCAGAAATCGATCGCGCGCGGGCTTGGTAAGCTGCTGTCCACCGAAGTGGCGGCCAGCAAGCTCGAGGAGCAGCGTGAACTGGCAACATCTATGGAGCTCAAGATGCTTCAAAGCCAGATCAACCCGCATTTTCTGTTCAACACCATTAACACCATCGCTTCGCTTATTCGTACCGATCCGCCGAAAGCGCGCGAGCTGCTGCGCGAATTCGCCGTGTTCTACCGCTCTACCATCGAGCATTCTCAGGATCAGATCCGACTCGCCTTGGAGCTTGAACAGACGCTGAGGTACTTTTCGTTTGAGGTGGCTCGTTTCGGAGAGGACCGCCTTGAGATGAATGTCGATCTCGAAAGCAAAATCGAAAACACCAGCTTTAATGTGGCGGAGATGATGGTCCCCCCGTTTTTGTTGCAGCCGATAGTGGAAAACGCCGTCAAGCACGCCATGCCCGCGGAAGGCAAGCTCACGATAGTCATTTCTGCACAAACAGAGGGCAGCGACGTTCTCATAAGCGTTACCGACGATGGCGTGGGAATGGATAGTCGGGCCTGCAACAATATGATGCATTCCGAGTCTTCCACCGGGCTTGGAATCGCTATGAAAAACGTACACGACAGGATGCACGGATTTTTTGGCTCGGATGCCGACATTCTTGTGGCCACAAAACCCGGTGAAGGCACACAGGTAACCTTGCGTTTCCCGAAGGTCTTGGAGACGCAGGGCTAGGCGCTTGTTTGCGCTTTCTCCTGCTGCTTGTCGTGTGTCGCTTGCCGTCTGCCTCTCATGAATGAAAAGCCTGTGAATACCATGTCCGCGAAAACCACATCTGCGAAAACCATGCCTGTGAACGCCGCGTCTGCGGATGCTGCGTCCGCGGGCACCGCGTCGAAAGACCTAAGCCCTGCAGCTTTTCCTTCCAACGATTCCGTGGACGCATTGGTGGTCGAGTCCATCAATATCGCGAAAGGAAGGATGTGTGTTCGTCTGCGGATCCAGAAAGAAGCCCGCTTCACCGATCCGCGGATTGCCGTGAAAGTGATGACGCGTTTTCCCTGTGTGGGGCTGCATTCCTGCAAAAACGATTCAGGTCCGCATTTCGCCGATGTGATCGAGAGCACTTCCACAGCGCACGTTTTGGAACACCTGATGATCGATCTTCAGCTTGGGGATAGCGCTACTCCGATGGGAAGTAGGCTTGTCGGTTTTACGCAGTGGATTGACGAGGATAAAGGCATTGCCGAGATTCAGGTGGCATTCCTAAATGACATGGTTGCACTTCGGGCCTTGCGCGATGGCGTTTCTTTCCTCAATGGGATACTTGCCTAAGCGCTGCTGTTGTTTTAAGTCGCGCATTCTGTTTGACGCTTGAGAGCCTCATTCTGTTCTTTGCTTTGAGCCTTGCCCTGTAATGTTTGCTGTTGTAACGCTGCGATTCATTCTTAAGCCGCAAACCGCTACCCGTTCTATTCCTGTCTCACAAAGTGATAAACTGAAACGTTATATTCTGCATAAACAGTAGATATTCTCAGAATGGATCTACGTCATAGGAGGTCGACATGCCAAATTCGGCTCATTTGGAATTCGATACTTCGCGCGATAGGGTAGCGACACGCGTTAAAAAATTGCGCTCTTCACCCGTGCGTGATCTTTTTTCTGCAGCAACGCGTCCCGACGTGATCTCGCTTTCTGGAGGCATGCCCGATGTCTCCCTCATTCCGCATGATGCCATCAAACAGGCGGTATCAGCTGTGATCGAAGACGATGCGCTTCGTGCGGTGGCGCTTCAATATGGCTCCACTGATGGCGCGCTTGGTATGAAGAAGACGGTTTGTTCGCTTATGCGCGATATCGGCGTTCGTTGTACGCCTGAACAGGTGTTTCTTACCTCTGGTGCACAGCAGGCTCTCGCTCTTATCGCCAAGACATTCTTAGATCCGGGCGACATTGTTATCACGGAGGGCCCCACATATCTGACGGCGCTTTCCGCATTTAATGGTTATGAGCCTGAAGTAATCACCGTTCCGTTTGATGATGATGGCATGCGTATGGATATTCTGGAGGAAACTCTCGAGCGCATCGGTAAGGGCAACCCACGCCTAAAGTTCATCTACACCATTCCAAATTTCCAGAATCCGGGTGGAGTTACGATGTCTGATGAGCGCCGACGTCGTCTTATCGAGCTTGTGCAGGAATACCAAGTGATGCTTGTTGAGGACGATCCGTATGGCAGGCTGCGCTACGAGGGCGGCCATCAAGTTCCACTTAAGGCGATGGATCCTCGCGTGGTTTATCTGGGGACCATTTCGAAGACGATGGCACCGGGTCTGCGTGTCGGTTGGATCGTAGCCCCTCGCCATGTGCTTGCAAAGATTAATTTGGTCAAGCAGGGAACAGATCTTTGCTGCAGTTCGTTTGATCAAGCGGTTGTGGAGCATTATTTCACCGACACAAATTGGCAGAAAGTCCTGCAGGCATTTATTCAGGTTTACGGGGAGCGACGCGACGCGATGCTCGAGGCGCTTGAGGAGTTTTTTCCCAAGGAGGCCACATGGACGCATCCGGAAGGCGGATTTTTTGTGTGGGTAACGCTTCCTGAGTATGTGGATACCGGCTCGATGTTGGCAGAGGCGCTCGAGGCTGGTGTCACATACGTGCCGGGAGATTCTTTTTACCCGGATGGCAAACTCGGCAAGAACAGCATGCGTATTAACTTCAGTTACGAGTCGCCTGAGAATCTTCGCGAGGCCATACGAAGACTTGCGGAAGTAATTGAGGAGAAGCTCGAGCTTTATCGTGTATTCATTGACGCTGGAGCTATCAAGCCCGATCAGCCTCCGGTGAATTCGCACGTCAATTAGCATGCGAGCAGGTTATCGAAAGGATAAAAGATGTCTTTGAAGGTTGCGGTTCTGATGGGAGGAAGCTCGTTCGAGCGCGAGTTCTCCCTTGATAGCGGCAAGCGCGTTTGCGGTGCGTTGGAAGAGGCCGGACATAAGGTTGTTCCGCTCGATACGAACAGCGAACTCGTGCCGACGCTTCGTAGCGAGAAGCCGGATGTGGTTTACAATGCGCTTCACGGCAAGCACGGTGAGGACGGCACGATCCAGAGCTTGCTTGAGTTTCTGGGAATCCCGTTCGTCGGGTCGCCGGCAAGCGTGTGTCATCGCGCGTACAACAAGGATGCGCTCCATTCGAGCGTTCGCAACTATCGCGATATAACAGGCGAATCCGGGTTTGCATCTTGGCCACAGGGCGTTTTCCTGTCGAGAGATGCTTTCAAGGATATGGGTGCGGCGACCGCGCTTGACCTGATTTCTGAGCGAGTGATCGGCGGATATCCTGTCGCGGTGAAGCCGGCGCACGGTGGAAGCGCGCTCGGCATTCATAAGGTGAAGGACCAAGAGCAGCTCGGTGAGGCGATCCTCGATGCGCTTTCCTATGATTCGGCCGTGAATATCGAGCAGTGGATCGATGGTGTGGAGCTTTCTGTGTCGATTCTCGGTAGCGGTTGGGATGCGCATGCGCTGCCGCCTGTTGAGATCGTGTCGCACAATGAGTTCTTCGATTCAGCAGCAAGGCTTGATTTCTCTCAGGTCGACTTCTATTGCCCGGTGAGGATGGAGTCGCTTTCTCCTGATTCGGCGGAGGCAGAGGCTATCCGCAGCGAGATCGAGCGCGCGGCGCTTGAGGTTTATCGCGCGTATAGCGTACGCGATCTGGGACGTATCGACCTTATCTGGGATGGGGCGCAAGCGAAATGCTTCGAGGTGGATGTATCTCCTGGCATGACGAAAAATTCGCTGTTTCCAGCCGCGTGTGATGCGGCGGGGTTGTCGATGTCTGCGGTGTTGAATGAGCTGGTAAACGTAGCGGCGAATCGCTCGGCTTTCGAGGTGTAGCGGTTCTTTCCATTTCGTAGGCGCGGACGCGCGCGTTTGCAGGTTTTGCAATGAATCCAAATGGACAAGCATCGTAGGCGCGCATCCGATCTTGATGCGCGCAATTGCTTGTCCGGGGACGCAAAACGTGCGCATGAAAAACGCATGCGCACCTACGGTCAACCTGAAACGTCTCCTTTGGGTTGCATGCGCACCTAAGTCACTCAAATAAAAAACACCTCCAGATCCGGAGGTGTTTTTGCGTTCCTAGAGTGTAGGTGCGAGGCGATCTGCCTGCTACCTCTTAGTAGTAATAGTAATAAGAAGAAGCCACGGATGCGAGGAAAACTGAGCTAACGATGCTTATGATGATTCCAAGCACGAATCCGACGAGAGCGCCGATGCCGGCCATCTTCGCGCACTTCGGCTTCGTCTGCTTCCAGACGATGAAGAGGATGAGACCTACAAGCGGAATGAAGAAGCCGAGTACGGCCCAACCGAAGCTTCCGCTATCGGTTACAACCGGAGCTTGCTGAACAGGCTGCTGATATGCCTGAGCAACAGGCTGTGCGACGGGCTGAACAGGCTGCGGCTGAGGAGCCGGTTGCGCTTGCGGGGCCGGTTGCGGTTGAGGAGTCGGCTGTACCGGTTGGCTAGGGATCTGCTCTGTCATTTTCGTTCCTTTCATAAAATGATCGGTATCGAAAATGATCAATCTAACTGCAACGCCTGTTGCGCTAAGGCTGTTGCGTTTAGGTTGATCATTAACCTATGGGGATATTGTAAGCCATTTTATGCCGTTCTAACGCTACGGCGTTCCAATTATTTTCAACTGCGTATAGTCAGCAACGCGTTAAGGCTAGCAACATCCAGATGTGGGGCATGACGAGCGGAATGTTAGTGCTTTCAGCGCGATATCAGGCTGGGTCCTCAGCTTAACGAGCATATTGTAGACAGCCGCACCGTCCACGTTTACAACGCGGAAGTTGTTCGCGATCATATCGTGGTAGATGTCTGCGGCGGTATAGTTCTCGATTCGGATCGGATTTGCGATCTTGTCGAAGAATCGCGGCTCCTCCTGATCGATATACTCGCAGAATTCGCGATAGATATCATCATGCTCGGGCGCAAAGAGCGTGGCACTGTAATTCGGTCGATGCGTGTATCGCGACGCTTCTTCTGGCGTGTTAGCATCCAGTTCATCGAAATAGCGCTGCGCCGCCCATCCGCGCTCGGCCTCACCCTTCTCTATAAGTTCTTGTTCGCGTTCGTAGCAGCCCATGAAGATCATCTCCCCGACGTTGCAAAAAGCGTGTGCATATCAAGTTATCTGCATTATGACATTTAGTTAGACGGCGCGCTACGATACAATATTTGCACAGGAAAAACTGAGTGACTTTGGAGAAAAATTGCAGATCAAGGATATTGCGCGTGAAAGTGATGGCACGCGCCAAGAGATCGTGTTGACCCTTGTGGCCGACACCGACGAGGTCAAGAAGAGCATCGATGCCTTTTTCAATGACATTTCCAAGCGGGAGATCCCCGGTTTTCGCAAGGGCAAGGCACCGCGTGCGGTTCTCGAGCAGTCGGTTGGGGGTCACGCGAATGCGATGGGCGGCGTTGCTGAGGTGCTTATCAATGAATACGCGCTGGCAGCGATCGACGATTCGGGCTATATCTTTTTGACCGAGCCTACGTTTAATGTGGATGAAATGGTTGAGGAGGGAAAGCCATTCGCATTCACGGTGTCTGGCGAGGTGGCTCCTGAGATGAAACTTACGAGCTACGACCCGGTTTCGATCGAGATGCCGCCTGAGGATCCTACGGATAAAGAGGTTGAGGATCAAATTCGCGCGCTTCAGGACTACTATCATTCATTCGAGAATATCGAAGACGAGGCGCATGCGGCCGCAATGGGCGATTACGTGATGACGGATCTTACCGTGTCGGATGTTGATTCCGGTAGGCTCATCTCTGGAATGAACAAGGCGCGTCGCCTTATCGGCCTTGGTGAAGGCACCATGCCCGACAGCTTCGACGAGAAAATCGTGGGGGCGAAGAAGGGTGACAGACTGGAATTTGATTTCGAGGCAAAGGACGAAGAGGGCAACTCCGAGCACGGCAGCGGCAATCTTCACGCCATTGTGGACATTCTTGGATTCAGAAAATGCATCATTCCCGAGGTCGACGACAAGCTAGCCGAGAAAGTCGGATGCGTGGATGTCGAAGACATGCGCAAGCAGCTCAGGCAGACTATCGCTATGCAAAAGGCCAAAGAGCTCCCAAAGCTCAAGGTCGATCGTTCGATTGATGCGCTTCTTGAGCGTCTTGATGGTGATGTTCCTGAGTATTATGTCGATTTCATTCGTCAGGATGTTGCGCGCGAGTTTATGCAGTCACTTCAGGAGAATGGCACGAATCTTCAGGAATGGATGCTGCAAAACGCTGTTCAGGGCGACGAGATGAAGGATGAGATCTCGCAGGAATCTCAACGCAGGGCGGCTATCGATTGTGCGCTTGAGGCGCTTTTCGCAGAGAAGAATCTCGAGATCACCGAGGATGACATCAATGCGATGTTTGGTGGTGACGATCCGATGTCTGTTCGCGCAGAATGGGAGCAGGCGCATCGTATGGCCAATATCATGAAGATGTGCCGTCAGCATAAGGCCACTCAATGGCTTGCCGAGAATGCGCAGGTGACAGTGGTCGAGGATTAAAGCCCGACATCGGTTCCGGACAGCCGGCATATCGATGAACAGGCGAGCCGATTGTGTGACCGAATGAATATCAACTACATGATCGGGAAATTGGATTAGGTAACAATATCGGAATCGTTCAGCGCCGAATAAGCGGCATTGAAGGAGGAGAAAAAGAATGGAAATAGGTTCGACAGTAACTCTGATCTACGAAGGCAAACTCGAGGATGGTACCGTTTTCGGCTATGCCACGAAGGAAGATCCGATGAAGTTTCAGACCGGAATGGATATGGTCATTGACGGGCTGGAAGAGGGCATCTTGGAAATGACCGGTGCCGGTGAAAAGAAGACGATCGTTGTCGATCAGTACAAGGCTTATGGGGAATATCTCGAGGACTTCACTCAGAGAATCCCGATGGAGCAGATTCCTGTGAGCGATATTAAACCTGGTAAGCGCATTTGGCTTACCAACTCTGAGGACGGAGCCCCGATGCCGGCAACCGTTATCGAGGTGGCAAACGGCGAGGTTCATTTCGACATGAATCATCCGCTTGCCGGTCATGAACTCACTTTTGAAGTGGAGATCCTTGAGGTGGAGGAGCCACCGGAGAACTTCGTTTCAGCAAAGGAGAAGGCCGAGCACTTGAAGCAGCAGTCGAAGCTTCTCGGAGGAGATCAGGCTGACGGATTCAGATAGATCTTTCGGTATTTACGATTTTGTGATCAAGCAATAAAAAGCCAATAAAATAAGGGGACGCATATGGATTGCGTCCCCTTTGTTTTTAGGAAATCAGGTTGTTCGTAAAAATAGCGAACTTCCGAGCAGCATCAGTTCATTCCGAAAGCTGTTTTAGGCTTTCGGAGTTTCTACATTCCCACAAAACTATCCGGGAACTGCTTGTTTGCGTTCAGAACGTCCTTGCTCGTATCACCGTAGCGCAGCCACTCAGTGTCGGTTTCCTTGCGCTTGATCATGGCATTTTCCATGATCTCCTTGAGAGCTTTCGTCTTAAGCGCGTATTCTTCCATCTGCTCGAGTCGGCCGTCAAGCTCGATCTGCTTGCGCTTATGCGCTTTGTCTTGAATGTTATCGCCGGGGATGATTGCGTAGAAGTCTTCGGCATCAAGCGTAAGGCCTGCATGTGCTGCATATGCCTCAAGTGCTGAGTCTTCTTTAAGGCTTTGGATCGTGCGCTCTTTGGTGTCTTCGTACAGCTGCGCCTCGGAGATTCCGCGCTGCTTGCAGAACTCATCAATGCTCATGCCTTGGCGGGCGATCATGTCCTCAAGGCGCGCGTTCGCATCATAGACGGCCTGGTCGATGAGGTCTTCCGGAAGCTCTTCCACCAAGCGCTTTGATAGCTCGCGGCAAACCGCATCTTGGTCTGAGAGCTCCTGAATCTCACGGTTATCGCGGTACATGTTATAGCGAATGAAGATCAAAAGTTCGTCTACGTTTTTGAAGTCATCCGAGTGTGATTTGATCCAGGCATCCGTGAGCTTTGCTGTCTCACCCGGCTTCGCAAGTGTGTTCTGCATCCAGCGAACAGCCTGTTGCTTGATAACTTCTTCAGGAATTCGCACTTCCTCTGCGACCACATACACTGGATCGTATGAGGTAAGCGTGTAACGGGATTCCGCCATATTTTGCTCCTCCAATTTGAGTGATTGGGTTCGAATCTTGTCTGTAGACATTTTACAAGGAAATGGCCTTCTCTGGCATCCCATCCGTCATTTACCTGTAGAATTGAACAAACAAACCTAGACCGTAAGGAGCCGTCTTGAAGTTTAATAAGGTTTACATTCAAAAGGATGCCTTGTCGCGCCATGGGGATTTTGATACTTGGTATGAAGATGGCTCCATTTTCTATAGCTTCAAATGCAAGAAAGGCTGGCAGAGCGAAAAGGACATCGTGGAGGCCTACCGCGATGGCGCGAAGCAGCCGTCAGGGCGTATCAAGCCTGACAATCGGTGCTTGAACTACATGATCATGTGCGAGCGCTATGAGTACATCATGCACCCATATGTAATTGAGAGGCACTACTATATCGAGGGAATGCTGTGGGATTTGTATGGGTCTTACTACGATCCGCCATTCGATTTGGTGGCCGAGACCAAAACGAGCTACAACAAAAAGGATGTCCATGTAAAGGAGAGACTTCTCAAAGGGAAGGGTCTTTGTTATGAGATTCATGTGCCGGATCTCGAGAAACTTCGCGTGGCTGTTTTGGCTGTTGTGGCCATTGGGCTTAAGGAGGAGTGGAAAGGCCTCTCTGAAGGTGAGGACGTGCGAGGCAATACGTGGCTTGAGCGTCTGAAGGATAGAGTGTTCGAGAACAAGGGCCTTACGTATGACCAAATCAAGCAGCTCGAGTTGGAGGATTCGCCGCTTGTTCAGATAGAGAAGCCCCAGGGCCGCCCGATAGATAATGTGATCTAGAGAGAGACGGAACTCAATCCATCATAAAAAAAGAACCCCTCGAATGAGGGGTTCTTTTAATGAATGGGCCTGTAAGATTTCAAGCCATCCATATGTCAACTAAAAACTAGTCAACCTTTGCAGCTTTCTCTTTGCCAATACCCATTCCGCCAAATACGAAGAAGAAGAGGAACGGGAGAAGCATAGCGATAAGCATGACAGGAAGAGCCATGTCTGTCTTCGAGAAGCCAGGGATCGTCAGCGGCAGAACGATGCAGCCGATGAAGTTGACGACAACCACGAGCAACATGATGACGAAGCGGGAACCACCGTCGGTCTCGCTGAGAGGACTCTCTTCCATGGCCTTCTGGAGCTGGTCCATTGTCTTGCCACCGGTGTTCTTGACGAACAGAAGTGTGCAGATGAGACCGAGAACGAACGGAATGAGAAGAACAAGAACAACCATGGACCAGTTGTTGCTCATCACACCGTTGACTTCATGCTGGAACATTGCAAGTCCGGCAGCAGCACCGAGAACGACGGAAGAACCAGAGCCGCCGAAGCGAGCGAATGCCTGGCACCAAGAAGTACCGGTGTTGCGAAGAGTAGTCGGATATGCCTCTGGCATAAGCGGCTGCACGCAGGTGATAGCGTAGTTCAGGCAGAAGCCGAACAGAAGCATCAAGAAGATGCAAGGTATGAAGTTGCCAGCAGCAGCGCCAGCCAGCGGTGCGCCATTTACAGGAGCCTCGCCCGGGAACATCGGAACGAACACAGAGCAAGCGATGATAGCGATGATGCAAGCTACCCAGCCAACCCACAGAGCGCGCTTACGGCCGATGCCGTCAGAGATGAAGCCGCAAACGATGTTTGATGCGATAGCGGCTACGTTGTTCCAAGTCTGAAGAGTTACAGACTCAGCAGCGGTGAAGCCGTTGCCCTGGAACCAAGTCGGGATCCAAGCGTTCATGCCATAGACGCAGAACTGACCCACGAAGTATGCAGACCAGATGCCGCAAGTGGCAACGATGAACTTGGAAGAGAAGAGAACCGTAGGACCAGACTTTGCAGGCTTCGGAGGAACGATCAACAGGTTCGGATCGAACTCAACGTCAACGTGACGAGTCGACTTAACGATGCGGCTAAGCTGCTCGCAAGCCTTCTCTTTCTGGCCATGATTTGCATACCAGTGCGGAGTCTCATGCATGCAGAAGAAGAGAAGTACTCCGTAGACAACAGGAAGAGCGCCGATGAGGTAGCAAAGACGCCAGTTCTCGTTAGCGGTGGTGCCGTTTGCAAGAGTGATGACACCGTCGGTGAGGCCCGGGATGATCGAGTTCGGGTTGGAGCAGATAGGTGCAGCAACCAGACCAGCGATAACCCAGCCACAAACCATGCCTGCCATACCGGCAGTAACGAAGATGCCGCGCTGCTTGGAAGGCATGCTCTCTGAGAACACTGTGGTTACAACAGGGATGCAGGAGCCTACGCCGAAGCCAGCGATAAGACGGAATGCGCAGAAGAATGCGTAGTCCGGAGCAAATGCCTGCGGCAAGGTGAATAGACCATAGAAGATAACTGCAATGGTCAAGGTTTTCTTACGTCCGATAGCGTCAGACATAATGCCACCTACAGCACCGCCGAGAACCATGCCGAGAAGACCCCAAGTAGTCAGAGAGCCGGTAAGAGCGGCGATCGGCTGACCAGCGGCGATCTCGTTAGCAAAAAACGTAGGTGCAACATAGGTGTTAGTAGAATTAACGATCATGAAGTCATAGCCGTCAAAGATCATGGCGAATGCCAAGAAGACGAACACGATCCACGTGTGGCTTGAGATGCCAGCGCGGTCGATGACCTCGGAGCAAGTGAATTCTTTACCGTCCATCAATACCCCCTAGATAAGGACATTTTGCATCACATTGTTTAATGGACAAGAAGCAATATGATGCCTGAATAGTGGGGAGGAATCCCCGAATGAACCGTACGCAGTAGCAAGACCAGAGCTGCGACGCATCGAAGATGACCGATTACGATTACCTCAATTATCTAGGGCTGCTGAGATATCCGTAATTGAAATAAGAAGCCACTAGGATAGCCCCTTTTGTCACCCCGAGACTACGCCACAGTCAGAAGAAACGACTGCGCGTAATCCTCCTTTCATGCTTCTCTTCCATAACGGATGATTTGCTTAGGAAGAAACGGCCTTTCAGCTGTATTCCTCTATAAGAAAATCATGCTTCACATAGCATAAGTTAATCAACAAATGAGGTCAACGAAAAATTTTGCCGTATTTGGCATTATTTTCTCGTTTATGTGCAACATCATTTTGCATTGATACAATGGATTAATGAGCGAATTTGACAGACTTTTGTCGTTTGGTAGGCATCTTGGCTGTCGGCGCTTAGCAGAAGGTATCGCTTGAGGATCTTAGGGGTGTCCATGGCAGATATTCAAATCTCACCCGGGTGCGGCATTGATGCGCGTCCATATTGGCAGGATCGTGATTTGTCGTGGCTTTCTTTTGCCGAGCGCGTTTTGGATCAGGCTCATGATGATACGGTTCCCCTGCTCGAGCGCTTGAGGTTTATGTCGATTTATCAGTCCGATCTGGTTCGATTTATAGAGCAGAGAATGGGCTCTTTTCAGGATAAGGTCAATTCGTACAAGGCCATGAAAGAGCGCGTATCCGCATCGAAGATGGATGATTCAAAAAAGGCAAAGAAGCGCAGTAGGAAAGCGGCTAAGGAGCTTAAACGCCTATATGAAAAGATAGGCGAGATGGCACCAAGAGCGCAACTTACTTATATAGATACATGCAACAAATTGCGCGAATTTGGGATCGATCATATTTTCGGAGAGCGTCTTCAGAATGACTTTCCGCAGTATCAGCGTCTTTTTCTGCGCGAATATCTCCAAGAAAACGTATATGGATATCTTGCGCCTTATGTGGTGGATGCTAACTCGCCGTTTCCCTACCTTGAAGAAGGCAAGCTGTATGTCGTCGTCGAGTTGGAGACCAAAGCGAAGAAGAAAAAGGGCAAGAAGAAGGCGGGTAAGTCTAAGGGTGCCGAGGGTGATTTGTGTAATGGATGTGGCACCAAGCTCGGTATCATAGCGCTTCCGGATCAGTGTGTGCGATTGATAGAGCTTCCTTGCGGGGATGGCAAAAATATTGTGTCTGCGGATACGAGATCGATGCTTTTGTTTGATGAGGAGCAGATATCTCCTTACGCATTCGTTTTGTTGGAAGATGCGTTGTGTCTTTTCGCAAAGGATATTTTCCCGAAATACAAGGTTTTGAGCAGTTCGGTGGTCTCTTTGGTTCGCAATGCCGATCTGGGCAGATTCGATCACATCGATAAGGATGATGGGGATTATCTGGCAGAGATGGATGCCGAGCTTGCGAGGCGGGCTCATAAGGCGCCTTTGATGTTGATGACGAGCGGCGGTATCGAGGGATCTGCATGCAAGGTGCTGCAGGACGGCCTCGGTATAAAGGCGCATCAGATACAGACGAGCGGACTTTCGCTCGACATGGATTATGCGGCCAAGTTATCCGAGCATCTGAGCGAGTCCATGCGTGAGCGCCTAAGTTTCAGCAAGTGCACTCCGAAATGGTTGCGCACAGGTCCGATGCGTCTCAATCCGAATCATTCCATTCTCGATCAGCTTTCGATGCACGATGCTCTGCTCATGTATCCCTATGAAAGCATGGATCCGTTTTTGATGATGCTTCGTGAGGCGGTCGACGATCCGGGCGTTTCAGCGATCGATATCACGATCTACAGGCTGGCGAGAGATTCTGAGGTTGCTGCGGCTTTGATGGATGCGGCTCGTGCCGGAAAGCGCGTGCGTGTTGCGATCGAGCTTCGGGCTGGTTTCGACGAGGCTGAAAATATCGAGTGGGCGCATCGCTTCAAGCAGGTCGGATGCGAGGTTATCTATGGTCTTGAGGATTACAAGGTCCATGGAAAGATCTGTTGCATCACGAGAAGTGTGGATGGGGCTTTGCGGCACATCGCGCAGATAGGTACCGGGAATTATAACGAGGTCACAGCGAAGAGCTATACCGATTTTTCGTTCATGACATCTGATCCTGATATAGGAAGCGATGCGCATCGACTGTTTGACAATCTTGAACGTGGTGTGGTTTCCGATGAGTATAAGAGCTTGATCGTGTCTCCTTTGCAGCTGCGTAAGGCGATCATTCAGCAGATCGACGGCCAGATAGCTCGCGCGCAGGCCGGGGAATCAAGCGGTGTGTTCTTTAAGGTGAATGCCATCACTGATAAGGATGTGATCGAAAAGCTCGTTGAGGCTTCGAATGCTGGTGTGGCTGTCGTGATGATCGTGAGGGATTCATGTTGCATTCTTCCGGGCGTCGAGGGATGCACGGAAAAGGTGAGGGTTGCATCTCTGGTCGGGCGGCTTCTTGAACACAGCAGGATCTACGGGTTCGGAGCATGGGATGACATGAAGATATATCTGTCGAGCGCCGACCTTATGAAGCGGAACATGGATCATCGCGTAGAGATCGTTTGGCCTGTTCGGAATAATACTTTGCGCAAGCGGGTCATCCAGTATGCAAACCTTTGTCTGAATGATACCGCCAAGCTTCGCGAGTTGCTGCCGGATGGCTCTTATACCGCGCTCGGCGCTTTGGCTAAAGAGGATGCGGCTGGGCGTAAAGAGCTGTTCGACAGTCAGGAGTATCTGCTCCGTAAGGGTTAGCGCGGTCGGGTGCTGGCCGGGCGGTGACGGTTGGACATTTGGGCTGATCGTAAAGAGTGCGGCTATTCGATGTGCGCTGAGAAAAAGCTCTTCAATTGGTTCTGATGATTGCGTGTCCGTTTGATATTTGTGTATGTAGCGCTCCATATTGATGATGTGCTATACTTTCAAAACTCGGTCGGTTGGCGCAGCGGGAGCGCAGGTGCCTTACAAGCACAAGGTCATAGGTTCAAATCCTATACCGACCACCATAAACACAAGGTCGCTCCGGCGGCCTTTTTTCATTTGGCAATGATCCTTGATGGCGGATTTGAGCCTAAACCTATTATCTGGCGTTCGCGTCCTTGTGTTCTCCGTTTAATCTGGCGTTCGCGTCCTTGCGGATGTAAGGGCTGTGATTTTTTCTGTTTCATGAAAATGATTGCCGAGGTGCTTACAAAGCGAGTTCCGCAGGAGCGAAGCGACGAGGACTGTTTGAGCGACTAAATATCTCGGCAATCAGTTGATTTGACCTGCATCACAAAAAGATCCTTCGCTACGCTCAGGATGACAAACGACAAGTAAGCGCCATTGGTTCGAAATAACAATGATTGAAACTAGGTACGACCTCAACACAAAGCAAGTAATATGGGGCAGGATTTCATCCTGCCCCTACACTAGACCTCTCCCGATTTTGAACGATCGAGCATGCCATCATCTCCGTCCTTTGACATACATTAAGGACTTTTAAGTCACCTACAAATTGAGCAATTTTGCGCTATAATTGAGCAAATTTGATCAATAGGAGATTATCATGCTTCTTCCCGCCTATCAGCGTCCCTTGGTTGCCAAGTTAGTCCAACGTATGAACGAACCGAGAAACCATATTCAGATGCTCATAGGTCCTAGGCAGACGGGAAAAAGCACAGCGCTACAACAGGCTCTCGAGCATGTCGATATTCCTGCGCATGTTGCCTCGGCGAGCATTGACGCGTCGAGCCGGGATTGGCTGCGTGCTCAGTGGTCGCTTGCTCGAAGGCTTATCTCAGAGTCGAATCCATCTGCGCTACTTGTCATCGATGAGATCCAGATCGTGGATCAATGGTCGTCTGTCGTCAAAGAGCTGTGGGATGAGGATGCATGGAATGGCGTAGACTTACGTGTTGTGCTGAGCGGATCTTCGTCGCTCCTTCTGCAAAAGGGGCTTAAGGAGGGATTGACCGGGCGTTTTGAGGTCATACGAAGTACGCATTGGAACTATTCCGAGTGCGCCAAGGCCTTTGGATACACGCTGGATGAGTTTCTTTTCTTTGGGGGATATCCGGGAGGGGCGAAGCTTCATAACGATAAAGCTCGTTGGTTGGACTATATGAATGATGCAGTTATCGATCCGAGCATATCAAAGGATGTCATCGCACTGGAAGAGGTTCGTAAGCCTGCGCTGATGGAGCGTCTTTTTCGTCTAGGAGCGCCGTATTCTTCGCAAGAGCTTTCCTATCGCAAGATCATGGGGCAACTTGACGATGCAGGAAATACCACAACGTTAGCGCATTACCTTGCGTTGCTCGATGATGCAGGTTTGCTATGTGGTTTGACTAAGTTCGATCCGAAGCTGACACGTGAAAGATCCAGCTCCCCGCGGTTTATGGTCTATGACACGTCTCTTATGGTTGCCACCTACGGAATGTATCGCGATTTCTTGCTCACCGATCCCGAGCGGAAAGGGCGCCTTGTCGAAAGCGCGGTCGGAGCGTATTTACTGGCACGTTCCAAAGTAGACCACTTTGATGTCCATTGGTGGCGCGAGGGTGCAAGCGAGGTCGATTTCGTTATATCTCAAGGAGATGAAACGGTTGCCATAGAAGTGAAGAGTGGTCGAGTGAAATCGCTCAAAGGGATGGCCGACTTCATCAATCGCTTTCCTCGTTCCCGCTCGCTCGTTATCGGCTCTAATGATTGTTCGGTGGAATCTTTTCTTCGTGGCGAAGTTGCTCTGTTCTAAGGTAGTGAGACGGGGTCTGTTAAACACGCAGCATGGATGCATTCCTGATACACTGGTCGCGTAAAATAAAAGCGCCGCCGGAGAAGGCGGAACAGCTCGATCAAGGAACGGGATATGTCATCGGATAGCCAACGCGACGGCACCTCGTCAACGCATCATCGCTCGCTTAAGTTGCGATTGAAGGGAAGTTCTGAGTTTAAGAGGCAGACATTTTATGCTTTAGAGAATCCTAACAAAGGAAGCACTGTCTCGAAAATTGTCGGATACGCGCTTTTCGCTTTGATTTTAGCGAATGCGGTGGCTATCCTTTTTTCTGTAGAACCAGATATCAACATTGTGGAAAACCGAATTATCGACTTATTCTATAAGTTTTCCACAGCCTGTTTTGCAATTGAGTATTGCTTCAGGATATGGATCTCAGATCTAGCGTTCGGTAACTGCTCACCCACACGTGCTCGACTTAAATACATCCTATCTCCGATGGGGTTGATTGATCTTTTTTCGTTCGCGCCGAGCATATTATCGTGGTTCTTGCCAGTAACGCCTGCATTGATTCATGCCATAGGTGTTGTCAGGTTGGTGCGCCTTGCGAAAGTCACGCGATATATGCGAGGGTTTCGCACGATCGGGCGGGTCATTAAAAAGCATTACCGAGAGATCGTGGCTGCTTTTTTGGTGATCATACTTTTGATAATAGCTTCGAGTGTGGTGATGTTTGAGGTTGAAAACCCTGCTCAGCCCGAGAAGTTTAACAATCTTTTGGATGGAATCTGGTGGGCTATCGAGACGGTAACGGGGACGGGCTATGGCGATATCGCACCGATAACCCCACTTGGAAGAGTGATCGGAAGCATCATCATGTTGCTCGCGCTTGCACTCGTCGCCATTCCTGGAGGCATTTTCTCAGCCGGTTTCGTGGCCGAATATCAGAATGCCAATTTGCGTCGCATCGTTCGCGATGTATCCAAGGACAGCGCATCAAAGAAAAGGGCCTCTGATAAGGATGACGAGCAAGAGGACGATTTAGAAGAGGATCATAATAAAGAGGACAGCTCCAAAGGATAAATTCGCGAAAAAGCGTAGATCTAGGAGTATCCATCCAAGTAAGGTTTGACGGGAAAAGTCCAGTCATAAATATACAAGGCGTTGTCGTGATCCGATAGCGCCTTCTTTTTTGTCTCCATCTCTTGCGATTTGTACGTGTGCAAGGTTTATGCAAGATTTGTGCCAGATATGCACAAGCTCCATGCCGATTTCGTGCGTAAATGCACAAGGTTTTTGATCGATCGATCTTCGATTCATGCAAGGTTTTTATCTAAGAAATTGCGCAGCGCTGCAATGTTTTTGTCAGATGGTTGCATCACACTCGGTTTTGCAAGCAGAAAGCGAGGTGAAGAAATTGCCACATCTGAGAATCACGAAAAGAAACAGATCTATGATTATCGGCTTGATATGCGGTCTGGGTTGCGCTCTATGTGTAGGTTTGTATATCGCAAGCGTTGATGAGCAGGCAAAGACGGCTCAAGCGGAGATACTGGCAAGATATGGCGGTGAACAGGTCGAGGTTTGTGTCGCAAGGCGCGATATAGCTGCGGGAGAGACGCTTGCCGATAGCGATATTGAGACCAAAACGTGGATCGCTGCGCTTCTTCCCGCCGATGCTATCAGTGTTAGAGGAGATGCTGTCGGTCAGCAGGTCGGATCAACGATCCTTGCCGGAGAGGTCATTTCGTCGAAGCGCTTTGGGTTCGAAACCGCCGATATCGAGGTCCCTGAGGGGATGAGCGCCATCAGCGTTCCTGCGAAGGATGTACAGGCTGTAGGTGGAGCACTCAAGGCGGGCATGCGATGCGATGTCTATGCGATCGGAGCAAACGCAACATCAAAGTTAGCCTCATCGGTCCTAGTCTTAACAACCAGCTCGACTGAGGACAGCGCATCTTCGCAATCGACGACATGGGTGACTTTGGCGGTGGAACCCTCAAGGGTAGAGGAAATGGTAAGTGCTGCTCAGAATCTCGATCTCTATTTCGTTCTTCCTTCGTCTGTTAACTCGGAAGGCGATGCGAAGCGAAGTGGTGATAATGCGAGCGGTGCTGGCAACTCCGGATCGACGGCCGATAAAAGACAGAGCTCCTCTAACGAATCGAATTCTATCGATGGTTCGCAAATCAAAGATGCCGAAGGAGAGTTGCTATGAGCATTCAGGGAAAGATCATCCTGTGTGCCGATTCCGATAGTCTGATGCGGCCTTGGATGATGGGTCTTGATGGGATTGATGTCGAGTCGTTCGAGTGGGTCATGCCGTTCTCGCAAGCCGATGAGGCGAGAGAGTTCATGGCATCGGGTGCAGATATCGACGAGGCATGGATCGTGTCGTCAAACGATATCGAGTCTGTCAATCTCGCGGCGGCCATTCGCAAAGACAATCCGATGCTGGCCATAACACTCATCCTTTCGGAATTGAGCGGATCTGTGCTGAGTCGCGCTAGTTCGGCAGGGATAAAAACGGTGTATACGACCTATGAGTTCGCCGAGAGATTCGCGCTTGAAGTGCAGAGGCGAAAGCGGCTGGACGAGGCGAATTCTCCGGGATATGACGAGGTGATATCAACTATAAGAAAAGGCACATCAAGGAGAAGGAGGCTTAAGATTCCCGAGGTCGGACCTGCAGAGAGCAAACCAGCTGATATTGAGAAACGCGGCGAGGCAACCGACATCAAAGCCACATCTGTCGCTGGGATATCAAAAGAATCGTCTGTTGCAAAGATTGGTGTAGAGCTAAAGGTGAACGCCAATGCTTCCACTACAGAGACAGGATTTGCAAAGATCACGCGACCGCCTACGCCTGAAGACAGGAATGCATATGTGGTGGGCGTCTTTAGCGGTTCAGGAGGTGTTGGAAGAAGCGTCTTAAGTGCAATTTCGGCTCTTTTGTGTGCGCGAAGATGCCCGAAGGTTCTTCTTTTTGATGCTGATCTGCAATTTGGAGATCTCACTTCGATCATGGGGATGAAGGACGCGCTCACTATCGACGATGTTCTCGAGGATGTCGCGAAGGTGGAGGATCTGGCGCAAAAAACGTATGCCGGTTATCCTGCGCTCATTGCTGCGCCGAAGAGGCCGGAGAATTCCGATGAGCTTGATAGGCATCTTGGCGACTTGCTAGCGCAATGCGCAAAACATTTCGATGTGATCATCGTTGATACGAGTACGTATTGGCGCGAGGGGCATGCTGCCCTTTTGGAGATGTGTGACTGTGCTTTGTTCTTGATGGATCAGCGGGCATCATCCGTTCGCTCGGTGAATCATGCGGTTGATTTATGCAAACGCATGGGGATCGCTACCAATTCATTCGCCTATGCGCTCAATCGTTGCGATAAGAAAGCGCTGTTCTCGCCATTGGATATCGCGGGAGTGATGAACGGAGCGCACATCTATGAGCTCAAGGACGGAAGTGTCGATGTCGAGGAGTCGTGTGGTGCCGGATGCGCAGAAGAGCTCATTGATGGTGGCAACTCGCTTGTTGCTAGCATAAAGGCGATGCTCGCAGATATTTTGCCCGATACGAAGAAGTCCAAGCAGGTGATGAAGGATTTCGGCAATCGCAGCGCTGATAAAAACGCCAAAGAAACCGTTGCGGAGCCGAATGCAGATCAGCATCGATCCATTTTCAAGGAAAGACGCTCGAGTCGCAGGCGATCCAAATACAAGGAGACATCCGTATTTGCCCGGGCAAGCAGGCTTGGGATCCTTGGAGTCGGGGTGAATGGAAGATGACCCTTGCAGAGCGAGTGAGAGCGATAGAGTCAACGAGCTCAACGGCTCTTGCAGAGAGAGCCTCAGATAGATTGACGGTAGAGGACCTAAGGAGCGATGTTCGAAAGGTTATATCGCTAGAAGGTGTGGCATCCATGCTCGTCGAGAATCCGCAGCGCGCTCGCAATGAGCTGAAGAGCGCCTGTAAGCAGGTGTTAGCGGGCGAGGATTGGAGCGGACTTACAGGGGTCGAGAGACGCGCTATCACTGAGGAGCTTCTCGATGTCGTGTTCGGTATGGGTCCGGTTGAGGGGCTTATTGATGATGAATCAGTTACCGAGATCATGGTGAACGGGTCTAATAGCGTGTTCTTTGAGCGCGACGGAAAGCTGATCGAGAGCGATCTTCATTTTGAAAGCGATGAACAGGTCCGTGTTCTGATCGATCGGATCATCGGGCCACTGGGTAGAAGGATCGATGAATCCTCTCCGATGGTGAACGCCAGGCTCCCTCAGGGACACAGGGTCAATGCTGTTATTCCGCCCGTGGCGCTTGATGGTCCGCATCTTACGATCCGCGCTTTCACGCGCCATACGATCACTTTAGAGGAGATGCTCGCCAGCGGCTCATTGGAGCCAAGCGTCATCCAGTATCTCGAATGGCTTGTAAAACTCAAGAAGAACGTGGTCGTGTCAGGTGGTACCGGAAGTGGCAAGACCACAATGCTCAACGCGCTTTCGCGACTTATCCCTCAAGATGAACGAATTCTTACGATCGAGGATTCCGCAGAGCTGCGATTTAAAGAGCATAAGCATGTCGTAAGAATGGAGGCTCGACCGCAAAATGCTGAGGGCGAGGGCGAGATATCGATTCGCCAGCTTGTGATCAATGCGCTTAGGATGCGACCGGATAGGATCATCGTCGGTGAGTGCCGCGGTGGAGAAGCGCTCGATATGCTGCAGGCCATGAACACTGGCCATGACGGTTCGCTCACCACGCTTCATGCGAATTCTCCGGAAGATGTGGTGGACAGAATGGTGACTATGGTGCGTTATGCGGTAGATCTTCCGGTCGATGCTATAGAAGCGCAGATCGGAGGTGCGTTTCATAGCATCGTGCAGGTTTCGCGTGGTTCGAACGGCGCTAGATTCTTATCGGCAATATCCGATGTCGCATATGACAAAGAGCGTCGAAAATGCGAGATTCTGCGGGTCTATGAGCGCAAGGATCATTCTCTTTTTGGTGGCTGGATAAGCCGTCCACGTCTTGCAGATGAGATCCTCGAAAGCAGCGTTGCATCGCCTGATCTGAAAAGGGAGGTGTCGCTGTGGCTGTCGGATTCATTTGGGGAATAGGCGCAGGTGTGCTCGCGATCGCGGCAGGCGGCTTTATCGCCGATGGTCTATCGCGCTCTGTGAAGCGCAAGCAGGTCGTTGTGAGCATGCTTTCAGACGGATGGAGTTCCAAGATACGCATGGTCCTGATGCGAGGGATACCTCCTCTATCAGGTATTTCACGCAGGCTTTTGAGAATAGAGGCTGTAAGCGGATCGGCAAGTCGGGCAAAGACAATGCTTGAGGAGGTTGGCTACGGCTCGAAGCGGACTTCGCTTGTTTCGCTGTTGGTAGCAACTGTTTTCGGTTCCTTCTTGCTTACAACGCTCGTGTCGAGCTCGGCGGTATTCGGTGTCGCATCCGGATGCATCGTTGTGATCTGCGTCGGGGGTTACATCAAGAATAGGAGCGATAGGACCACATCCCGGATGCGCGAAGGCATTCCCGAGGTGATCCGATGCATGCAGACATGTTTCAAATCAGGGCAGTCCCTTCTTCAGACATTGCGGTACACCTCTTCGGAGATCGGCGGCCCGTTAGGAAGGATCTTTGCGATCGCGGCCGACCGATTGGGTGTGGGAGATACGACAAGAAGCGCACTATCGGTGCTTCGCCAGTACCCGGATGTTCCCGAACTTTCCTTCGTTGCGGTCGCTCTCGATGTTCAGCACCAAACCGGCGGAAGCATCGTGCCTGTGTTGGAGTCGGCCAGAGAATCTGTTGAAGGCGAGCTCGAGTTGATGCGAACGCTTAGAGTGCAGACTGCGCAGGCGAAGTTGTCGGCGACGATAGTGACAGTGATGCCCTTTGTGCTCATGGCTTTGTTTTCGCTTATGAGCCCTGATTTTCTTTCGCCGTTTTTCGAGAGTTGGCAGGGATTGTTCATGCTCGCTCTGGCTCTTGTAATGCAGATCGCAGGCGTTGTTTCGGTTCGACGCATGCTCAGGATAGATGTTTCTTAGGAGGTGATGTCATGCAAGATCTATTGACCGTCTCAAGTGTTGTTCTTTCTGTGTTGGCGGGCATTTTTGGATGGAAGGCTTTTGTCGATTGGGGGCAAAAGGTTCGCTATAAGCATTCTTTAACATTGGATGGATCTGCAGAATCCAAGTGCACAGATCGCCTCATAGAAGGCGAGAGTGCTTTTGATGCGAAGGTCATATCCGCGATGCGCGATGCAAGCGTGCGGGAAAGCATCCAAGGTGATCTCGCTGATGGCGGTCTTTCTGCTTCGGCGGCCCTCAGTGATAGATTTCCATATTTTCGTGCCGCGCTTTCGAGCAAATGGTTCTGCTCGCATGTGGATAGAGCCGGTCTTGCAGGTCAGATCGCGGAAAGCGGGTTTTGCGCGGCAAGGATTCGGTTTGCATTGATCTTTGGCGCTACGGCGGCTGTGGTGGGATCGATCTTTTCCGGCGAGCTTTGCGCGATCATGCTGATCGCGGGTGCGTGCTTAGGATGGCGAGCACCGAAAAAGGCGCTTGAGCATAGGATCGAGAATCGCGCCCATCAGATGGAGCATCACCTTCCCGAGATGCTTGACGTCGTCGCACTCGGGATGAGGAGCGGACTTTCATTCGATGCGAGCATCAAGTTGTATACGTCGCACTTCAAAACCTATCTTGCGCGCGAGATATCCAATGCGCAAAAGCAATGGCTCTCAGGGCTCGAACGTCGCGATGAGGCCCTGAGGATGGTTGCGCGGTCATACGACTCACAGATATTCAAAAGAATCATCGAGACGATCATACGCTCGGTCAGGTTCGGCTCATCGATGGTGGAGAGCCTCGAGGAGCAGAGCGCCGAGGCGAGACTGACATACAGGACGCGTCGTGAGGAGCAGGTGGCGAAAGCACCTGTGAAGATGATGATTCCTACCGGGACGTTGATCTTGCCGGCAATGCTGATCTTGGTGGTCGGTCCTGTTTTGCTCGAGCTGATGGGTGGTGGTCTGTGATGGCGTCTTCGGTTGGATTTGATACCGGCGTGCAAAGAGAAAAGGTGCAAAAACAAGGAAGGAAGAACAACTATGAGAAAAATGTATCTGAGAGCAAAGGTGATGTCGGTTTGCGACGCGGTGTCGTCAAAGCTTCGAAGCGCGAGGCATTCTGCGGAGAAAACCATGTTAGGGCTTCGTGCGAAAATCGCTTGCGAGCGAGGTCAAGGTACTACAGAATACGCCATTTTAGTGGGAGTTCTTGTAGTAATCGCCATAATTGCGATCACGATATTCCGCCCCAAGTTGCAGGAGCTTTGGGATGCAATAGCGCAAGGGATATCGGGACTCTAGCCTCAGATGAGAGCAGGATTGGGCACTTTGTTGCACTTCGCGATCTAGTGTCTGATTGTGTTTCGAAGCTTGAAGTTGAGTCGGGGCAGTCAACTGTGGAATATGCGCTTGTTTTGAGTGCTTGTCTAGGAGTGATCGTCGGCCTTGGACTGCTGATGGGCTCGATCGAAGACGGCGTTTTTGTCGAACACGCCGTCGCTGCTGCGTCGCATAATGTGGAGGTTTTGCTCGGAGGTACGGCGGATGTCTTCTCCTTTTAAGGCATCGTCTTTTCGCGAAGTTGGGAGATCGGAAATGCTTGGGGTTTCGGGTGTTTCTGGATGCGGAGGTTTGCGCGGCAAGCTCGATGACAGATGTGGTCAGTCGACGATAGAAGCCGCGTTCGTCTTGCCCATTTTGATGTTGCTCATTCTGATGATGCTTCAGCCGGCGATCTGCCTTTATGACCATATCGTGATGCGATCTGCCGCCGCCGAGGGATGCCGACTGCTTGCAACATCGCCCTCCGATGCGTCTACAAATGAGGACTATATACGCAGAAGGCTATCGGCGATTCCCGATATTCCGATCTTTCATGAGCACTCAGGTGGATGCTCATATGAAATAGAGATGGTCGGAGACGAGACGAGCTCAGAGGTTAGCGTGATGATATCGAATCGAGTAAGACCGTTGCCGCTTCTGGATCTAGCGATGCGGCTTGCCAATGCACTTGATGAGGGCGGAGATATCGTCATTGAGACCAGGGTCGGTATGTCAACGCAGCCCGAGTGGGCAGAATCCTCAAGCGAGGGATCATCGCCTAGAGAGTGGGTGAATAAGCTGTGAAAACCGAGTTGAAGTTAAGCATGAAAAAGGTATTTCGTGATGAGGAGGGGATCACGACCATAGGAATGTCGGTGAGCATCTTTCTCTGCATCGCTTTGATTTTCACCAGCGCGCAGCTTTATCGAGTAAGCTCGGCCTCCGCTGAAATACAAGAGGTGGCGGATGCGTCTGCTTTGGCTGCTGATAACGAGGTGGCGGAGTTTGTTGCAGCTGTGAATGTGTGCGATGCGGGGATCCTGTCGCTGACGTTGTTGTCCGGAACGCTGTTTGCGCTGGGCGTCGTTGCGGCATGCATCCCGCCGACAGCAGCCTTGTCGGAAAAGCTCATAGAGGCTGCCGACAAGACGATGGACAGGCGCGATAGCTTTTATGATGGTGCGGTCAAAGGCTTGAATGAGCTTCAGAAACTGTTGCCGTTCTTGGCTGCTGTGAATGCGGCCAGTGTCGCCGAGGCGAACAACACAGGGGCGATGGATTCATCATATTTTGCTCTAGCTGCGTTGATTCCGCAGGAAGGCGTGAAATTCGAATCGCTTGCGGATGGAAAACTTGCTGCATTGAGCGGATCAATCGACGAGAACATCGACGACATCCGTGAGGATTCTGCAAAAGCGGAAGAGGCGGCAAAAAGAGCCAATGACGCGAAGCTCAGAGCGTTCATGGCAGATTGCGGAAGCGCTCCGTCGGCATGCATGTACGAACGTGCCGGTCGTCTCTCCAAGATATCGAAAGAGGATAACGCTCTTTATACGAACGTGGATGCTTGGTCTTTTCAGGTGGCGCTTAAACGCATTCGCGCCTACTATGCGAGCAGGACGATGGAGCCCATCGCCTCAAGTGGAAGCATTGAAAGTCGTGCGGATTCGGCCATCCGGAAGAGATTCTACGAGTTTGCTTACGAGGAGTTTGAAAGCGCGTTCATAGATGATTCTGAAGGTGCATTTTCATGCGAGATTCCTGCGCTTTTTAAGAATACGGACCAGATGAAGCAGACAAAGCTCTATACCGAGGCTTGCTACCCTGTTACTCAAAACGGCTCAGAGCGGACCATGCATGCTTGGAGCGGATGCCCGAAGGCATTAGGTGCGTCGCGCATGGGCTCCATCAGTGAGATGGATTCTGCGACATTCTCAACGTGTCCATCGTGTGAGTTTCGCGTATCCAGCATGGGAAACGTAGCGGCTGCATCGACGAATATCAGTAGTGGGTTCGAACATCACTACGAAGCGTTTCGCGAGGCAGTTGAAGAGTACGCACAGGCCAGAGCCGAGATGGATCCATTGACGCAGGCGGTGAAGGATAAGGTGAATCCCATCTTCGACGCGATCAAGGACATCTTCAAAGATGCGGCGGCAAAGCGTTTGATTCCTGATCCGCCGGGCAAATACGGCGCTATCGCAATGGTCGTGAACACAGCAAAGCCGCCGGCTGATTCGGGATTTGAGAGCTCGTTTATCAATAGTGGCGCAACATTGGGAACTACGGCTGCCGTTTCTGCAGCGACACTTCTCAAGGATGACGGTTCTGGCGGATCGGGGATCATCAGTAGGATCATTGGAAATATGGTCGGTGATATTCCTGTGCTCGGTGGATTTGCCGATATAGTTGCCGATTGCTGGACGGGGCTTCTGCGCGCCTATGAGAACGGGCAGGATTCTTTCAACGATGCTGTCGAGAGTGGTCTTGATTCTTTCTCAACGTCAACTTCGAGCGGTCTTGGTACGTGGGTGAGCGATGCGTTGCGGGATATGGTTAAGGAGGTGGGTCTTCAGCCGGCGGACATCGATCCTAGGATGCCGGTTTTGGTCAACACGGGTCATGTCGCGATCGATGGGAGCACGTTCTCATCGAGTTTTGCAAAGCTCAAGCAGAGTTCGCTTGCGGGATCTACCCCTACTACCGGGGTGTTCTCCTCACTTGCGTCAATCGCAGGCGGGTCCATCAAGGATAAGACTGATGATGCTTGGGTTAATGTGAGCTCGTTCTCGTCTCAAGATACGGGGCATGAATTCACGATCGAGTGGGTGTTGCCGGGATTTGGCGATTCCGGTGCCAGTTTGGTTGATTCCGCGATAGCTTCGCTGCAGCAAAGTATATCCAGCCTAGATCCTGTCAGGAGTTGGCAATGATGCGCTATATGAATGCCATTTGCAGGAAGCTAGCTGACCGGAGTGGTCAGATGACGGTTGAGCTTTGCGCAGTGCTTCCGGTCGTGATAGTTATCGCAGCAATCCTTGTGAATGTCATGACCTTTTTCGGAGAATGCGCCGAGTTCGATCGTGTTGCTCGTAACAGCGTTCGACTTTGTTCATCGTCGCTCCCTGAAGGTGCGGATGCATCTTCCGTGTCAGGCAAGATCGTGGCGATGATCAGCGCCGAGATGGAATCCGATGATGTGAACTGTGAGTCTAGCGGCTCGCTTGGCGCGCAAGGATATGTGACATATTCCTTGGAATACTCCTATACGCCCACCCTGTTCGGTCTTCCGCTGAGAGCGAGCGTCTTTGGAGTGCCTATGCCAAAGATATCCCACAGCATTCAGATGGCGGTGGATCCGTATGCTCCGGGAAAGTGGCTCTCGTCGGGGGTGATCTGATTGAAGTATTCAACAATGCGCTGTAGGTTCGCAAGATCCGTTGTCATTTGCTTGTTAGCTATGTTGGCATGCATGCTGGTGTTCTTTATCGGTAAAGCTTCCGCTGAAAGCGCTGGCTCAAGATACACCGCAGGTGTTTGGGAAGGTTTAAGCAGCGGCCTTGATCAGGGCAAAGCGCTGGAATCTGTCGGATTGGTCTCATTTGTTTCAGGGCGAGATGAGCTTCCCGAATGGTTCATCGATGAGATAGGTGATCTGCCTGAAGGTTGCACTCTTGTGATGAACTCCGCGGGCGATATCGTGAGTTTTACCATCGACGGCGGCATCGATGAGGCATCGGTTGATCTCGATTCGCAGTTGGAGCGGCATGGATGGCAAAGAATTCGCGCTCCGGATGATTCGACGGTCAACAGCGGATCTGTGACGGATTCGACGAAGTGCATCCGGTCGCAATCCACATACATCAAAGAGGAAGGTAGTTGCAAATGGATCGTGACTTCGGTGCAGGAGATAGGAGACGAAACGGTCGTCGTTATGCATATTCAACGCGAATGAGCAGGGGGTTTGCAGACGAGAAAGGAGACGAGTGGTTTATGGATATCTCGGGAGATGCTGAGTCTATAGAGATGGCGACGAGCGCGAGCTCGAGATTGAGAGGAATGTTGTTTCGTGACCCTGACGATATAACGAGGCTCCTTGTTCCGTGCCGTGACATCCATACGTTCGGAATGAGATATCCATTGGACATAGCTTTTATTTCGAAGGATGGATGCGTGTTAGAGGTTCATCGCAATGTGGAGGGTCGAAGGCGGATCAAAAGAAAGGAGGCCTCAATGGTGGCAGAGCGTTTTTCGAGACAAGGGGACTGGCTTAAGGCCGGGGATGTTATCAGGCTTGGAGTGCCGAAATACCGAAAGGAGAAGTAGCGGATGAGCGGAGAAGATTCGTGCGTGATGCTGTCGTTGAAAACATGTCCTATATGCAAGACGCATGTTTTTAACGATATGAATACTTGTTATAACTGCATGTATTCGTTTGGAAGCAATCCTGAGCTTGAACAGAGAGTACAAAAAGGGTCCGGTGATCGGACGCGAGTGGCAAGCGATCCGATTCAGGCGGGTGCGCAAAGCAAAGAAGCTTCTAAGACGGTGGAGATGGCGCGCATTGCAGAGGAAGAATCACATCTTGAGTGTTCGTACGATTACTACGAGACACCAGAGGATTGTATAAAAGAATACGAGACCATGTTTGTTTGCAGGGAAAGAGAGGTGGTGGTAGCTGGAGCAGCTAGGTCGAAAAACGACGGTTCGCCAGCCATCAAAGCGGTTTCTAACAGCCTATTTCAAGAGTTTCTTGTAGAGTTCAGCGGCTTTCTGAGAAAGTTCCTTCTCGATCGCGAAATAGGTGTCTAGGAGGCGGTTGCCCTCATCGGTCAAATGGCTGCCATGTGCACCGTTCCTAACGAGAAGTTCGACCCCGAGAGCGTCTTCGGTATCTCTGATGATGCGCCATGCTTTGCTATAGGCCATACCTATGTCTTTGGCTGCGGCGTTGAGGGAACCTTTTTCACGCACGCCACGACATAAAACGGCGATTCCGCGACCGAAGACAGAGCCGCTCTCAGAGTTGTTATTGAGTATCGACAGACGGACATTCGTTTCAAGACTGCTCAGTTTGCTCATGACCGTCTCCTAACAAGACTCTTGTTTTGGTGGTTGCGCCAAGGTATATCCATGATATTCCAATAAACGACCGATTTCCTCGAGATGAGGATTTGTGAAACAAAAAAGCGCAAAAGTCTCACGTTAGAGGAGATCCGTTAGAGGGCGGCCGCCACAAATCCGCTAAGTCGCCATCGGCAGCTCCTCAGGTTATGACTGTTCGGTCAAAAACCTCATAGCGGCTTGCTCGACTGCGGTTACGTTTCCGTCAATGACCTCGTTGAATCGTGGTGTCATGGTATCAAGATCGGCCAAGCCCGCAGGAATGTCGTGTTTGCTGGTCTCCTTGGCGATAAGCTTGTTGAGCTCGCAACCGGTGAGCTTGGCTACATCGTCGGGCAGTGGTGTTCCAGGGTCTATGTTATGAAGAGCGCGGTAGACGTTGTCGCCGAACTTCGCCCAATGGGCTGTAGATGCCACAACGACCGGGTTGTCGCCACGCAGATTCTCAGCAACTGCATAAGCCACAGCTGTATGCGGGTCGATCAGATAATCATGCTCCTTGAAAACAGATCTTATTGTTTCAAGACACTCCTCGTTATCGATGGAGTCGGACAGGAATTGCTCTCGCATGCCGCCGAATACGTCTTTTGATACCTGGAAAGTGCGGTTCGTATTGAGATCGGTCATCCATCCGGAGATGGACTTGCCGTCGCGCTCGGTCAATTCGAAGAGCTGCCTTTCCAGATTCGAAGATACGAGGATGTCCATCGAAGGCGACGGGGTAAGTACGAATTCGCGATCCGATATGTCATATGTGCCAGTGTTTATAAAGTCGGTCAACACTCGGTTTTCGTTGCTTGCGCAGAAAAGGTGCTCGATTGGTGTTCCCATTCGGGATGCATACCATGCGGCTAAGATATTGCCGAAATTGCCAGTTGGAACGCAGACATCGATCGGCGAGCCTGCTTCGATTTTGCCTGTGGCTACCAGCTCAGCATAGGTGGAGACATAGTAGACGATCTGCGGAAGCAGTCGCCCCCAGTTGATAGAGTTCGCGCTTGAGAAAGCTACACTGTAGTCATGCATGATCTCTTCAGCGAAACTCGTATCTGCAAAGACTTTTTTCAATGTGGTCTGGCAATCGTCAAAGTTGCCGCGAACGGCCCAGACGTAGACGTTGCTGCCGGTGGTGGTTACCATCTGTTTGCGCTGAATATCGCTCACGCCGCCATCGGGAAATAGCACCCCGATGCTCACACCCTCAACGCCTTTGAAACCCTCAAGCGCGGCTTTTCCGGTATCGCCTGAAGTAGCTACAAGGATGCAGAATTCGTTATCAAGATCGCCATCGCTGCGAAGCTTCTCGGCGCTTGCTGCAAAGAAATGCGGCAAGCACTGTAAAGCCATATCTTTGAATGCGCTCGTCGGCCCATGCCAGAGTTCCAGCACATGGGTTTTCTCATCGATTGATGTGATCGGGCAGATATCGGGCGTATCAAAGTTATCCCCGTAAGAGCGCTGCATCAACTCATCGATTTTCGCATCATCAAGGTCGATGTTGAATGCTTTATATATAGCTGCGGCGCGTTGCCAATACGGCATATCGGCAAGCGAGGTGATGTCTTCGATAGTCAGTTCAGGAATTTCCTGCGGCACATAAAGGCCCCCACCGGGGGCGAGTCCGTTGATGACGGCTTGCGTGAATGGAATGGCATCTTCAGTCACCGATCTGGTGTCGATGAAAAGGTTTCCTCCGAAGTTTTCCGTGCGATCAAGCTTTGATGAGGTTGAAGGATTCACTTTGCGCTCCATTTTGGTTGCATTGCGATTTGTCAGGATTGGATAAGTATACAGGAGATATGTTGCGCCCCTTCGAGGATTCGCGTGCCGAACGTTCGAAGGGTTGCAACAGCAACCCAACCGCTCCCATGAAAGGGGGTGAAAGTTTGGAGGAGCTAGGGGCTCTGTTCTACCTGATGCATCTGCTAGCCCGTATCGCTCTAGTGTTGAGAGATGCTAGAGACGAAAAACGGGCGCGTCATGGTAAACACGCCCGCTAAGCAATCGGAGCCGCAAACGTTAGCAGCGACAGCGGCTCCATCCTCCAGCTTTAGCCGGAATATTAGTGCGATTATACCATCTCGGGACCTTTTCAGATGAGTGAAGCCGTTCGCTGACGAATGAATATCGAGCGTCCGCGTCTTCATCTGCCTCAAAACAGGGTATAGTTCATTCGCGGGTCTGATTCACTATCGATGCCATCCATGCTGTGAATGTCAGGCTTTGGGAGAAGCAAAAGCATAAAGGGAGCTTGCATATGCCAAGATTGATTTCGGTCATAGGAGATTCGATCTCCACATTTGAAGGTGCCATTCCCACCATAAACAGATGCTTTTATTACAAAGGCAACGCCTCGCTCACAGGCGTGGACGCACCGGCAGACACTTGGTGGATGCGCGCTATCGATGCGCTTGGCGGCGAACTTCTCGCCAATGCTTCATATTCCGGATCGATGGTAGAGGGCTCCGGATTTCCGGCGGGCAGCTGCATGGAGCGCGCCGCGCAGGTCCTCGGTGCTAACGGTGAGGTGCCTGATAGCATACTCATCTTCTACGGGATCAATGATTACGGTTGGGGAGGTGCCGTGGCGCAGGCGCAAGGGCGGGGCACGAATGTGCCAGTTTGGTTCGACCTGCTGGGCTATCCCGAGTCTGAAGCAGGGCTTGCGCCTGATAATGCGGTTGAACTGTTCGAACAGGCCTATTCGCAGATGCTCTCGCATCTTCGCGATGTTGCGCCAAACGCTTCCATATACTGCATCAGTTTGCTGCCGGGCAGGATGGCTGTCCACGACAAGCCCGATTTCTGCTACTCGCTTCGTGGTAAAACGCTTGATGAGTACAACGATGCCATTGCTCGTGCCGCACGCTCGCAAAACTGCGAGTTCGTGGATATCCGTGCGTTCGCTTACGACTACAGCAGCAGCGATGGGACCCATCCGGACGCGATTGGTATGCAGCAGCTCGCTGCGATGGTGGTTGCAGGTATCGAAGGGCTTGATTCTCCGATGCAACTAGATCCGGCCCGATTCGATGCTGCGACTCTCTTTCCTGAGTGCATGCGCTCGGAGAGATTTTGTATGAAGTCTGATTGCATTGGGTGCGAATTCGCTGAGAACACAGGCAATAAATGGTCCTTGGTATGTAACCGCATGCAATAGAAAAAGCCGTTCATCCGCCTATCCACAAATAAAGTTAACCTTTTCTTACAATTTTTCGCACGATCCGGAATAAAGTAGTATCATAACCATGTTAACCATGGATAACTTACGGAGGCAGACATGCAAGACGTGATCGAACTTGCAGGATGTGACAGTATGAAATTCGAAGCCGCTCCAACAATACATCAGATGCCGCTCACCTTCTTGAAAAACGGTGAGGAGGCGCGCGTGCTCAAGGTTCGCGGAAAAGGCGATGTGCATCATCATCTGGAGAATCTGGGGTTTGTCGCGGGTGCGCCGTTAAAGGTAGTGACGGTTCACGGAGGCAACATCATTGTTGAGATCAAAGGGGCGCAGGTTGCGCTCGATAAGTCCGCAGCTTCTCGGATCATCACCTGCTGATCGCTCTGCGAGCGCTCGATGAATGCAGGGCGCGCAAGGCTCCGATAGGAAGTTCGATTGCCTTTTCGCTGGCATATGCGATCAGGCCCGGTATTGAGGGAAAGGAAGAAGATGACAACGGAGGCGAAAACCCTTCGCGATGTTGCTGTTGGCGATTGCGCCACGGTGGCTCGTCTCACAGGGGAGGGCGCTATCAAGCGGCGCATCATGGATATGGGGCTCACCAAGGGCACCGAGGTTTGCGTTCGCAAGGTGGCACCGCTAGGTGACCCGATCGAGGTCACGGTTCGTGGTTTCGAGCTTTCGCTTCGCAAGGATGAAGCAGCGAACGTCCTTGTGAACTAGCTTCGCGTGATCGTGATCGCGCCCGTATCAGCGGCGCAATCAACCGCGTCCGCATTCGAACGGGCTCAAGCGATCAGTCGATTAGCCGATCATCCGATCAGGCGACAGTCGCAAGAAGCCTCGATCGTGCGAGATGCGCAGCGCCAAAGGGCGCATTTTTTAAGACATCGAGTTAACCACATCTAACTTTGCTTCGCCGAAGTCGACAGGACCGCCGAAGCTGAACTTGGAAGTTGAAAAGGAGGAAAGAGCAAAAATGGGAATCAACATTGCGCTTGTCGGCAATCCGAATTGCGGCAAGACGACTTTGTTCAACGATCTCACGGGAGCCAACCAATACACAGGTAACTGGCCCGGTGTGACCGTTGAGAAGAAAACAGGCAAGTATAAGCGCAACAGGGAAGTCTCGATCGTAGA
Source organism: uncultured Eggerthellaceae bacterium (assembly GCA_910588945.1). GTDB lineage: Bacteria > Actinomycetota > Coriobacteriia > Coriobacteriales > Eggerthellaceae > MGBC163016. The sequence goes on along the minus strand of CAJUSF010000032.1, from coordinate 38,579 downwards.
CCTTCCGGGAATCTATTCGCTTTCGCCCTACACCCCCGAGGAGATCGTCACGCGCGACTACCTCATGAGTGGCGACGCGAACGTCGTCGTCAACATCGTCGACGGCACGAACCTCGAGCGCAATCTCTATCTTACAACGCAGGTCATCGACCTCGGTCTTCCCGTCGTTTTGGCTCTCAACATGATGGATCTCGTTGAGAAGAACGGCGATAGGATCGACATCGACAGGTTATCGCAGGATCTCGGTTGCAAGATCGTCGAGATATCAGCACTCAAAAGCCGCGGCACCGAAGAGCTGCTCAAGGCAGCCGAAGAAGCGGCGGCATCTGGGGCGCCGGCTGCAACGAAGATGCACTTCACTGATGACGTGGAGGCCGCCATCAATAAGGTGATCGACCTTCTTGGCGACAAAGTTCCCGCGAACAAGGCGCGCTGGTTCGCCATCAAGGCGCTTGAGGATGAAAAGCTCACCCTTGGTAAGCTCGATCTTTCCGCAGATCAGACGGCCAAGCTCGACGCCATTCGCGCATCGCTTGAAGAGGCCGAAGACGACGATGCCGAATCCATCATCACCAACGAGCGCTACGACATGATCACTGATGTGTGCGAAGCTGGCGTGAAGAAGTCCGCAAAGGGAATGACCACCACACAGAAGATCGATCGCGTGATAACGAACCGTATTCTCGGCATCCCGATCTTCATTGTGATAATGGCGCTTGTCTACTATATAAGTGTGTCGACCGTAGGCACCATCGCCACCGATTGGGCCAACGACGGCGTGTTTGGCGACGGTTGGCTCTATACGAATACCGAGCAATACGAAGAGGCGGTGGGCGCATGGGAAGAAAGTGTTGCGGCCGCTGAAGATGACGGTGCAAGCGAGACGGTTTTGGCGGCGCTTGCCGAAGAAGAGCCTGACCCAGCCGAGTTCGGTCTGTGGCATCCGGGAATTCCGGTCGTTGTGGAAGAGTGGCTTACCTCTATCGACTGCGCGCCTTGGGTGCAAAGCCTCATAATCGACGGTATCCTTGCAGGTGTCGGCGCGGTTTTGGGCTTCGTTCCGCAGCTTATCGTGCTGTTCCTGCTGCTTTCCATCCTTGAGGGCTGCGGATATATGGCTCGCGTGGCGTTTGTCATGGACCGCATCTTCCGCCGCTTCGGCCTGTCCGGCAAGAGCTTCATTCCGATGCTCATCGCTTCCGGCTGTGGCGTACCGGCTGTCATGGCCACAAAGACTATCGAGAATGAGAAGGATCGCCGCATGACTGTCATGACGACGACCATGATCCCATGCGGTGCGAAGTTGCCGATCATCGCGCTAGTTTTCGGCGCGCTTGCAGGCGGATTTTACGAGGGAACTTGGTGGGTGGCCCCGCTGTTCTACTTCCTCGGTCTTGCTGCCATCATAATCAGCTGCATCATGCTGAAGAAGCTCAAGGCGTTCGCGGGTGACGCGGCCCCGTTCATCATGGAACTTCCGCAGTATCATCTTCCGACCATAAAGAACGTCTTGCTCTCCACATGGGAGCGCGTGAAAGCCTACATCGTGAAGGCCGGAACGATCATCTTCCTGAGCTCGGTGGTCATTTGGTTCTTGCTGAATTTCGGCATCTACGAGGGTGCATTCGGCCTGCTCGACCCCGAGATCGAGAACTACTATCAGTACAGTTTGATGGCTGGATTGGGCAACTTGCTTGCTTGGATCTTCGCTCCGCTTGGTTTCGGCAATTGGGAAGGCGCTGTTACATCGATCACCGGTCTCGTTGCGAAAGAGAACGTCGTTGCGACAGTTGGCATCATCACAAGCCTCGGCGAGGTAGGCGAGGACGACCCGACGATGTGGCTCGCGTTCGCCGAGATGATGGGCGGCACAACCGTTGCGATCATGGCGTTCTGTGTATTCAACCTGCTGTGCGCGCCGTGTTTCGCGGCAATGGGTACTATCCGCAATCAGATGCGTTCGGCGAAATGGACTTGGGCCGCTATCGGGTATATGTGTGGATTCGCTTGGGTTGTGGCACTCATGATCTACCAGATCGGAGGCCTCGTGACGGGCGAGGTTGCGTTCAACTTCTGGACGATCATCGCATTTTTGTTCCTAGCGGCGATCCTCTTCCAACTGTTCCGTCCGATGCCCAAATACAACAAGGACGAGAACGAGAAAGCGCAGGCCCAGCTGAATGCGGAAGGCTCTGCGGCATAGATAGGAAATTTCGTTTGCTGTTGCCGTCGGCTGGTGAACCGGGAAAGCCGACGGCTGCTTCAAATCGGTTCGTTGATCTGAAGCTTTAGACGCCCGGACGTTTTGGAGGCCTGAATGCACGTTTATGTGACTTTTCGATGCTTGCGCCCACAGCGTAAAGGCTGCTCGCCCGCATCGCTTGTAATCTAAACGCGTTTCGGGCCTTCTTGCACTTGTTGTTGCGTTTGGGCTAGTGATTAAGGAGAAAACGATGAGCATATCGACGATCATTCTTCTGCTTGTGATATTGGCGTGGACAATTTGGGCGGTTCACCGTCTGTACAAAAAGGGGATGTGCGATTGCTCCGATCATTGCGACGGCTGCGGCTCCGAAAAGGGTTGTTCGGGATGTAAGGCAGCCGAGGATATGGCGAAGAAGCTCGAGCAGATCTAGCCTTTCCCCAGATGAACAGGGCCTAGGACAAGCGCCTATTGCGAAATGATCTAGGTTTCGCATGTCTTCCCAAAGAGCGCCCGCAACGTTTTGCGACACGCGCTATACTTTTCGAATAATGAAATGCACATTGTCCGTTGCAGAAGGTTGTTCGATTGTCTTTCTTATTAGGTTGTGAAAAAATCACTGTTGAAGTTCCGTCCAAGGTCGTACTTGCCGACGTTTCTCTAGGCGTGAATACGGGCGATCGTATCGGCATAGTTGGCCGCAACGGCGATGGCAAATCGACCCTCTTACGGTTGCTGTACGGGCAGATCGAGCCTGATGACGGTCGTGTTATAACGACGCGCGGAACCCGTATTGGCTTTCTCGGACAGCGAGACTCGCTTGATGGTGCGGCCAGTGTGAAGAGCAATGTCGTCGGCGATACTCCCGAATATGTTTGGGCATCCGACCCGAAGGTCCGCTCGATTTTGGAGGGGCTTCTATCTGATGTGGACTGGCAGGCGAAGGTGGAAACGCTTTCCGGTGGTCAGCGCCGTCGCGTTGATCTTGCGCGAATTCTCGTCGGCGACTGGGATGTTCTCATGCTTGACGAGCCGACCAATCATCTCGATATAAAGGCAATCACATGGCTTGCGGAGCATCTGAAGACGCGTTGGCGTGTTGGTGAGGGTGCTCTTCTCACGGTTACGCATGATCGTTGGTTTCTTGATGAGGTCTGTAACACTATGTGGGAGGTCCACGACGGTACAGTTGATCCTTTTGAGGGCGGATTTTCGGCTTATATCATGCAGCGGGTGGAACGCGATCGTCTGGCGGCGCTTGCCGAGCAGAAGCGCCAGAATATGTTAAGACGCGAGCTTGCGTGGCTGTCTCGCGGGGCGCGCGCACGTGCCACGAAACCCAAGTTCCATGTGGCGGCCGCCAAGGAACTTATCGCGGATGTCCCCGAGCTTCGCAACCCGATAGAGCTCAAGCGTATGGCGATGGCGCGTATCGGCAAGCAGGTGGTCGATCTGGAGAATGCGAGCGTTCGATTCGGAGACAAGACCGTGCTCGACGACATAACGTGGATGATCGGGCCGGGCGATAGATTCGGGATCGTCGGCGGCAACGGGGTCGGCAAGACAACGCTTCTTCGCCTGATAGAAGGCGTACAAAAGCCGACTTCTGGTCGTGTGCGCACCGGGTCGACGGTGCGTTTCGCGGTTCTTTCGCAACATTTGGATGCATTGAAGGAATTTGGTGATGATCGTGTGCGTCAAGTGGTTTCGCGTTTTTCTCGCAGGACCATGCTTGATGGAAAAGAGACGACACCCTCGCAGCTGTTGGAGCGTCTCGGTTTCGAGAAAGCTGATCTAAATGAGCCGGTCAGCGACCTTTCGGGTGGTCAGCGCCGCCGTCTTGCGCTTATGATGATTCTGCTCGAGGAGCCTAATGTTTTGATCCTCGATGAGCCGGGAAACGACCTTGATATCGATATGCTTGCGGCTGTTGAGGACTTGCTCGATGGTTGGCCGGGAACGCTGCTTTTGGTCACGCACGATCGCTATCTCATGGAGCGTGTGACCGATGACCAGTTCGCGATAATCGATGGGCATTTGCGACACCTTCCGGGCGGCATCGACGAGTATCTGAAGCTAATCGAACAGCGCGAGTCGAGCGTGGATGCGCCCACTGCTTCTCCGTTCGAAACCGCAGGTGCAAAGGTTGCGGCGGATGGCGGCTCGGCTTCCGGTAGGCGCGAGGGTGGGTCTGCAAGTGGGAGTGAAGGCGAGGCCGAAGGCGGGGCTGCGCCCGGGGTGCAAGCACCGAAGCTTTCGAACAACGAGATGCGGGCGCTGAAGAAGTTGATGCAGTCCAATGAGAAGAAGATGGCCACAACAGAGCAGAGGATCTCGGATGCAGAGAAGGCGCTTTCAGAGGTGGATCCGTCGGATTATGTGGCGCTGACGGAGGCGCAGGCCGCGATCGATGAGTTGAAGGTTCGCATGGAAAAGCTCGAATCCGAGTGGTTCGAAGCCGCCGAAAAGCTCGGAGTGTAGCGATATATGCAGGCTGTTTTGCTGCGTACGGATGATCTGCCAGCAGTCCTCGTAGTCGCGCGCTGTGATATCATCGCTTTAGCGAAAGAAGGTATGCGATGAACAAGATTTCCAATTCTCATGAGGACTATCTTGAGGCTATGGTGATGCTCGGCGCAAGCACTAAGCAGTCGGTGCGTCCGGTAGATGTCGCCTCAAAAATGGGGGTGTCAAAGGCTTCCGTGAACAAGGCCATTTCGGTTCTTCGCGAGAAGGGTTACCTTAATCAGCCGTATTACGGTGACATCACCCTAACGCAAAAAGGCGAGGACTACGGCCGTAAGGTGCTTGAGCGGCATAAGGTGCTCACCGCCTTTTTGCACGATGTGCTTGGGATCGATGCGAAGACAGCCGAGGAAGAGGCTTGCATGATGGAGCATGCCATAAGTGATGAGTCTTTCGAAAAGTGGATGGACTACGTATATAAGATCTGTCCTGCAGGAAAGCTCGCCTCTGTTGAGTGACGTTATGTAGCAGTTGACGCTGAGGCTGTCGCTAAAGAGAGTGGCTGTGCGTTGCGATCGGTGCCGGTCGAGTCTTAGTTGTCTTTGCGAATGACACTATGCATTTCTGCTGAATGAATGCGAAAACAGATTGTTTGTTGACATTAAATTATTTGCGCCTTAATTTTGATATACTTTAACCTGCTCTCTTGAGCTTTTGCCCGGGTGGTGGAACGGCAGACACGTCGGTCTCAAAAACCGATGCCGAAAGGTGTGTGGGTTCGAATCCCACCCCGGGCACCATATGGCTAGGGTATTGAAAATACCCTAGCCATATGTGTATGTGGACGCAGATGATGACAGGCGTGAGTTTGGGACGTCCGGCCTTCTTCCTAAGAAGAAGGATTGGCCTATCGTCATAGCCAACGTGCCCGGCATCTTCTTGGCGGCTACCGCATTCATAACTGCTTTGATTGCGTGATGCGCACAGCGTGAACACACATGGTGTTACGCGAGTGGCTTTAGGGCGATCCTAGTTTCGCATGCGCAATTCCACTCTCAAAATAAGATATATATAAATGATAGTAATTGAAAGCGACTGTGATGCGCGCAGCGTTAGCGTGAGTCCGGGACGTCCCAAGCTCACGCAGGCTGCTTTCCATCGTATCGGTGCTGCGACAAATGCTTGACTAGATCCTTTCCTAAACTTACGTGTTTATTAAATCTATCCATCTGATGAGGGTGCTTTCTTTTAATAGGGCTCTTCCTTTTAAAAGACCGTTGTATTTATTCTCAAAAACATAATAAGTTTGCCTTTCGTGATCTCTTTGAGAGAAGTTTCCATGTGCTAGAGCGCAACGAATAAGATAAAAGAGAGCAAATGAATTGTTGTAATTTCTCGACCGCATGTGTACAGCTATCTCGCGATTAGGATTTACATTATTAAAAATCCTTAAGTTCCTTAATTCGTTCTCAACCTCCCGTTGAGAAACAACACGCCAGGTATGCCTGTTTAAGCCCGAATTTGCCTCCAAAAGATTTCGAAGTCGCTTTGAGTTATATTCAATAGAAGTACGAGCTCGCCGACTAACACTTAGATCGGGAAACTCAAAAAGATAGAACCGAATAATTCTCTCGAATTCAGGGCTAAACGTATAGCTTCTTTTTACAGACCAGGATACTGCCATTTCTAGCACTCCATATCTTAAACATTTGAGTTCAATTAATAAAATATTAGATTTCTCATACATGATGCAGCTTTGGTAACGTGAGCATGGAATTATCCCAAACCCACGTTACCAAACTCACGCAGGTTTAATCTATTGTGGTTTTGTGGCGTTCTTTGGTATTCGTCAAGGCGAACCAACTTTATCTTTTGCTAGTATTGTTTGCTTAAGTTTTTGATTTGATCAAGACGCTAATCAAACACGCTAAACCAAACTGATTGTCCCGATGTTTGAGATCGTATGATGGGGCCGTCTTTGGTTTTCTTGCCACTAGAAGTTGAGGTTTGAGAGTATGTGGTTATCCCAACCTTCCATTCTTCGTCACCTGGGAACGATGTAAGGATGAATCCTTTATCCGTTGGATTCCATGTTCCTTCCCATTCGCCAAGGTATTGGTTGGCAGTGTCTTCGTACTTCACCTCATACTCATTGCCGTCTTGCGGGATGTTGATCTTACAAGAGCCGTCTGCGTTAAGTTCTATCGTGCACTCAAGGCTCCTCCAATACCCATTGGGCTTGTTTATGTTGTATGGGGCATAATAAAATTCTCCCGCACAGGGTTTATTAAGCCATCCAGAAATGTTTTCCATGAATTCAGATTGATTCTTCATGGATTTCGAATCCTCAAAACCTTCGAGGTAGTCAAACATAGAGGCCGCTGCTCCGTAAGCTTCTGCTTCATAAGCAGCCATGGCTTCTGAGTACTGAGCCCATTCGTTTGAATCTTTGTAGTTACCTAGACTTTGGAAGGCTGCTGCTGCGGTTTCATAATCATGTGACTCGAAAGCAGAAGCCCCATCTTCGTATTGCGTATTCTGCCAACTTTGGAATGCGAATACTGCAACAGCGACAACAACGATTGCGATAGCGATTCCTATAAGGACAAAAGTTGTTATTTTTCTGCTCTTTTGTTCCTTTAAATTCGCGGACAGCTCTTCGCTGGTTCGTCTTTCTTTGGCTGCCGAGAGCAGGGCTTCTTCGTCCTCGGCATCAGGGTTTTGAAGGGCGTCTAGAGAAGTGCCGCATTTTGCGCAAGTGCCTTTTTCGACATTCACCTGTCCGCATGGGCAAAGCCACCAACCTTCGTGTTCTTCAAGTCGGTTTGCGGCAATCTTTTTTCTTTCATGAAGAGGCATATGGCCCTTCAGCGGTTTCCAAATCTCCTCGTACCGTTCTTGTATTGCTTCTTCGGAGAGTCCGATTGGCTGTGGTTCAGGGATGATGGTTGGATTTGCTGCAGATTCCCATTTTTCACTCGCTAGCTTTACGCTTTCGATTCTGCCTGATGCTTTTATGGCATTTCCCTGTTTTAGCAAAACGGGTTCAAGTTTATAGACAGCTCCATCAAGGATGTCCGCATCCAAAGGATTGAACTCAGCTGTCTCTGTGTTGCCGTCTTCATATTCAACCGTTATAAGAGCTTTGAAGCTCTGAATCTTTTGGTTCGATATGTTGAGGAGTTTGCCTTGAAGATAGGCATCACCGGTCTCGGTGTTGCGAGAGATCTGTATGGCCTCGAACAGAAGAGGGCAGCCTGTCTCCCATGTGAGGGCATCGTCGCCTTTAGATGATGTATCGACGCGATAGATTACTTTGAAGTTTGCCATGGTGGATCCTAGATGCTGGGGAGTTGATCTGCAGAGTTCTTTTGATTTGGCGAAGAAGATCGCTGCGATGAATCCGGAAGTGCGCAAACATAAAGCCCGAGAACTATGGGAGACGCAAAGATTCCTATAAACCAAAGAATTCCGGTAGATGCGCTCTCGCCGTCCTTATGCTTTTGTGTGTAAATTTCAATGAGCTTTGAAATCGAAACTAGCCACGCTGCAAGCACAACGATTGCAATTATAAGCATCACTATCGGCATAAATACTAGCATTGGGTCAGAGTAACCATATCCTCTCATCTTTCTTCCTTTCTGTAATGAATATGATCTTTGCTCCCCGATTATTGCCGTGATAATTTCGTTTCGGTTGTACAACTTTTTGAAGGGGTGTCGCGTGAGTTTGCGTGAGGTTGGTGCCCGTAGGTGCCCGTGAGTTTGGGGCGTTCCAAACTCACGCAGCCTCACGAGCTCGCGCCAAACTCGCGTCCCAACTCACGTGGTCATTACTAGCATGCCTAAAGGCCTTAGAACAGCTCCACTTCACCGCGAAGGAAGGCATCTAAAGGAACGTCGTCAGAGCCTACTATTAGGCTTTTTGAATCCGGGTTTTCTTTATGAAAAGCATCCAATCCACCTAGACCTTTGATTTTGCCGCTTTTGACCTCGATAGCTGTTAAGGCTTTTCCGCTTTGCAAGACGAAGTCGACTTCCTTGTTTCCGTCTCGCCACCAAAACACCTTGAAGTGCTCTGTAACTGCCCTTTTTATGAGATACGCACCTACTGCGCTTTCAACAAGATGACCTCGCATGGATGGGTCTGTGAGTAGGCTTTCGCGCTGCGGACCATACGAAGCAGTCATCAAGGATGTGTCATGAACCACGAGTCGTGGGGATGATGCCCTGCTCTTCAACTGCTTGCCCGTGTACTTCTGCAGTCCACTCAAGAGCCCTGCTTCCCCTAGCAACGTGAGGTAGTGGGCGATCGTAGTGGCGTTTCCCGCATCGTCAAGCTGACCCATGATCTTGCGATACGAGATCTCCTGTCCCGAATAGGTGCACCCGAGCGTGAAGAGAGCTTCCATCAAAGCAGGTTTCGTTATCCGGTCAAGCGCCACAACATCGCGCAGAACGCTTGGCGCAATGATGGAGTTTTGCATGTAATCGAGCCATCTGTTTGTGTCACTACGAAATACTGCGGCTCCGGGATAGCCTCCAAAGAAGAGGTAATCATCAAGGGAGAATCCGAACGCTTCTGCGCATTCCGACAGCTCCCACTGCTGACAGGGTATGAGTTCGAACCTTCCCGTAAGAGCCTCGCGCAGACCATGTTGAAGCAAGAGTGAGGAAGAGCCCGTGAGGATGATCCTTAAATCGAGTCCACTGTCGGTGTCGGCATCCCACAGCTCCTTTACGACCGATGACCATTGAGAAATTAGTTGAATCTCATCGATTGCGAGTATGTATGTTTTGCCTTTGGTCAAGCGGCGAGCTTCGTCCCATTCGCGTCTTAACCAGTCACGCGATGCAAGAATATCTTGCGAAGCTCTGACTAATTTGCTTGGGATGTCCACAGAGGAAAGCGCTTGCCGAACTGCGGTGGTTTTGCCTGTTTGGCGCGGCCCTACGACAACCTGCATAAACCTTCGCGGTTCTTGCATTCTTTGAATAAGGGTTTCGACTTGATTGCGTCTGTAACTTGGAAGCATGGTGCTCTCCTGTCTGTATTGAGAAGAGATTATCATGGATTATGTAAATGTTCAATGACTGAACATTTTTGTTCAATCATTGATGCAAATAATTACTCGCAAGTTTGATCTTAGTTTGCATGAGCTTGGGTCGTCTCAAGCTCACGCCAGAGTGGTACAAAACGCGTCACGTCGCGCAAATGTATTTTGCAAAAATGCAATATTGGGCTAAAAACTATTTGCAAAAGTGTAAAAAATGGAGAATTTAACTTTGTGAAAATGCAATACCGTCCGTATAGGAGCATGTTGAGCAGCTTTAAGGGCGAGGATGATAGATACGTATAGTTTTAACAGGCATCGTTTCGGATGATGTTTTTTGTTAATGCAAACACATTTCACATGCATTCCTGTATTGTAAAATGTATCGCAATAGATGTGTATTTTGTAGCGTCAAAGATGTGTAAAATGTATCGCAATAGATGTGTATTTTGTAGCGCAATTCGTAATATACCGAATAGACAGATTTATAGAAAGAGACCATGATAAGCATGAGAGATGAGAGAAGTCCGGAAAAAACCTTAATTCCAGAAGGGTATCTACCTCGACTGATTGATAAGCGCTTGGAGTTTTTGCTTGATGCATTCGGCGCGATAGAAATAACGGGATCCAAATGGTGTGGCAAGACATGGACTGCTCTTGCTCACGCCCGAAGTGCAGCACATCTTGATGATGGTGTTGTGCTTGCGCGCGCAGAAGAGGCTCCTAACACTGCTCTTGTGGGAAAAGAACCTCATCTGATTGATGAATGGCAAGAAATGCCTGCGGTATGGGACGAGGTGCGTCGTGCGGTGGATGAGAACGCAAATATTCCAGGTCAATTTATCCTAACAGGCTCAACAAGACTGAAGATTGAAAATGATAGGAAGAATCCTCGCAAAGAGGTTCATCACAGTGGTGCTGGGCGTATCAAGCGTGTAAGCATGTGGCCGATGACTCTTGTAGAAGAGGGATTATCAAATGGCGCTGTTAGTTTGAGTGCGCTTTTTGATGGAAACTTTGCTGGAGCAGAATGCGATACCAAAATGAATGATATAGCGCATTGGTGTTGTAGGGGAGGATGGCCGGCAAATGTAGGTAAACCTTACGAATTGGCAGCAGAAACAGCGGTCTCGCATTTGGAGAGCCTATACGACGTGAGTATCCCGCGTATGGGACTCAATCCCAATACAGCATCAGAGATGGTGACTGCACTGGCACTTAATCTTGCTCAAGCTGTAACGACGTCGACACTGATAAAGGATATGTCACGGGGAGATGAAGAGAAGCCCGTTGCAAGATCCACTATAGAAAGATATCTAGATGCCTTGCGACGACTCTTTATTATCTACGACGTGAGCGGATGGAGTGCCCCTCTTCGCTCTAAAGCTAGAGCACGAATTAAGCCGAAGAGATATTTTGTAGACTCTTCTTTAGCCGCCGTTGCTCTGCACGCCACGCCTTCCCGTTTAATGGAAGATATGCAAACGCTTGGCACTCTATTCGAGACGCTGATCATGCGGGATCTGAATTCATTCGTGTCAACCTATTCAGGAATCGGGAATGAAGTGCGCTACTATCGCGATCAATTTGGATTAGAGGTCGATGCGATCATAGAGAAGGCCGGTCGTTGGGCAGGGATCGAGATAAAACTATCAGAAACGAAAGTCGACAGAGCGGCTGATTCTTTATTGCGTTTAAAGAACAAGGCGATGGAAAACCCGATGGCGCGCATTGGTGAGCCTGCATTCTTGGCGGTTATTGTGGGAATCGGGAGTGTCGCATATAGGAGAAAAGACGGGGTCTATGTGATCCCTGCGGCCACCTTGACTGCTTGATGAACCCGTGTCAGGGACGTGACGATGGGTATATATGGCTTCACCTCGAAGTGACAGATCCAGAAGCTTGAAACAACGCATCCATAAACGAGATGACAGAACTTAAGGCGCCGGAGATGTTGCGCGTGAGTTTAGGAACGGATCGAGTCAAGCGGTCACGTCCCAAACTCACGCCAGAGATGTCGCGCACAGGCGCGTGATTTGCTAGAATCATGATTACCACACTGACAGCCTGATCTGGCTCCGAATCGAGTCAGGCCTGAAGCACAGCATGCATATATAACCAACGGTTATGAGGGCGTTTGCTTTCTTTGTTGGTTTGCTTGCATGCCTCCTGAAAGACAGTGTGGTAACTGCGCGAACGCCCTCTTTCTAGGACGTAGGATGCCTGAGATTATAGATGCTGGAAGTTTCGCGTGGTTGTACAACTATTTGGATAGATTTCCAGTGATATGCTTGCATCATTGGACAGGGAGACACGCTGGGGGCGTCAATGTCTATATTCCGACCTTTTGGTCCTCGTTCTGTAGCTCGGTTGGTGTGGAGTGCATCTCTCACGCCTTTGGCGGTGGGATTGATCGTTTTTTCCTTAGCATTTGTCGCTTTTGGATCGACCCTTTATGTTGCAGCGATCCAGCCTGTTCTGTCTTTAGAAACAGAAGAAGTTAAGCCATTTCTTTCTTGGGATAACGCTTCTTCATCGCAAACAGTTAAAAATGAAATACAGCAAGAAGATGGCATCTCTGACGAAGCGGTAGCGAGCATAATGTCTTTCGCAGAAGATGAAGCGAATTCTTCTCCGGGGTCTTCCATTACGTTTCCATTGTTCAGTGCGTTTGATGACATCATGAATTCCGGAGCTCCTGAAAATGGCGGATCTGAAGGAGGCTCTGGATCGCAAACGCCATCTGACCCCGTATCACCTGGTAGTCCAGGAGGAGACATTTCTGGCCCTCCAAGCGTTACCGAGCCTGATGCTCCGGGCATCTCTGTTGAAGAGGAAGCCGCCATTCATGCACGACTGGTGGCTGCTTATGCAGATCTTGGTTCTTTGGCGCAGAAGGTGGCTAATGAATACAGTTTGTTCTACGCCAATCATAATAACCCTGATGATGCTTACAAGACTCAGCTGACAAATCAAGCTATTGCTAATATGAATGAGGTACGTCGGGTCTGGTTATCTCATACAGATAACGGAGCGTTCAGCGTTCCTGCAGAGTCTAAATGGGCTGGCAAGTATGCAGACATTGAAGCCTGCTATAAGGATTTGGATTTAGGGGCGTCGACACTGGCCGGCACATGGACGCGCATTGCATTCGGTGCACCATATGAGAATTATATGCAGCTTATAAATAGTCAACTTGAGAACGGTCAACTTAAGTTTTTCACTGATTTTGAACAAAGATATCCTGGAGCGCGACCATGATGAGCGAAGAATGGTCAGATAAGCCAATAGAGCTGTTGGCTGAGGTGGATGCAACGGTAGTTTCACCAAGAGATCAAGGCCGCTCTACACAAATGATCAGACTGCAGGATTTCGAGCCTGCTATCTCAATAGATGAGCGAGATATCGACGCGTATCTTAGAAGGTTCTCAACGCTGTTCTTATCAGAAGATCATGTGCGTTTGGGCGGCGTTGGGAAAGTAATCCAAGTCATCAATTCCATGGGTGAGAAATTCGCGCTCAAAATATCTTCGTGCATGCCTTCTGATGCAGTTGATGAAGATGCAAACAACCTGAGTGAAGAATCGATCAACTTCGCTCATGATTTATTTATGCACGAGTATAGGGGGCTTCAACAACTCTCAGGAGTGAAAGGGTTTCCTAAGTTATATGGTCGCGGGTTCCTTGATGGCTCCGAAGTGATTGTTATGGAGTGGATCGAAGGTCTTACTCTTGATAAGGCAAGAAAGGTTATCGCAGTAGATAGCTCTTTAAGAGTGCCCTCTTTATTGGCGGCTCGCATAGGGCGTGATTTATTTGGACTGCTCTCAAGAATGCAAATGCTCGATTCGGGCTTGGTTCATAGAGATATTTCGCTTAGCAATGTTATGATCTGCACAAGTGTGATGTCGTTAGAGGATCAGATTAATGAGGGCGTATTTGATCTAAGGATGCTAGATTTCGGGTCATCGCAGTTTTCTGAGGCATATTCTTCTATTACGGAATCTTGTGAATTCGATCGTGGTGCTACTCCGGATTTTGCTGCTCCTGAGATGTTAGACGATGATATTGCCGGCGCTTCTTCTATGCGTCAGAACAGCGCAGTTGATGTATATGCAGCTGCGAGCGTGATCTTTACGCTATTGTGTGGCAGTCCTCCTTACGATTTGGCGCAAGTTGATTGTGATGAGTCATTTGTGTCTCCTCGTAATCGCAAACTGCATGAAAAGCCTAAAAAAATGCAAACAGTTCATATGGCGTCTGAGGACATAGCATTGGTTCTTGCTAGAGAACCTGAAGTGGCCGTGGCGGTCGGACATGCTCTGTCGGGGCTTTCAGGTGAAGCATCAAAGGAGAGCATTCGCGACTCGTTGATTTTGATCGATTCCCAACTCGAAGGAATCATATATCCTTGCTTGAATCCAAAGCAATCGATGAGGCCGTCAGCGGATCAGACTTTCGAGACTCTCTCTGGTTTCATTTCTAATTATGCGTTCAACGTGGAGAGCGCTCTTAAAGGGGAGCCGCTCGAATTTCTCTCCTCAAGTCCTCATTTCCATGGGAGGATTCGATGGACATTGCACAGGAAAAAGGTGATACGAAATATAGGGAAGAGTATCATGGCGGCAATATGGTTAGCAGCTGTGATTGCTACGGGAGTTCTTGTGGCTAACCAGGCGACATGGATCGAATCAGTTGGAGTTGAATCTTCGAGCTGGTTAAGCTTTTTTGCTATATCTGGTTCGCTCGCCTTGCCGGCATGTGTGGGGTTGCTTGCAAGGTGGGATCAAAACGGGGGACTCAAGGAGTTCATTCGTGGATCGGTTGCTGATGCGGTTCTGTGTGGATTGTTTTGCTTAATTGTGGCATTTACAGATGTCGCTCCTAGTGAGGTTGCGCATGTTCTGCAGGCTGCTGCTCTGCTATGTCTGGCTTCATCTTGGGGCGTTATGGTATTTGATTTCGCGTTTGCTTCACCTAGATCCCATATTGGCAAGATGCTTCCTTCAGGAGCTGCAATGGAAAACGAAACCAAGCAGCTACCGCCCTCGCTCGCTTTGCCAGGTGGGTCTGATTTATAAAGTAATTCATTCTTTAAATGAAAGAGTCTTATATGAGTTCAAGTGAAATTACCCCATGTTATGCTTTGTTTAAATTGATGAAGCAAAAGGGTGGACTTAATTATAAAGAGCTTGCTTCACGGATTCTTTCAGGAAGGCCGCTAAAAGACGGAAAGAGTCCAGCCAGTAAAGTCAACGATAAAAGTTGGATATCGCGTTTTGTTGTGCATGCTCCGATGGGTTCTTTGCCGGAAAGCTATTTCGGTAACTTTTCAACAAGTGCATTGTGGGTTATTTCAGGTCTCAAATCCAAAAAGGCAAAGGCCATGACCGGTCAGCAGATCATAGATATGCTTTGTGGCGAGGACGGGCAAGAGATAGAACGGGCTCTTGCCTTCATCCATCAAGATGTGGCACTTTATAGAAATGTGATGACTAGAATCCAATTTGATAATGGGTTTAGTGTCGATGAACGCGCTGAAATGGTCATGGTGCTCGTTCTTTGCTCGGCTTGTACAGGTGATGTTCGCCGGGCTGCCATGGAGACCCTTAGCTTTTCAAAATCGATACACGGGTCAAGCATGGCTACGCCACTCATTACGCCTAGTCCTGAACGCTTGAAGAACTATAATCCGCAGAATGCGGCAAATAGCGTGAGAGTTGGTCTTTTGCGAGTGGTTGATGGTTATGTCGCCAGTGACCCATATTGGCTCGATCCTCTGAATTGTCCTGTAGAAATAGGCTCTCTAGCTTTGGAGGCAGGGTCGATAAACGACGTTGAGCCCGATGTTTCATCGATACATGCCAGATTCGCTGTTGATGAGGCAGGCAATTGGTTCATAGAGGGAAACCAATCCAAGAATGGCACGATTCTTATTCCCGGCACAGGAAAAGAGAAAGTAATAGTTGAGCCTTCTAAGAGCGACCGAGAAGGATTTGAGTCGCATCCCATTCAGATACATGCTGGAGACGAGATTATTCTGGGAAAGAATACGCATTATGTTGTGATCGAGGGACTGGAACGATAACGTGAAGCCTTTGATCGACATTTGATGGGAACGCCTGTTGGGGTAAGGGATGTATTTCTCTTGCATCCTGCAGCTGGCTTGGTAGGTTTTGTGCGCGGAGTAAATTATTCGGCGAACGGTCGAATTCTGGTCTATAATATGCTAGAGATAAAATGCGCGCCAAATCTACTCTATCTTTCGTACGGCGTGTTGTGTTACATAAATGCTACGTTGTTATCAAGAGGTTGAATTCAGCCTGATGCTAACGTGCAAGATTCGAGAGCGGTCTCATGGTTTTATGAAGTGAAGCCGGCCTCGAGTCGTCTGCATCCGAAAGATATGGAGGACATTGTGCTCAAGGCGATCATTGTTGATGATGAAGCTCCTGCGCGCTCAGAGCTCACTTACTTGCTAGGCGAAGTCGGAGGAGTGGAAGTCGTAGCTGAGGCTGCCGGCGTTCGCGAGGCCATAGAAAAGCTTAAGGAGTATCCGTGCGATGTCATGTTCTTGGATATCAACATGCCGGAAGCTACTGGTTTGCGTTTAGCAGAGGCTCTGCAGAATCTAAAGTATCCGCCGGTTGTCGTGTTTGTCACCGCATATAGCGAGCATGCAATGGATGCATTCCGTGTGAACGCAATCGACTATTTGCAGAAGCCGGTTGAGACCGAGCGCCTTGCACAGGCGGTCAGTCGTGTTCGTGAGCAGGTTTCCCTTCAAGCCCAGGTGCAGAAGAGCGAGCGCATTCCTGTGGAGAAGGCTCAAAAGAAGATCCTCATCGAGATCGACAAGATCCGTTTTGTCGAAGCGCGCGATGACTACTCTTATATACAGACGGATTCGAACCGTTACTTTTCGACCGCAAGCTTGGCGCAGTTGGAGAAGCGCCTCGATGGCCACGGGTTCTTCCGCGTGCATCGCTCGTACTTGGTCAATCTTTCTACCGTTGAGGAGATCGAGTCGGTTGAGGGCGGAAAGTTGCTGCTCACATTGAACGGCGTCGATCGTAAGATCGATGTCAGCCGCAGAAAGGCATCGTCGCTCAAGAAGGTTCTTGGGCTGTAATCAATCCGATCGCCTTAAATGGCGATCGGAATCTTCGTCCGCTTTAAATTAAAATTTAAAGCTCCACTCCGACCTGACACTGCGAAGCCTGATAGCACTTCATCTAGCCATTGCATACACTTCTTCCTCGTTGCGCGAAGGCAACTCGGACGCTATTCATGGCTATCTGGAGCACTCTCAGGCTTCTCGCTATCTTTGCAGCCACCTGTTTCTTTTGGAATATTTAAAGAGGCTTACGCAAAACACAAATCTCCACAAAAAATACATATCTTGTAAAAAAAATCCTTGACTTGGCCCGATTTCTTTAATAGGCTTTTGTACCTTGCGACTTTTTCGCAAGTTGACCTCGATGACAAAGGAGGAAAAGCTTCGTGGCTAAAGCTAAGAAAACAGCTCCTACCAGCCTTTATAGGGACAGGCGGAGCTTCGCGAAGATCCAAGATGTTATGGATCTTCCGAATCTGATCGGCATCCAGACCGACAGTTTCAAATGGTTCCAGACAGAAGGAATCGCCCAGGCATTCGAAGATATCGGACCGATCGAGTCCAACACGAAGGACATGTCTCTTACATATGTAAGCCACTCCTTCGAAGAGCCGGTCTACACAGTTGATGAATGCAAGGAAAAGGACGTTACCTATCAGGCATCGCTCAACGTCGTGTTCAATTACGTGAATCGCATTACCGGCGTTCAGGCGGAGATCCCGATCTTTCTCGGCGACTACCCGCTCATGACCCCGCGCGGCACGTTCATCATCAACGGCACCGAGCGCGTCGTCGTATCCCAGCTCGTCCGCTCTCCGGGCGTCTACTTCTCCAAAGAGCGCGACAAAACCTCCGATAAAACTATATATAACGCGAAGATCATCCCAAGCCGCGGCGCTTGGCTTGAGTTCGAGACCGACAAGCGCGACATTCTCTCCGTGCGCATCGACCGCAAGCGCAAGCAGCCGGCAACGCTTCTGCTCCGCGCGCTCAACCTTGCGGAATCCAACGAGGAGATCATCGAACTGCTCGGCGACTCAGACATGATTCGTCGCACTCTTGAGCGTGACCCAGCCACGACACGCGAGGAGTCGCTGATCGAACTTTACAAGCGCTTCCGTCCCGGCGAGCCGCCGACGGTTGATTCTGCCCGCACGCTTCTCGAGGGCCTTTTCTTCAATCCGCAACGCTATGATCTTGCAAAGGTCGGCCGTTACAAGATGGACAAGAAACTCGGCGAAGATCCGGAAAATAACGAGTCTTCCACCCTTACCGATAACGATATCGTCCGTACGATGCGCTACATCATCGGCCTTCATGCCGGCGAAGAGGGCTTCACCACAGACGACATCGACCACTTCGGCAATCGTCGCATTCGCAACGTTGGCGAGCTTATCCAGAACCAGTTCCGCATTGGTATCTCCCGCATGGAGCGCGTGGTGCGTGAGCGCATGAGCATGCAGGAGGCTGAGGAAATCAGCCCGAACACGCTTGTGAACATCCGCCCGATTGTTGCGGCTGTCAAAGAGTTCTTCGGATCTTCGCAGCTGTCGCAGTTTATGGACCAGATGAATCCGGCTGCGGGTATTACCCACAAGCGACGTCTATCCGCACTCGGCCCTGGTGGTCTTTCGCGCGAGCGTGCAGGATTTGAGGTTCGCGACGTTCATACTTCGCACTACGGCCGCATGTGCCCGATCGAGACTCCTGAAGGTCCGAACATCGGCCTTATCGGCTCGCTTGCTGCATATGCTCGCGTAAACAAATTCGGCTTCATCGAGTCGCCGTATCGTCGCGTTGTTGACGGAAAGGTCACCGACGAGGTGGACTATCTTACGGCAGATGAGGAAGAGAACTACATCATCGCACAGGCTAACGATCCGTTCGATCCCGAAACTCGCGAGTTCGGCGAGTTCGACGAGAGCGGAGAGTGGATCCCCTCGACGAAGATCCTCTGTCGTACGAAAAACGCTGCTGGCGAGTTTGGTGAGCCTGATGAGGTCGATCCTATGCTTGTCAACTATATGGATGTTTCTCCACGTCAGATGACCTCAGTTGCAACTGCGTTGATTCCGTTCCTCGAGCATGACGACGCAAACCGCGCACTCATGGGTTCAAACATGCAGCGCCAGGCTGTGCCGCTGCTTCGCCCGCAGGCTCCGCTGGTTGGTACCGGTATTGAGCACCGTATCGCGGTTGACTCCGGTGAGATTTTGGTCGCACAGAACGCCGGCGTTGTTGACTATGTCGACGGACAGACCATCATTATCCAGACGAAGTCCGGCGATTACGACGAGTACCTGATTCCGAAGTTCCAGCGTTCGAACCAGTCCGGTTCGATCAACCATCGCCCGATCGTACGTCCTGGCGACAAAGTGGAGGTCGGCGATGTTCTTGCCGACGGTCCAAGCTGCGATCACGGCGAGCTGGCACTTGGTGCAAACCTTATGGTCGCCTACATGCCGTGGGAGGGCTACAACTACGAGGACGCTATCATCGTGTCCGAGCGCGTTGTGGCAGAAGACCTCCTCACCAGCGTTCACATCGCCGAGTACGAGGTGGATGCCCGTTCTATCAAGCTTGGTACTGAAGAGATCACCCGCGAAATCCCGAACATCTCCGAGGATATGATCACCGATCTCGATGCTGACGGTATCATTCGCATCGGTGCCGAGGTGTTCCCAGGCGACATTCTCGTTGGTAAGGTTACCCCGAAGGGCGAAACCGAGCCCACCTCCGAGGAGCGCCTGCTTCGCGCCATTTTCGGTGCGAAAGCGCATGAGGTTCGCGACACATCCCTTCGCGTTCCACACGGTGCGGGCGGTCGCGTAATCGACGTTTTGCGCTTCTCGCGCGATGAGGGCGACGATCTGCCACCGCAGGTCAACGAGCTTATCCGCGTCTATGTCGCTCAAAAGCGTAAGGTTCAGCAGGGCGACAAACTTTCCGGCCGTCATGGTAACAAGGGCGTTATCTCTCGCGTGCTTCCGGTTGAGGATATGCCCTATCTAGCGGATGGTACGCCGATCGATGTCATCCTGAATCCGCTTGGCGTTCCTTCACGTATGAACGTCGGTCAGCTTCTTGAGAACCATCTTGGCTGGGCGGCGAAGTGGGGTTGGTCGGATGCCGAGGAGACCACCGAAGTCGTAGAAGGCCCGATGTTCGTCTCCACGCCTGTCTTCGACGGTGCCACCGAGGAGGAGATCTCGGATGCCATCTTGAAGGCGAACCGCAATCTCATTAACATCAACCACGAGAACTACGGCGATATGGCCCGCGACGAGTTCGTGCCGCAGCTTTCCGCAACCGGTAAGGCATGGCTCTATGACGGCCGCACTGGCGAAAAGTTCCGCGAGCCGATCACTGTTGGCCAGACCTACATCCTGAAACTCGGACACATGGTCGATGATAAGATCCACGCGCGTTCGACCGGTCCATACTCGCTTATCACGCAGCAGCCGCTCGGCGGCAAGGCCCAGTTTGGCGGCCAGCGTTTCGGCGAGATGGAGGTTTGGGCACTCTACGCATACGGTGCATCCAACGTGCTGCAGGAGATCCTGACCGTCAAGTCTGACGACACCTCGGGCCGTGTCAAGAGCTACGAGGCGATCGTCAAGGGGGAGAACATCCCGGCTCCGGAGGTTCCTGAGTCGTTCAAGGTTCTCGTGAAGGAGATGAAGTCGCTCTGCCTGAACGTCGAGCTTCAAGGCGACGGCGGCAAGGTCGATGCGAATATGGATGTCGATGATGGCGACATGGATCGTGCCATTTATGAATCTATGAGCGAAGATGCTCGCAAGACCGAAGAGAGCGAGGCCAGCGCAATCGATGATATTGCAGCTGAGCTTGGCGAACTTATCGGTTCGATCGAGCGCGATAACGCCGAGGATATGCTGATCGGCGACAACGACAACAAGACAGCCGAAATCCTGTCTGCGAAAGCTCCTGTTGGGAGCGCGGCCCAAGAGGTGGTCGATGAACTCGCAGACTTGCTCGGTGGGGGAGAGGAGGAATAAGAATGCCTAACACAGAATTCGATGTACGCAATTTCGATGCACTCCGTATTTCCCTCGCCAGCGCGGAAGACGTGCGCAGCTGGTCCCGTGGCGAGGTGAAAAAGCCTGAGACCATCAACTATCGTACGCTCAAGCCGGAGAAAGACGGCCTGTATTGCGAGAAGATCTTCGGCCCGACCAAGGACTGGGAGTGTGCCTGCGGCAAATACAAGCGCGTTCGTTTCAAGGGTATCGTTTGCGAGAGGTGCGGCGTCGAGGTTACGCGTTCGAAGGTCCGTCGTGAGCGCATGGGCCATATCGAACTTGCCGCTCCGGTCTCTCATATCTGGTACTTCAAGGGCTCTCCTTCTCGCCTTGGATATCTTCTCGATATTCCGCCGAAGGAGTTGGAGAAGGTCCTTTATTTCGCAAGCTCTATTATTACGAGTGTTGATCGCGAAGGTCGCGAAGAGGACGCCGAAGAGCTTCGCGATGAGCTCGCGGCCGATCTTGAGGAGCTGGACGCTGAGCGCGATCGTCTGATCGAGGCCACCCGTCGTCTTTCCACCGACTACGTGCCGGAGGATGATGATTTTGTAGATGACCTCGACGATGATGAGGAGAAGCTCTCTCCCGAAGAGGTCGAGGAAGAGATCGCCGATATCTACGAGGAGTTCAACGAGCGCAAGGCTCTTCGCTCCGATGCTCTTGACGAGTTCATGAAGATCGAGCCAAAGCAGCTTATCTCTGATGAGGCTCTCTATCGTGAGATGCGCGCGAACTATCGCGACTACTTCACCGGCGGAATGGGTGCCGAGGCCGTTCGCGACCTGCTTGATGCGATCGATCTTGAGGCTACCGCCGAGGAGCTTCGGGAGGTTATCTCAAGCGGTAAAGGCCAAAAGCGTGCGAAAGCCATCAAGCGTCTCAAGGTTGTTGATGCGTTCCTGAAGTCCGACAACAAGCCATCCGACATGATCCTTGATGTCGTTCCGGTCATCCCGCCGGATCTGCGTCCGATGGTCCAACTCGATGGCGGCCGCTTCGCAACTTCTGATCTGAACGATCTTTATCGTCGCGTCATTAACCGTAACAACCGCCTGAAGCGCCTTCTCGATCTCGGTGCACCTGAGATCATCGTGAACAACGAGAAGCGCATGCTCCAAGAGGCTGTCGACAGCCTGTTTGACAACGGCCGTCGCGGTCGTCCGGTCACAGGCCCGGGCAACCGTCCGCTGAAGTCGATCTCTGACATGCTCAAGGGCAAGCAGGGTCGCTTCCGTCAGAACCTTCTCGGTAAGCGCGTTGACTATTCTGGCCGTTCCGTTATCGTTGTCGGTCCGCAGCTGAAGCTTCACCAGTGCGGCCTTCCGTCTGCAATGGCGCTTGAGCTGTTCAAGCCGTTTGTGATGAAGCGTCTCGTTGAGCTCGAGTACGCAGCTAACATCAAGGCTGCTAAGCGTGCGGTCGATCGCGGCGCGAGCTATGTTTGGGACGTTCTGGAAGAGGTCATCACCGATCATCCGGTGCTTTTGAACCGCGCACCAACGCTTCACCGTCTGGGCATTCAAGCCTTTGAGCCGGTGCTCGTCGAGGGTAAGGCTATTCGCCTGCATCCGCTCGTGTGTACAGCGTTCAACGCTGACTTCGATGGCGACCAGATGGCTGTTCACGTGCCGCTCGGTGCTGAGGCTCAGGCTGAGGCTCGCGTGCTTATGCTGTCCTCGAACAACATCAAGTCGCCGGCTCACGGCCGTCCGCTCACCGTTCCTACTCAGGACATGATCATCGGTCTGTACTACCTGACCGCTGCACGTGACGGATTCCCGGGAGAGGGCCGCGTCTTCACTGATATCGACGATGCTATGAATGCATACGATGCTCGTGCTGATCTCGATCTTCAAGCGAAGATTCATGTTCGCCTCCGTGTGCCTTGCCAAGAGGCTGTCGCTTATAACGAGTATGTCGAGCACAAGGCTGGCGATCGTATCGAGACTACGGTCGGTCGTATCATCTTCAACGATGTGCTGCCGCCGGACTTCCCGTATCTCAACTACGAGATGAACAAGACCGAGATCAGCCGCCTTGTTGAACAGGTTTGCAACACCTACAGCCTGAGCGAGATCCCGCCGATTCTCGACGGACTTAAGGATGCTGGCTTCCACTATGCAACTCGCGCAGGCGTTACCGTTTCGGTATACGACGCCACCATTCCGCCGCAAAAGAAGGAAATTCTTGAAGCGGCCGATGCACGCGTTGCCGAGATCAATGAGAACTACGAGCTCGGCCTTACCTCCGATGAAGAGCGCCACCGCGACATCATCGAGGTTTGGAACGAAGCGAACGACGAGGTCGGCGATGCGATGGCCGAGAACTTCGACCGCTTCAACCCGATCTACATGATGGCGTTCTCTGGCGCCCGCGGTAATATCAAGCAGATTCGTCAGCTTGCCGGCATGCGCGGCCTTATGTCCGACCCGAAGGGCGAGATCATCGACCGTCCTATCAAGGCGAACTTCCGCGAGGGTCTGTCCGTGCTTGAGTACTTCATCTCCACGCACGGCGCTCGTAAGGGTTTGGCTGACACGGCGCTTCGTACTGCTGACTCGGGCTACCTTACCCGTCGTCTTGTTGATGTTGCTCAGGACGTTATCGTTCGCGAGATCGACTGCGGAACTCACATGGGTGTTGCTTATCCGCTGGTGAACGAGAAGGGTGACGCTGACGAGAACCTGATCGGTCGTTGCTTGCTTCATCCTGTTGCCGACAAGAACGGCGAGATTATCCTTGATGAAGGCGACTACATCACCTCTCTTGCACAGATCAACGAGATGCTCGCTGCAGGTATCGAAGAGGTCGAGATTCGTACGATCATGACCTGTCATGCCGAGCGTGGTGTCTGCCAGAAGTGCTATGGCTGGGATCTTGCCACCGGCCGCCCGGTCAATATCGGCACCGCGGTCGGTATTATTGCCGCGCAGTCGATCGGCGAGCCTGGCACGCAGCTTACGATGAGAACGTTCCATACAGGCGGCGTTGCAGGTGAGGATATTACCCACGGTCTTCCCCGTGTACAAGAGCTTTTTGAGGCACGCAAGCCGAAGGGCCAAGCTGTGCTCGCAGAGATTTCTGGCACACTTCAGATCAGCGGCGACAAGAACTCGAAGGTTCTCACCGTTCATGATCAGGAAGGCAACATCCGCGAGTACGTGGTGTCACCTCGTGTGACCATGATCCCGGGCATCGTCGACGGTTGCCAGGTCAAGGTCGGCCAGCAGCTCACAAAGGGCTCGGTCAACCTTCACGACCTGCTTCGCCTTACCGATCCGAATACCACGCTTCGTTATATCGTCAGCCAGGTTCAGGGTGTTTATGTCTCACAGGGCGTAGATATCAACGACAAGCACATCGAGGTCATCGCGCGCCAGATGCTTCGCAAGGTCGCGGTTCTCGATTCGGGCGATTCCGATCTTTTGCCAGGACGCCAGGTCAACCGCTTCGAGTTTGAGCGTGTGGCCAACGAGCTTATCGAAGAGGGCAAAGAGCCGCCAGTGGGTCAGCCACTTTTGCTTGGTATCACAAAGGCATCCCTTGCTACCGATTCTTGGCTGTCGGCCGCATCGTTCCAGGAGACCACGAAGGTTCTCACGGATGCTGCGATCGAGGGCAAGACCGATACTCTTGCGGGCCTAAAGGAGAACGTCATCATCGGCAAGCCGATTCCGGCCGGTACAGGTCTTCCGCGTTACCGCGATGTCGATCTCACCTACAAGGGTGCGCCGATCAAGGCGGCTGGCAACGATGTTCTTCCCGATTACGCACCGGATGCTCTTCGCGAGATCGAGGAACTTCTGCCGCAGCCGGAGGATTGGTCGCTTGACGGAGATGGCTTCTTCAACTCGAATATGAGCTACGGAAGCTATCTGAATGCATTCTCGAAGAGCCGCGCGGGCCACAATCTTACCGATGAGCAGGCACGTCTGTATATCTTCGACGATCTGGGAGTTTCCCAGCGTTGGGCCAACAAGTTCTCCGAGGCTGGAATCGAGACGGTCGTGGATCTGCTCGGTCACACTGAGGAGGATCTGCTTCGCATCGAGGGAATCGGTGTGAAGGCGATTGAGGAGCTCAAGGCCGGTCTTGAGGAGCGCGATCTGCTGCACGTGATCGAGGATGATCTAAGTGCATCGAGCGATGACATGTCTCAGTTGCTCGACATGGTGTTCTCTCCGGATGATACGATCCTGATCGGCGGAGACGAGCCGCCGGCGTTCAATGCATCTGATGAGGAGATGCTTGGTGAGACTTTGCCTCCGCGTTCTTATCAGCGCAATCTCGAGGAGCTTGATGCGCTGTTGGGTTCGGTCGGATCGATGGGATTTGGCTTGCTCGGCGAGGACGGCAAGATGACTGATGCTGAGGGCAATGTGATCGAGGACGACTCGGATGACGATGCGGATGAGGAGTCTGACGACGAGTAGTCGGTAGCTTCATAAGCATTCGATAGTTGTAAATACTGGCAAAAGGGGAGACTTACTGTCTCCCCTTTTTGTGTAAACAATCTCCGTTTGGAGCAACGTAACAGGTTGATCTAGGGATGGGATTTTTCATCCCGCTCTTTTATCCTGGATTGTGAAAAAAATGTGTCAATTCCTGTATACGCCCTCAAAAAGAGCAGTCTCACCTTTGAGAAATAATAAAATTTTTTGACGGAAATGAAGTTGATTCATTGCTGGGGAAAACAAGAGGTGGTTGAGATGAAGGGCGTGTTCGCGAAGCGTGCGATTGCGTGCGGTATCAGTCTGTTGTTATCGGTCGCGTGCATTCCGACGATGGCGTTTGCAAGTTCCGAGGGTTTTACGAGCTCTCAAGTATCCGATGGGGGATTCGGAACTGCATCCGACGTTGTTTTAGATGGAGCAGGGTCATCAGCATCTGCTGGCAGCGGCAGCGCTCAGTCCACCGAGCAAACGAATACATCCGATTTGGAGCTTGAGTTTCTTCTCGCCTGTCGCGCTCTTCAAGCGGTCAACGATTCCGCTCAAGACGCACTTTCTCCGGATGCCTCCGATTCAGGGACCGATGCGTATGCGGCAGAGCGTACTTCCCGTGAAGGTGCCATTCAGATCGCGGGCATCGAGGATTTCAAAAATATCGCAAACAATCTCAATGCCACTTTCGAACTCACTCAGGACATAGACTTTTCTGGATATACCCAATTAAGTTCCTGCATCGTTTTAGGAACGTTCGCAGGCAAGTTGTATGGAAATGGTCACACGATCTCAAATCTTTGGGGTTATACCCTCTTTGAGAATCTCTCAGGCGCTACGATCGAGGGCGTTAACTTCCAAAGTATAATAATCTGAAGGATGATCCAGGCGAGGGAAAGAAGGTCGATAGAGCCTGCATTCTCACCGTCATGAGTAATAATTCCACGTTCAAGGATCTGAAGTTTGACGACGCAAGCATTGCCGGACACGATTTCTGCGGCGTGGTCACCGGGGTTGACTCTAGCTCCACCTTTGAAAAGATTACCGTCAACGGCATGATTACTGTATACCGGGGCGGAATCGAAAGCGGTCTATTCGCGGGCACTCTTGATGGTTCAACCTTGCGGGACATCCATGTTACTGGCAGTTTTACCACGTCTGGCAAGCAATCCGGTATGCTTGCTGGTAAGATGAATGGCGGCTCTGCTCAAAACGTACTTGTGTGGACGAATATGACTGTTGAGTATGCGGAAGGTGGTGCGACGAATTCTGCATTTTTGGGAGGCGTAGAAGTCTCTGCACCGCGTATTCATGATTGCGTAATCCTTGGTGAGCTGACTTCGAACAGCACCGATTTTACGTACGCGTTCGCTCCTGCAGACGATTCGCTTCTTGGCTCTATCTACGACATCAGAATCTCGGATGGCCTGAATGCGGACAAAATTGTCGAAAATGAGACCTCTTCTCTCATCGGAAGCGCCATCAAGACGTTCAATTACGATGCGGATGTTCAGGCAAATGATACGGCTGCGCGCGGTTTCTATCGTGGACTCGGATTTTCCGGAAGCGTTTGGGATTATGATTCGCCAGCAAGTTCGTTCAAGATTCGCCACTTCTTTAATCCGCCATGCACGATAACTTCGACTGTTGACTATGCTGACGAGCGACTCACTTTTAATGTTGTGGGCAATTCGACCGACCTTGTGTTAACGCACCCCGATAGCAGTACTCAAGAATTGAGTAATCCTGTCGATTTGACGGCGTATTTGAACAACTCTTCATGGGATCGCACATTTACGGTGTCTTGCTTATATGCGGATCCTAACGGGGGTACTTTGATGGCCGAATACACGGCTAAAGTGCCGCGTCGTGCCAGCGTACCGGTGGTTGCATCAACTTCTCAGCCAGGATCTTCGGGGGCAAAGGGAAAGATCGTGTTGCAAAGCGATGGCAGCTATGACATCCGCAATGCAGATGATTCTGCCGCTCAATGGGAAACCGTCGATGTTTCCGGCGATCGGAGCATTGAGGTTGATCCGGGAAGATACCAGATCAGAACTCACTATTACTTCGGAAAATACTTTGCTTCGCAACCTGTGGAAGCAACGGTCAAGCCATTTGACGCTCCGTCAGAAGATGTTCGCTATAAGGTGACGCTGAACACCAATGGTGGCACGGTGAATTCCGGCATCATTGCTGATTATGAGGTAGGCGTTGGTGCCCAGCTTCCCACCGATGTGGTGCGTTCGGGCTATGCGTTTGCAGGTTGGTTTAGTGATCCGAATTTCGCTGACGGTACTCAGGTTATGAGTATCTCGATGAGTGATTCAGGTGACAAGGAATTCTGGGCGAAATGGGTTTCGACTTCGACGCGCGTGAGCTTTGTGAAGGTTTTCGGTGTTATTGCGCAGACCGATGGCACAAGATATACCGTGACCATTCCAACGAAGCCGGAATCGGCAGCTGTGCTAGAGCGCAACACCGAGGTCAGCCTTTCCGATCCGGGAGCAACCTACGAATGGCGCATTTTGAGCGGTTGGGACAATGTGGGCGTAGGTGTCACGGTCACTCTGGGCGTTACTGCAGCTGATGGCATAACCACACAGGATTACCCGCTCACCATATATTTTGCAGACCAGGGAACGCCGACACCTGATCCTTCGAAGACCTTTAACATCAGCTATCTTTGTTATGGCGGCTCAATCGAGGCCGGTCAGGTGAACACCTATACTTCCGGAGTTGCAACGACATTGCCTACGGAAGTGAAGCGTGAGAATTATACCTTCATGGGCTGGTACGACAATCCGCAGTATAACGGTAGTCCGATCGCGTCTATCGACGAGCAGGCCAGCGGTGACAAGGTGTTTCATGCGAAGTGGCTTTCAAGCAGGATAGGTTTCGTTTCTGTCAAAGTTGATGGCCATCTGGCAAGCTCTGACGGTCGTGGCGCGATGGTAGTTTTGCCGGTGGGCTCGACGCTTCCGACCGACCCGAGCAAGATTGAGATAACGCTGGTTCCGGGAGCGACGGCTGGCGAATTGACCACCTCTGACGGCGGCGCCACTTGGACGTTCGACTGCACAGCCGAGGACGGCATCACTAAAGGCAATTGCCAGATTCTGGTGTCTGTCGCAAAGACGCAGGATGAGGCGGACATGTCCGATGTGATGGCTGCGACATCTACGATCTTCAACGAGCTCACTATTATGAAGGACAGCCCCGATCTTCATGGTGTGACTAAAAAGGATGATCTCGAGGCGTGGATCGATGAGTGTATTGCTGGCTTGGATTTGCCGGAAGGTGTCACGATTGAGCGCGAGGTCGTGCAGTTTGTTCCGGCGGTCAACGGCACTGCAAGTCGACCGCAAGGGGTCAACGGCTACTATAAGTACTCGATCGTTGTATCGAAGGATCATTCGTTCAGCGAGGTCGAAGGCGAATCCGGCGAGAATCCGGCGGATGCGTCGGCGGGCGCTCAGGGTGATGAACCCATCGTGCGTGGGTTGGTGGCTTCGGCTCACCCGATCAGCACGAGCGTGAAGGCAAGTTATGTGCTGGATGACGAGGGTGCTGCTGCGGATGCGCGCGATGCGGACGATGCGGACGATGCGGACGATGCTGCCGCAGGCGCGGGTGCTGCTAACGAAGGAATCGTTGTGCTGGCTGCTTCGGATACGATGCCGGTGACCACTGCTGATGATCTCAAAAAGCAAGAGAACCCCAAGACGCTGGTGCTCGAGGGTGATCTGCAGGCGCTTCCGTATGGGTATGAGCCTCCGCTGCGTGATGTGGTTAAGGTGACGGGTGATTCCAATACGCAGCTTCCCAAGACAGGGGATGGTTTGGGGATTGAGTTTGCCACGGCGTTGTTGTTGGTTGCAGCGATTGCAGCTTGTGGAGCTGCCTGCGCTTTTCGCAGAAGAGCAAATTAGTTGTGGCTATAGCCCCGCAGTGGCTGAGCGTGAGGGTTTTATCGACAGGCTTAGATAAATAATTACCGAGTTCTCATTCTTTTTGTAGGCGCGCATCCGACCTTGATGCGCGCGGTTGTGGGGCTTGGTTATGTAACAGATGTGTATAAAGGACACATGTGTCCCCATGTCGACTTGCTATTAACTGCTTGAATTCCAGCAGATACGTTTGGCTGCTGGTGTGTTTTCGTCATGAACTATAATTGGCTTAAGGCAACAGACGAGAGGAATGCGCGATGACCGACTCTGCTAAAACATACGTTTCTTCGGACGAGTCTCCTTTGAAACCGGCGACATCGCAGATCGGCGCCACGATGGAAACACTCGCTTCTGCCATTGCGGCGCGTCGGAATGCTGGTGAGGAAAGCTACACCCATCGGCTGCTGGCCGGAGATTTGGACAAGCTTCTCAAGAAGGTTTGCGAGGAATCGCTCGAGGTTTCGCTTGCGGCCAAGGAGACGCAGATGCTCGAGGCATGCGGCGGTTCCGACGATGCGATCGATGCGTCTGTCGATCACATGCGCTACGAGGCGGCTGATGTCGTCTACCACTTGCTCGTTGTGCTTGAGCGCTTTGGCGTTTCGATCGATGAATTCGCGGCCGAGCTCAATATGCGCATGACTGAAGACGAGCGTCCCGAAGGCGCGGTTCGCCTGCTTGAGGAGCATATCCGAAGAGGCAAGTAGACCGTAAGATCTGCAAGCTCTTCTCTGATGATTTCAGCTTTTTGTTCGACATTTGCTCGATGCTGCTTTGCGTCATTTTGCAATGAGCCTTACCGTCTAGCATCCTTCCGTTTCACCCAAGGGCAAACTCGGATCGAGTCTTCAACATTTTGGAGGCGATTTTTCCGTTCGCTTTGGTTTGGCGCGTTTGTGCTGATTCGGGTGATATAGTGCATCAGAAGCTCGGTTTGTATTCTGCGTCCGAGTCCGAAAATCATGATTCAAGATAGGTGGTCTATATGAAGAAGCTTGAAGGCAGGGTGGCGATAGTAACAGGTGCAAGTTCGGGCGTCGGTCGTGGTCTTGCAAAGGTGTTGACCGAAAATGGGGCCAGGGTGTGCGCGTGCGCGCGTAGGCTCGAAAAGCTCGAGGAGCTGAAGACGGAGGTTGCCGCAGATGGCGGCGAGGTGCTTCCGGTCGAGTGCGATGTTACCGATCCGGATCAGATAAGAAACGTCGTGAAGCGCTGCGTGGATGCTTTTGGAGGCGTGGATATTCTCGTCAACTGCGCGCAAGGCTCGATGCAGTATTGTGAGATCGAGAATATTGACATCGATTACGCCGAAACCGCGTTCAAGAGCGGCGCTTTGGCAACGTTGCTCTTCATGAAAGAGTGTTTCCCGTATTTGAAGGAGAGCGGACACGGGCGCATCATCAACACTGCGTCCGCTGCTGGATATGATGGCAACGAGGGTTTCGGTGCATACGGAATGGCTAAAGAGGCTATCCGTGCGATCACGCGCACTGGTGCTCGCGAATGGGGCAAATACGGAATCACGGCGAATGTGTTCTTGCCGATCATCGCGACCGACTTCTTCCGCCAGACACAACCTGAGGCGCTGAAGAGCCTCGAGTCGAAAAGCCCGTTGAAGCGCATCGGCACGACGGAAGAAGATTGCGCGCCGTTGATCGTGTTCCTCGCAAGCGACGAGGGCGGCTATTTCACTGGTCAGTCATTCATGGTTGACGGTGGCATTCACATGCATTCATAGGGCGCTCGCCTGAAAAACGTTAAGCGATCGGGCGGATTTTTAAGGAAAGTTGCAGACAAAGACCGGGGAGGTTGAAGCCTCTGCGGTCTTTGTCCTTGTATAATGGTGAAATTACTTGAAGATATCGCATTGCCGTCGAAAGGATCTGCCGTGACTTCTTCCAGCACCTCCCCGGATCAAGTTGTCGTAGTCGTTGATTTTGGAGCCCAGTACGGGCAGCTCATCGCTCGTCGTGTTCGCGATCTGAAGGTTTATTCCGAGATTGTTCCGTGTGATATTTCAGCGGACGAGATGCGCGCGATCGCACCGGCGGCGATCATTTTCTCCGGTGGTCCTGCAAGTGTTTATGCAGATGATGCCCCCAAGATCGATCCTGAGATTTTGGAGCTGGGGATTCCAGTGCTCGGATTTTGTTATGGGCAGCAGATCATGGCGGTTACGCTCGGTGGATCTGTGGCGCATACCGATAAGGGCGAGTACGGGCCGGCGGCTTTGGTGCGTCTTGACGGCGCTTGCGGGCAGTCGTTCGGTCCGGACACCGGCAACCCCGTCATCGATGATTCGCTTCTCTTTGAGAACACGCCGTGCGAACAGACGGTCTGGATGAGCCACCGTGATGCTGTGAGCCAGGTGCCGGAGGGTTTCGTGGTTACCTCGCGCACGGATGTGTGCCCGGTGGCGTCTATGGAGTGCGCCGAGCGCAAGCTGTATGCGACTCAGTTTCACCCTGAGGTAAGACACACCCCGTATGGTCAGCAGATGCTATCGAATTTCTTGTTCGATATTTGTGGGCTTGAGCCCAGTTGGGAGATGGATTCTATCATTGAGGACTCCGTTGCGGCTATCCGTGAGCAGGTGGGGGACAGTCGCGTGATCCTCGGGCTTTCTGGTGGCGTGGATTCGTCCGTTGTGGCCGCGCTTTGTGCGAAGGCGATCGGAGATCAGCTCACGTGTGTGTTCGTGAATCATGGGCTTCTGCGTAAAAATGAGCCTGAAGAAGTCGAAGAGGTCTTCACCAAGCAATTCGATGTGGACTTTGTGCACGTGCATGCCGAGGATAGGTATGCCGAGCTGCTTGCAGGTGTGAGCGATCCGGAGCAGAAGCGGCGCATCATCGGCGAGCAGTTCTGGAACGAGTTTTTCGCGGTTGCGAAGGACTTGGCTGAGGGTGGGCGCCCTGTGAAGTTTTTGGCGCAGGGGACGATCTATCCTGACATCATCGAGAGCGGTGCGCGCAAAACCGGCGGTAAGGCATCGACGATCAAAAGTCACCACAACTTGATTCCGTTTCCCGAAGGCGTGCATTTCGACCTGATAGAGCCGCTGGATCATTTTTTCAAGGACGAGGTGCGTGCGCTCGGCACGGCGCTTGGACTTCCGGATCACATTGTGCACAGGCAGCCTTTTCCGGGGCCGGGTTTGGCCATCAGGATCATCGGGGATGTGACGCCTGAGAAATTGGAGATCTTGAAGAATGCTGACGCGATCGTTCGCGAGGAGATCGATGCGTACAACGAGAAGCTCTACGAGGAGTGCGGCGTGCGCGATGGTGAGGTGGAAAGCGATGTTGCCGGAGGACCAGAGGTGAAGCGCCCGGTCTGGCAGTATTTTGCGGTTCTGCCCGATATTCGCTCGGTCGGCGTGATGGGGGATGAGAGGACGTATCAGCGCCCGATCATCTTGCGTGCGGTGGAGTCGAGGGATGCGATGACGGCTGACTGGGCGAAGTTACCCTATGAGTTGCTGGGCCGGGTAAGTTCGCGCATCGTGGCCGAGGTGCCGGGTGTGAATCGAGTGGTCTACGATGTGACCCCCAAGCCCCCCGGAACCGTCGAGTGGGAATAATCGCGCACATTATCGTGAGGTTTGAATTGAGTGAGTTTTGGCGTGATTTGATGCATTAATGTACGCCGCAGTTGCCTCCAAGCCACTTGAACCATCGTTTCCGATCATGCTCTCTTAGTGACTACTGAGAGAACATTTCTTATAGTCAACCAATGCTTAATGGATTCATAGGCATTATGAGTGAGATCAAATCATCACGATAATGTGAGCTCAAGCTTGCATCACGCGAAGTCCATCAACTTTGTACTCACGCACTTCTTGACAGCCCAATCGTTTCACAACTTTTGTACTCATTTCGTACCCAGCAAAATATTGTGGGAGTTAGGACGAGTTCTTACCCTATACCTGTTTAACCTTGAGAAGTTTTAGTTTGCTTCGTCACCGTGGTTTGTGCATTAGGCCATATTGGATGACGCGGATATAATAAGCAAAAAACTGCGATATAGGATTTGATTATGAGCTCAATTCGATTGCTAAATCAGCCCCTTGGTGGACAAGTGGGCAATTATATCAAGGACTGCTTAGAAGACTCGAAGTATAACAAGCTAACCATCATTGTTGCCTTTGCGAAGAACAGTGGCGTATTGCGCCTTAAGGAGTCTCTAGAAGCATTTAGAAAAAGCGGAGGCGAAATCGATGTCTACGTAGGTATCGATCTAGACGGAACCTCTTATGAAGCGCTTGTCTCTTTGCTTAGAATTGTGAATAAACTAACCGTCGTTCATCTTGAGTCAGGGCAAACTTTCCATCCGAAAATATATAGCTTCACTTCTGACGATGAAGGCGTTCTCATTGTTGGATCCAATAATCTTACAAGCGGTGGGTTGTGGACGAACATAGAAGCATCGCTGATTTTGTCTGAAGACAACAAGGCAGAAAAATCAGAGGTACAAAAGGAACTAATTAATTACATTAAACAACTCGAGTCAACAACAGATATCTGTTTTGAGATTAAGAGTGAATCGGATATCGACGCTCTTTTAGCTGAAGGATATATTGCGAAAGAAGCAAAGACGCGAATTGCAAGAAATGCACGAATCTATCGTGAAGCAGGACAACCAACAAGATTTGCTAAGAAGCTAGAAGCTAATCTCCCAAAGATCGAACACTTTTTGATAAACACGGAGGGCGATGAGCTTGCACCTATAAAAGACGTCAAACAGAAGGAAGTCGTCCCCGCAGCGTTAGTTGAAGAGGACAGCTCAATTATGTGGTTTGAAACAAAAAGAATGACGGGAGGATCCCGTAACATTCTTGATCTTTCGAAAACCGCAGCCGTAGTTAAGGGTGACCCTGCGACAACACAGTTTTCTTTGGGCGAAAGCGATTTGATGGAGGGTGGCGTTCGTTTCTTCGGAGTTGATCCTAGTGATATTTCCGCTGTAAAAGATATTGTCATCAACTACGATGGAATCGACTACGTTGGCAATACGATTAAGTATCCCGAGGGCGATCGCGCAAATGGAACATGGCGACTTCAAATCAAAGGTCGAGCAGAAGATGGCGCAAGAATTACAGAGGCATTAGGTTCTGAGTATCTTGTAAATAAAATCATCACATTCACGAAAGTCGATGATGGGTATTACTTCATGGCCGTGTTTGATGCGGACGACATGGAGGAATTCGAAGAGGTTTCCAAGATAGTTGCGCATAATGGTTTAAGCAGGAATTCAAGGTTACTGGGATTATTGTAATAAGCCGTCAAATTCGGAGAGCCATTCATCGTGCTTCGAGGGCTTGTTTCCACTGATTCCACCTTTTGCGCCGCCGAAATCAAGCCTGAATGCATTTTCTGACAGCGGCCTATTTTCCGAAACAAACAGCGGCGCCTTTTGTTGTGATAAGTAGAGCCTCACAAAACGGTCTATATCGAGCTGAAATCCGTAGTTTGTCATCCCCGCATAAGGAGGATCGATATACACAATAGTTTTTTCATTTTCTTGCATTAAATCAATGGCTTCTAAAACATCCATCTGATGACAAGTAATTCCTTGGGCTCTTGTTGAAATTGCTTCAATCCTTTTAAACAAAGTTAAAGGCGAAGGCTGCATAGGATTTGCGGGGCTCCTTCTTTTGCTGGTAGAAGTTGGTTCCCAATAGTCCCGAAAGAAGGCGTTCCTCCACTCGTTGTTTTCGCGCCATATCTGCTTGCCACCGAAGGAGCAAGCTTGCAAAATCGGATAGATATAAGCTTCTTCATCGTTGATAGGTTGCTTTGCCAATAATGAAACGTGAGCTTTTACCTGCTTCTTTTCTTCGGGAATTTCATCTATCAGTTGCCTGAGCTTGTTTAAGTCATAGCTTCCAGCCCCGATTTTTTTCCAAAATGCCCCCCAAGAGCTTTGGTCAACCATAACAATACGTTGTGGTTCTACTCCACGATTCAAGAGCTCGATTGTGACAGCTCCAGAGCCGCAACATAAATCATAGTAAACTGTTTCGTTTGATTTTGATAAAGGGTGCTTCATAAGGTGGTCAACCACCTGTGAGGCGATCCGCTGCTTGCCGCCTTGATAGCAACAGGGCACTCGGAGAGCCCCTAGTTTACTTGAATTTGATTTAGGCATTAAGCGACCTCGAGTTTTCTTCTTTGAATCAGAATGCGGGCATATGAACGCTTTCCATCAATAATGCCCACCCCTCCTTTATCGAGATCATGTTTTGAGTATCCAACTCTCTTCAGAATCTCAGGCGACGAGTTTGCACGCACGTTTCCATTTGCAAGCATGAGAATCTCGAACTGATCCGGACTATATTTATCTAAAAATGTGATGGGTACGCCCATCACGCCATCGTAGTTAAAGGGGATGTTAGCGGTGCGAGAAACATTAACCGCATCATAATTCTCATACTTTGGATAATTCTCCTCGCTGAACTCTTCCTTTAGGGGAAGCCGCTCATGACGCTGGGGCATATCAAGATTGGTGAACCAACGAACTCCCTTAACTCTAATAAATCTTTGCCCATTCTCGTCTATGCCACAGCCCGCAGCATTTAGGGGGTAATCATCAGGAACGAAGAACTTTCTATCACCCGAGTGGATACTGGCTCCCAGCCATACTTTGTTTTCACGTATGAGCGGGAAAACCTCTTTATAGGTAATCGCATTAATATTTCCAATAATGAGAAAATCTTTATTAAATCGGGTAAGTTGACTTATGAATTCTCTGAACAAGGAAAACGGCGGATTAGTCACGATGATGTCGCTTGCTTCAAGTAAATTAACTGATTCGGGTGATCGAAAATCTCCATCACCGTTAAGGATTTCAATTGAATTGCCTGGAATTTGAAAAAGCCTTACGAGGTCTACGTCCCCAGATTCTGTTTCGATTAATCCGTCATCGACAAGAGTAACTACTGCTTTGTACGCTACCGGATGATCCGTCTGGGGTAGCAGAAAATCTCCGAAACAGCTGAGCGTGCTCTTCCTGCTTGAATGCGCATAGCAGGTCGCAATTAGCTTCTTTAGTTTCAAGCTATTGAAGTT
The DNA here is from genome assembly GCA_910588945.1 of uncultured Eggerthellaceae bacterium. Classification (GTDB taxonomy): domain Bacteria; phylum Actinomycetota; class Coriobacteriia; order Coriobacteriales; family Eggerthellaceae; genus MGBC163016. Next base: position 2,232 of record CAJUSF010000032.1, on the reverse strand, counting down.
ATGAATGAAATAGCGAAAGAAATTTGACTCAAAAGGGTCGTCACAATTACAGAAGACTGTCTTGTTTTCAAATTGATCTCGGTAATTCTCAACTTCAATTTCGATATCAGAGTACTGGGTATAAAATTCGTCCTTCTTTTCCTTTCCCGCCTGATTCAAAGAGGAATTGTTGGCTTTGCTGCTGGAGCTGCATTGACCCTTTTCGTTTGGCCAATTGGAAAAGCTTGAAGAGTCGGTGGTCGCTTCCGCAGCATCGTTCAGCTTCATTTCAAAAGGTAAGCCTTGAGCTCTAATCGTGGCTTTCAGAAAAGCGCTGACAGCAGCAGAAAAGGATATCCCCAACTCCTTATAAATATCGCATGCCTCATTCTTCAGTTGTGGATCAATGCGAATAGTTGTAGGTGTTTGACTCATAATTCCTCCATGCACGGATTATGAAATACATTGTATATCACATTCTCATCTTTTATTCGCTCAAGAAGCGAAGTGGCTAGTTTTTCAAAGTTATTCTTGCTCAAGACAAAAATGGCCGTGTCCCACAATAAGGACACTTGCCGTCGCACTTGAATGCATAGCTAAGAAATATGCTGTCTTGTTGCAGTAGAACGATCACTCGGAATATCAATGAAGGGGCGCGGGGGATCCCCCGCAAACTGAGAGACGGCTGACAGCCTGCTGTCGCCGTCGAGCAGTTTCCCGAATCCGGGCAAGTACGATTGGCGTTGTCGGACGCCATAGGCTACTTGCTAAAGTTGTCTATGGCGGTTGGAAACGTAATACGCCAATGGGCTACTTGCTAGGATTCGCCATAGCGGCTCTCAAAGGTAATACGCTATGGGCTACTTGCAAATAATCGTTTCTAAGCCCTTAGAACGGCTCTCAATGGCTCATTACTGCGAATCGTCATTAGAAGCGTCTCTCAGAGCTTCTAAGCGCCCTTTGCGAATGAAAGCCATGAAGGCAATGAAAGTTGGTTGTTATATCTAGCCGTAGCCTTCATCGCCTTCACTTCCTTCATATGCGACTCTTTCGAGTGTGACGACTTGCCCGGTGCTCGTGTGCTTCTTGCTGTACGTAATTCCGCGCAACCGCATGAAGACGCTGTGCTGAGCAAGGAACTTCCCGAACGTCGCCGTCGTGACACCATTGACTTCTGCCGCCTCTATGAGCTCGCCGACTGATCCACTCCAAACGCCTTCCTCGTGCACATTCATAAATTCAAGCACGCGCAAAACGCAACCTGGAACATCGCGCTCTTCAAGCTCTTCCTCGCTCGTGCGCTCAATGAGGTTCCATCGACAATCCCTAAGAGCCAGTTTCAGCTCTCGGAACTCGACATCGCGGCCGGTGACCGTAAGCGTCGCGTCCCCAACGCCACGCGACGCTCGCTTCAACACCCAGATGCTGTCCGCACTTCCCGTTATTCCGCTTGACCCCGATACGGTGTTCATGATGTCCTCATCGGCCATCTTGCGGGTGTGGTGAACCACCATCATCGCCAAGCTATGCTTGTCAGCCACGGCCTTCAGTGCTGAGAAGTCTCCGTAGTCCGCTGCGTAGATGCTGTCACATGTTGGGCTTCGCACCTTCTGGAACGTGTCGATGAAGACAAGCTTCAGGTCCGGATGAGTGATGACGAAGTAATCGATTTGCTCCGCAAGACCGTCCTTTATGGTTGCAGCCGAGTTGGCGAGATAGAACCGATCGTTCGCTTCATCGGTTAGCTTCCAGAGCCTCTTCTTCACGCGCGCATAGGTGTCTTCAAGGCAGAGATACAGCACGCTTCCTTGGCATACTGCATAGTCCCAAAAAGGTGTTCCCATGCTCACGGCAAGCCCCATAGCGAGCATCATCCACGACTTGCCGATCTTGGGAGCCCCCGCCAGAATGTGTGCCCCGACGGGCAATAGATCCTCTATAACCCAATCAGCCTCCGTGATGGGTTCTTCAAGCAGCTCTTGGGCTGTTCTTGCGCACAGCTTTAGCATCAGAGCCCCCGCTCAAGATCGATGATCGCGTTCTCGTTGCTTGGGAGCCTCTCAGCGATCTCCTTTTCTGACAGGTCGGAAAAGATAGCGCCAATCTTCTCCGCCAGCGCGGCAAGCTCGGGGCTTACTTCGCAGCCGTCAGTGATGCGCAACAGCTCGCGATATATGAGCAGCATCCCGTCTTCCAAGCCTTTTTGCATGCGGCTTGAGGGAACGACGTTCATCGTCGTGTCTGACAGCTTGC
>CAJUSF010000031.1 GCA_910588945.1 uncultured Eggerthellaceae bacterium | reverse complement strand
GGGTTAATCGTTCGACTTGCATGTGTTAAGCACGCCGCCAGCGTTCATCCTGAGCCAGGATCAAACTCTCCGTTCGAAATCCTGGTCTTATGGAGTGTTATCCAAAAACCAAGTTGGATTCAATTGGATCGACGAGGATCTGTTCTTATAAAGTTCAGATCTCTGTGATCGAAATTCGTGATTCGCACGACCGATCATCTTCGAGCTCTTAGAGCCCTCAAATGATGCGATCGCATCTCTACAGTATCCGGTTCTCAAGGTGCTTGATCGATCGCGATTGCGTCGATCAGATGCGTTTGTGACGCGAAGCAATATATTAGCAGCATGAAAAAATGAATGCAAGAACTTTTTCAAACTTTTTTTGAAAAGTTTTATTCGGACGGCATTTCGCAAAGCACAGCCGTATATTAAGATGAGAAAAAGATGCTCTTGTAGAGGTGAACTATGGATATTGATGTCATATCGAAAAGGATCGATAACAGGCTTGCCGATTGCGCGAAACGTCTACAGCGCGCATTGGAAGCTGAAGGATTCGAGGCGTTTTTCGTCGGTGGCTTCGTACGCGATGCAATTCTTGAAAGAGATGCCTACGATATCGACATTACGACTGATGCCCTGTGGCAGGATGTTAGACACATAGCTCTGGACTCCGGTTTCAAAACATACGAGACAGGCATCAAGCACGGCACCATAACCGTAATCGATCCCCTCTCAGATATCTCTATAGAGGTTACAACCTATAGAGTTGACGGCAACTATGCCGATTCTAGACATCCCGACAAAGTGGAATTCATCTCGTCGCTTGACGAGGATCTGAAGCGTCGGGACTTCACCATGAACGCGATAGCCTATACGCCTGAAAAAGGATTGATCGATCCTCTTTGCGGTATGCAGGATATCCAAAATGGGATCATTCGCGTAGTCGGCGACGGGTCGAAACGCTTTGCCGAAGATGGCCTGCGGATCCTTCGAGCTGCAAGGTTCGCATCGCAGCTGGGATTCACCTTCGAGGCAGCCACCTATGAGGCCATGATCCGCAACAAACATATGCTTGCAAACGTATCGACCGAACGCATAACACATGAGCTCGATTGCCTTCTTACGGGTGATCATGCGCTCGATGCGCTCATGCAGACGGCTGATGTGATCGATTTCGTGCTCCCCGAGCTTGTTGCGATGAAAGGTTGCGCGCAGGTCACCAAATACCATATATACGATGTGTTCGAACACACCGCGCATGTTGTACAGAATGTGCAGCCAACAAGGCTCAACAGATGGGCGGCGCTTTGCCACGACATCGGAAAACCGGCGGCCGCCTTCTTCGACGAGGCGGGCGTCGAGCATTTCTACGGGCACGCGCATGTGAGCGAGAATTTGACACGAGGCATGCTAAAGCGACTTTTGATGGCTCCGGCTTTCATCGATGATGTATGTACTTTGGTGAGATTTCACGATATCGAAATCGCACCCTCGAAGCGCTCTGTGAAAAAGATGCTTCAAAAACTCAACGGACGGCAAGATCTCATGCGGGTGCTGCTCGATATCAAACGCGCGGACGCGAAAGGCCAAGCGCCGATGTGCCTTGCAAGGCTGGATACCATAAATGAACTCGAACGAATCCTTGGTGAAGTGATCGAAGCCGAAGAAGCGTTCAGCATCAAAGATCTCAAAGTGAGAGGAAGAGACATCATCGCTTTAGGAATAGAAGAGGGGCCGACTGTAGGGCGCATACTTGCCGATGTGCTAGATCAGGTGATCGATGAGAAGCTCGTCAACGAAAGAGATCGTATCATCGACTATGTTCAGAAAGTCCACCTATGAGCGGCAGTTCTCTGAATACAGGCTCGTCAACAACGAGCCTGCACGTTCTTCATCCGCTTGAGCCGGTTTTCGATGACAAATCAAGAGTGCTCGTGCTTGGAACCATGCCATCTCCCGTATCGCGAGAAACAGGCTTTTACTACAACCACCCGCAAAACCGCTTTTGGAAAGTGATGGCAGCAATATTTGATGAGACAATTCCTGAAACCAACGAGCAGAAAAGAGATCTGGCGCTAAGGCATAGGGTGGCGCTTTGGGACGTCCTCGCTCAATGCGACATTAAAGGCGCAAGCGATGCCTCCATATCTGGTTGCGTTGCCAACGATATCGCATACATATTGGATAATGCGCCGATCAAAGCTATATTCTGCACAGGAGCAAAAGCATATGAACTCTTCAACAAACACTGCCGCGCATCGTGCGAAATGGACGCCGTAAGGCTTCCTTCAACGAGCTCCGCAAACGCCTCGGCATCGCTTGAGCGCCTCATAGAAAGCTACAGGGCCATCGCAGATGCGACAGCCCTTGTGAATCAATGAAGCATCTTCGCGAGATCCATCCGTAGTTGACATCTCGACGATACTTAAGCAGATCTGCTTTAGTTGAGGAAGTCCTCTAGGATCTCCTCTTCGGCCTCCTCTTCTGTAAGGCCTAGCGTCATCAACTTCACAATCTGATCTCCCGCGATCTTGCCGATAGCGGCCTCGTGTACAAGCATCGCATCCTCGCTTGCAGCCTCTATACCAGGGATCGCTTTAACCTTCGCGTTGCCCATGATGATCGCATCGCATTGCACATGCCCTTTGCAAGCCGTGTTTCCAATGACGAGCGGATTGAATATCTGGATTGAATCGTCTTGTGCGACCGATCGCGAAATGACTTGTACTGAAGAGCCTTCGCCGTTAAGATCGACTCGCATATTGGACTCGGCGGTCTGCTTGCCATGCGTGAGCAGCTTCTCCGTAAGCACAAGTTTCGCTCCCTGCGCAAGCTCCGCATTCGTATCACGAACGGTAGAGGACACGCCACGAAGTTGCACCATTTCCATCTCGCAAACAGAGTCCTGCTCCATGTAGACATTCGTCGTCGGATTCAAAATGCGCTCACCACTGCCGTCGCCCTCACCGTAATGCTTTTCTATATAGGTGACATGGCTGCGCGCTCCGCAGTAAAAGCTATGGATGCCGTCATGCTCGGAGGCAGCGTGACCGTCGTTGTGGATCCCGCACCCCGCAATGATCTTGACGTCGCAGTCCTCGCCGATGTAGAAGGTGTTGTAGACGACATCTTTGATTCCCGACTGCGTGACGATGACCGGAATGTAGACGGTCTCGCCCTTTGTTCCCGCAGCGATCTTGATATCGATCCCGGGCTCTCCAGTCTTCGTGGATATCTCGATATTGGCCGATGAGTTGCGCTCGACAAGTTCGCCGTCACGACGGATGTTGAACGCGCCTTTCGGCATACCATGCATCCCGGCTATCTCAGAGAGCAGATCGAGCTCGGCAGCACTAAGTTGTTCAGTCATGACAATCCCCTAGCAAGTCGTCGGAATATCTGTGAGATGCAGATCGATGGGCTCGGTGAGAGGACAGCCAGCCTCGCCTCGAGCCGTCGACAGTGTGAGCATCGGAATGATCTCATCTGGCGTGCCAACCTCGGCGATCTTGCCTTCGCGCAGAAGCACGATCTCGTCTGCGAGCTGGATGATTCGTTCCTGATGCGAAATGATAACGACCGAGCGGCCATCTTTAGCCGCATGTATGTCACGGAATGTCTGCGTGAGCCTATCGAAACTCCAAAGATCGATGCCCGCCTCGGGTTCATCGTAGATCGAAAGCTTCGGGTCGCGAGCCAAGATGGTGGCAATCTCGATGCGCTTTACCTCGCCGCCCGACAGTGACTTGTCGACCTCGCGCGTGAGATAGTTCGCCGAACAAAGCCCCACTTTTGTGAGATATTCATTACATGCGAGCATCGGAAGCTTGCGGCCAGCCGATATATCGAGTAGCTTTTTCACGGTCATACCCTTGAAGCGCGCCGGCTGCTGGAATGCGTATCCGATCCCAAGGCGCGCACGCTCCGTGATATCCATCTCCGTAACGTCAACGCCGTCGAAGATGATCTGCCCCGATGTGGGCTTCTCTATTCCCATTATGAGCTTTGCTAGCGTGGACTTACCGCCGCCATTCGGGCCAGTTATGACAGTGAACCTGTCATCTGCAATAGAAAGCGATAATCCATCGATAATGCGTTTCGTGGATCGAGGCTCATCCTCGGCCGATACCGAAGAAGACCCAGAAACCGGCACCTCAAATACCAGATCCTTTATTTCGAGCATATTCAACCTTCTCTCTATTTCTTAAATATAGTATATCCAATACATCGACTTTGACCATATCGATATGATTCAGTTTCCGCTGCATTCAAATTCGAGCGATCGTTTGTTCAATACGCTATCGCCAAGGCGCCTAGATCCGCACATCGCAATTTTGTTCAAGAAAAATGCACTAAGTCACGGTATCGTTTCCAATACAAAACCCGATGTCATATATCGTCTGTAATGTAGGCTTCATTTCCAGCAGGCGAACATCGGTTATGAAGAATACAAAGTCACGAGCAAGATAGGGCCAAGACAGAATTGGGTCAGGAAGGATCAGAGGTCAGATCGCATTGTCCGCACACAAAGACACCCACACGCGTGCGTCGTCACTGAAAGTCATACCAATGCCATACATTCAAGGCGAAGCTCGGATCTACGCCGAAATGTCGCAGCCTTTCGCGGCTCATTCGCATGATCACCACGTGATCGGCGCGATCAGAAAAGGCGCTCGATCTATGATATGCAATGCTAAAAAGCACAGCATCAGCGAAGGAGACCTGATCGTTTTCAATCCAGGGGATGTCCACGAATGCCGATCTTGCCAGTCTTGCATTCCGTATGAGACCATGATCTTTGACAGCATCACATTCTCCAAGAGCTTCGCAGGAAACATCCGTCTTGACGGACCTGTCATCCGAAATGCCGAAGTGCTTAACAGGCTCGATCGAATCTTTCTGTTACTCGCCGGCGAATCCGGGAGAGATCATGACGAGAGTTCTTATGATGACAGAACCGAGGCTATAGTAGATGCTGTAGTCGAGATGATCGATGCCCTTCAGACGCAAGTGCCGATAAATCAGGAAATGCCGCACATAGGAGACAAGAAGATATCCGACGCAAAATCGTACATCGAAGAGCGCTTCGCAGAACCAATCAGTATTGAAGCTTTGGCAGAAAAGATGGGCATCTCGACCTATGCGCTCATCAGGGCATACAAAAAACAATACTCAATCACTCCTCTTCAAGATCTGATATCACATAGGGCAAATCACGCCTGCAAGTTACTATCTTTGGGAGTGTCGCCGTGCGAAGTGGCTGAAAAGACGGGGTTTTGCGATCAAGCGCATCTCACGCGTGTGTTCAAAAAGCGCATCGGCACCACACCGGCAGCCTACGCCAGAGAAGTTGCTGATAGTGGAGCCGCCCGATGAAAAGCCACCTGATCGCGCTTTTCACAGTCGGTATCTGGGGAGTCACATTTGTGTCAACCAAGGTTTTGTTAGAAGATTTCTCCCCTCTCTGGATTTTACTTTTGCGCTTTACGATCGGCTTCATCGCTTTGTTTGCGCTTAGACCGAAGATACTGAAAATGAAAAGGCGACGCGACGAGTTGCTCTTCATTGCAGCGGGCGCAACGGGTATTGCCGGGTATTACCTGCTCGAAAATATCGCTCTCGTGTTCACAACCGCAACAGCTGTAGGCGTAATCGTTGCTGCATCCCCGCTTTTCACGGCGGTTCTCTCAGCCCTTTTGGGGGACAGATCGGCTATGCACCCGAGATTCTTCATAGGCTTTGCTCTTGCAATGACTGGCCTTGTTCTGGTGAGCTTCAACAGTTCTACGAGCGGCACGCCAATCCTTGACGGGGCGGATCTTCTTGGTGATCTGCTAGCTTTGACCGCAGCGTTGATCTGGGCGATCTACTCACTTTTGATACGCAAGATATCCGACCTCGGTTACGAAACGATATCGGCGACAAAGCGAACGTTTCTTTGGGGATTGGCCTTTATCGTTCCCTCCACATTGCTATTCGGCGGCTCGCTTGCGCCTATCCATGTCATTTTCGAGCTGCACAATCTACTCAATCTTGTGTTTCTTGGAATCGTGGCCTCTGCGATGTGTTTTGCCACTTGGGCTATCGCGGTAAAGAGGCTCGGAGCAACCACATCAACCACCTATATCTATCTCGTGCCTGCCATAACTGCAATAGCTTCTATATGCATCTTAGGTGAGCCCTTAAACGTCGCAATCGTAACAGGCGCCGCATTGACGATTGTAGGGTTATTGATCTCGAACAGAAAAAATCCTCCGGTACCAAAACAATGACATCTCCGCTTGTATTGATGGATATGCGATCGCAATAGCGCTATCATCAGACTATCGTAAGTTGTCGAGCGCGCACGCGACACCAGACAGCGAAACGGCGGCGCGAAGTATCAAAGCGGGAGGTTGTGAGGCATATGCAGGTCGATCTCGTCTCTCTTTTCGTCATCGTAGCAGCTGCCTTCATCTGTCCTATCATCTCGGCGCTCATTCCGAAAAAGCTTATTCCAGAGACTGTTTTCCTGTTGATCGCAGGAATGATCTTAGGTCCGAACGTCTTTAATATTGCACAATCCGATAGCGCGATCTCGCTTTTGTCCGATCTTGGCCTTGGATTTCTATTCCTGCTTGCCGGCTATGAGATAAACCCGAAAGAGCTTTCCGGAAAGCAAGGACGCTACGGGTTTTTCACCTGGCTTGTCACATTCGCGATAGCTATCGGGATCTGCCTTGCAGTCCCCCAGTCCCATGACAACCTATTCGGATGGCTTGCCACCGCGATCGCACTGACAACAACAGCTTTCGGAACACTGGTTCCGATCCTCAGTGAACGCGGAATCGCAAAGACTCCACTCGGACAGACCATCACAAGCTATGGCGTCTGGGGAGAAATCTGCCCAATCGTGGCAATCGCTTTGATTCTGACCACAAGAAACACTTGGCTCACGCTGGTAATACTGGCAGCGTTTGCCGCTCTCGCCATCGCCACGGCGCTTATTTCCAAGTGGCTGAAAAAGGAAGAATCAAGGATCGCGAAATTCATCATCAAACACAAAGAGGCGAATGCGCAGATGTCCATCCGTGCGATCATGGTGCTTCTCGTTGGACTTGTTACAGTATCGGCTGTGCTCGATCTTGATATCGTTCTCGGCGCATTTGCCGCCGGATTCATCGTGCGCTACATCATTCCCGAAGGCGATAAGGGAATGGAACATAAACTAAACGGCATGGGTTACGGCTTTTTCATTCCACTTTTCTTTATTGTTAGTGGAATGGGTATAAACCCACGCGCTATCGGCGAATACCCGCTTTTGCTGGTGCTTTTCATCTGCGCGCTGCTTGTAGTACGTGCGCTCCCGATCTTTGTAAGCTTGAGGATAAACCCCGAAACGTGCACGATGACGGTTCATGAAAGATCGACCGTTGCGCTTTACTGCACGACCGCGCTGCCGCTTATTGTGGCTGTGACGACATTGGCCACAGGAGCAGGCGCGATGAGCACAGACATTGCGTCACTGCTCATCGCTGCAGGAGGAATCAGCGTACTCATCATGCCGCTTGGAGCTTCGGTCACATTCAAAGCGATGGAGGTAGCTAGTGCCTCTGCGCGAAAGGGTGCAAAGTAGGCCGCACTAACGGAGCGTAAGGGCGCGAGCCTACGAGCAAGGATACGGATTCATGTTGGCATGGAGGAAATGAAAGAGGCGAAAGAGGTTATAGATTGGTAAAGTTCGGGGACGATTTGCACCTTTTTTGCACCTAAATCATTGGGAAATGAAAAAGGCCAGAAGGAAAATACCCTCTAGCCTGCTGTTTCTTGGTAGCTCCGACCGGATTCGAACCGGCGACCTCCGCCTTGAGAGGGCGGCGTCCTAAACCGCTAGACGACGGAGCCACTTATAAAGCGCTTGAATAGTATACACGAAAGATCGCATATGTCCATATCGAATATCACGCAAACTGCAAAAGAATGATTGACATCTTGAGCAGTTGTTGAAGTGGCTGGGGTGGAAGGAGTCGAACCCTCACATACGGCACCAGAAACCGCTGTCCTGCCATTAGACGACACCCCAACTTCAGTGCGTGCGCAGTCGATAGCGCAAGACGCTATATTAAATATGATTCTCCTCTGCGTCAAGTACTATTTCCAATAAATCGCAAATGAGCGGTCTTTGGATGCTCGGATCCGCAGCGAGCGCCTCTCTCGCCGATGATTGGCAAATAAAAGGTCCTGTATCGGCGGATACGAACGATGTTTTTGTTGTCAAGAAAATAAGAATTACTCCGTACGCTTGCATTTTTTGTTGCAACTCGCCTTTTTTTTCGTTAGCATGAATCGGTACGAAATACAACATCGCTTCGCGCATAAGCGCATATAAAAGATATGAGATGACCGCTTGTCGAATATGACCGAACATAACGGCAATGATGCCAAGATGAATGCGCCTTTTATCGCCGGCATCGATGAGGCTAGCGGCGATATCTACATGGATGAACCCTATCCTACATCGGCCGGAAGACCTATCGGAGATTCTGCAAATACCGCAGAGTACAACATAAACCATGTCGTTTCTCCAGCTGTTGGCAATGATGCCCGACATGCAGTCCATACACCCCCGGCACCCCATGCAGCACAACAAGCATTCCCTGATGAAGCTCACTATCAAGCTGTGCCCCAAAACTCATCAGATATCGCAGTATCTCAAATCCACTACGCTCAAGATGATCGTGAGTTCAAGCCTTCCCCGATCCTTGTTCCTGTTCCCAATCCGGTCGGTCGCTCCAAGATCCGCAAGGAAAAGCAACGCAGAAAGCGCATGGTGGCTTTGAGCGCAGCAGCGATAGTCGTTCTAGCGATTCTCATTCTTTTCCTGTTCCCATGGGATAGGACCATAACCATAAACGGACAAGAATTCACCGTCAAAGCGCATACCACCCTGCAACAAGCCACGGACGCGAAAGGCATCTCGGTCGAACCGGGCGACCTTCTCGCGATCGATGGGTCGCTGATCGAAGCTGGAGCAGGCACTCCCTACACCTTCAACGTGAACGGCTCTCCTGAGCCTGATCACGATTACGAGCTCAAACAAGGCGATATCGTAGAAGTGTCCGACGGCGTAGATATCACAGAAGAATACACCGAAGAGACAGTGGAAACCTCGGCACCTGTCGTCTTCGACGGCGTTGGTGCCGTTCATAAATTCACAGGAGAAGGCCAGCCCGGCACGAGCCTTAGAAAGATCGGTGCGATATCGGGGATCACCATAGATGCGGTCCAGACCGAGCCAACCACTGAGACGATGAAGAAATACAACATCGATAGCGGTGACGATAAGGTAATCGCGCTCACTTTCGACGACGGACCCTGGAAGGACCAAACGACACAAGTTTTAGATGTGCTTGCTGAGAACAATGCAAAAGCAACATTTTTCACCGTCGGAGAAAGAATTGCTGGCCTCGAGGACGTCATCAAGCGCGCTCATGACGAAGGCCACCAAATCTGCACGCATACATGGGATCATGCATCAGGATCAGGTCAAGGCGTGAATCTCGACTATATGACCGACGACGAGCAGCGTGAAGAGATCTCAAAAGGGCTTGAAGCCATATCTCAAGTCACAGGCGAAGAAGCCAGCAAGGTCATTCGCGTTCCCGGAGGCAACCTCAGCGAAAACACCGCTCGTATTCTGAGTGAATTCGCAACCTCAGAAATGGGTTGGAACATCGACACCAACGACTGGAGGAAGCCCGGCGCTCAAGCGATCTTCTCCGCATTGCTGCAAGCTACGCCAGGAGACATCATCCTCATGCATGACGGCGGCGGTGATCGCAGTCAGACAATTCAGGCTCTTCGCGATGCCCTTCCCGCTCTTGCCGAACAAGGCTACAGATTCATAACGATCGACGAATTGCTCGCAAATTATTCAGATAATGGTGAAGAATCTTCTTAAGCAATAATAAGAGAAGATCAGCGCCATGGCAGACGAATCAAACAAGCACGGCACTAAGAACAAACAGAACAAGCGTCGACTATTCGAGGACATTTCAGTAGTTCAGGTAACAGCAACCGCTTTGGCTGCTGTTACATCCATGCTGCTCTCCTCCTATATCGGCATCGCCGGATCTGTCATAGGAGTAGCTGTCGCATCCATTGTGTCAACCACCGCTGCGTCTCTATATAAGCATTTCTTGAGAGAATCAACCGAAAAGATCAAAGAGATCCCCGTCATCGACAAGACCCACGATCTCATCGAGCATATGACATCCGCCATCGGAATGGACAAACACGATGAACGCGATGATGAGCACAACGCTTTAACTGATGACGGCGAATTCGCAAACGAACAGCAGAGCGGCGACACAACCACAGCCTCTAACGCCGACTCTTCCGCCGAACTACATGAACATCAAAGCGAATCGTCCGACTCCATCCCACTCGACGAACTATCCATTCAGGCCAACGCTGTAACCCTTCCCATTTCCGAACTTGAAGGCGACACCGATTCGGTCGACTCCCTCAGCACCGAAGATATGCTGAGCGATGATGCCAACAAGACCGTTGATGCCGATAGAACCGATGATGCAACCGAATCCGCCGAGGATATACACGCGAAGATTAAAGAGGATGATCCTAGGATCAAAGCCGCTCTGATCGCAAAAAGACGTATGAAGATCGAGCTCATCGTGGTATGCGTCGTATCTGCGCTCATCGCTGTGGCGCTCAGTGCTGTGGTTGTTTATGTTTCGAGCCAAGGCCAGGGCATCGGCGCTAAACCGCAATCGATCTTCGTTCCACTCACAACATCCGAATCATCTAAAGGAAGCGCCAGCGATCCTCTTGACCTGTTCGAAGGCGACCATTCGTCATCAAGTAGCTCAAGCGCATCGTCCTCTGATTCATCGAGCTCAACGAACAGCGCAAGTTCCTCGTCGAATTCTTCAGCCGAATCATCATCTTCTTCTGCCGAAGACTCTTCCTCGACAAACGCATCTACAGGCACCTCTACCACAACTCCCGACAGCTCATCCTCCGATGCGAGCTCAAGCAGCTCATCGGAGGATAACGCGCAGGATCCTACCACCACATAGCACCTCACTTGAAAGGAAACCACACGCTTGACTCATGTCCTATATCGAGCCAAGCCAGTCAAATTCGCTATTTATTGTTAGATTTGGATTACTTATCTATTGCGGTTTCGATTGAAGTCGAATATACTCGCGCGCTCTTGAGGCTTGTTGATCTCAACAAGCTCAGGATTCATTTCGAATATCGAAGAGAGCTTTACATGCGAATCGATCTCAAGGCATTTCCTTATACAGACATCCTCGCATAGCCGACACTGAGTGCAAAGCGACGCATCGAATTCCAGATACTTACGATCAGGATCTTCAGGTGTCTCATATTGCGAGTGACTGATCGCCTCTGTCGGGCAAAACAACACACATAGCCCGCATCCCGAACATTTTTCAAGATCGATATCAAGCTTACCGAAATGCCTAGTATTAAGAACAGTGTCGTCCAGATAAAGCCGCGAATCATCATCAGGATCATAGACATCGACTCCGCTTTTGCTCAAGATTCGAACAAGCGCCTCCACGATCTCGAAATTGCCCTCCGGCTTAAACGATGGCATGCGACCGCTCTGCCCGGCCGACAATCTATCACGAAGCGTCTTGGGTTTGTTCTCCACACCAAGCTTGTCGTCTATCGTCTTCTTCGCCACCCCTGTGGCGACCTTTCGCACATAGCCGCCTGTCTGGAATAGCAGACCACGCCTGTCTTCACCCCTAAAACTGCGGCGTGCATCCTTTCCCACCTCGATCTCTTCAGGAAACTCCGACGCACGCGTGATTATCGCCTCGCTTCTTGCGGATTCGAGAAGCTCAACCGCGTTGTTGATAGTCTCATCAATAGAAGGCGACACTGCACCATATTTGCAAGTGGTGCAATCTCCATCAACAAGCACCATGTCCACAAGCCCTGATGCCGCACAACTGACAAGCAGCGCCTCATTGACCTGACCCAAGCACGCCACTTCGGAAAAGCGTTCAACATCCGCTTCGTGCTTCGACGCCTTTCTGGCACAAGCAATTACAGCAAGTCCGCTCGATGTGTCCGAGCTAGATGCGATAGATGCCGCCATAGACTCAACCGTCGGCTCCAATGTTGAAAGAGCGCCCGTCGGACAAACGCAAACGCAAGCGCCACAATTGACGCATGCTGCAGAGTCTATGGAAAGTTCATTTCTCGACGCGCTGATACACGAGCGAATACAGACATCCATGCATTTTGTGCAGGTAGCATTTCTGTTGCGCACCACCACGCACTTATCCTCTTCGATGCCAATGGCTTTCACCTTCAAGAGTTCAGCCATCTCCATTATGTCCGATACGCTTGGCATCTGCTCCTCTCAAATGAATCAAAGTTGAATTCGGCGAGCGCTTCGATGCTCTGCTCGCAAGATGCGCTATTCGCCGATGTAGGTTTCCTCTATTCGCGATAACTCCTCGGGAGTGTTCGCGTTGATGAAGCACCCACCGTGCGGCTCCACCTTAAGAACGCGCTCCTGTGCGAATTCGACGACCGCCAATGCACTGTCATCAAAAACGCTTTGGACCTTGCTCTTGTTCTGCTTGAGCGCGCGAAGAACCGCCGACAGGCATGTCTCGCGGCGATACATCGCATGGAAAGGCTCATATCCGTGCTTGTTTACCGGCACCACGATATCCGCATCAAGCTTGGCCATCTCTATCGATTCGGCCACCATCAAAGCCCCACTCGCGAAGATCATGTCGCACGCGACCACGGCCACATACGGGCATGTCGCCGCGTCGAGCGCGGTACACAGACCCGGCAACGCTCCCCTGAAATCGTACCTATCCGGCACCAACTTGATATCTAGATCAGGATAGACTTCGTGAAGAAATGCTAGGTTCTCGCTCTCGTTCGTCGTGATGATAAGCTCGTCAGCGACAGGAGAGACTCTGTCTATGAGGTTGCAGATGAGCGGTCTTCCGCAAAACGGCACTGTAGCTTTCGATCTACCCATGCGCCTGCTCTCGCCGCCGGCTTGGATAACGACGCTGATTCGATGACGCGCATAATGCTCGACGAGATAATCAGAGATATCCGATATCGCATCAAGGTCAAACGTTGGAATCCCATATATCTGCGCGGCCTCGATCGCTTTAGGAATGTCCGTCACCACCGCAACAGTGCTCGCCGAGGGCATCTTGTGTGCAATATCGTCGGCGAACTCATGCGGCACATCACGAGCCGCCTGAACGTTATCCTCTTCAAGTGATCTTCCGGCACTTGCTGCGTCAAAGAAGGCATCGGCTACCGCAGCATCGGCGGCGTTGGCCGCGCGCATTATCTCTATTGTCGGAAGCCCGCTTTTGCGGTATCCCTCCACGATGATGATGTCGTGCCCGGGCATCGACTCTACAATATCGGCGCATTCCAGCTCTTGCTCGAGCGTTCGCACGCGCGCGATCTTCGTAGGAGATGCGATAACAGTCTCGCTCGCACCAGCAGCGCGATGTCTGTAAGAGTCCTTTCCCGGGTGATCGATCTCGAAATCCTTATGGCTGTGATGCTTGATCGAGCCAACATCAAGACCTCTCGAGACGATCTGTGCGATCAGCTTCTCCACAAGTGTGGTCTTGCCGGAATTGTGCCTGCCGACTATAGCTACAGCCGGGCTTGGAACGTAGATGTTCATTACAGCTCCCTACGTGCTTCCATCGCTCTGCCCAATGTTATTTCGTCCGCGAATTCCAGATCGCCTCCGACCGGCAACCCGCTTGCAGGGCGCGTGACCAGTATTCCCAACGGTTTTATGAGCCGAGCAAGGTATGTAGCGGTGGTCTCGCCCTCGACATTGGGATTTGTGGCGATCACGACCTCTTGGACACTATCATCAACAAGACGCGACATCAGTTCTTTGATCTTAAGCTCGTCAGGACCTATTCCCTCCATCGGAGAGAGAGCGCCTCCGAGCACGTGATACACGCCACTAAACACGCCAGTTCTCTCGATCGGCGGGATGTCTCTCGGCTCACTGACCACACAGATGACGCTTGCATCCCTGCGCACGCTCGCACAGATCTCACAAAGTTCGCCTTCGGCATAATTGAAACACTGGGAGCAGAAACGCACGGTATCCTTAACCTCTTCGATCGCCTGCGCAAGACGAATGGCATCATCGCGATCTGAATTGAGAATATGATATGCGACGCGCTGGGCCGACTTCGGGCCGATTCCGGGAAGCCTTTCCAGTTCGTCGAGCAGTTTTTGTATGGCGGGCGCCGATTGCATTGTTCGCCTTTGCCTATCTAAGATTAGAACGGAAGATTCATTCCGCCCATGAGAGAACTCATGCGCTCATTGCTGGTGTTGCTAGCCTCACGCAGAGCCTCATTCACAGCCGCAACGACCATATCCTCAAGCATCTCCATATCTTCAGGATCGATAGCATCCGGATCGATCTTCACGGCCTTGAGCGTCATATCGCCCATCACCGTGGCCTCGACCATGCCGCCGCCAGCCGATGCACTGAACTCCATCTCAGCGATCTCAGCCTGCGCCGCCGCTGCATCGCGTTGCATCTTCTTAGCCTGCTTCATCATCTTCTTCATATCCATTGAAAAGCTCCTTAACCTTTCACACCCCGCTGTTCGAGGTCTTATCTTTACGTTGTGATGATCGAGTCGATATCGATCATAAGTGATTTTACAGTTAGAGCGCCTTTATTCAAGCGATCATTGGATCTCTTCAAGTACGACCCCTTCCCCGAACATTGATGCCAGATTGTCGCTTATCTCACTCATAGAAGGCTCTGAAGCGCTCGGAGTTGCACCGGAGACCGCATCTTGAACAGGCTGCGTTGCCGCGCTACTCTCTGCAGCGTTCGGGCCAGTAGATCGATCGAGTTCGGCCTGTTGGACAGACTGGGTGGCGCTTGCTGCAGGGGATGCAGAAGGTGCATCCTCATACGCCTCTAGCGGGACATAATCATCGGGAACATAGGGCTCATCGTAGGAATCCTGTGCGCTAAAGCTCGCACCTTGCGACTTATCTGCCGCGCCTTGAGTCCCTTGAGCAACTTGAGCGCCCTGCCCCATCACGCCTTGCTGGGCCTGATGAGGTGCTGCGCTTGACTGTGTCGCAGGTGAGGTTCGCGCTTCGCTTTGTGGCGCCTGAGAAGAAGCCGGCTGCGAAGCGGATGGCTGCGTGCTTGTTTGAGAAATCGCGCTCGACGCAGGTTTGTCGCCCTGAGTTATCTCATAGCTCATCCCAGCAAGCCCCACCCCTGCAAAAGCGCTTTCGAGCGCTTGTTTGACCTCGGGCTTCTTGGCTGCATTAAACGCGAACTTATTTGCCGCAGAGAACTCTATAAGAAGCTTCTTGCCGCCATCTACAGAGCTCACAAATGTATTCATGAAAAGAACCCCGTAAGCCTCGTTCTGCTTTTTCAGGGCCGAAAGGATCGAGTTCCACACCTGCATCACATCGCGTCCGGACAAACTTACATCGCCTGCTTGGCTGGACGAAGCCGATGTTTGCGCTGATGCATCAGACAAAGGAGCGCTCTCCACAGATTCTGATGCTGCCGCACCAACAGATGGCATCGACATTGGCGAATTCACCTTTGCAGGGGCCTGCGTACCCGCCGCAGTTTCAGCAGATCCCGCATCCAGATGCTCTTGTAGCTGAGATGCGCCAGCATCGACAGCAGCAGCCTGCACGTTAGCGCTCTGCGCTGAAGCCACCCGAGGATTCGCGCTCTGTTCTTGAGCCGGAACCGATGCCTGAGCAACTGGCGAGAAAGCGGTTGCCCCCGTACTGGCAGGAACGACAACTCCCCCACGCTCGATAGCCTCTATCCTCTCAGCGAGCGAGGCCAACGTGATATCCGATTCAGGCCTCACCATGCGCGTAAGCGCTATCTCAAACGAAAGACGTTGATTGGTAGACGTCTTGAGCTCCGCGATCAGATCCCCAAGAACAGCCAGCAAACGCGCAAGCCTATCAGGCCCGAACCAAGCAAGCTCGGATTCAAGCTCGCGTCTTCCCGCTTCCGTTACCTCAAGGGCAACATCGGCACCTGCAAGCGACATAACATACATATCCCGGATATGCTCGGCCAGGTCCTTCGTTATCTGCGCCAGATCAGCACCCGTCTCAACATAGCTGCTGGTCCACTTGAAACACGCTGCAACATCTCGCGTTCCTATCGCTTTGACGATATCGGCAAGATCGCTCGAATCCAAAGCGCCTAACAACCGCTCAGCCTCGACCGAGGTCACACTGCCATTGCTAAACGTTATCAACTGCTCAAGCGAAGTGAGCGCATCACGCATCCCGCCCTGCGCACGGTGCGCGATCAGATCGAGCGCATCGCCCTCGTATTCCACGCCTTCCATCTCACAGATCGCGCCGAGACGGCTGATGAGCTCTTCGGAGGATATGCGACGAAAATCGAAACGCTGACACCTAGATTGGATGGTCTCGGGAACCTTTTGCGGGTCGGTGGTACAAAGCACGAACACGACATGCTCAGGCGGCTCCTCCAACGTCTTTAACAACGCGTTGAACGCCGCAACCGAGAGCATGTGAACCTCGTCGATGATGTAGACCTTGTAGCGACCGCGGGTCGGCGCATAATTCACGCGTCCGATGATCTCCTCACGCACATTCTCAACACCCGTACGGCTTGCCGCGTCAAGCTCATATACATCAGGATGCTCGCCTGAAGCGATCAGCTCGCAGTCCTCGCACGTTCCATCTGGATCAGGCGTAGGGCCACCCTCACAAAGAAGCGCCTTCGCCAAAAGACGCGCCGTGGTGGTCTTTCCTGTTCCCCTTGGGCCCGTGAATAGATATGCGTGGCTAACTTTATCGGTCTGGATGGCGTTGCGGATCGTCCGCTCGATATGCTCTTGTCCGACCACATCCTCGAATGTCTGCGGACGATACTTCCTGTAGAGAGCCTCTGCCATGGCTATTCGACCTCTTTCGCATTTTTGACCTTATCAGCGGGATTGCTCGTATCCTCTGCAATGACATCTGCATGCTCACCGTGTGAGCGAAGATCGATCTCCTGCTCGATCTCGGCCTCATCAACAGGGATACCGGTCTGCTCGCTTTTCTTTCGCGAGGCGATCGCGCCCTTGACCGCAGCAATGAAGGCAGGTGCAACAGATACCGCGACGATACCTAAGACGATGATCTCGAAATGCTCCTGCACAAAAGGAACGCCGCCAAAGAAATAACCTACGAGCACAAAAAGACTAACCCAGCTGATACCGCCGATGCAATTCCAAATGGTGAATTTGCCGAAGTTCATATGTCCGGTTCCTGCAATGAACGGAGCAAACGTACGGAAAAACGGCATGAAACGCGTGATGACGATCGTCAGGCCACCGTATTTCGCGAAGAAATGATCGAGTTTCGCCATGCGCTCAGGCGTGAGGGCTTTTACCTTGCCCGAATCGATTATCCTGTGTCCCAAAAAGCGCGCTATCCAATAGTTCGAGGTATTGCCCAAGATGGCCGCCACGTAGAAAACGATCAAGCTGGCCGCCAGATTCAGACCGCCTCCCTCAGCAGAGAACACACCGACAGCGAACAGCAGCGAATCTCCCGGCAAAAATGGGAAGAATACAACGCCGGTCTCAACGAACACGATGAGAAAGAGCGGCGAGTATACCCAAACAGGCCCCAAAGCAATGATCCAACCTGCAATGAATCCTCTCGGGTCCTTAAGAAGGTTTATGAAAAAGTTGATTATCTCCATGAGGTTCTTTCTATATCGATATACAGACTTAACAGAAAGTGCCCCGAATAAGCATGGGCGCTCGTCAGCGGTTCCTTATGGCTGCTTCCTCCCGGATCTGACCAGGTTCGAAACTTGTCGCCGCCCATGCCCATTCGAGGCACTCTATATTAGGTAGATACCAGTATAGACTAACTATAGGATCTCTGGTGTAAGCGTTTTGCGAAGATTGGGAAACAACCTACAGCAGACGCAAGTCAACCTCTTTAAGCTGACGTGCGGTAACAGCCGAAGGAGCGCCTGTCATCGGGTCGGCCGCACTTGAGGTCTTTGGAAACGCGATCACGTCACGAATCGAATCCTTACCAGCCAAAAGCATCACCAAACGATCCAGTCCAAGCGCGATACCTCCGTGCGGCGGTGTTCCCAGCGATAAAGCATTAAGAAGATGACCGAACTTATCGTCGATCTCTTCATCAGTTAGACCAAGCACGCGCAAAACGCGTCTTTGCTCATCGGCGTTATGAATACGAATTGAGCCTCCACCCATCTCATATCCATCCATGACGATGTCATACGCATAGCTTCCCACCGACAGCGGATCGCTTTCCATATTATCGATATCCTCAAGTGTCGGATGTGTGAAAGGATGATGCTCCGCCGCATATTTCTTCTCATCCTCATCATATTTGAACATCGGGAAATCGACGATCCAGAGAAGCGAGTGACCCTCGCGCGGCACATCGAGCGCATCGGCCATATGCAGGCGAAGCGCTGACAGAACAGCATTGGCGACCTCAGGCTTATCGGCTGCAAACAGCACGAGGTCCCCCGGCTCTACATCCATCGCTTCTTTGAGCGCCGCGAACTCCTCATCGGTGAAGAACTTGATGATCGGGCTCTTCTCCTCACCGGAAGTTGTAAATGCGATCCAAGCCATGCCTTTAGCTCCGTTGGCCTCAGCAATCGCGGCAAGCTTCTCCACATCGCCGCGGCTCCAATCGCCAGCACCCTTAGCATTGATAGCCTTCACTATGCCGCCCGATTGGGCCACCGAAGAGAACACCTTAAAGCCGGAATCCCTCACGATATCCGTAATATCGTGAAGCTCCATCCCGAAGCGAACGTCGGGGCGATCATTGCCATAGCGCGCCATAGCCTCCGCATATGGCATCCTCTGAAGCGGAATCTCAAGATCGAGTCCCACAGCGTTGAACACCTCTTTGAACACGCCTTCCATCATGTCGATGACGTCATCTTCAGTGACAAACGACATCTCTATATCAACCTGTGTGAACTCAGGTTGGCGGTCGGCGCGAAGATCCTCATCGCGAAAACATCTTGCGATCTGGAAGTAACGCTCGATGCCGCCCGCCATGAGCATCTGCTTGAACTGCTGCGGGCTTTGCGGAAGTGCATAGAACTTGCCCGGATTCGGACGGCTCGGAACGATATAGTCGCGCGCACCCTCAGGCGTGGAGTTCGCAAGAATAGGTGTCTCCACCTCGATGAATCCCCTCTCGTCAAGCGCGCGGCGCATCGACTGCATGACGCGATGACGAAGCTCGATGTTGGAATACATCTCCGGGCGGCGAAGATCGAGATAGCGCCACTTCATACGAGTGGTTTCATCCGTCTCAATACCATCCTCGATTGAAAACGGCGGCGTTACAGACTCGTTGAGCACCTCAAGACCGCTCGCCAACACTTCGATCTCGCCGGTGGCCATGTCCGGATTCACCGCATCCTTATCGCGAAGGCGGACCGTGCCTGAGATTTTGAGCACGTATTCACGTCCGATATGCTCAGCAACAGCGAACTCATCGGCGCTAACGCAATCCGGGTCCACAACGATCTGCGTGTATCCCGTACGGTCTCTAAGATCGATGAAGATCAGCCCACCATGGTCGCGATTATGCCAAGCCCAGCCGGTCAAAACGACCTCTCTGCCATCATCGGCGGCACGAAGCTCACCGCACGTTGCTGTATGCATGCTGTAATCATTCATCATTTCTGATCGAGACATAGACGTTTAGCTCCTTTTCAAAATTTCATCGAAGTCTATATATTAAAGTATCATTTGCGCTCAATCCATATCCAAGGCGCAACTTTCCAAGGCGCGTTATGCATCATCACGCTTGATGCATGCGCGAATCGTCGCAAAGCCTTTGCATCAAAGCTCGCCATCTATCGCGGCCAGCGCCTCATTGATCGGCACAGATCTCTCTTCGTGGCTATCCATATTCCGGATCTTGATAAGTCCTTGCGCAAGCTCATCGGGACCGATGATGGCTACCAAGCGTGAATCGAGCTTATCAGCCAATTTGAACTGGCTCTTAAGCGATCTGGATTGGTGATCCATCTCCGCAATGCGGCCGATGGCACGAAGTTGCTGCACAAGATCGAACGCGTCCATCCTTACATCTGGGCTAGCGCACGCAACGAATACATCGCATTTTTTCGCCTTCGCGAACTGGAAGCCTGCATCCTGAAGAGCGAGCACACAGCGCTCATAGCCCAGCGCAAACCCGAATCCGGGTGTTGCTCTACCGCCGATCTCTTCGGTGAGCTTATCGTATCTGCCACCGCCTCCGATGGCGTTTTGCGCACTTTGGGAGGATATCGCCTGTACTTCGAACACGGTCCGCGTGTAGTAATCAAGACCGCGGACAAGCGATGGATCCTCAACGAAATCAAGCCCCGCACGCTTAAGCAGCCCGAACATCTGTCCGTAGTGCTCTTTGCAATCCTCACAGAGGTGATCGGTGATCTTCGGGGCACTTTCCATGATGGCCGCACAAGCCTCATTCTTGCAGTCAAACGCACGCAAAGGGTTCATCTCCATGCGCGTTTTACAGGTATCGCAAAGCTCCGATTCCCTTTCCGCTAGATATGCATGAACGAGATCGCGATACGCAGGACGACAGTTTTCGCATCCCATCGAATTGACTAGGAGCCTCATCGAGTCGCGCTCGATCCCGATGCGCTCGTAAAAGCTCATGAGCATTATGATAGCCTCTGCATCGATGGTGGGATCATCGGCCCCCAAACATTCGATACCTATCTGATTGAACTGGCGCTGACGCCCACGCTGAGGTCGCTCGGCGCGAAACATCGGACCTGCATACATCAGCTTTGCAGGCGGAGCCCCTTGCGGAACCAGATCGTGCTGAACCACAGCGCGAACAACGCCTGCCGTGCCTTCAGGCCTGAGCGAAAGCCTGCTTTTAGCCTTGATAGACCCACCCTCGACAAGACGCTTTAGGTTCTCGCCGGATATCGCTGTGAACATCTCCTTCGAGACCACATCTGTGGCCTCACCGATACCACGAACGAAAAGCTCTGTCTGCTCAATCTGTGGGGTGTAGATGGGAATGTATCCGTACTTCGAAAACACATCCTTCGCTATAGAATAGAAAGCATCCCAATAGGATGCCTCGTCGGGAAGCAGATCGCGTGTTCCTTCGGGCGCTTGAATGGTCATGGTCTTCCTTAGCTCATCAGTTGATAGAGGTCGAAATCAGTATTGTAAACATTAACACACGAAAAGGCGATGGCGCCACGAATGCCGGAAAGCTTATGCGATCTCGGCGGGCGATGCCGGCTTTTCAATGCGTGATACGAATTGCATCATGCACGCGCATCCGGATCAAACAAGCTCGTTTATCGCCTCGCGAAGATTATCGATAATAAGCGGCTTTGCTATGTGCGCATTCATGCCAGCGCTCAAAACGCGCTTTCTGTCCTCGGGAAACGCGTCAGATGTAACGGCGATTATCGGAATGTTGGCAAGAAGTTCATCATCTAGCGCCTGAATAGCCTGTGCAGCTTCATAGCCATTCATCAGGGGAAGTTGTAGATCCATCAAGACGATGTCGATGTCTCCGGGTTTGGAGTTCCTGATCGCCTCGAGCGCCTCCCTGCCATCCACAGCGCAACTCACCTTCACCCCGTTATCCTGCAACATGCACGTCGCTATCTCACGATTGAGTTCATTGTCCTCCACCAGAAGAACGCTCAGATCCTCAAGCGCCAAGCTCTCAGGCAGAGTAAGTGCAGGCTTTTCGGGTAGTACAGAGTACTTAGCGCTGAACGTTATCGAGATGGAAGTTCCCTTACCATCCTCGGTATCGACATCAAGCGAACCGGAGAGAAGATCGACGCTGTGCTTCACTATCGTAAGCCCAAGCCCGGTGCCTGCTATGCCGCTTTGTGTGGTATTGAGCTCTCGAGCGAATGGATCAAACATATGCTCGACAAATTCCTGATGCATCCCATCCCCGCTGTCGATGATGGATATTCGATACCTGCCGTAGTCATCCGTGCGCGCATCAAGCTCTTCAAGCCTGAGCTCCACCGAGCCTCCTGCCGGCGTGTATTTCACGGCATTGTCAACTAACTGCTCCATGATTTGTTTGATACGCTGCTCATCTGTGAACACTTCGTCGTGAACGATGGTTGAGCAATCGCAGCAAAAGTCGATCTCCTTTTTGATGGCTTTGGGAAGATATCGCTCTTTGACGCCTTGAGCGATCTTCTTTAGCGAACAGTCGTCCTCCACAAGCTGCATCCGCCCAGCTTCATATCTGCTAACCTCGAGCGTTTCGGCTACGACATCGAGAAGCTGGGCGCTGGCATCGTTGATCTTGTGCGCATAGCGCTCTATACGATTCGCATCGTCAAGATGATCCGATATCAGAAGCGAATATCCGGTGACCGCGTTCAATAGAGTACGGATATCATGTGACATGTTGTTCAGGAATGTGGTCTTGGCGATATTGGCGGTGTTAGCTTGCTGAAGAGCCACATACAAAAGGCGCCTGTGCTCCTTTTCGCGTGAATAAGCTTCATTCAACTGCGCATTGATCCGCTCGAGCTCCTCCATGCGCGCCAAGAGCTTATCGGTGGCATCATTTATGAATACATAGAAATAGCTGCCCGATTCCAACTGCACATAATGGCCGAAGTCCTCAACCCAACGCACCGAGCCGTCATAGGTAACGATGCGATACTCGACATTGTCCATATTGTAGATATCGTTTGCGATCTGCTCAGCGATCGACGCCTCGATATCATCTATGTCATCTTTATGGACCATTCCCGGAAAGGTGAATCCAGTGAGTTCCTTGAACTGCTCGAGCGTTTCGCATCCGAATATCCTGAAACAGGCATCGTTGGCATAGATCAGTTCTTCATCGCCGTCGGCATGATAGACGAAAAACCCTCCGGGCATCTCGCTCAGAAGATCGCCTATATTCATTTCGATCTCCTCTAAGGCAGAAATCCCATTATCCGTGTTTTTCAAGTTCATTCAGTACGCACCTTAGTCATACGACCCGCGCCGACTTTTCGCAGCGCAGATAAACCAAGATATCAGAATGCGCTTCGTATCCAGCAGTCAATTATGAACGCATAACTTGCGTATCCGCTATCTATGAGGTAAATCCAATACAGACTTTACAAATGTACGAGGCAAAAGGTTACCACTTCGACATCTATTCGTTGATTTTACACGATCAATGGTTTCCCGATCGTTGCTTTCGCACTTTATACGAGAACAGCCTTCACCGATATTCCAAACGGCTTCAACGGTCTTACTCCATTCGTGGATGAACTTTATAGCCTTGTCAAAACAACATGAGGCTTATCTGAGAGTTAGTACAAAAGCCGATCATTGCCCGCAACGCGTCACATTATGTGCAGCGCTACAGCAAAAAAAGAAGGAAACCTAATGGCCCCTTCTTTTTCGTGAGATTTGGAAGATGTTGGTAAGTTATTGGTAAATTGGTAAGAAATTTCTAATTGGTCTTACTATATTACCTGTTCAAGCGCCTGATCTTTACGCCTCGTCGCGCATGTGGGGGAAGAGCAACACATCGCGAATGGTGGCGGAATCGGTCAAAAGCATGACAAGCCTATCGATTCCGATCCCAACACCGCCTGCTGGAGGCATTCCGTACTCGAGTGCACGGATGTAGTCCGAATCAAAACCCATCGCCTCATCATCGCCCATATCCTTGGCCTCGACCTGCGCACGGAAGCGCTCGGCCTGATCAACCGGGTCGTTAAGCTCTGTAAAAGCATTTGCGTACTCATGTCCGCATATAAAAAGTTCAAAACGCTGGGTCAACTCAGGGTTATCCGCCTTCTTCTTCGCCAAAGGAGAAACCTCAAGCGGGTGATCGATCACAAACGTAGGTTGGATCAGCTTCTCTTCGGCCACAGCCTCGAATATCTCGGCGATGAGCTTACCCTTGCCCCAAGCATCGTCGGCTTTACCGCCATTGCGCTCAAGTATGGAAACGAGCTCGTCGCGGCTGCGGTCAAACGACACATCCTCGCCGGCACCCTCGCTTGCAAGCTCGATCATCGATGCGCGTCGCCAAGTGCCGGACAAATCAATCTCTTGACCTTGATAGGTGATCTTAAGCGAACCGCACGCCGCCTCAGCCGCGGCCTTGATGCAGTTCTCGGTGAGATCCATCATGCCATTAAGATCGGTAAACGCCTGATAGGCCTCCATGGTCGTGAACTCGGGATTGTGATAAGGATCCATCCCCTCGTTGCGGAAGATGCGCCCCATCTCATACACCTTCTCGAAGCCTCCGACAAGCAAGCGTTTGAGCGGCAGCTCCGTTGCGATGCGAAGGTAATAGTCGCGATCGAGAGCGTTGAAGTGAGTAACGAAGGGCTTCGCGTTCGCGCCGCCGATGATCGGATGCAAAAACGGCGTTTCCACCTCGAAGAATCCTTGTCCGTCCATATATCGACGGATAGATGAGATGATCTTGGAGCGTTTCTCGAATGCATCTTTGACCTCGGGATTCACGATAAGGTCGACGTAGCGCTGGCGATACCTCGTCTCCTTGTCAGTAAGTCCGTGGAACTTCTCAGGAAGCGGGCGAAGCGATTTCGACAAAAGCTCGAATCCATCGACAGCAACAGAGAGCTGACCGCGGCGTGTGCGCATCATGACTCCATGGATGCCGATCCAGTCCCCCACATCAATATCTTTAAGCTCTTCGAATCTAGTTTCACCCAAAGCGTTGATGCGGCAGAAAAGCTGGATAGTGTCCGTGGGATCCATCAACTCCAAAAAGGCGATCTTTCCTTGAACGCGTCTTGCCATCACGCGGCCGGCAAGACTTACCTCATCTTCGGTTGTATCCCCATCCGCAAGATCGGCATAGCGCGCCTCAAGATCGGCAATGTTATCAGAGCGATCGAATGCATGCCCGTATGGATCGATGCCGGCATCTATGAGAGCCTGCCTTTTTGCGCGTCTCACCTCGATCGGATCGTCTTCGATCTGATCTAAGGGTTCAATATTCTCTGTCATCAGGTCTCCTGTGTATCAAAGTAATCCAAAACGTTATTAATATAAAAATCTAACATTACCAATAATAATTATATTAGGCAGTTCGTAAAGATAGCGAGAGGTCTTGTAGTGCCTTAGATAGACAGGAAAGCACAACCGTTTTGCCTTTAGAGCAACAAGAAAGAAGTGCTTTGACCGTCTAAATAAGGTGCTACAAGACCTCACAGCGTCATGATCTTTTTATAAATACAAAAAGATCTAATGCTCGATCTTAAGTATCTCGATGTCCGTCTCACGCCCTGTAGGACCAACTACGGTCACCTTTTCGCCCTTCTTATGTCCGAGCAGCGCCGCACCTACAGGCGATTCGTTTGAGATCTTGCCAGCAGCAGCATCGCTTTCCGCACCGCCGACGATGGAGAGCACGCGCTCTTTGCCTCCCATGTTCACGGTGACCGTCGAGCCGATGTTGACCTTTGACGAACGCTTCGGCGTTGTGACCACAGTAGCCTCTGACAGGATTCTTGTGATCTCGGCGATGCGAGCCTCCATCATTCCCTGCTCGTTCTTTGCGTCATCATATTCGGAGTTCTCGGAAATATCGCCGAACTCACGGGCGGTCTTGATGCGCTCACCGATCTCAGCGCGCTTTTCGGTCTCCAGATAGTGAAGTTCCTCTTCGAGCTTCTCACGGCCTTCCTGGGTAAGGATGTAGTTGCTATCTGCCATTTCTTTCTCTGTCCCCTTCTAACACGAAGGCACGCTTGTTAAGACAAGCGTGCACAGTTACTTTACGCATGATTCAAGCCTGCGTTGCCGATAACGTCGGGCTCGATATATTAGCGCTTATTTACTCAGCCTTCTTAACGACGACCTTCTTGACCTTCTTAGGCGCAGATTTTGCAGCAGGCTGCTCTTCTGCCTCGACGCTCTCATAGACAACCTCGACATCATCCGCGTCTGCATCATCGATCGCATCGTCCTTGGCTTCGCTGGCTTCCTTCTTGCCGGCACCCATGCCCTCACGCAGGCCCTTGACCGTCTTGCCGAGCGCGCTACCGAGTTTTGGAAGGTTCTTCGGTCCGAAGATCAAAAGGACGACAACCAAGATGATAAGAAGCTCCGGAACTCCCATACCGAGAATCTTCATTAAAACCTCCATACTCTTGTTGCGGAAATCGTTCCAAAAACTAATCGGAAAGATTACCACAAAGCTACGTATTTTGCTTGTCTGCAACCTAAGTGCAAACTAAGCTGATAAAGTATCCATATTGTAAGTGATTTGCTTAGAGATATCTCATATAACTTGGAAAATCCAACTTATATGCATTTGGTCTAGGTAAACGAATATTTCGAGGAGGATACGGGCATGAAACTTAAAAAGATGGGAATCGTCGTTGCCGCCATGGCTTTTGCGGTGTTCACTTTGTGCTCTCTCACCGCCTGCGGTCCGAGTCCAGAAGACACCATCCGCGAGGCCATCACCGATGAATTCGACGGATATAAGAACGCAGACGATTCGGTCATTCAACAGATCGCTCAGTCAGCGGAAAAGCAAGGCATCAGCCAATACGGGATCGAGAACGAAGAGTTCGCCACGATGGTGCTCGATGGATTTGACTACAGCATCAATAGCATCGAAGTCGATGGAAACAGCGCAACTGCGAATCTCACCATCGTATCCAAAAGCTCGGCTGCATTCAAAGAGAAGCTGACCGAATCGATCAACGCTATCTCACAGAATCCTGAGCTTGCCTCCATGACCGACGATCAGAAGATGGAACTCATCTCTGAGGCGATCACAAACTCGTTCAAAGATATCGAAACCGTGAGCGAGGATGTATCCATCGAGTATGCCTACACCGACTCTGATGGCAAGAAGATCTGGGTGCCTGTGAACAGCGGCACCGCTCTCGGCTCACTCGACAGTGTCGTGTTCGCGCAGACTGCCTAGCCGATTCGGGACCTATCAGGGCCCAAGGAGAGCCTCCGATTCGATGATCCGGAAGTTCTACTGAAGCAGCGCACTGCGCCGAATGCTTCGAATTTGCTTCTTGCGGAGCCGGCATTGTTTGAGCTATACTTTGCTAGCTTTATCAAGCCAACGTGGCTCAGTTGGTAGAGCAACGCACTCGTAATGCGTAGGTCACCGGTTCGAGTCCGGTCGTTGGCTCCAGAAAGATACAAGGTCAGAGGGCATTTTCCTCTGACCTTTATTCTTATCAATTTGCGAACATTCGTTCAGAAAAACCGATAAATATTGATAAATATCGAGAGAGTTTGCACACGATCGCACACGTTTATGGTGTAAACATAGTTCGCAAAGCCCTGTATCGCTTCATAATCCCTATTGTGGCACTACGATCGTAAATGTGGTCACCCCTAACTCGCTTGTTGCAAAGATACGCCCCCGATGCGCATCAATGATCTCCTTCGCGATCGCTAAACCTAAACCCGATCTTCCAGACTCGCTAGAACGGGAGCCATCAGCACGATAGAATTTCTCAAAGATGCTCTTAAGATGCACCTCAGATATTTCCTTGCCTCTATTCGAAACGCGAATGACCCACCTGTCAGACTGCACATCAAGATCCTCGTCTGAACATGCCTCAAGATCAGCACTAAGATGCCCGCCAGATGCCATATCTAGGGCATCGCCATCTCCATCATCATCTTTTCCACCTTCTGTAAGCACGAAATCATTTCCCGACACGCGCTCCGCTTCGACCTTGATGACGCTCCTCGGCTCGGCATAAGCAACCGCATTCCTGACGACATTACCTAAAGCGCGTGCAAATTTACCGGGATCCACAAACAGATTCGAATCCGCAGCGACATTCACCTCGATCGAAATATCTCTAGCTTCGCACGCCGGGAAAAACTCATCGACGACCTGTTGGCACAGCACTAAAAGATCCACATTCTCCCGCTCGATCGGAATGGAATGCAAGTTATAACGGGTGATCTCAAAGAATTCGTCTATCAGCTCCTCGAGACGCTGTGTCTTTTCACAAGCAACACGTATATAGCGCGCTCGAACCTCATCAGGAAGATCAGGCGCCTCATCAAGCAGCATCAAATACCCCATAACCGAGGTAAGCGGTGTCTTGATATCATGAGCGAGATAGGCAACCAATTCATCCTTGCGTCGTTCCGCTGCATCCGCAGCGCGTTCATCGGCAAGACTTCCCAGCCTGATCGAGTTCAACTCATTTTGCGTAATAAGCAACTGCTTCGATAGCTTCACTGGCTTTGTGCGATCTTCAAGCATGTTGGCCACCGCACGCGCAAGCTCATCGAAATACTTGAACGATTTATTGAACCCAATGAAGATGACAAGGATACATCCCACCAGATACAGGGTTATCGCGATCGGCGCCTTCAAATCCCGGAGCAGATAGTAGTCATACAGATCGCGGCCCTCGATGACGGAATCCGTCTCAAAAAACTGCCACGTATCGAGACCGTGAGCCGGAGAAAGCTCGGCATAAATTGCCTGGCGTTGCAAAAGCCACAAATTTGTCCAAACCGGGGCGCTATCATCAAGCCCTGTCAACATAACCAACAACTCTGCATCTTGAGGGATCTCGTCTATATTCTCGTATCCGATAAGATCGGAACCTATCACATCCGAATACTTCTCGAGCAGCTCCGACCGCGAGAGAAACGACATCGCTTTCGAAAGTTCACTCACACGCCACTCCACCACTTGTGCGATCGCATCCATTTTGTCGGCATCACCCGAATCGCAGACCGCCAAGAGTGGAGCATCAAGAATGCGTAGACATTCTGAAAGCGGATAGTCTTTCTTCTCCCAATACACCCACTCAGAGGTGTGATCGGCAACGAAATCAGCTATCCGAGGGATAACGAAAATGTTCGCGAAAAAGGCCACCAGCGCAAAAGCGAACGTAAAAACAAGCCACATCAGTAGCAGGCGAAGCGAAAGTCGCCGCTGAAGCTCTCTTGCCTGTGCGCTCTTCTCGAACTTACCCGCCATGTTCCAACCTTTTAAACCCTTGATATTCTGTCATTACCACTTCATCCATGACGCCTATTGCGTCTGATTATCCTTAGCGATGCGATAGCCCACACCCCAAGCCGTCTCGATGAACTCGATCGAAGAATCAACCTCGGCGAGCTTCTTTCTCAAATGTCGGATATGAACCATGACCGTATTGGCCGACGATGCATTAGATGCCTCATGCCAGCACTCCTCATAAAGCTCACTGGAAGAAACCGGCTCACCCGCCCTCGCAAGAAGCAGAGCAAGAATGTCGAATTCCTTCGGAGTGAGCGTAAGCGTAATATCATGAAGACTTGCTTGGTGAGCCTTAGGATCAACACTAATGCCGCGGGATTGCAGAAGGCCTTTTTCTAAACCGGAATCCTTCTCACCATTAACAATCGGCTCATCGCGTTCGTATCGTCTGCGAAGCCGAGCCTTTACCCGAGCTATCAACTCTCGAGGTTTGAAGGGTTTTGTCACATAGTCATCGGCACCCAATGCGAATCCGACTACAATATCTGTTTCTTCATCTTTCGCTGAGAGAAAAACAACCGGAATATCGGCAATGCTTCTCAACCGATGGTAGAACTCATAACCGTCCATCACTGGCATCATGATGTCGACGATAGCTAAATCAAAAGTCGATTCCTGCGCGATCTGCAGCGCAGCGATCGGATCGTAACATGCTATTACCGACATGCCCTCTGCTTCAAAGATCTCCTTGACAAGATCCGCGATGGCAACCTCATCATCAAGAACAAGGATGCGAAAACCTGCAGGAGCACCGGATCCTTGAGCGGCGCTTTGCTCTGAAGATATGTCTTGCATCGGCTTTTTCATGCTCCAATTCTAAACGGATGAGCATCGACGCAAAAGGGTTTTCGAGCGCCGCTATTCAAACTTAAGAAAAGCTTAAGGTGCGTTAAGGAAATCCTAAGCGAACGCTATGGGAAGTTTAAGGCGGTTTGTTCGTAGGATTTGAATGCGGATGGATCACACACGAACTCGGGAGGTGCCTTATGGATCCACAGCAGATAAAACGCAAAAGCATCTCAACGGATGCACGCCAGGTGCGCAAACCGATATGCACTTCCGTGGCTCCATCCGCAGCAGAGGCCTATCAAGGATCTCATCTCTATGACGATAACCGTCGATTCTCCCGAAACAACCCCTCCTACACAAAAAGACGGAAAAAGCCGAGCGCATGGCATAGGAGCGAAGTGAGACCGGTAAAGCTTAGAAAGCTTCTTTTCGCGATCGCGTTCATACTGTTCTCCATCAGCTTCGTTTCGGCTCTAAGCGGTCTTGTCACCCTCGGTGGACACTTCAACATCATCCCGGCTGCTGCGGGAAGCGCGTCTGTTGAAACGGTCGAAAGCACTCCGACAAGCGAATGGAGGCGCGGCAGTATGCCTTATCTATACCAAACGGATGCCGCTTGGGCCGATGAGCCTTATGCCGGTGCGACCATCAAAACACACGGATGCGGACCAACCGCTTTGAGTATGGTGTATGTCTCTTTAACAGGACGCACCGATAAGAACCCAGCGACAATGGCAAGATACAGCGAAAAGAACGGATATGTTGACAGCGGATCGACAAGCTGGACATTCATGACAGAAGGGGCGCAGTCGCTCGGGCTTAGAGCAAGGGAGCTCCCGGCTGATAAAAACTCATTGACATCACAGCTCAAAATGGGACACCCAGTGATCTGTGTCGTCGGCCCCGGTGATTTCACAACAGAAGGACATTTCATTGTTTTATCCAAAATCAATGAGGACGGCACAGTGGAGATACGCGATCCCAACTCCAAAGATAGAAGCCATATGTCATGGGATCCAGACCGGATACTCGCTCAGTGTCTCAATCTTTGGACATACTCCATTTAGGTGCGTTAAAGGGCCGGTATCACTGCAACTGACATTCAAGACCAACTTGCGACCACTAAAATCAGGCGCAAATCTGAGCTGGCTCATGCGAAATAAAGGCTAGAATATCCTTGTTGAAGAACAACGCCATCCGATAGACATTTAGGAGCTCAAGATGGACAAGAAGGATATGACGCCTGAAGCGTCACAAGAGACGACCGACCAAGCAACGACATCACCTGATGTCACCGCCGAGGCTTCGGCAACTACCGAGGCGAACAAAACGGTTGAGTCCACCCCTGCTGCAACACCTGTTGCCGCTGAGACAGAAGCTACAATTCCTGCATCAGAGCCTGCGCCCGCACCTGCACAGCCGACCGATCCTGCGGCGCAGCCCGTATATCAAGCGCCCGCGAGTGCACCTGTAGCGCCACCTTCTCCGACTCCTGCTCTCGTATTGGGAATACTTGCTATCGTGCTTTGCTGGATTCCAATCGTTGGCATCGTGCTCGGCATTATCGCCATCGTTCAAGCCGGGAAATACTTCAATGCCGGCGGAACCGAAAGCTCTGCAAAAGGCGGAAGGGTCTGCGGCATCATTGGAATCGTATTGTCCGTCATCATGATCGTGATAAACGCTGTGATGATGTTCATCGGACTAGCAGCATTCGACGAGCTTAACAGCTACAGCACACCTAATCGAAATGCAGCCATCGAAAGCAGCGCCTCTTCCGCTTATGTCGATGAGGAGGATCAGGCAGTCTTCGATGCTGTCGATCCTTATCTCGATCAGCTTAAGAACAAGGATCCCCAGATGGTGACAACCATTGCCAATCTCATGGAGACCTCATTTGATGACGCTATGGAAGAATACGAGCTCGGCATCACTCTTGCTGCTTGCGGAGTTGACCCGACAGAGCTCGCCAGCGCTATGATCGACGGCTTCGACTATTCACCGGATTACGTTTTTGGATCAGGCGATGAGGCTGAGGCGAACTACGACGTGAACGTGCGCAGCTTGGCTCTCATCCTCGATGCCCTCTATGACGAGCTCATCGAGATGAGGTCAGACATCAATAGCGGTGATATGAGCGAGCAAGAGGTCTACACTCAGATCGGCACCGCGCTCATGAATGCAGTGAAGAACACCGAGCCGGATGAGTCCTATTTCGATGTTGACGTGGAATCCGTTGACGGCAAATGGCAGCTTGATCTTGACAGCTGGCAAGACGAGCTCGAGTACTTCTTCTCATTCTCCTAAGGTCCAAGATAACGTGAAATCATAGATCAAAACCGAACCGGACACATTATGTTGTGTCCGGTTTTTTGTATGTGGATATCTGCTTTGAGGGATCTTTGCTCAATCATCCGTATTCAGGCATAGGAATTAGAGGATCTGCGCTCAGACGCAACCTTCGAGAAACCCTTGTATGCCTTTACATGATCCGCTCAGGTATTGAGCTTACCCGTGCTTCTCCCGGCAATATCGACCCTATCGCATGTTGTAGCGCTCATGCGCCCTCAAAGCGCCGTTCGATCTTTTCCTTTCACCAGCAGCGCAGGGATCTGCTTCAAAAAGATACCGAGCAGGACTAAAATCGATCCGAAAATCACAAGCGGAGACGGCACATCCGCAACAAGCACCCAGGCGGCCAAAATTCCAACAGGAAGCTCGCTTGATGCCATAATCGAAACCATACCGGCCGATAGTTTTGGGCTGGCATAGTTAATCACAGTCGTTGGAAAGATTATGCCAAGTATAGAAAGCGCGAACGAATACGGCCACACCTGAGGTGTCTGTACGGCAGCGATGTAGGCACCTGGGCTCACGATCGATGTGGCGATAACACCACCAGCAGCAAGCATCACCGCACGAAGCGCTGTCGGCTGCCCTACCCCGATGATTCCTGAAAAATAAAGGAACAGTGCATAAAATACCGCCGATGCCGCCCCGAACACTACGCCGATAGGATTAAGCGATATCGCACTGTCATCCAAAAGGCCGGTTGCGAACACAGTACCAATAAGGATGACCGCAATAGATACAACACTAGATAGTGTAGGCAATTTGCGCTTATGGATGCACTCGATAAGAACGCTTATCCAAACGTATTGAAACAACAACGTCAGCGCCGCAGAGCTCGGA
The DNA here is from genome assembly GCA_910588945.1 of uncultured Eggerthellaceae bacterium. Lineage (GTDB taxonomy): Bacteria > Actinomycetota > Coriobacteriia > Coriobacteriales > Eggerthellaceae > MGBC163016. Next base: position 98,746 of record CAJUSF010000031.1, on the reverse strand, counting down.
AGCAACGTGACCGCCGTGTAGTAACAGATCGAAGTTCCGCCAGTGAAGATGCCGAGAATGGCCATCTCACAAAGCTTTTTCGGCGAACTCCACTTAATCTTGCGCACCAGCACGAATATAAGTGACGCTACAAGTGCTATCAAATACTGAAGCGGCAATGCCGTTGATGGGAAGATGCCGTTTTCGTTCGCCGTCTTGATGACGGGCACGATGAAGCCGTAGCTAGATCCCGCGATGAAGATCAGCACCGAGTTGGTGAATGTCGTGCTTATATCGGCTTTCTTTGCGTTGCTCATGTCATTGGATACCGTTCTCATATAACATCATAAGATGAAGCGCCGAAGTGGCACAGCATCGATCCATCGCGCCTGCCACCACCCCGCCATCTGAATCAGTTTAACCGAAATAAAATGCCTCTTCCGAGCTTACCCAAACAGGCTCATCCCATTCGTCCTCGGTGCTCGCACATCTCTGCTCCGGAAGCGCCTGGATGAGCGATGTCAGTTCATCCACGCTTGTCGGAAAAAGATAGTCATCCCATGCGAATCCCGGCATGAAGCCTCTATTGACCATCTCTTGGATCAGCGTCTTCAGCGACTCATAGAAGCCATCAACGTTCAAGAAAAAGCACGGAGCGGGCGTCAGGTTCAAACGCACCCTCACCATGATCTCGCTGATCTCCTCAAGTGTGCCCACACCTCCGGGAAGAGCCACGAACACATCGCCCAGCTCGATCATCTTCGCCTTGCGCTCGTTCATCGTCTTCACCACTATTAGCTCAGTAAGCTCATGCTGAGCCACGCCCGCCTCAATGAAGAAATTAGGCTCAACGCCTATCACATTCCCACCAGATTCGAGCACAGACTTCGAAAGAACACCCATAAGCCCGACAGAACTGCCGCCATAGACAAGCGTATCCCCGCGCGCTCCGATCCAATTCCCGAGGCGATGCGCCGCCTGTTTGAAGCACTCCTTATCCCCGGGGTTCGACCCGCAATACACCGTTATATTCATCGAAAGATTCCTTGACGTCATCATTGACACTACATCATGAACAACAGATTCTAGTTCAAATCAAGTTTAAGTGCCGAGATATCGAAGGGTCAAAACGGTGAAGCGCCCGCTCCTATGATCGCTCCGCCCTCACTCATGCGTCACAGGCTCAAGCTTTGCATGCTCATAAAGCCTATCATCGGATGCCATCGAAGTGTTCTTGGTGATCGCCTTGATAAGAGCATTGCCGAAGATCACATCCACGTTCTGACTGTTCTGCGCCTTAAGATCGGCATACCAATCGTTGTACTCATCCACACTTCGCCAATCCTGCGGCCCATAGACCGACACGAAGCTCTCGCCAGCATTCGACACCACATTGGGCTTCGATGCCACATTCTCATAATCCATGGTATCGGTGAAGGCAACTTCCAAGCTAAGGTACGACACAGCCTCCTCTTCGCCGAAAAGATTCGTAGCCATCCCCTCGATCTGCTGCATGACGACAAACCTTTCACCTGCATATAACATAACAGGTTCATCAAGCGCCACCTCGTGGTAGCCCGCCACGCTAAATGTATCCGCACCCTCAGCAAGCAACGTCGATGATGCGAGCGCCTCTAAAAACTGCTCACCATCAACGACTTCACCGCTAGATTCGCCGAGAGCGTATACATAGGTGTGAACGGTCTCATCCGCATCGAAGGTCCAGCTGCCCACAGACTCGATGAGCTCGGTATTCTCAGCTTGAAATACATTGGCGACCAAAACATCAGATGTATATGTCGTGGGCTTAAAAAACTCCGATGCTCCTAGATAATCATATTGATAGAGATTCGCATCGTCATTCGGGCTGACCTTAAAGGCCACTGGCGTGCTTATCGTGTGATCGAAAAACGACAACCAGAAAAAGCCCGTCGCATCCGATGCCGACGATGACCCTCCCTCGCGAATACCCCATCCCACAAGATCGTCCGAGCCGCCATTTTCCTCGACAATACGACCACTTCCCCAGTTATTCTTGCAAAGCCATGCCCCCGCAGATGGCGGCGTGGCGCCAGATGTATTGCGGAAGGCCTCTGCGGGATACGAATCATCCCATCCCACTATGGTAACAGCATGATTTAACATAAACGAATCAGCCGAGCTGTATTGGCTCCAAGTCGAATAATCGATCGCCTCGCCCAAAGTATCTGAGCTGATCGAACCCGATGATAGTTCGCTTGGAAGCGAAAGCTCCGAATTCAAGCATACGGCCACAGCGCCTACATCGACAAGCGTCTCTTTTATCTGCTCGGTGGCTTGCGCATCGTATCCTTTATAGATCGACATCCCGATCGAGATATCGGTATCAAGGATGGCCGGACTCTCAAGCTCGAGCACGCCGCTCACATGCCAACCGACATCCACGCCCGTACGGAGCTCATCGGGGAGCGACCAGTCCTCAAGGCGCGCATCCGCGCTTCGACCTCCTCCGGAAGTGGCGAACCAAGCCGTTCCGCTTCCGTCATATCCGTTATAGCGATAAGGCGCGCTTTGTTCGGATACGAGCGCCTGCCCAGCAACGAGCATCGCCGCAGCGATCGAGAAATTACCACCTTCGAATTGAGTGAGCGGATCGCTCGACTTCCTGACATATCCCTCGCCAGCCTGCGATGCGCCCGACTGTTCGCTTTGCGGCTCGTGAACAAACCAACCGATGGCGCGCTCGGATATATCCACATCATCGACAAGATTTGAAAAATCAGGCTCATCCATGGACACATCGATCCTGCCCGCACCTCCAGCAGACGTATTTGCGTCATCTGAGGCCGACGACAGCGTCGAATCATCGCTTTTCGCGCTCACCGCTGCGCTACGTATGGCTGCCATAGGGTGATTAAGCCCCGCGGTATTTGTAGCTTGCCCAGATGCATCCTCCGCGGCATCTTCGGGCAAAGATCCGTCCTTTTCCTCTGGCGCCGAGCTTGTCGGCATATCTTGGGTGGCGGAAAGCTCCGCGCTCGCTTTCAGTATCGAACTTTCTATGGCCGCTGCCACAGCAAAAGCCCAACAGGTTCCCCATGGACTTTGCAGCTTGGCCGAAGTGACGTATCCGAGGTTGGTCAGGTAGAACTCGCTCGGAAGCGCACGGGAGCCCTCCCCATCCGCATCATCGCTGCGCGTCTGCGCCAAAGCGAAAGGGGTACAAGCGAAGGCGAGCGCCAATGAAAGCGCAAGCACCAAGAAGGTCGAAGCGCACCTGCGACACGAAATCGCCGACATCTACTTGACGACCAGAACCGGACGATTCGCCTTATTAAGCACCGAGAAAGCCACTGAGCCTAGCATCCCTCGGATAAGACCCATGCCGCGATGCCCCATCACGATGCAGTCATAGTCCATATCAGACGCATACGCCACGATGGTATCGTGCGGAGACCCATTCACGATAGCGATATCCACGTTATCCATATCTCCTACTATATCCGCAATATCAGCCCTGATCCGCTCCATCTCGTGTGCCTCAGCTTCGCTTCCGATCTCGGAAATAGCGTTCATGTCGAGCGAATCGCCGACCACACCTGACATGCGTGCTGCGATCTTGAACGTCTCGGCATTGTAGTCATGCCACTCAACGACGTTTAAAACGGTGATGCGGGCATCGGCAATGCCATTCGCCAGATCAATCGCATTTTCCAGAGCATGACGGGATGATTCGGAATTGTCGTAGGGTACCAAAAGCTTCTTATACATGATTCACCTTCCCTTATCGGCTTACAATATCGTAAGCAAGACTTATCAAAGCTCTTTGCGGCACCCGCCGATGATGACAAATTACGCACAAAGCGCAGTGTATGGCAGTGCCGTCTTCTATCTCATAGACCATGATAGCAGCGTCGTGACCTCATTTGTCCATTTGTTGCCAGATAGCATCTTTTGCCCAAATATGGCATGATTATACGGATTATGGCTTGAAACCTACGTAATCGTCGAAACACAGCAAGGAGTGAGCCATGGGGTTCCTTTCGAAATTCGAAGGAAAGATGGAAGATACGGTCGAAGGCGCTGCCGAGAGAATGGGCGGATCTACTCTTTCGCCCGTACAGATAGCGAAGAAGGCCGAAAAGCAGATGCGCCGAGAGAAAGTGGTCGGCGCAGGAAATCAGTATGCGCCTACTTTATATACGGTACTCGTAAGCGCTGAAGACGACGCACGCATGATGGGTTACTACCCGACCCTTGCCGGCGAGACCGAGACATTCCTGCGCGCGAAAGCGTCAGAGCTCGGCCTTGTCATGGATGGGCAGCCGCTTGTTCGCTTCATTGCCGATCCCGAGCTCAAGCGCGGCAAATTCGATGTCGTAGCCGAAATGGTGGCCGCGCCGATCATCATGAAGCTCAGAAACGAGGAGATGGCCCGCTATGGACTTGCGAACAACTCCCCCAGATCCGGCGCTGTAGCACTTGCAGGCGCAGGCGCAGCATCGCTTGCAGGTGCAGGTGCACCACCTTCAAGTGCAAGACCTCAAAGGCGTCACGCATCGAAAAGCGCCGCACACCCGGCGCGTCCGTCGCATGCGGCCGCCGCAAATGCTGTCGTTAACACCTCGTATACCTTCGAGGACTTCAATGAACCGGATTCGCCTCTTGTGGCTCCTGAGACCGTAGCCGCCAAGGCTAGCGAATTCAGCAGCAATAACACCGAGACCGAGATAAGCCCGCTCGATGCTTATCTCTACGATGAAGCGCGCGACATCGCATATGTACTCACCGGGCAGCTGCAGACAATCGGTCGCGAATCGGAAAACGAGATCGTGGTCCCCGACATCAACGTCTCGCGTCAACACGCCGAGATCTTTCTCAACGATGACGGTTCATGGATAATAAACGACCTCGATTCCACAAACGGCCTGTTTCTCAATGGGCGCAAGATATCCGCCTCGCCGCTTCGCGATGCGGATATGATCCGTCTTGGAACCACAGAGCTGGAATTCCAGCTATTGAGCTAGCGAAAGGCGCGAAGCACTCAGATGATCGATGTAATTCTTTTGATAGCAAGGCTTCTTTTCGTTGCCCTTCTCTACCTGTTCCTGTTCGCCATCGTGCGCACAGGAATCGGCCTTGTGAAGGGCTCCAACAAAAAGGAGAAGTCTTGGAACCTCACCGTGGAAAACGGTCCGGCCGAGCTTGAGGGCGTAAACATCCCTGTACATGGAGCGGTAGTTGTAGGGCGCGCTCCGGGCGCGGATATCGTGATCGGTAACGGATTCGTCTCCGGACGCCATGCACGCTTCCAGCTCATGGGGAAAAGCCTTTTTCTTGAGGATCTCGGATCCAGAAATGGCACCGCCGTCAATGGCAACAGGATCGCTGAACCTGTTGCGCTCAAAGGCAAAGATGTCGTGAACATCGGAGATGTGACCATAAGGGTCAGGTATGAATGATGTCCGAGTTCAACCATTTAACATACGATCATGAACAGGGCGGTTCGCAAACCATCTCATCGCGCTTGAATCTAGGCGTATCTAGGACCGCCAAAAACGTCGGCAGCAAGACCGATGTGGGCTACGTGCGTGAGCACAACGAAGACAGCCTGCTCGTACGGCCTCCCCTTTTCGCCGTGTGCGATGGCATGGGAGGGCACAAGGCCGGTGAAGTGGCCTCCGATATCGCAGTCCGCGTGCTGGCGGCGCGTGCCCCCCGCGAAACCGATGCGAAGGGCTTAAAACTTGCGGTCGAGGAAGCCAACGTCTCTATAATACATGCGGTTCATGAAGGCGAAGGCCGCGAAGGGATGGGCACCACATGCACGGCGGCCATACTTGAAGACGAACGCCTCACGATCGCTCAGGTGGGCGATTCGAGAGCCTATCTTCTACATGCTGGCGCGCTTCAGCAAATCACTCGTGATCATTCGCTGGTGGCAGATCTTGTGGATAGCGGAGAGATCACCCCGCAAGAGGCATACAATCACCCATGGCGTTCCTACATCACACGCGCGCTTGGGCTCGACCCGCGCGTTGAGCCTGACATGTATGAGCTCAACATACATTCCGGCGACAGGTTGATGCTTTGCTCCGATGGGCTCTACTCAATGGTTCGCGACGATAAGATCGCAGACATCTTGAGCCGCACGCCCGACCCACAAAAAGCAGCAGATCGCCTAGTCAAGGCAGCTCTTGATGCGGGTGGCGCCGACAACATCACCGTCATCGTAGTGGATGCCACTGTGATATCCGAGCGTAAGATGAAAAAGGTGACGCGAAAGGCCAAGCTCACAGCCGGCATCATCATCACCGCTTTGGTGGCCATACTGCTTGCCGCCGCGATCGGCTTCAACGTGCTCGTATCCAACTCCGCTTATCTCGGTGAAGTGGATGGTCGCGTGGCCATCTATCAAGGCATCCCCGGCGATATTGCAGGCATGTCGTTCTCGCGGCTTGATGAAGTGAGCGATGTGAACCTTGACGACATCCAACCCGGAACCGCACGGCGCATCCGTTCTGAGGACATACGCTGCGATTCCATCCAAGACGCACGCAATCTCGTGAACGGCTATAGGCAGGACACAGGGAACCAGCATCCTGCCGCAGACGCGGACAACACCGATTCTGAAGCCGACAACACCGCAGCGCGATCGGATGCCCCTGATGTAGATACCGAGGAGGGCGGCGATGTCTAGGCGCAATCTGGAGCTCTTGCTGCTCTGCGTGGCGGCGCCGATCGTGATCGTGCTTTTCGCCATGCTGGTCGTCACAGGCGGACAGGCCATCTCGTTCAACACGCTCGGCGTGCCCATCGGCATATTTGCGGCATTTCTCATAGCGCATTTCGCCATACGAAAGCTTGCACCCAACTCTGATCCAGCCCTCTTGCCGATCACGTTCGCGCTTTCGGGCATCGGAATCGCGTTCGTAACACGGCTTGCACCCAACGCCGCACCGCGTCAGCTCATATGGATGTTCGCAGGCGTTGCGATGCTCGTACTCGTCTTATTGCTGGTTCGCAACATCGACCGACTTTCCAGCTACAAATACACACTGATGATCGTCGGTGTGCTTTTGCTGCTATCTCCCATGCTTCCCGGTATCGGTCAGGAGATCAACGGAAGCCGCCTGTGGTTAAGCTTGGCAGGCTTCTCATTCCAGCCCGGTGAGATAGCCAAGATATGCATTGTCTTATTCCTAGCGGCCTATCTCGCTCAAAACCGCGAAATGCTCTCGGTATTCACTTGGAAGGTGGGGCCATTTAACTTGCCTTCCCTTCCCACGCTGATTCCGCTTCTGGCTATGTGGGCGTTGGCGTTTCTCATCGTTGTGCTCGAAAAGGATCTCGGCAGCGCGCTCGTTTTGTTCCTCGTGTTTCTCGTCATGCTCTATGTGGCAACGGGAAAGAAGTTCTATGTGATCTGCGGCGTTCTTCTCGCAGGCGTTGCGGCTGTGCTGCTTTTCTTCATGTTCTCCCACGTACAAACCCGAGTCGATATCTGGCTCGATCCGTTCGCTGATGCACAAAACAGCGGCTATCAGCTCGTGCAGAGCATCTTCTCTCTGGCTGATGGCGATCTTTTCGGTGTCGGCATCGGACGCGGAATGTCCGATGTCATCCCTTATGTGGAAAGCGACTTCATCTTCTCCGCCATAGGAGAAGAAACCGGTCTTCTCGGCGCATCAGGCGTGCTACTGCTTTATCTCTGCTTCGCCATCAGGGGAATCCTCACCGCAGCGCGCGCCAAGTCTGACGTCAGCTCATTCATCGCGGTGGGTACCACATCTATCGTGATCTTGCAGGCCTTCATCATCGTCGGCGGCGTCACGCGTCTCATCCCGCTCACAGGCATCACGCTTCCCTTTATCAGTCAAGGCGGCTCATCGCTTTTAGCTGGATTCATCATCGTGGCGCTTCTGCTACGCGTAGGCGACGAAGCTACAGGCATCGGCAAAGAGATGTCGAACGCCACCCAGACCTCGCTTCATGCAAACAGCGTTCTTGGACGTGTGTCGCTTGGCAAACGCCTCACGAACACGATGATCGTCTTCTCCGCACTGTTCGCACTGTTGGTTGCCAATCTGACATTCATAATGGTCATCAACGCAGACGAGTACCGAAACATGCCGGGCAACGGGCACACTATCGCCAAAGAAGCTAGCAACGAACGTGGCACCATATCCACATACGACGGCGTCGTACTCGCAGAGTCGATCGAGGGTGAGGACGGAAAATTCGTCCGGCAATATCCAGCCGGTAACCTCGCCTCGCACATCGTAGGTTACTATTCGGAGAAGTTCGGCACGAGCGGGATCGAAGCCTCGATGAACGAAACGCTCAAAGGTTCGCAGAACTACGCCAGCTGGACCGATGTCATCAACTCACTCGCAGGCATCTCATCGCCCGGAAACGATGTGAAGCTCACTATAAACTCGAAGATTCAAGAGGCTGCGCAAAATGCGCTCGAGGGATATTCAGGCGCATGCGTGGCGATCGACCCGCAGACAGGTGCCGTGCTCGCTCTCGCGTCTTCTCCCACCTACAACGCCCAAGATATCGACAGCATCATGAAAGAGGCGGCCGAGGCAACATCTGGCGAGTCTTCCGTGCTCTTGAACAGAGCCACTCAAGCCCTCTACTCCCCCGGCTCTACATTCAAGATCGTAACGTTGTCCTCCGCTCTCAAAGACGGGATTACAACAGAGGACAGTATCTATGAATCCCCGGCATCCATGGATATCGGAAACGCACCTGTCACTAACGTCCACGACAAAAACTTCGGTGATATCACTGTTGAGCGCGCTTTTGAAGTTTCCTCCAACGTTGTTTTCGGCCAGATCGGTGTTGAGCTGGGAGCAGAGAGGCTCGTGAGCGGTGCCAATGCCTTCGGATTCGGATCCGAGACCGACTTTGAGCTTCCAGTGAAATCCTCTCTTATGCCAGTCCCATCTGAAATGACCACGTGGGAAACCGCTTGGGCAGCATCAGGCGAGCCCGTAGGCGAGCACGAAAGCCCAGCAGGCCCACAGGCCACTGTTCTTGAGATGGCGCTTGTCGGTTGCGCCATCGCAAACGATGGCAACATCATGGATCCCTACCTCGTCGAAGGCATCTACAACGCAAACGGAGAACGAAGCTTTAGCGCCAATCCAACGCGCTGGAAGCAAGCAACTGATGCCGCTACAGCAAGCCGCGTTCTCGAATGCATGAAAGGCGTTGTGAAAGAAGGTACAGGAACACTAGCCTCCGTCCCCGGAACCGTAATAGCCGGCAAGACAGGCACTGCTGAAAATGAAGGCCGTGCATCGAACAGCTGGTTTGTTGGCATCATGAACGCCGATAGCTCCAAAAATGTCGTCATAGCTCTTATGCTTGAAGAAGCCGGAGAAGAAACATCTGCGGCATATAGGGTTAAAAATGTCTTTCAAACCGCTCTGTCCGTTGCGGGCGGACAGTAGGAAGGCGACAAAATGAGACCCTTTAGATATCGAATTATGACGATAAATGCGTTATCCTTTAGAGACTACGCATTCAAACGGAATATAAACAGAAACAAAGTATGTGTGGAGGAAATACTATGACTGGACGCGGACCTATGACAGGCAGAGTTTTCAGCGGCCGCTATGAAGTAGGCGAGCGTATCGGCATCGGCGGCATGGCTGAGGTCTACAGCGCTCAAGACAGCGTTTTGGGGAGAATAGTGGCTATTAAGGTCATGCTCCCGCAATACGCCGAAGATCCCGATTTCGCGCGGCGCTTCCGCCAAGAAGCTGCTGCGGCGGCCAATCTTCAAAGCCCTTATATCGTTAATGTTTATGACTGGGGCCACGATGATGACACTTATTTCATCGTGATGGAGTATATCCGCGGCTCCGATCTTAAGACTGCCATCCAACAGCGAGGTCCGATCAACCAGCGCAAGGCTGCCGAGATCGGCGCGCAGGTGTGCCAAGCTCTCACTGTCGCACACAAGCAAGATATCATTCATCGCGATATCAAGCCACAAAACATCATGGTTCAGCCTGATGGCAACGTTAAGGTCATGGACTTCGGGATCGCACGCGCAAAGAACTCCACTTCCGATAAGACCCAAACCGTGCTCGGTACCGCGCACTACGCCTCGCCCGAGCAGGCTCAAGGCAAGGACCTCACCGCGACATCCGATGTCTATTCGCTAGGCATTGTGTTATATGAAGCTGTCACAGGGACGCTTCCATTCGACGGGCCCGATGCGGTCAGTGTTGCATTGATGCAGGTACAGGACATTCCGCCAGCGCCGCACGAGTTCAACCCCGACATCGATCCGGATCTTGAGGCCATCATCATGAGGGCCATGGAAAAGGATCCCTCTCGTCGTTTCGCTACCGCCAACGATATGCGATTGGCTCTGAACAACTATCTGGCTGGTCGTCCTGTCGCAGGAGCAAACAACGGTTTTACGAGCGCGCAGACACAGGTGATCGCCCCGATAGGCGCTGCGGCAGGCGCTGGTATGGGCGAGACGCAGGTAATGCCGGTCACTCAGGCCATGAACGCCACACGCGGATCGCATGCCGCCCCAAGTCAGACCTATCGCGGCAACAACGACGATGAAGCCGAAGCGGCTAAGAAAAAGAAACGCAACATCATCATCGCTGTAGTTGCTGTGCTTGCCATCGCGATCATCGGAGCCGTGTTCGCATTCGGACTCGGTGGAGAGCGCATCGAGGTTCCCGACGTCGTGAACCAGCCGGCAGAGGCCGCGCAGCAAACACTTGAGGATGCCGGCTTCCAAGTGAAGATCAACAACGTAACCGACGACACTGCAGCTCCCGGCACAGTGCTGAACCAAGACCCGAAGGCAGGCTCGCAGGCGCCCAAGGGCTCGACCGTCACACTTGATGTTGCACAAGGCACAGTGGAAGTCGATGTGCCCGATGTGAAGAACATGACCGTCGATCAGGCGCGCAAGGCGCTCGCTACCGCAGGATTCACCGTTGGGGACACTGCGAAAGAATACAGCGACGATATCGAAGAGGGCAAGATCATGAGCCAAGATCCTACCGCAGGCTCCAAAGCCAAAGTGGGAACGAAGGTTAACCTCGTCGTGTCACAAGGCTCCAACAACGAAGAGGTTCCTGATCTCAAGGGTCTGAGCATCCAAGCCGCGCGCTCCAAGGCTGAATCCGCAGGATTCGTCCTCGTCGAGGGAAGCCGCGAATATAGCGACAGCGTATCGGCTGATATCGTTCTATCACAGTCCCCCACCTCTGGCACAAAGCTACAGAAGGGCTCTTCGATCACCGTGGTCGTCTCCGACGGGAAGCGTCCTGACGAGCGCGTAACGGTACCCGGCGTGCTTGGTGAGAGCGAGACAAGCGCTAGGAACAAGATCGGAAATCTTGGGCTCGGCGTCAACGTTCGATACGAGAACACCACCGACCAATCATCCGATGGTAAGGTACTGAGCCAAGATCCCGGCGCTCAGCAAAAGGTGGAGAAGGGTTCAACCATCACGATCGTCGTCGGGAAATACTCAGGCGGATCGAGTACCCCCAGTGAATGACGGATAACCTAAGATCATGTGAAAAGAGGCTGCATCGTGCAGCCTCTTTCGTTTTCCCGTACTGTCTACCACATTGCGAGCGTACAGCATATGACAGCAGTTCGAACTTTCCACTGAATTATTGTGTCGAATTCTAAACACATGCAACTCACACACCATTGCTCTGCATTATCGGATATACTTTGATAAGTCCCGCCCTCACTTTTGCGATGGACCGATGCTAAATAAAAGGGAGTTCTACATTGCCGGTGAAATGGGGATTCGTGTCCGTTGATACGAAAGCCAGGAAGCCTGCTGCGAACACCCACCTGGAATGGTGGGTTCATCCTTTTCGAGGGTCGGGGCGTTTTTTTTGACTGGTCGCCCCAGCGCATTTCCGCGCATCACCCAAGAACTTCACGCTGCATCTGATGCGGCTTCTCTTTTCTGCCGCCATAGAGTTTGACGCATCCCAAAAGATAGATCTTCAACGCCCTGCAGCCAATCGAAGCACATTGCTTGCGGATAGCTCATTTACGATAAAATGGAAGCATTCATTTACATGCGACTGAAAACGAATCAGGATATCCACAAAGGAGCAAGAATATGGCTCGACTTTTCGGAACTGACGGCGTGCGAGGCATCGCCAATGTAGAACTCACCAATGAGATAGCATACAGACTGGGGCAGGCGGCCGTCGTCTTCCTAGGAAAAACGATCATAGTGGGTAAGGACACGCGTCTTTCCGGCGATATGCTCGAGTCGGCGATGGTGGCGGGAATCACTAGTGCCGGAGGCACCGCGCTTTTGGCAGGCGTCATTCCTACTCCGGGAATCGCACTTCTTGTTCGCAAGCTATCCGCTGCAGGCGGCGCTGTCATCTCCGCATCTCATAATCCTCCTGAGTACAACGGCATCAAGCTGTTCGATTCTTTCGGCTATAAGCTCCCAGATGCACTTGAAGATCGCATAGAGGCTTTCATCAACGATGGCGGTCTTGAAGGGCGCACACGCACATCTGCTTCTGATCAGAGCGCCTCAGACGCTTCGGTAGATGGCGCACATGATCCAAGTGATGAGTTCGCATGCATGCCTTGCGGAAGTGATCTCGGTTTCGCCGTGCAGCTCAAAGACGCTCTCGATATCTATATCGATCATGCTGTAGATTCGATCCTGTCACAGAATATGGACTTCAAAGGCATGCATATCGCGCTCGATACCGGTCACGGAGCCTCATCGCTCACAAGCCCTGCAGCGCTTCGCAAGCTCGGCGCCATTGTCGATGTGATAAATGACGATTTCGACGGTTTCGATATCAATGTCAAATGTGGCTCGACACACCTTGAGCCTCTGATGGATCTCATGAAGGAAACAGGCGCTGATCTGGGGATCGCACACGATGGCGATGCGGATCGCGTGATGATGGTCTCCCCCACCGGGCGCGAGATCGACGGAGACATCGTCGAGGCTGTGTGCGCCATCGACATGAAAAGCCGCGGCGTGCTGAAGAACAATACCGTAGTCAGCACGGTTATGTGCAACCTCGGCTTTACGCACGCTATGCGTGATGCAGGAATCGAAGTCGTGCAAACGAAGGTTGGCGACCGCTATGTGCTCGAAGAGATGCGTGCAAACGATTACTCCATCGGCGGAGAACAATCAGGCCACATGATCCTTCTCGAGCATAACTCGACAGGCGACGGGCTCATGACCGCCGTGCAGTTTATTGCGGCGGTAAAACGCAGCGGCAAGAACGTCGATGAGGCCATCGACGTCATGAAGAAGTATCCGCAGGTGCTCATCAACGTGCGCGTTTCTGACAAGCAAGCCGTCAGCGAGAGCACCGATGTGCTTGCTGCTGTTCGCACTGCCGAGGAAGAGCTCGGCGAAAACGGACGCGTACTGCTTCGTCCGAGCGGTACCGAACCTGTCGTTCGCGTGATGGTGGAAGCCGCCACGCAGGCAGATGCCGAGCGCCATGCAAAAGCCATCGCCGCAATCGTGGAGAAGATCTAGACCGTTCGCGAGGGACAAGATAACTAGTCAAACACAATAAAACATCAAGAAGTCTTAGGTCGTTCGTCGGGACAAAGCAGCTGGTTAACCACAATATAATCTCTAAAGGCTTCAGCTCGTTCGTCGGGATAGTGCAACTGGTTGAACACAATAAAATATCAAAACATTTCAGCTCGTTCGTCGGGACAAAGCAGCTGGTTAACCACAATATAATCTCAAAACTTTGCAGGTCGTTCGTCGGGATAGTGCAACTGGTTGAACACAATAAAATATTAAGAAGTTGCAGGTCGTTCGTAGGGGAGCTAAAAACCTTCGAGGTGTGCTTAGATGGTGTGTGATGCGGCCGAGTTGGCTTTGTCCAACGAGGGTAAGCATCAAAGCGCCATATAAGCGCGCATTCGGAGGTTTTTAGCGTTATAAATTTTTATTCCATAAAAATTTATAAGGTAAGTTGCTCAATATACACCTCATCCCTCAACTCCTTAGCCTGCTCAGCATCAAGTTCTCCTGAAGCGCGCATTTGCTTTATTATCTCGAGCTGGCGAGCGAGCGCCTGGGACTGAACATCCTCTACGCCCTCATAGATCGCACGGATCTTCCTGAAATGCGCTGTCAGGCGCGACGGGTCGGAGCTGCTCGTATTTATCGCCGGATCGCTCGATCCTCCCGATCCATTCGATGCACAATGCCCAGCATCGTCAGCATCATCCTCGTCTTCCTCATCAAAGCTCTTCACCTCAACAGCAATATCATCGACCCTGTCATATAACTCATTGATGTGCCCGATGATCCCGCGCACGCGCTTGGCCGTATCCTTGCTCGCTGCACCTATAAGATCGTCCAACTGATCAGCATATCGCTTCATCACAATAATCGTCGCAGGCTCATCAATTCCCTCGATAGCATCTGCGTATCGGTCATCATCTACAGGCTCGAACTGCACATTGCCAGTGAAATGTGCATCCGCCTCGATCGAGGCAATAGTACGCTCGATCATCCGGATCTCAGCATCCACCTGGTCGGTGCGCTTCTTGGCAGCATGCTTGTGAACCGTAAGGAGCGACACCCCGAAATTTGCGAGCAATAGCGTGAGCAAGATAACGCCCGATGCAATCGAGATGAGAGTCTCCCGATACTGGAAGACCTCGCCGCCTGCAAGAGTAAACGGAATCGTCAGCATCAGCGACAGCGTGATGCCGCCTTTTGGCCCTGCGAACGCCATCGCAAGCGTTCCTTTAAGGCTCTTCGCCTTAAAACAATCAGACACAGCATGTCCCTCGCTCTTGCTGTGGATCATATCCATCACAAGAATCCAAACGAAGCGTACGCCTTCAAGCACCAGCGTAACGATGAAGATAACAAGGATCAATCCGAGCGGGTCAGCAAGGCCACTTTCGGCCACCGGATGAAGAAGTCTCGGCAACTGCATCCCTAACACTACAAAGATGATCCCGTTCAGAATAAACTCGAGCGTAACCCACACCCCTCGCGACTGAAGCTTCTGACGCGCGGAGGCCGCTGTGTGCCGATGCGGGAAGATCGACATCACAAGCCCAGCCGACACCACCGCGATGACCGCTCCTATGTGAATCTGCTTCGAGATTAGATAGATGACAAACGGCAACAGTAACTCAAGGGTCACATGAAGCGTCGGAGAATCAGCGCCGATGCGCTTGATGCCTTCGAGCAGCGCCCATGCGATCGCTCCCATGATCGCACCGCCGATCATCCCGCCGAAAAGATCCATAGCGAACTCTTCACCCGCATGAGTAAGCGACAGCGCTCCTGTGGCGGCAACTCCGATCGCACACTTAAAGATCACCGTTCCGGTCACGTCATTGAAAAACGCCTCTCCTTCGAGCAGTGTTTTGTGGTGCCTTGAGAACCGATAATCCTTTGATAGCGATGTGACCGCCACCGCATCGGTCGAGCCCATCGCGGCTCCTAGCGCAAATGCGGCCGCAAGGGGAACCATAGGAAGCAGCGCATGCAAAGTGGCGCCCACGCATATGACGATCGCCACAACGAGCCCTACAGCCAAAGATGCTATCGCCCAGCGATTGGCCCAAAGAGCCCCAGAGTCAGCATGTCTCGACTCGTTGAAGTGCAACGGCGCTATGAACAGGATCAAAAGCAGCTCTGTATCGATACCCTCGGATGCTGGAAGCGCGAAGAATGCTGCGATAATAGCTCCAAGCGCGATCTGCACAATGGGAAGCGACAGGCCGGGCAAAAATCTATCCAAGATGCTGGATGCAGCGACTATAGACAAAAGAAACAGCACCAATTCCAAAGCTTCCACAGGATATATCTCCTCTTTCGATCACACCACGATCCGCCATTGCCGAATCGCTTGTGGCTTACAAAGATACGATCCTAAGATTCTAGATGAAAAGCTCAGGCACCGACTTACAAATATGACAATATCTCCCTTTTGATAGTGAGCGCCTCGGAGCTTAAGATGAAATCGTCGCGCTCGGATCTAGGACAGGTAACATCGATCGATGCCACGATGGTTCCCGCATGCGCATCAACGCTCCGGTCACTTGAATCACCAAGATCGGCATGATCATTGGTGGTAGCGCCGCGCTCGCAGCCGAGCACGAGCACTCTATCTGCAAGCGCGATGGCCTCATCCACATCATGCGTGATGAGAATGCTAGCAAAGCCCAGCTTGTCCATCATATGCAGATACCAAGCACGCATATCCACGCGCAAAAGCGCATCCAGCGCACTGAAAGGCTCATCCATCAACACGACATCAGAATTATTGAGATACGTTCGAAGCATCGCCGCTCGCTGACGCATTCCGCCAGAAAGTTCATAAGGATAGAGATCCTGCGTTCCTTCGAGTCCGAATTCAGCGAAATATGATCGCGCTTCGGCTCTTGCGGCCTTCTTGCTCATGCCGCGCACAACAAGAGGCAGCGCAACATTGTCAATAACGCTGCGCTGCTTCAGCAGCAGATCCTTTTGCAACATATAGCTTATATGGCCCGGTTTGCCCGTTATGTCCTTTCCTTTGAGGATGACCTTGCCCGACACTGGCTCTATAAGGCCCGCAAGTGTATGAAACAGCGTCGTTTTTCCCACACCCGAGCGCCCGACGAGGCATATCATCTCGCGCTCGTGCAGCTCTATCGACACATCGTCGATCACCGTGCGACCGGCTCGACTCACGCGAAGATCGAGCGCTTCGAGAATCGAACCTGCTTCATTCACCATTACCGCTCCTCCTATTCAGGCAGGTAATCGTTGGAAAATGCGCTATCGAGCGGGATCGCCTTCTCGGTGAGACCCTGATCGTTCATCCATGCATAGAATGCATTCCAGCGTGCCGGGTCGATATATCCCCACTTCGGCGCATCGGCGATGTACTTATCGGCAAGGTATTCCTGCGATGCATGAATAAGCTTCTCATCGAGTTCCGGCACAGCATTGATGAGAATATCCGCAGCCTCTGAAGGGTTGGAAGCTGCATACTGATATCCGCGCTCCGTCGCCTCGAGAAACGCTTTGACCGCATCCGGATCGGTGGCTAGAAATTCATCGTTGGCTATGATCACAGGGGTGTAATAATCGAATCGCTCATCTATATCGCGAAAGCTGAAATAGTTCGTATCAAGTCCTTGGACCGCGGCGTTTTGACCGGCCCAAGCCTCGTAGCACCAAACCGTGTCGAACATGTCAGCACGAAGGCCGCTAACCTCATCGCTCATCCCGACCGGAATAAGCTCCACGGTAGAAAAATCCCCTCCGTCCGTCTCGATGACGCTCTTCACGATAGCCTGCTCGACCGCTTGGTCCCACGTGGCATAGCGCTTATTCTGCATATCCGATGGACGCTCGATACCATCTTCGGCCCTCGAGATGATGCCACTGGTGTTATGCTGTATCACCGCCGCAACAGCGGTAACGGGCAACGGATCGGAAGAACCAAGATAGTTCGCCATAACATCCTGATAGCTCATTCCAAGCTCGGCATTGCCGCTCGCGACAAGGGCATCTGCACCATCCTCGGGAGGCTGAACGATCTCCACATCAAGCCCGGCCTGCTCATAATAGCCCAGATCCCGCGCCACATAGATGCCAGTATGGTTCGTATTCGGAGCGTAATCGAGCACGAATGATATCTTTGTGAGAGCATCGCCGCCACCATTTGTGGCTTTGTCGCTCTGCGCATCCTGCTTACCTGCGCATCCTGTCAAAGATAGCATCGCAAGCGATACGAGCAACGCTATCAGCGCGATGACTAAAGATGCCTTCGAAGGATTTCTTTTCACGATTTTATCTTTCATATGGATCTCTCCTTATTGGTCGAATATATCTATGTCGAGCGAGCCTCGATCTCATCGGACAGGCGCTCGATCTTCTTTCTCTCAAATATCAAAGCCTAACGACATCGCTGTCGCGTTGGACGATATGCCCCTGATGCTCTAATGCGCCTTAGTCGCCATCTTTTGACCTTCGGCCTCTCATCCACGGCATACATGCTCGCTCGAGCAGCTTTGTTACTCCCATGAACAAAAGTGATACAAGCGAAATGACCACGATCGCGGCGAACATCGCCTCGTAATCATACGATTTGCGCACTCTGGTCATGAATACGCCAAGCCCATTGAAGCCTCCGAGCCACTCGGCCACGACCGCAGCCACAACAGCATACGTGGCACTTATCCGCAGGCCCGAGAAGAAACTTCCCGCTGATGCTGGCAGCTTCACATATCGAAAGATCTGCATCCGTGTCGCGCCCATCGTGCGCAGAAGGTCAACCTCGTCCTCATCGACCGACTTGAATCCGCTTGCAAGCGATACCGTTATAGGAAAGAAGGTCGTCAGCGTAACAAGCAGGACCTTTGGCAGCATGTCATAGCCAAACCACAGCACCAACAACGGCGCGATAGCAACGATCGGAATGGTCTGCGAGATCGTTATGATCGGCGAAAGTGCGGCATCCACGATGTAGAAGCGCTCCATCAAAACAGCGATGATGAATCCGAGCACAAGTCCGCACGCAAGCCCGATAAGCGCCTCGGCTATGGTCGCAAGCGCGTGCGCAGATATGAGCTCGGCATCCTCAATTAGTGTCGAAATTACGCCTAGCGGGCTTGGGAGCATGAATGCAGGCACCCATTCGAACGTACACGCAGCCTGCCATATCACCAAGAACAGTGCCACTGCCAAGATGGGCGCCACAACACGGATGGCTCTTCTCTTCTCCATAAGGATCTACCGGCGTATCAATGCGATCACGTTAGCACTTAATGCCTGATGAGGCATTAAGCTCTTGGTATTTTCCGACTTTTTTATCGGTACTCAAAAGATCGCCTTGCGGACGATAATCGATCTTTGCATAAGCCATAATCTTGTTCGACCCAGCTCGATGAGCAACTAGCTGACATTGCCTCAAAACATCCATGCACGTTTCATAGTCGCCCTCGAAAGTAGATTCAAAGGGTCCGACGAACAGCGTGACGCTCTGTGTCTTGATGAAGTCAATGACCTCATCCACCACGCGACAAACCTCATCGTCGTCGACCGCATCAATCGGCAGGATCTGAATAGCAACTGCACATTCCATCTTCTTCCTTTCCGGCACGAAAAAAGGTCCGCGCCTGTAACTGACGGGACCTAGATTCAAGAAGTATGGTCCCTACGCTGGAATTACCCAGATCAGGTTCTTGGGTCGAAGACTGGTCTTCCTCTCAGCCGGACTCACTCCAGCTCCCCGTTTCGCAACAAAGCATATCACTTTTATTCGAGCAACAGATGCGGCAATGTCATTTTGTTTAGTGAATCGCCTTAATTGGGATCACCTTAGATCATCGCACCTGCTTTGCGCAGCGTGACGTCAAAAAGTACATTTGAAGTCGAAAAAGCCCGATGCGATCCTTGCATCGGGCACTTCGTTTACGTGATTATTGGAGCGGACAGATACTCTCGTATTTTGCTTCGATCTAGAACTCTACCACGTGCATCTGGTAGCGGGCCTTGCCCTTTCCCTTGGCCTCATACAAAGCCTCATCGGCGGCAGCATAGAGATCCTCGAACGCCACAGGCGGCTTCATGCAGCATGCCGCACCGATGCTAAGGCTCGGAGTCGCATGTTCTTCATCGGTTTTCGCATCCTCATCAGGACATTCCGCAAGATCGGTGGCGCGCTGTGTGGCGAAAGGCCCACGCGCAAGATGATCCAGAACCCTGTCAGCAGCAGGGCCGGGCTCGAGTCCGGCCGCAAACACGAGAAACTCATCGCCGCCAATCCTTGCGACCACATCTTCCTTACGCATTACCTTAGTCAAAAACTCCGAAAGCTCTATCAAAACCCGATCTCCCTCAAGGTGACCGAATGTGTCGTTCACGCCCTTGAAATCATCCACATCGATCGTGATGAGCATACATGGGCGCTTCTCGGAATTAAGAATAGTGTCGATCCGATCGAGAGCAGCCGCCCTGTTGTATATTCCTGTAAGCGGATCGCGCTCGGCCTTCTTGCGAAAGTCACTCTCGCGAAGCGCTTGCTCCTGAGTATCTAGCAAACGCCCAACATGGCGAACGGGAGCTCCCTCATCGTCATAGAGAACAACCGATTGATACCTATACCAAACAGGTCCCTCATCTTCTTCGCCCGACGAGGTCTCGAAATCCACGAGCGATTTCTCATTGATCTGCTCCAGAAAATGCGAAAGGTCGTGCTCGGTTATTTCAAGGCTACACTGCTGCTGACATCTCCTGTGCACAACGAAATCCGACTGCCTCGGCGCACGTCCGAATCGGCCTCTGAAGTCTCCATACACATTGGTTTTTCCAGATCCACATTCGATATCGAAAAGAACGTCATTGCTAAGCGCAGTCAGTATCTCCAAACGTTGATTAGCGTGCTCAAGCTGGATATGCTCTTCCACGCGATCAGTGATATCCAAAAGAATCACATAGAACCACTCGACGCCATCCGCATCGACCACCAAGCGCCCACGATCATCGACCCATCTTATGCTTCCATCCGCGCGGACTATCCTGTACTGAACGCGATCCGAGTCGCCCTTCCCTATCTGCTCGGCAATGCTTGCAGAGACCCGTTCGACATCATCAGGATGAACGAGACCTTCAAATGTCAAGCCAGTAAGCTCTCTGAACTGCTCGGCGCTGCTGCATCCGAAAAGTTCGATAAGGCCGCCGCTTATGAAATCGAGTTTATGCTCCGAATCGTTCTTGTATCTGAAAAGACCACCCGGAAAACGATCAAGAAATGCGAATACATCGTCCGAAGATATCGACCCGTCGGTGTTCGCCGAGTCGAAATGATGGAACACCATTATTGTTTTCCTCTCTGAGACGAATCAGCTTTCATGATCCAATAAAGAAATTTATTGAAAGAGAGACAAAAAGCCAAAACACAGCGTCAACTATCACATAGTCTGTCACCAATGATAGTCTACAACCTATATCAAACGTTGCTCAACTATTAATTTGTCTGCGGATCATCATCGAGCGCAACGGCAAAATTCTTGCTGGAAAAGATATTGATTCCAAGACTGTTCGCAATGTATTTAATAGCCTGTTGGGCTCGCACGGAGTTGCCGAATTCATCAAGCGGCGGAGAAAAGGCGCAAATGCCGAACAGCCCAGGAACAACACCCATGATCGCGCCTCCTACACCTGTCTTTGCGGGGATGCCTGAGGTGTAGAGCCAATCTCCTGTAGTCTCATAAAAACCCACCGTAGAGATAAGCGAGACGATCTTTGTGGTGATGTCTGCATCAAATACCTGCTTTTTTGAAACCGGATTCATCCCGTCAAAGGCGATCGTCGCCGCAGATATCGCAAGCTGGCGCGCCGTAACCCCAAGTGAGCACTGCTTAGTGTAAAGATCAAGCGCAAGCGACGGATCATCGTAGATGCGCCCATAGGTCTTCAGAAGCCAAGCGATGGATTTGTTGTTGAAGTTCGTAGCCGATTCGGACTTGTATAGCTCCTGAATTATCTCGGGCTTGCTTGCGCAAAGCTCGGCGATATTATCAACAATCGCATTCCATTTCCTGCGCCCGTCCCCAATAGGCTCCACCATCGAACATGCCGATATGGCCCCTGCATTCACCAGCGGCGATGAGGGGTGATTCTTTTCCAGAAGGATCGCCTCGATCGAATTGAACGGCAGCCCTGTGGCATCGGCACCGATCTTGTCGAGCAGTGTTTTTACACCTACTTGGCGCATCACGAGAATGGCAGTGTGAACCTTTGACACAGACTCAATACCGAATAGAAAATCAGTGTCTCCAATCTCGATCATATCTCCATCTTCCAGACAGATGCATATTCCGAAAAGATTTGAATCGATATTGTCGAGAAATGGGATGTAGTCCGCGTTGTGCCCGCCATCGGTATCTTTATAGGCCAGATAGGCCTCCTCGATGGTTTGCCGCAACATTGATTTCGATATCACACATTCCATGTGACAAAGATAGTCTCTCTCACACCAATAGCTGTGTAAAAAGGAGTTTTGTAACCCAAGCGTGACCAGAGATGAGAGTTAACTGACACTTTGTCGTTAATTTTTGTAACAATCTGGTATCATTATCAACTACACCCTTGCTACGAAATCATACGCTAAATCCAACCTTCGATCACCCAAGGGTCTGCAATCCAACAGGAGGTTGAATGAGCAAACGTTATCTCATAGCATCGATCAGCACGTTCTTATTGGCGATCGTGCTCGCCATATCACCGATCGCTGCCATGACATCACAGGCTTCATCCAACAGCGTGTCCCCTTTCGAAGTCTGTCTTGTCGAAGCGGATTCGCCCTATTCTCTCCCAAAAATGAACGCAATTGAAGGATCAGGGCAGGGCTCATCGACATACAGCTTGGCCAGATCCTCCCTTCCGCTCAGATACGATCTTCGCGATCGCGGCAACGTCACATCCATAAAAGACCAGAATCTCTTCGGGACATGCTGGGCATTCGCAGCGATCGCATCATTTGAGAGCGCGCTTCTTGAGCAAGGTCGCGCAAGTGCAGCAAATCTCGATCTTTCTGAGATGCAGCTCGCATACTTCACCGATTGGCTTGCAAATGCAGGCGAAGCCGATGCTCTTGGTGCCCCCGATCAGGCCGGAGAAGGCACTGAGCTTCGCAACGGAGCTCTAAACACTGGCGGCAACGCTCTTACGGCCGCATACACCATAGCCAGAGGCACAGGCGTCATCACAGAGGCCGAGGCTCCATACGCCAACAGATCGAAAAGCCTTGTGAGCTCTGTCGAGAGCGATTGGTACGGATATCCTCAGATCAGCTCCGAGTGGGACCCGAGCGCCACTTGGTCGCTCGATCGCAGCCTAGCGACTAAAAGCGGATTCCAACTCCACGAAATGGGCTTTCGCAATGTGGGATACACAAGCATGCCCGATGGCAGCTTTGAGGCAAACCCCGCCTATATCAATGTGATGAAAAACGATTTGATGGAGCATGGCGCGCTAGCCATGAGCTTTTGTCTCGACACGGGCAAGAAGATCGGCGCTGTCGATGAATTCACGAACGTGGATACTGGCGGCAGATTTGTGAACAGGCATTTCACGTCCAACCATATGGCCACCGTTGTCGGATGGGACGACACGTTCAGTGCAAGCAATTTCACGAACACCCCATCAGGTGATGGCGCATGGATCGTGAAAAACAGCTACGGCAGTCTAGAGAGCCCCGCCGGCAACGTATACCCTTGGGGCATCGACAATACCGGATACATCTATGTCTCCTACTACGATGCCACCATCGATGACTACAGCTGGTTCACCCCGTCGACCGATAACGAAGAAAACGACCTAACGCTTCAATATGACCTTCTCGGTTTCTCGAACGGATCGGTTGTAGAGCTTGGCAATTCATCGCGCGTGCTTCAAGCCAACATCTTCACCGCACCTCAAGACATGATGCTAAACGCTATATCGGTCACCTCTCCAAAAAACAATGCGAGCGTGACCACGAGCATCTACCTGCTTGACGAGAAGTCGACCATCCCTGATTCGGGGATGCTTGCTACAAGCAATAAGACGACGCTCAACGGGCAGCTCTACTCCCAGATCGATCTAAGCGAACCTGTTGCGCTACGCGCCGGACAGAGGTTTTCCGTCGTGCAAGAGATCGCATCGGGCAACAAATGGTTCACGAGCGTGGAGTGCGGAACGTCAAACAACTCCTATAGCTTCAGCGGGATACGCTCAAAAGCCATATCAAATCCCGGCGAGAGCTTCATCATGCAGGGCAGCACTTGGAGTGAGGTGTCTGCATCTCAGATCGTGCAACCTCTTGCAAACATCAACCTCACAGCTGGCAACGTGATGATAAAAGCTTTTGGAGAGCCTGCCGATCTCACGGATGAAAGCAAAGCACCCGCCGAGGATGTTTTGAGCAGCCAAGGCCCTGATGACTCCAGCGATCCCAACCCTGAGGAGGCGAAGCACGATGACAGCACTGACGAAAAAGACTCCGCTTCAGGTTCTTCATCGGATCCAGACACAGGCGATCTATCGGATCATCCGCTGAATGACAGCAAGAATGTCGAGACCTCCACTGCGCCCAGCGATGCGAATGTCGGCAAAATCTCGAAAGGAGACCACCCGCTATCGGATGCAGACAGCGGCGGGTACATAGTCGAAAACCTTCAACCAAACACAACATCGCTCAGCTCCGATCCAAATGCGACGCTTGCGCGCACAGGCGACACGACGCACATTCTTCTCCTGTCGTTTTCCCTGATAAGCGCGTTCGCCTCCGTGTTCTTCCTCGGTGTGGGCATCCGACGCAGCGCCTTCTAGTTCGCTCTAAGCCTTATCGAAGCGATGGATCCTAATGTCTCGAACCGCATCTTGAAAGCTACATCTTGAAAGCCGCACTCGAGCGACAAGAAAAACAAAAGCTATACCCCCGAACTATAAAAGCCGACATGTTCACAAAGATCAAACAAAGAAAGAGGTCGAAATGGAAAAAGCGAAAGTATTCTTCACAAAAGACATAAGCCCTGAGAGCGTGATCAAAGTCTTTGAGGCGCTCAGCGTGGAGCTTCCCGGCAAAGTAGCCGTCAAAGTGCATTCCGGCGAAGAGGGAAACCAGAACTATCTCCATCCGGAGTTCATGAGGCCTATGGTCGAGAAGGTCGATGGCACTATCGTGGAGTGCAATACCGCATATGCCGGCGCGCGCGATACCACCGACAAGCATGTGAAGCTCATGGCTGATCATGGTTGGTCTAAGTACTTCGATGTGGACATCATGGATGCCGATGACGATGATATCGTCTTTCCCATCGAAAACGGACGCGTCATAAAGGAAAACCTCGTCGGATCGCATATTGCCAATTACGCGTCTATGCTCGTGCTCTCGCATTTCAAGGGTCACCCCATGGGCGGTTTTGGCGGCGCGCTCAAACAGCTTTCGATCGGCTGCGCTTCCAATAAGGGCAAGGTGAATATCCATACCTGCGGCGCATCTCTTGATCAGGATGATTTTTGGAACAAGCACGGATCACAGGACGACTTCATCGAAGCGATGGCCGAGACAGCAGGAACGATCGTAGATCATTTCAAAAGCAACTTGGCGTTCGTGAACATCGCTTGCAACCTGTCTGTCGATTGCGACTGCTGCGCGGTTGCGGAAGATCCATGCATGGGTGATATCGGAATCTTCGCGTCCATAGACCCGATCGCCATAGATCAAGCGTGTCTCGATGCCGTCATTAACTCTGACGATCCCGGTCGCAATCGCCTGCTTGAGCGCATTAACTCAAAAAACGGCATGAAGATCATCGATGATGCCGTACGCCAAGGATATGGAACCAAAAACTACGAACTTATTGTTTTAGATTAGCACGAAAGATCTTGAGCTCTTCTACAGAGAGCTCAAGATCTTATCCACCGATTCTTTCGCATCGCCTAGTAGCATATCGGTGTTATCGTTGAAAAACAGCGGATTTTGCACTCCCGCATAACCAGCATTTCCCATTGAACGCTTAAACACGATAACCTTTCCTGCATCCCAAACGCGCATAACAGGCATGCCCGCGATAGGCGAATCAGGCTCGGTCTCAGCTGCAGGATTGACCGTATCATTTGCACCTATAACAAGCACGGTATCTACATCACCGAAATCATCGTTGATCTCATCCATCTCGAGCACGTTATCGTATGGAACCTTCGCCTCGGCAAGAAGCACATTCATGTGTCCGGGCATACGACCGGCCACAGGATGTACCGCAAACACCACATCCACGCCTTGATCGAGAAGTCGTCGCGTAAGATCCGCAACAGGAAACTGCGCTTGAGCCACCGCCATGCCGTATCCAGGCGTGATGACCACGCGCTTGGAATCTTTGAGCATCTGCGCCACCTCTTCCGGGGTGGCCTCAGTGTAGTCGCCGTAGTCCTTGGCCTCGCCCGACGATGCAGGAGCGCTGTCTCCGCCGAAACCGCCCAAGATGACCGAGATGAACGAGCGGTTCATGCCTTGGCACATGATGTAGGAAAGATAAGCGCCAGAAGATCCCACAAGCGCGCCTGTAATGATGAGAAGGTCGTTGCCAAGCGTAAATCCAGCCATAGCCGCCGCCCATCCCGAATACGAGTTGAGCATGGAAACAACAACGGGCATGTCTCCCCCGCCGATGGCCAGCACAAGATAGGCACCAAGCACAAGCGATATCATCGTGATAGCGACAAGCAGCGGCAATCCTCCTTGTACGCCGATCGTCGTGGTGAAGAGCCCGATAAGCACGAGGGTTATGATGATTGCGCCGACGATGATGCCGTTGTGAGCTGGAAGCGTGCGAGGTTTACCTGAGATCCTGGCCGAAAGCTTCAGATAGGCCACGATAGAGCCAGTAAGCGTAACAGCGCCGATGAAAACGGCAAGGCCCACCTCTCCCATATGCCATACGTTATCCACACTAGGCTCGCCCGGGTCGGCCAAAAATGAGTTGAACCCGACGAGCACCGCGGCAGCACCCACGAACGAATGGAGCATCGCCACAAGCTCAGGCATGCCCGTCATCTGCACCTTCATGGCACGCCACGTACCGATCGCGGCACCTATAGCCATAGCTAGAATAATGAGTCCCAAGCCGGTAAGAGCAAGCTTAGGCGCTATAGGAGCGGTAAAGCCGATGGCGAACGTGATGGTCGCCACCACAGCGAGGGTCATTCCCGCAACACCCATGAAGTTGCCGCGGCGTGCTGTTTTTTGCTTCGACAAGCCGGCGAGTGCCAGTATGAACAGCAGTGCCGCCAGTATATATGCCAGCGACTGGAAACGCTCTATGCCGATCATCATCATGAACGTAGCAGGATCAAATCCCAAACCATGCATACCGTACATCATTCATCAGAGCTCCTCTGGAACATCTTGAGCATTCGGTTCGTTACGAGGAACCCACCAAAGATATTGATCGAAGCGATCACAATAGCAATGAACGCAAGCGCCTGTATCAAGGGATCAGGACTTGCGATCTGCAATATCGCGCCTACTATGATGATCCCCGAAATAGCGTTCGTAACCGACATGAGTGGCGTGTGCAGCGTATGCGTAACACTGGTGATGACGTAAAAGCCAACCACGATGGCCAGCTCGAACACGACGAAATGTCCTTGCATCTCAGATGGTGCGCACAAGATAAGCGCAATACCCAAAATGCCGAGCAGAATCTTCCACCAAAGCCCCTTTGTCGCAGATCTCTCCTGCTGCTCACCTGCTTGCGTCTTGGCTTTTGCAACTTCGGCCTCCTCGGCCGCAGGCGTCACCGCGCTCACATTCACCGGAGGCGGCGGCCACATTATCTTGCCGTCGATGCAGACCGTCATTGCTCGGATGACCTCGTCATCCTCATTGAGAACAACTTTGCCGTCCTTTTGAGGCGTCAGCAGCTTGAACAGGTTCACAACGTTGTTGCCGAAAAGCTGCGATGCCTGTTCGGGCAGCTTGTCGGGAAGATTCCTGTAGCCGATGATCGTGACGTCGTTGTCGGTGCGTATCATTTCATCAGGCACGGTGAGCGCCGTATTCGACCCGAGCTCAGACGCTCCCAGATCGACAATCACCGACCCCGGTCGCATTCCGGCTATCGCTTCTTCATCCAAAAGAAGTGGGCTCGGACGTCCGGGGACCTGTGCGGTGGTGATGATGATGTCGGACTTCGCCGCCTGCTCGGCATATACCTGGCGCACACGAGCTTGCTCGTCTCCGGTCATCTCCTTAGCATAACCATCCGTCGACTTCTGACGAACCGGGATCTCAACGAATGTTCCACCCAAAGACTCCACTTGATCGGCCACTTCCGGACGCACATCGGTAGCATAGACCTGCGCCCCCATCGAAGATGCAGTACCGATGGCAGCAAGGCCAGACACGCCGACTCCGATGATATACACATTGGCCGGGGGTACCTTGCCCGCAGCCGTCATCTGCCCTCCGAACAGGCGACCGAAGGCATTGGCTGCCTCAATGACCGCCTTGTATCCGGAAAGATTAGCCATAGACGATCGCACATCGAGCGACTGCGCGCGTGAGATTCGAGGAGCTGCATCCATTGCAAGCGCTGTAAGTCCGCGACTTGCGAAAACCTCCACCAGATCCGGATTGGCCTCCATGCGCATGCGCGTTATGAGCATCGCGTCTCTGTGCATGAGCGCAAGCTCAGAATCGGTAGGCATATCCACGCACACCACGATATCAGAGGCCCACACCTCATCCTTATCTACGATCCGCGCCCCGGCCTCCACATATGCCTCGTCCGGAAAACTAGCCAAACGACCAGCTCCCCGCTCGACGCAGACCTCATAGCCGAGCTTCAAAAGCTTCTTCACCGTCTCAGGCGACCCGGCAACACGGGTCTCGCCGACGTTGACCTCTTTTGGTATCCCTATGAGCATCGGCACTCCTCTCCTATGGACAAGGGCAAAACGCCCGCTTCTTTCATATATAGCGCAGCGCATGAAGACTTTCGCATCTTCGCTGCCCAATCAACGGATGCAGCAGATCACCGCTCATCCGGCTTTTCTCAAAGACTAGATTGTTGCACAAAAGCCCGCGATGGCACCCTTCGTTTTCCAAATTTAACGAAACGGTCACCTCCGGACAGCATCCATCTTTACGGCACCAGCCTTCTTGCTTAAGATTCTTATCATCGAAAAGTCTCAAGGATGTGAATAACACTGTGTCAAAACCCCGGTTGCTATACCTGATGAAGATCCTCTACGAGGAAACGGACGAGTGTCACGGCCTTTCGCTTCCCGAGATTCAGACACGCCTTGCCGGGTTTGGCATCACATCCGAACGAAAAGCTCTCTATCGGGATATCGCCGCCTTGAATGAGTTCGGTTTCACGGTGGGCAAGATCGCCAAGCGCCCTGTCCAGTACTATCTCTCCGACAGGCTCTTTGAACGCTCGGAGCTAATGCTGCTCATCGATGCCGTCCAAAGCTCGAGATCCATCACACAAGCCAACTCCGAGGCCCTTATCTCCAAACTCAGATCGCTCGTATCCAACGATCAAGCGAAGGACCTTTGCTCGCAGATCCACGTTAGCGGGCGCGTGAAGGTTCAAAACGATTCAGTATTCGATGCGCTTGACAAGATACAGCACGCCATCGCCGACAAGCGCGACATCTCCTTTAGATACGTTAGGCTGAATTCGAAGATGGACTCTGTGCCCACTTTAAGCGAGGGCGAAGAGCTCCGCATAAAGACGCCGCTTTTCCTGATCTACACCGACGAGCGCTACTACCTCGGCGTCTACGATGATAACTCCTATGACAACGTGAAGATCTATCGCGTGGACAGGATGGAAGGCGTGCTGGTGCTAGAAAAGTCGCCTTGCGCGCATAGGCTGCCGGCCGACTTCGACATAGCCAGCTACGAGCGTCGAACGCCGGGAATGTTCGATGAGCAACCTGTGCGCGTGACGCTTCTCGTGAAAGAGAAGCTGGTGAGCAGCATCGTCGATCTGTTCGGCAAGGACGACACCACATCTTCCCCCTATGAGCCCGAATCGACATCCTCCTTTAGCGAAGATATTCCTAACGATCAATGGGCGAAGATGAGCGTAAAGGTAGCACCGTCACCTGTGTTCTTCGGCAAGATCGCGCAATTTGCAGGCGACGTGCGGATAATGGCTCCAAAAAGGGTCGTGGAGCGCTATCGCACACATATAGAGAGCATACTGGAAAATATTTGATATCCGACAGGTCCGTTATAGTTGTAGAATAGGCTGTTAAAAACGATCGTGGCCTATTCAGGACGGATAATCAAATGCTTCAGCTCAAAGATATCTATAAGTCATATACCACAGGCGATTTCACACAGGTTGCACTAGACGGTGTATCGATCAATTTCCGCGACAACGAATTTGCAGCGATACTAGGTCCGTCGGGGTCGGGCAAGACCACCATGCTCAACATCATCGGCGGGCTCGACCATTACGATTCAGGCGACCTCGTGATCGACGGCATCTCGACCAAAGACTACACCGACCGCGACTGGGATACCTTCCGCAACAACCGCATCGGCTTCGTTTTTCAAAGTTACAACCTAATACCTCACCAAAGCGTGCTTGCAAATGTCGAGCTTGCTTTGACCCTCTCAGGCGTCAGCCATGAAGAGCGCCGCGAACGCGCCATCGCCGAACTGCGTCGCGTGGGGCTCGCTGATCACATAAACAAGAAGCCCAGCCAGCTCTCTGGCGGGCAGATGCAGCGCGTCGCTATCGCACGCGCGCTCGTCAACGACCCTGAGATTCTTCTTGCTGATGAACCCACCGGCGCGCTCGATTCCAAAACGTCCGTGCAGATCATGGATCTTCTCACAGAGATCGCCAACGATCGCCTAGTCATCATGGTTACGCACAACCCTGAACTGGCTGAACAGTATGCAACGCGCATCGTGAACTTAGCCGATGGACACATCACAGACGACACAGACCCCTTCGCACCTACCGCTTCAGAAATCCGCAAGTCAAAGAAAAAGATCCGCCGCACCTCCATGAGTTTTCTAACGGCGCTGTCGCTTTCATTCAACAACCTCATGACCAAGAAAGGTCGCACCATCATGACGGCCTTTGCGGGGTCGATCGGCATCATCGGCATCGCAGCTATCCTGTCGCTTGCAAACGGCGTCAACAACTATATAGCCAGCGTCGAAGAGGAAACCTTGTCCTCCTATCCGCTCCAGATCACCTCCACCGGATTCGACATGACCTCCATGATGGTATCCACCATGGGAATGGGCGCCACCACTGATGACGGCACCGAAGATGGCGCAGCAGCGGATTCGGGTGATGATACAGTGGTGAACGAGGCGGCCATCATGGGGCGCATGTTCGACAGCGTGGGATCGAATGATCTGGCATCGCTGAAGGAATTCCTCGAAAGCGGCGATAGCGGCATAGATCAGTATGTGAATGATATCGAATACAAATACAATGTGGTGGCCAACGTCTTTCTGGCAGACACATCCGATGGCGTCACGCAGGTGAACCCGGACACAACATTTGCCTCGATGGGCATCGGATCGGGCATGTCATCAAGCGGCATCATGTCCCAAATGATGAGCACCGATATGTTCGCACAGATGATGGGCACAGTAGATATGGCCAAAGAAGGCTACGATGTCAAGGCAGGCCACTGGCCGGAAAAACCCAACGAATGCGTGCTCGTGTTGACCCACAACGGATCTGTGAGCGATTTTCTGCTCTACATCTTAGGACTACGAGATCGTGCGGTCATGGACGAGATGGTTCGAGCATTTGTCAATGAAGAGGAATTCACCACCGAGATCGACGATGATGAAAAGTTCACCTATCGGGACTTCTTGGACTTAAAGCTAAAACTCGTATGCTCGGCCGACTTCTACCAGTACGACGAGGAGTTTGGCGTTTGGGTGGATAAATCAGGTGACGAAGAATATATGAAGGGCGTCATCGCGAACAGCGAGGATCTGGTCATTTCAGGCATCATTCAGCCTAAGGATGACGGCAACTCCACCATGATGAGCTCAGGCATCTACTACACGCCAGCACTAACAGATCATCTGATCGAGATGGCAGGACAGACCCAGATCGTGAAGGATCAGCTAGCCGAACCGTCAGTGGATGTCTTCAATGGAAAAACCTTCGCCGAGGAGACCGAAGATGGCAACAGCGAAGACGACTTTGGTATGGAAAACCTCTTTACCATTGACACAGATGCACTTTCTGCGGCGTTCAAGTTCGACGAGAGCAAGATGAAACTCGACCTGTCCGGTTTGGATATCAACTTTGATTCATCCAGTTTACCTGCGCCACCGCCATTCGACCCAAGCGCCTTAGGCGGTGGAAGCGGCGAGGGATCTGGTTCAGGCGGTACTGGTGGTACCGATGCGAGCACGCAGGCAACAGCGCAGATGATCTCTGCCATGCTTGGAGATTACATGCGTTTATTGGGAGAGGGTGCGTTAAAACCAGCGCCAAACCCGGCTGACCCAGATAGCATCCAAGCCTCCATCCAAAGCTATCTTACCCAACCCTCAGCTCAGGCCATCATGAAGCAATATGCCGATGCTATGGCTGATGCCCAAGAACAGCAAATGGCAGCCATGCAAGCCTACATACAACAATATATGTCCGACTATATGACCCAGACCATGACCGCCTTGAGCTCCCAAATGCAGCAGGCTATCACAGCGGCGCTCACAAAGGCCATGGGTGGTCTAGCATCGAGCATGTCAAGCGCCATGAGTATTGATGAAGAAGCATTCAAGCAAGCATTTAGCTTCGACATGAGCGAAGAAGAGTTGACGGAGCTCATCATGTCCATGATGACACCAGAAGAGGCATCGTTTGACAACAACTTGGCAAAGTTAGATTATGCGCAGATGGAAAAACCCTACGAGATAGACATCTTCGCAAAGGACTTCGAAGCCAAGCAAGGTGTCATCGACATTCTGGATGCGTATAACGATGAGATGAATTCAACAGGACAGGAATCGAAGGCCATCACCTATACCGATATAGTGGGCGCGCTCATGAGCAGCGTCACCACCATCATTGACATGATCAGCTACGTGCTCATCGCCTTCGTGTCCATCTCTTTGATCGTCAGCTCAATCATGATCGGTGTCATCACCTATATCAGCGTGCTCGAGCGCAAGAAAGAGATCGGAATCCTGCGCGCCATCGGCGCATCAAAGCGCAACATTTCCCAGATATTCAACGCAGAAACGGTGATTGAGGGACTGATCTCGGGCGTGCTTGGCGTGGGGATAACGGCGCTTTGCTGCATTCCGGCAAGCGCCATCGTCTACGCGCTTTTCGATGTTCCAAACGTAGCGAGCCTACCTTGGATGGCTGGACTCATACTGATCATCATCAGCGTGTTCCTGTCCTTCATCGCAGGCTTGATCCCGGCAAGCTCAGCAAGCAGAAAGGATCCTGTCGAGGCACTCAGAAGCGAATAGTAAAAACGTCATATCGCGCAAGCAGGACAGGAAAACATACACCGGCTCGGATGACATCTCCGATGTCGCCTGAACTTGGAAATGAGCGATCCGAAACATCTCTCCTACTAACACCAAAGGGGCGCTAATGCGCCCCTTTGATCTGCATTCGCTATGCACATGAATGCGATATGCTCATCATCTGTGCTCTATTTCTGAGCCTCTTCGAATTCAAATGCTGTCTCAGCAGCCTCTGCAGCAGCCTGCTCGTCGCCCATCGCGTCAAAATCCTCGACTGATGCCTCGGCCTCTGCTACAGCTTCCTGCTCGATGCGCTCGAGATCCTTACGTGCATCTTGGTCCTTTGTGTCAATCATTTTGAAGCCACCTTTCTTTTCTTTGAAGTGCTAACTCGATTCTATCCTGTACCCTTGAACTGTTCCCAACAGCCCTTTCATTGTTGAAGCGTCGTTACTGATCCGAAACTAGAACGAGAAGGACGCCTGACATCAAGTGTTAAATCTCGATACCCAACATCAAAACGCTAATCCTTAACATCAAGCCACGCATCGACCACGTTCGACCCTATAATCGCGATCAGCCCCGCAAAGCCTAGCGGCATAAGCAAGCTTACCCACTCAGCGAACGACGGAATGTAGGCCTGCGTGAGCGCAAAGGTTTCCTTGGCGCTCGCCATGAAGCCTGTCGATGTCGGGTAGAGCCAATAAGGAGACGCTTCGTTTGACAGCTGCGTGAACAGAGTACCCGCACCCATCGCCGGATAGAGCAGCATCAATCTATGTGCGAACATAGCTACAACCACAAGCGACGCACAGATGATAACCATTCGCTTCGTGGCCTTATCGATCTTCATACGCAGCACGATCACCGCACCAAGCGCAAGACCCAGCTCCAATATATAGAGCACTACATAGCTGCCTATAAGACTGAGCGCCATCGATGCGCCTGGAGTCGATTCGAATGCAAGGGTGGCCACTTCAATAAGCGACAGGCACACATGGATGATGACGAATATGAACATGAGCTTCGCGAACTCCTTCGCCGCTTCAAGCGAACCTTGGCGCTTCGATGCAGCACTTATGATGCACATGATGGTGAGCCCGCAAATGACAGCCACGATCACGAAGTCGATCGGCATGATGAAGCTATGCCACCAAGCGCGTGATGTCATCGTGGCAAACAGCATCCCCTCTACAACTTGAAGCACCAGCGCACATACAAGTCCAACCCACATCCATATGCGCTGGCTCGCCCATCTTCGTCCGATCGCTATCAGGCATACAAGCGACACTACGATGAATGCCGTGAGCGCGATCATGTCCCAAACAAGAGGCGATGCGATATTAGGCGAAGTGAACATCGACAGGATATGCCACGGATGACCGAGATCGGCCATGATGGCGACAGCTGCACCGATAACACCACCGAGCGAGATCGCTTGGCAAATGGGAAGATAGGGCATCAGCTCTTCTTTGTTCGTGATAACAATCCAGCTCGACACGATCTGACAGCCCGCGCCGAAGCCCACCAGAAACGCGAACATCGCGATCAGTAGACCCCAGTTGAAGATATTGCTCATATCGGTGGTCTCGAGAAGACCCATACCGATCATGCATCCCCAAGCTATAAGACCGGCAACGATGCATACCAGACACGCGATGAGCGCCGCGCCTTTGTTTTGGATGATAAAGTTCTTCATCATGCACCTGCCTTCTCGTTGCCTGAGGTACTCATGCCTGCTTCCTTAGCAGCTTCCTTGCCGCCTGAGCCGGAATGATTGCTCGATTCACGCTTCGACTTTATATAGATGACCTTCGGATGCGTGTTGTACTCCTCGCCCAGAACGAACGTCTCTTTATCGGCGATATACTTGGAGATCTCCGAATCTGGGTCGTCTATGTCACCAAAGATGCGCGCGTTGGCCGGACAGTCCGCACAGCATGCCGGGATGCCACCGTCTTGCGTATATTGAACGCAGAACGTACACTTCTCTACAACGCCCTCAGGGCGCTTAGGAGTGTAAACCAGCTTGCCGTCTTGGCGCACATCGGCAGGATAACCATATGTATAGGTTCCATCATCGCCGGGAATGCCCTCGGGCTTTTGCCAATTGAACTGACGCACATTGTACGGACAGGCCGTCATACAGTACCTACATCCTATGCAGCGCTCATAGTCTACGAGAACGACACCATTCTCATCGGTATAGGTGGCTCCCGTCGGACACACTGTCTGACACGGCGCATCATCGCACTGTTGGCAGCTCACAGGCGTAAACTCCATCCTCGGACCGCCATCCACCTCAATAGATGTAGCGTAGTTCGGCGCGCCTGATGAGAACACGCGATTCCACCAGATCCCTTCAGGCTCCGCATTGTGATTCTTGCAGACCACAGCGCACGTCTTGCAACCGATGCAGCGATTGAGGTCTATTGCCATCGCGTACCTCATGACATCACCTCCTTAAATGCACCGCCCTTTTCCAAGAGCCTTACGTTGCAGACGCATTCATTCCAAGCCATGTTCGGCGACCAGACGCTCGAGACGTAGTAAACCTCGTTCGTCGGATTGATCCACGGATAGATCAGCGAGTTATAGCTTTCATCCCCTGTGTAGCGGCTCCACCAACCCTGATCGAAGATAACCTGACCGGTATGCATACCCGTATCAACGATGAGCGCGCCTTGAACCTTACCGCGCGAGTTGTATACCTCAACGATATCACCCGCGTCCACTCCTGATGATTTCGCATCCTCCGGATTCATCCAAACCTTGGGCATCTCATCTTGAAGTTCAAGCATGAACGGATTGTTCACGTAAGTCGAATGTACGCGGAAAACACTGTTGCGCGTGATGTAGGCATATGGATATTTCTCGCGTGCCTCGGGATCAGCTTTGTATTCGGTATCCTCAAAGGCCGGCTTGTAGCAGGGAAGCTGCTCTTCAAGCTCAAGAAACGTATCCTCATCGCGGTAAAACTCAATACGACCGGATTTCACGAATTTGGCTGTGACTTCTATAGCATTTGGGCGCGACAGCGTCGGGAAAGGCTTACCTTCATGAATCTGACTCCAAAACGGAATCTTCTTCTCGCCCGGATTCTCGTGCGCAAGCTTTGCTGGGCCCTCGCGAAGCTCCTCGAGCGTTATATGCTCGACGGGAAATCCACCCTTTTCCAGTAACAACGTGCAGACATCCTCAGATACCTCCTGCGAGCGATCCGCATCGAATACCGGCCACTGATCGGCAAGGTCCGGATTCAGCCTGCAAGCAAGTTCCTTGCAGATCCAGATCTCATCACGCGCTTCGCCCGGAGGATCCACCATGCGCTGCTGAATCTGAACGTAAGGATGAAGAGGTGTCGTGGTCAATTCGAGCTTCTCATACCATGAGGTACTCGGCAATGTGACATCGCTGTAGTCCACCGTCTTAGTGTGCTGAAAATCAAGCACTACCACGCACTCAATCTCACCGTCTTCGCGTGCACGACGAAGCCAGTTGTCAACATCGTGTTGCTCAAACGGGTTTCCCCAGCCGATAACAAACGCCTTGATCCCCGATTTCGGGAATGTTGCCGTCATAGTGTCAGTTCTACCAGTAACGGCATAGTTAAAACACGTGGATTTCTTGTTAAGCTTGGGCGGAAGGAACCAAGAGGCTGTATTGAATCTCGTCTTGTATTGACCCACATATGTAGAGATGCCTCCGCCAAGCTGCCCGATGTTGCCCGTTAGAGCAGCGATAAGCGCACACGAACGACCTTTGAGATCGCCGTGATACCACTGGGTTGCAGCACCACCAAAGATTATGTGCATCGGTTTGGTCGTTGCGCATTCACGTGCTATGCGCTCTATGGTTTCGGCGGGAACGCCCGTGATCTGCGCCGCCGCTTCTGGCGTGTAATCGGCAAGCCGTTCTTTGAGCAGTTTGAAAGCGCTTTTTGCATGCACCGTCGAGCCGTCCTTCATGGGAATATCCAGCTCGATATCAAGGTCTGCATCAGGGGTGTTACCGATATGCTCCGGATCTAGCGATGTGAGCACGCCGTTTCGCGATATGACATAGGTCTGACGATAATCCGGCGCCGCTATCGTAGAGAGCCCCGAAACATTATCAGCAAGTATGCGCTTTCCGCTTTCAGCATCGATCAGAATCGGAAGATCGGTGAATCCTGTCAGGAAATGCAGATCGGCAAGATCCTCGTCTATGATTGTCTTCGCCACAGCAAGTGCAAACGCGCCATCAGTGTCGGGCTTGAGCTGGATCCATTCATCAGACTTCTCAGCTGTGGTCGAATAGTTCGGATCGAAGCAGATCACCTTACCGCCAGCTTCGCGCGACCTATTGAGAAAATGCGCATCTGGAAGGCGTGTTGTCATCACGTTCGAGCCGAATATCATCGTGTAGCGCGAATCCTCCCAGCAATACGATTCCAGCTCTTCACTCTGGCAACCGAATGTCTCTGGCCAAAACATCGGCAGATCGCCATTCATCTCGTAGCATCCGATCGCAGACCAACCCATCATATTGGTAAGGCGGATGATCGAGCCTTTCTGGATGTGACCCGTTCCTTGAACCTGCCAGATAACAGCGATGGAGTCTGCCCCATATTTTTCCGCCACATCATTGAGCTTTTTCGCCGCCGTATCAAGCGCGCTGTCCCAGTCGGTCTCTTTGAGCTCACCTGACTCGTCATCCTTCACGAGAGGGTGAAGGAGCCGGTCGGGGCCGTGGACCAACGTATTGATCGACAATCCCTTGAGACACCCGCGCGGGTTGTACTGCGCATCCGGATAGTCCGCCGCAGCATTGATCATCTTGATCTTCCCGTCGTGAATAAATGCCTTTGTACCGCACGCTCCTGTGCAATTCGGCGAACAGGTCGTACGATACCACGCACCCTCCGGCGGAGCGGATTGCGCCAACGCACTCGATGCCGGCACAGAGTTGAAAGCAACAGCGCCCGCACCAGCACCTGCGATACCCGCAGCAGCCACAGCTGATGCTTTAACGAACCCTCTCCTTGTCATCTCAGGCGGCTTTAATGCACTCGCCTTCTTTTCCATCATAGCTTCCTCCTCTTAACGGCCGTGAAGCGAAATGTATTCATGAAACCGATTCTAAATAAAGCGAGATGCCCGCCATGCTTATCCACACAACGGTGAGAAGAATGTATGAAAGATGTAATGAAACCGCAAAATAGCGAGCGCGTTCAACCTTTTAAGATCAGAGCCATTTCTTGCGATAGAAAATTACCAGCAGAAATCCTGTGCAAACAACAAATGTTATCAATAGCGCAAGCCACATGAACTCCACATCGATTCCCGGCATGACATTCAGATTCATACCAAACCATCCAGTTACGAGCGTCATCGGTGCGAGCAAAACTGTGACTATAGTAAGTACCTGCATGATCGAATTCTGCTGCATATCGATACGAGTCTGCTGCATTTCACAAAGTTGTAAGCTGTATTCCTTCAAAGTATTCGTACGCGAAGCCAGCCGCGAGCCCATATTAGAAATATGCCTGAAGATCTGGGTCTCCTCATGTGTAAGCAGCTTGTTCTCGTTATCCGAGATAAGTGATGCCATCGCAGTTATCTGCTCGTAAAATGAACTGAGATGTATCGCAAGACGACGATATCCCATGATCACAGGCGTATCTATCTCGGAGTGCTTAACCAACAGGCTCTCTTCGATACTCTCCATCTCATCCTCAAGCTTACTCAAAAACACCATGTCATCGCTTAGCATCACCTTCAAAAACAGCTGCAAACAATGCGCTGTAGAGGCCCCGGTGATCATTCCGCTCCCTGCTATGCCCTTGAGCAGTTTCTTGGAAAACCCGCTATCATCGATAAACACAAGGATGTTCTTATCCATATAAAATGCGAAATCAGAAGGCTCGTCTGGATGCGTCTCCTTCGAGGGAATTGAAAATGACCCTACAATGTAGTCCGGATAATCCTCGGCGAAATTATTATCGAGATTCATCAGCTTCAGCGGAGAGAACTTAGGCGCAAGCTCATATAGATCCGACTCCTTGAATTCCTTGAATGTGATCGAGGCCACAGTAGGCATAGCGCACTCATAGCACTCATCCCGTTCGATCATCACCATCTCTGCATGATTCGAACTTTTGCTCTTCGCATCGATCTTCTGCAGTTTGAAATAAGCCGGCATCTCATCCTCATCTGTCGTGCTGCGCCATGGATACAAATCTATCACCTGCAACAACGCCTGATTTTGACATCTGACATTTGTCGGCTTTTTGTTGCCGCATTGAAGTGTCAAAAAATAGGACTATTGCCTTCATCCCAAATAGCTCACCGTATATAAACGAAATATAAAACATAGCGTTGCAAGCCCAAAAAACCGTGGAGCTAAGGGTAATCTCATATTTGAAAAGATAGGATGATGGGGGCATCGTAATGTCCAAGAAAAAGCTTCATAAGATCACCAAGAAAGATGAAGTAGGATACTTTGCGCCCAAGAACTGGGAATTCTGGCGCGCGTTGGCGGTTTGCTTCTGTCTTATCACCATCATTGGGCATTGGATGGAGATTCCTTGGTGCATCGCGATGGATCGCTTGTTTGGGATTGTATCGGAAGATTACGTCGTCTGGACAGATCCTTGGTATCACCCTTATTGGGTCTATGGCTTCGGTGCTGTGGGAATGACCCTTGTAATCGAGCCGCTCAAAGAGATTATTGTGATGCACAGAAAGACGCTTTGGGGGGCGCTTCTTGAAACGTTTGTCATCACAGTTTTACTCGCTGCTGTTATGGAATGCGTCATCGGCTGGCTCGTGAACCAGCCTGATCAATTTGGAGAATACCCTTACTGGGACAACTCGACGCTTCCGGGCAATATTTTCGGGCAGGCTTGGATCGTGAATGACCTTGGCATCGGACTTATGGCGGTGCTCTATGTTTGGGTGATATTCCCGCTCGTATGCGAAGGGTTCTCCCTGCTAAGACCTCAGGTCGCCAACGCTGTTTTCGTTATCATAATCATCGGGTTCGCCGCATGTTGCATAGCATCATATCTCGAACTCGCATTACGCTAGAAGTCAGACAGGAATCATCATGGCAGCTGAAAAGAGAGAAAAAGACAAGAAGCCGATCGAGGGCGTATCCACAATACCGCAGAAAAGCACCGGTGCCGACACGGCACATACTGCCGATCCGTCCGCGAATAAGACGGATGCGCCCACCGAACGCAAAAAGGGCATGTCTAGAAATGTGCGCCTTATCCTTATCGGACTCATCGTCATAATCGTTCTTGCTGTGATATTTATGCGCGGCGATCAGCTTGAAAGCCTCATTGAAACGGTCAAAAAAGGTTCTCCTCTATTTCTGATACTTGCGGTCGTGTTTCAGCTGGGAAAATACTTCTCACAGGGATTTCAGTTCACGTGGTGCTTCCGCTCCGTGGGATCGAAGATCGATTTTCCGACAGGCATAAAGCTCGTTTTCGGAACGTTTTTCGTCAACACTATCGCTCCGTCGTTCAATCTCGCCGGAACCACGCTTGTTGTCGATGACGCCTCAAAACAAGGCATCCCTGCAGGAAAAGCAACTGGCGCCGCGCTTTTGATGCAGTTGTCGATCGACTCTGGATTCGTCATCATCATGCTCATAGCTTTTGGAATCCTCACATTCACGGTAGGTCTGCAACCTGGATGGCTTCTTCTAGGACTTGCTGCAATAGCGCTTGTTGGAGGGCTTGTTACCGTCATGATCCTTGGCGGAGCAAAACCGCATCTTGTTCTCAAGTTTCTGAAACCGATCGAGCGTTTTGTTGACAGGATCGCCCGCAAATTCAAAAAAGGCCCCATCGATCCATGGGCGCAGAGCACGGTGGAGTCCTTTTCACAAGCAGCCGGCCTGATGGCGAAAAATCCCAAGATAACGATCAGGGCGTTTCTGTTTGCACTGCTCGCGAGCTCATTCGAGATGGCATGCTTCTCAGCTACAGGAGCCGCATTCGGGGTTCATGACATTCAGGCGCTTGTATGCGGATACGTCGTTGCCACCCTATTTGCCATGATCTCGTTCACACCGCAAGGCGTCGGCGTTGTGGAGGCGGCTGTCCTTGTCGCATTCACGTTGTTTGGAATAGATCAAGCCGCTGGCATGGCTGTGATCATGGTCTATCGCGGGATAGTGTTTTGGATGCCGTTCCTTATCGGTGCAATTTTAATTCAACGCACCAAGGCGTTCAAAGAGAAGTAAGGAGGACGCATAACGTCCTTTTGCGCCTCGATCGAAAAACCGATCAGCCTTCAAACTAATCCATACAGGTCTACAAAAATGGCGGAAGCCAACTCTATAACATCACGTTTAACTGGGAGGCCATCTAACCGTCACTCATACATACTCATGACACGATTATAAGCATGCATCCAAAGCGATGCCTCTTCCTTGCAACATTCAGTGCGATAATGTTTACTATGGAAAACGGTGCAGACATATTGAAAAAGCGGATGCGGCGCGGCATCATTGCCGCCTTCGGATGCTATCTGATGTGGGGCGTTTTCCCTCTGTATTGGAAGCTTCTCAGCCACGTTAGTTCGTTAGAAGTCATCGCACAACGCATCATCTGGTGCTGTGTGTTCACCGTTATCATCTGCTTCGTTGGTCGCTGGGATTTCGTCGGTCTACTTAAAGACCGACGAGCTCTACGCTATCTCATTCCCGCATCAATTCTCATAACCCTGAACTGGAGTACCTACATCTTTGCCGTTGATATCGATCGCATCGTCGAAACCTCAATCGGCTACTACATCAACCCGCTTGTTTCGATCTTGCTCGGCCTGATTATATTCAAGGAAAAACTGACACCACTTCAATGGGCAGCTGTATCGTTGTGCTGTGTTGGCATTGTCTTTTTTACCGCCAACTATGGGTCTTTTCCCTGGATCTCGATTATCCTTGCAATCAGTTTTGGTCTGTACGGCGCGGTGAAGAAGAAGGGTGGCTATCCTGCCGTTGAAGCAATTACAGTTGAAAGCGTCGTCATGGCTCCGGTCGCGCTTGTTTTCGCCATTGTATTTGCAACCATAACGGGGGGTCATGCGTTTGGGGAAGATACCAGCTCGCTGTCAGGATGGATCACCACCTTGTTGCTTATCGGCGGCGGAGCCATCACCGCCATGCCGCTCATCCTCTTTGCGAGCGCCGCGAACTCGATTCCACTGACGTTGCTCGGTTTTATCCAGTATCTAAGTCCTACTATCGCGCTTATGATCGGAGTCTTTGTGAACGGAGAGCCTTTCACCTTGGCTCATGCAGTGTGCTTCGGCTGCATCTGGTGTGGGCTTGTCCTTGTCGGCATCGATGCAGTACGCACATCCCTTAAAGCGAGTAAAGAGAGCACCGTCCTCACCACACCTGTCCTCACACCGCTTGAGCAAGAAGAAGAGCTCGAACTTCCCCGTTCGAGCTCATAGTCAAGAAGCGTTTGACGTAAGCTTTTTCCTGCTTTTCGCCCACACTGCCGTGAACCAGCTCTTCAGCCATCTCACGCAGCTTGAACTTCTGCACCTTCATCGAAGGAGTCATAGGAAAAATCATCCACGATGAACACACGCTTTGGAACCTTGTAACGAGCAATGCGCGGAATAGCCCATTCGCGAACATCATCCTCGGTTAGACCCTCGTACCCCGGACACGTGCGAATAAACGCACGCATACATAAAGGTAAGCCAGTCGGGAATATTGCGCGCCCACACACCGAGGTGATCGCCCAGCTTCATGCCAATAGCGATCAAGCCCTTGGCAAGCTGATCGGTGCGCTCGTCAAAATCTTTGTACGACCAGCGCAAATCGCGATCAGGATAGACAACAAACTCATGATCGGGCTCGATAGCTACCTGTTCCTTGAAATAATCGCCGATCGTCAGCTCGGAATGCAGCGGATAATCAGGATCGCCCGGAATGGGCTTCCTTGCTTCAGTATCCATATCGTCCCCTAAAATGGCATGTACACGCAAGCCAGAAATTTCATATTCTGTCCGTCATGTGCCCGTACCTGATGCGGAACGATCGAATCATAATAGATAGTCTCGCCGGGGTGGAGGACAAAGACATCGTTGCCGTATTCGATTTCGATGCAGCCCTCCATACCATAGAGCCACTCTTCACCCTCGTGGCTGTCAAGCTTATGCGATGCCTCACCTGAAGGGGTTACCGTAATCACAAAGGGATCCATATGACGGGAAGGACGACCGGCTGCCAAGCTGAAATAACTTAAATCACCAGCATCCTTAGCGGTCTGCAGTGTTTTTTACACACTCGACCTCTTCCATTTGAGCCGCATCAAAGTATGCAGGACCAAACGCCTCATCATCATCCATAAGCGTTCCTAGGCGCACACCCAGTGCGCGAGTCAATTTGATAAGAGGAGCAAGAGATGGGGGGACCTCGCCAGCCTCAAGCTGTTCTATGACATCCACATCTCAGCTACAACGATCAGCGAGGTCCTTGATACTTAGATGATGGGCTTCACGAAGGGCGGTGATTTTCTTTCCCAGTTTATTTTCTTCAGTCACAGCTTCTCCTCCCGAATGTTGAAGTCCTCATAATCCTCCAGCATGAAGCCGCTGACCAGAGAAACAATACCGACGAGAAAAGAGTTTCGAGGTACGTCCCTACGTTGAAGTCCGCTGATTATTCCTCCGACGCGGATTACGGGCGCTGTCCCATACCACCCTCAAGGGTCAAGGTCTCGCCACTCATGAACTTGAAATCCGGATTGGCCAGCTGAACGACCACACGTCCGATCTCTTGCTCGACATCTCCATAGTGGCCCATCGGAGGCATATGCACATTTGCCTCGAAAGCATCCGGATACTGCTCTTGGAAGTTCTCGAGTGCTGCTGTCCAGGCAAGCGGACAGACGACATTCACATTGATGCCGTCAGGTCCCCACTCAGTAGCTGCCACACGACTCATTCCTCTAATTCCCTCTTTGGCAGCGGCGTATGCGCACTGACTGTAATTGCCAAAAAGTCCCGCACCGGAAGCAAAGTTGATAACAGAGCCCTTCGTCTCCTTAAGATGCGGATAGGCTGCCTGCATATAGTAGAAGGTGGCGTAAAGCCCCGAATAGATGGCCAGATCAAACTGATCGGTGCTGTGATCTGCAAGAGTGACACCTGATGCGGATGCCTGAGCGTTATTCACAAGGACATCGATACGCCCAAACTTCTCCATAGCCTTGTCGATCACATTTTGAACGACCGCTTTGTTATCTGAACTCGCGCTAACATCTGCCTGCACAGGCAGCACCTCGATACCGTATTCGCGCTCAAGCTCTTCCTTGGCACCTGTGAGCTTTGAAACATTGCGTCCTGTTATGACAAGATTGGCTCCCTCTTTGGCATACGCTATCGCGATCCCATAACCGATGGCTCCAGGAGATCCATCCTTGAGCTTCGCCAATCCTGCGCCTGTGATGATAGCTGTCTTACCCTTTAGAAAACCCATCTTATCCTCCTTGGATGTTGGAGTCTTATCGTCAGATCAATCATATCAGCAACTTGCCCGCTCAGCCTTTACCCAAAGCCAAACCGCCTTATAACACGCCATTTCGGTCGATCGGAAACTATGCGCTTTACATCCAAGTCGATATCCCCAACAATGTAGAATTGAACAAAACAAACCAAATAGCGCGACGCAAGGACAAAAATACGAGCCCCTACAGGCTTGAAAGCTCGCGCCACCGATATAGCACAAAACGACATTAAGGATCTCACATGCTGAAAGAACGCCTGCTCTCACGCATCACGGCCGATATGATCAAGAAGCAACTGAGGCTTCATCCTCTTGAAGAGACTCACATGCCAAAGGCTGATCCCAATCGCTCCTACATGCTCTACATCCACATCCCGTTTTGCGAAGTGCTCTGCCCGTATTGCAGCTTCAATCGC
The DNA here is from genome assembly GCA_910588945.1 of uncultured Eggerthellaceae bacterium. Lineage (GTDB taxonomy): Bacteria > Actinomycetota > Coriobacteriia > Coriobacteriales > Eggerthellaceae > MGBC163016. Next base: position 53,835 of record CAJUSF010000031.1, on the reverse strand, counting down.
TATCCCTTCCAAGAAGACCTAGCGCGTCCTTACTTCGAGAGCTTGCGCAAAGAGATGCTCATGCTCACTGAGCTTGGATACGATATCGAAACGCTGTACTTTGGCGGCGGCACACCTACTGTCATGATCGACGAGTTGTGCGAAACGATCGATGTTGCCAAGGACAACTTCAACATCAAAGAGGTTTCGGTCGAAACGAATCCGAACCACCTCATAGGGCCGTATCTTGAGAAGATGAAAGGCCGTGTGCAAAGGCTCTCTGTTGGTGTGCAGAGCTTCAATAACGACCTTCTCAAGCAGATGGACAGATATCATAAATATGGCAGCGGCGAAGAAATCCTCGAGAGGCTTGCTGAGGCCAATCCTTATTTCACGTCGGTCAATGTCGATATGATCTTCAACTTCCCAACGCAAACCGAAGATATCCTTTTCGACGATTTGGAGAAGGTGTCGCTTTGCGGGTGCAGGCAGACAACGTTTTCCCCGCTCTATAAATCAAACGCCACGATGAAAAAGCTTGAGCAGGCGCTTGGCGTCATCGATTATGACCAAGAGTACCGTTACTATCAGATCATCGACGGTGTGCTTACCGGCGGCAAAGACCCCATCTTCGACCGCGAGACGCTTTGGACGTTCAACAGACGCCTTCCTGAAGGTCAAGACGATCAAGGACTTATGGTTGAGGAATATGCAGTTTCCTACGAGGAGTATCCGGCTATCGGAAGCGGCGCCATCACGCCTTTGAACCACACACTTTTCGTGAACACCTTCAGCCTCAAAGAGTACAACGAAAAGATCGCATCCGGAAAGATGTCGCTCATGGGCAAGACGAAGGTAGGCGGCCGAAACTTTGAGCGCTATTGGTTCTTGCTGCAGCTCTATCATCTTAGACTCGACAAGAAAGCCTTCAAAGAGAAATTCGGGATCAGCGTGGATGCTGCGCTTCCGGCTGAGATGGCTTTTTTGCGCGCATGCAGGGCGTTTGAGAAGGATAATGTCGACGAGCTAACCTTAACACCCATCGGACGCTATCTGGTAGTTGTGATGTACAGGCAGTTCTTGAGCGGACTGAACAATTTGAGAGAGCAAGCTCGCTCGGTTCTGAGCGGCGCGGAGAGCCAGCTTCAATTCGAGCCGGATAACTACTGCAATTAGAGAGGGCTTCGGTCTATCTGCTGAAGATCGCAGCAGGTCATCACAGCGGATCATGTGGAGTGAGCACACGGATCGCGCTGTGTTCGATGGAGATATCGAGGTGCTTTCCCGTTACCTTCTCGCCATCCATTTGAGCAGGCGGCTCTGTCTCGAAGTCCAACGTGAGCTTTCTTGCGCGCTCGAACTCGAAATTAGGCATTCCCACATGCTTGCCGCTTTTCGCCTTGAGAAATGTCTTTATAGCCTTTAGGGCCGTTATTGGCGGATGTGAAATACAGACATCGAATAGACCGTCGTCCAATTTTGCCTCAGGACAGATTTTAAACCCACCTCCGTAATATGGACCCATCTGCACCGCAAAAGTTATCAAGCGTGACTCATTAAGGGCTCCTCCGTCAAAGCTTGCCTTATATGGATACTCATCCAGGTGGTTCATCAACTGGTTAAACCCGCTTTCCATATAAAGAACGGCCCCCTTACGCCCACTCTTTTTTCGGCGCTCCATAGTATCAAGCGCGATGGCCGCATCCAGCCCAAACGACAAAGTTTCCATAAAGAAATCCTCGTTCACCTTACCGATATCTACCGGGTAAGGCTCAGCTCGAAGGAGCTGATCGCAGGCCTGATCGATCTTGGTCGATAGACCCAGCGCGCGTGCGTAGTCATTGCCTGATCCGGCGGCGATAACACCTAAAGACGGCCTGTCCGCAGCCTTGCGCCACATAAGGCCGTTCACAACCTCATGAATTACGCCGTCGCCACCAAGCGCGATGATAGTGGCGAACCCTTCACTGTGCGCCGCGATATCACTTGCGTGCATAGGTTGATTTGTGAACACAACCGACAACGCATCCTCGGAAAGACCCGCACGCAAAAGCGCAGCAGCATGCTCTGCTATGAGCGCGCCTTTTCCACTCTGCGCCGCAGGATTTGCTATGAGAAGAAACTTTTCCATATCAGGATTGTATTCTTAAAAACCTATCCGATTGCAAACTGAAACTGAGCAGTTATATACGCGCACAGATCTCTCCATACAACATAACCTCAAAACACTTCGATGCCGACTAGATCCCATCTCCTAGAGATTCTCGACTACGAGATCTCCCATCTTGGAGCATCCAACGATCTTATCGGATGGGGTTGATGCATCGGCGATATCTCCGGTTCTGTAGCCCTTGTCAAGCACAGCGGTGATGGCACGCTGAATATCGTTGGCAGCATCGAGCATATTGAAGCTATGCTGCAACATCATCTGAACAGAGAGGATCTGCGCAAGAGGATTTGCGATGCCCTTGCCCGCGATATCAGGAGCGCTTCCGTGGCTTGGCTCATAAAGTGCAACACCATCGCCTAAAGACGCGCTTGCCAGCATCCCAAGAGAACCTGAGATCTGAGCTGCCTCATCGGAGAGGATGTCGCCGAACATATTCTCTGTGATAACCACATCAAAATCGGCTGGGCGATTGATGAGCTGCATAGCGCAGTTGTCCACGAGAATATCCTCAAGCTCGACATCTGCATACTCCTCATCATGGATCCTGTGAACGATCTCGCGCCACATGCGGGATGTCTCAAGCACGTTAGCCTTGTCGACCGAGTGAACTTTCCCGCGACGCTTGCGAGCCGCCTCGAAAGCCTGACGGGCAATGCGGTCTATCTCATATTCGCGGTACTCTAGCGTGTCATAAGCGCGCTGGCCGCTCTTTCCGTCAACGCCTGCACCCTCTTCATCGTAGAAGCGCTCGCGCTCGCCGAAGTAAAGACCTCCCGTAAGTTCGCGCACGATCATCATATCCACGCCGTCGATTACCTCCGGCTTCAAAGTGGAAGCATCGGCAAGCGAGGTGAATATCTGAACGGGGCGCAGGTTGGTATACAGACCAAGACCCTTTCTGATGCCGAGAAGTCCCTGCTCGGGGCGGGGTTTATCAGGATCTGTCGTATCCCATTTCGGACCACCCACAGCAGCGAGAAGCACAGCATCGCTTGCCTTAGCAGCCTCAAGAGTCTCATCGGGCAAAGCAGTGCCGCACTCATCGATCGCGCAACCACCAAGCAGCGCTTCACTGTATTCAAAATCCATGCCATACTTCTTGCCTACAGCGTCAAGCACCTTGACTCCCTCGGCGATGATCTCCGGACCGATTCCATCTCCGGGAAGCAAGCAGATTTTATAAGTCGTCATTACTTTCCCTCTTCCGCGAGTTTCTCTTTCCACCTGTTCACAAGGCCACCCTTCTCTATGATCTCCGCAACAAACGGCGGGAAAGGCTGCGCCTTGAATTCTTTACCTGTCGTCTCATCGACGATGATGCCGCTGTCGGTATCCACCTTGACAGCATCCCCCTCTTTGATCGCGTCGACTGCCTCCGGGCACTCCATGATCGCAAGGCCGGTATTGATCGAATTGCGATAGAAGATACGCGCGAAGCTCTTGGCGATAACAACGCTCACACCTGCCTCTTTGATGGCGATAGGCGCATGCTCGCGCGACGAACCGCAACCGAAATTCTCCTCGGCAACGATGATATCGCCCGGAGCAACGCGCTCGACGAAGGTCTTATCCAGATCCTCCATGCAATGCTTGGCGAGCTCTTTAGGGTCGGATGTGTTCAGATAACGAGCCGGGATGATGACATCGGTATCGATATCTCGCCCGTAACGAAAGGCCTTACCTTCGAAATTCATATCGTTCCTACCTTAAGAATCGAGTCGGTCCAAATAATCTATCATCAACAGCTGCGCACCACATTTCGCAAAGCGTCGCGAGTGCAGCTGTCATATGCACGGGACTAATCCTCGAGCATGCTCCAATCCATCGAAACACCGCCTGTTTGCATATTGCCCGAAATGTTGAGCATATCTGCATCATCGGACGAAGCAGCGGCCCCTGTCGAATCGAAGGAGATCGCATCCAGCTCAAACGAACCCACAGGCTCCTTTATCGCTGTGTGCCCAGAAGGCTCTGATACAGCGCCCGATGCCTTATGTGATGTGGCCTTGCGGGTTGCGGTCTTTGGCTTTTCCACCTCCGGAAGATCCTCCGGAAGGCCGATGTGGCCTAGCACCGCGCTAGCTGCCGCAACAGCAGGTGATGAAAGATACACCTCGCTCGTCGGATCGCCCATTCGTCCGACAAAGTTCCTGTTAGTAGTCGCGATAGCGCGTTCACCCGCAGCAAGAATTCCCATGTATCCGCCAAGGCACGGACCGCATGTCGGAGTGCTCACAGCGCAGTTCGCATCCAAGAATATATCCATCAGCCCCTCATCTATACAGGCACGATAGACCTCCTGCGTAGCCGGAATGATGATGCAGCGCACATTCTCCGCGACCTTGCGACCAGCGAGCACCTCGGCGGCTTGACGCATGTCGTCAAGACGACCATTCGTGCACGAACCGATGACAGCCTGATCGATCACAATATCGCGAGCCTCAGACGCAGGCTTCGTGTTCGACGGTAAATGCGGAAACGCCACCGTAGGCACGATATCGGCCGCATCTATCTCGATGACTTCGCTGAATTGCGCATCCTCATCGGAATAGTAGGCCGTATATGGGCGCTCGGTACGACCATTCAAATATTTACGCGTGACGTCATCCACAGGAATAAGGCCCGCTTTGCCACCAGCTTCGATAGCCATGTTCGAAATGGACAGGCGCTCATCCATTGGAAGCGATTCGATCGCGCTTCCAGTGAACTCCATCGCCTTATATAGCGCGCCGTCAACACCGATCTTGCCGATGATGTGCAAGATGACATCTTTGCCGGTAACGCCCGACGACAGCTTTCCGTCAACAACGAATTTGATGGTCTCAGGAACCTTGAACCATGCTTTGCCGGTTGCCATTCCCACGCCCGCATCGGTGGAACCCACACCAGTGGAGAAAGCTCCGAGCGCACCGTATGTGCAGGTGTGCGAGTCAGCACCAATGATCAGATCGCCCGCTCCGACGACGCCTTGCTCAGGAAGAAGCGCGTGCTCCACGCCCATGCAGCCGACCTCGTAATAGTGGCTGATCTCCTGCTCGTGCGCGAAATCACGGACGATCTTGGCCTGTTCGGCGCTTTTGATGTCTTTGTTCGGCACGTAATGATCAGGCACGAGAATGACGCCGTCCTTATCAAAAACGCCGTCTGTTATCTCGCGGCATGTCTTGATCGCGATCGGTGCGGTGACGTCGTTTGCCAGCACCAGATCAAGATCGCACTCGATAAGCTGTCCTGGTTCGACCTCATCCAGACCGGCATGTGCCGCTAGGATCTTCTCCGCCATTGTCATAGCGCGCGTCATGAAAACCTCCGCTCATATAAGAAGTTATGGGATATTGTGGGAAACCTTGTTTCTTCTTTCGTTTTCTTCGCGTCCAAAATTGCCACGTATGAAGGTGGTAGGGGCGAAGGGACTCGAACCCTTAATCCCGAAGGAGGCGGATTTTAAGTCCGCTGCGTATGCCAATTCCGCCACGCCCCCGTTTGGACACGATGAACATTCTACTAGAAAACCTACCTCGAGGCTGTGTATTTATCGACTATCTGCCAAGCGAACAGGCTTGTTGCAGAAGTTTTACATGATCGCAACACATCGTGGAGCCATGCGCGCACCTCGGCCCACCCGTGCCAAACTATATCCATGTGTTCAACAGCTATGATCCTTCGACCGAAAGGAGCGATCGACATGAAGTATGTATGCGATGTCTGCGGGTATGTTTACGATCCTGAGCTGGGCGATCCGGATAGCGGAATCGAACCGGGAACTGCATTTGAAGATATTCCCGATGATTGGGTATGCCCGGTTTGCGGCGTGAGCAAAGACGATTTCTCCCCGCTGGACTAACACAGCGAAGCCTCTAAAAAACGGCAGCCCTCAAGGTTGCCGTTTTTGTTTATCCACCAGCTCCGCAGTGCAAATTTATTTCGATGCTCGTTTATCTTAATGCAGCGAAAAGCTTATAAAACCTGACACAGGGCATCGAGCAAAGTGATAGCGTAGTGCTGAGCCGTACGATCGTGCCCTGCCTCCATCCAGCTTGTTCCCGGCAAGACCACGCGAATGCGAAGCGGTTTTGTAGCCTTTGCCATCTGAAGTGCGCCAGCAAGCCGAGCGCTCAAGGCCTCGCTATCCACATACATCACGGTCGGCGTCACATCGTCAACCGGCTCTGTCGCCACTTGGATGAGCAGCATCTCCTCATCAGGTTCTACCGACAGCGCATCGGCGCTTACCATCTTCGATGCTGGTGTGGTGGCCGCCGCCAGATTCGACATGCGCGATGCGACATCACGAGTGAACTCGTCCGTACCGAACAAGCACATCGTATGCTCTTCCAAAACATCGGCCGCCCTTGCAAAACCAACCGGTCGATTCGTGCTGAGCGAGCCCTTCCCTACCCAAGAATGCTCAAGGTTGTGAAGCGCATTATAAGTATACGCACCTGCGATCCCATCAGATGGGAGACCTAGATTCATCTGGAACTTGCGAAGCGCCGCTTCGGTGTAAGCACCGAAGATATTGTCCTCGTTGCCGCAGAAAAAGCCCAGAGCGCCGAGCGCCTGCTGAAGCTCAAGGACATCGCTTCCATGAAAGTGCGGCATCCTCAGATAAAGCGTCCTATCTCCAAGTTTGTAAGTAGCCGCCACAAGCTCGTTCCATACAGTCTCATTCACCTCATCGGTGTCGGGAAGCGCTCGGTCGTCACAAAAAGCTTGCACCGCTGCAGCAGTCTTAATCCCGAAATCCCCATCGATTTGGCGCTCTTCGAGAAAACCAAGCGTTACCAAACGATGCTGAACATCCTCAACTGCAGCACCTGTATCGCCGATCCTGATTGTCCTCATTGTAAATGCTCTTTCCTACGCGTTCGCTAACCTCGGCAAACGCAATTTACTTCAGCCTGCTCACAAACCAATCCGCCATGGATTCAAGAAGATCACGCGAATCGCTCGGAGGAACCATATCACGAAGTCGATTCTTCGCAATTGATGTGAGGTTCTCCGCATATGAACGCGCGTGATCGATAGCGCCTGAACTCTCCATAAGCTCGACCGCCTCGGCCAAAACGTCCGGGTCCTTTTCCTTAGATGAGAGTATCTCTATCAAACGATCGCGCTGCGACCCTTCAAGGTTTTGTAGCGCATATACCACCACAAGCGTGCGCTTGCCCTCCGTGATATCGTTGCGAAAGTCCTTTTTCGTGCTCTCTTCCTTGCCGACAAGATTTAAAAGATCATCTTGGATCTGAAAAGCAAGCCCGGTATCAAGCCCGTAATTGCGAAGCGTCTCAATCTCGGATTCGCTTCCGCCGCCGATTATCGCACCGATAGCCAGCGGAACGGCGCCCGAATAATGCGCCGTCTTATGCGTAGCCATTACAAGATAATCCTCAGGAGTTATGTCATATCTGCCATCGCGTGCCCACCCGATGTCAAGCGCCTGCCCCTCAACAGTACGGCGCGTCATATCAATAAGCTCTGTAACCACACGAACCTTTGTGGAATCATCCAACGAATCATCCTTAATGACGGTCCCGTTCACAAGAGATAACGCCAAATCACCCATATTGATGGCAAGTCCAAGGCCTTCTCTTAGATGAAGACAGGGCTCACCGCGACGCAATTCCGCATCATCTGCAATATCATCATGGATGAGCGCCGCTGTGTGAAAATGCTCGATGGCCGCGGCTGCCGATGTTGCCTTATCCATATCACCACCCACAGCGCGACATGCCGCATAGCATATAAGCGGACGATGTCTCTTGCCGCCATTTCGGCTGTATTGCATAAGCGGATCATAGAGATATGCATCCATATCCGGATGTGTGCCCGCAGGAATGAAGCTGTTTATAACATCGCCCACCTTATCGGCGTAGCAATCCAAATATTCCTCAAAGGTCTTAGGCGGGTTTTCGGTTGAACTCAAGATGTCAGCTATCGTTTCCATAATTCCTTGTGATTTGCTCGTAGGTCGAACAGATGAATACAAAAAATCATTCTACCATCATCAACGCCGGGCGAGCCAAGATACGATTGTTCAACACAGCTATTTCTGCCGTTTGATGCATCGAATTCGCTTCATCAGCTAAGATCTTGCGATCCCGAATGACCTATTTCACATTCTTCGCCAGATCGAGGATCATTCCGTCAAGGATATCTGTCTCGCTTGCCATGAACAACTCGCGCCTTGCAGCCAACATGATCTCTTCAAGGATCACCATTCCGGCCACTATAACAGGCGCGCGTCTGGGGTCCAAGCCGACAACGTTCTCGCGTGCGGAGACCGGCATGGATGCCAGCATCTCCGTGATGCTGCGAAGCTCATCCAGCGCTACGATAGCGCCATCCACGCGCTCGGGATCGTATACCCTCATGCGCTCGCGAATGCTCACAGCCGATGTCGCCGTGCCTGCAACGGCTATCATCATCGGGTCCGATGCCATGCATTCCTTTACCTGGGCTGTGCTGAACCATTGTTCAAACTGCTCGCGCATCCACTTGCGCGCCGAGTCGATCTCTTCAGGTGAAGGGGGATCCGACGCGAAGAAGCGCTCGGTAACGCGCCTGCAGCCTACATCGAACGACTTGCTGCTCATCGGCTGCCCGCCGGCGATCCCGATGGCGACCTCCGCAGACCCTCCGCCCACATCAACCACCATCGCAGGAACCCCCGCCTGTTTGATGGTGGCACCCGAAAACGACAGCGCCGCCTCTTTGCTTCCCGGTATGACATCAAGCGAAAGACCGAGCTCAGCTAGGCGCTCTACGAATTCGTCAGAGTTTTGTGCATCGCGAGCAGCCGATGTGGACATGACGCTCACCTTGCAGACCGGGCGCCCATCATTCGAGCAGGCCTCTATCATGCGTGAGAATCCCGACAACGCCTCGCAGACACGATCGATCGCCTCGCTTTTCAACCTGCGTGTCGCATCCACTCCCTCGCCTAGGTTCGTAACAGCGTATTCCTTTGCGATGTTCGAGATGTGGATCGTCGCCTTGTCATCAGTATCGCCCTCACAAAAAGCATCGGCGATCAACAGCCTGCATGTGACCGTTCCAATATCTATGGCGGCAAAGCGCCCTAAGCTCACCATTGCGGTGCACTTTTCGCTATTTGCTCTATCCTTGGAAAGATTATCCGGCACGGAGATCAGCTGCTGTAGCAGAACAAGAAATCGAGCACTCCCGAATACCACGTCTCAGGCGCAGGGATGCTCCCGGGTGCGATATTGGCCTTGAAATCCGACGGGTCATCCACAACAAAACCAGTGACCGCTCCGGCCTGCTCGCCCTTCTTAATGAGTCCGAATTCAGCATGGGCCTTATCCTCGACACCTTCATCGGATTGCAGGTTGTCAACGAGGCCCTGAAGCGACTCGTTGCGGTCGATTATTGCCTCGTACTCGGCCGAAAGGCGATCGCGCTCGCGCATTTGCTGGTAATACTGCTGCGCTGGCGTATATAGCATTCCAGCGAAAAGAACAACACAAAACGCGGCGCAGAGCGTAACCATGATCTTTTTGGGAATATCGGGAAGGGAGATCGCCGGCAACGAGAAGTCTATTCCATCGCCCCATGTCCTTCCGCTATTCTGCATGCGGACAGCGCGTTTTTGCTTCGAACCCATCTCGGTTTTATACAACGCAGCCTTCGGTCCGGCGCTTACATCATCGATGGCGCTCGAAGATCCGAAAGACTTATTGAAGGCTCTATCGGCCTTCGCCTTTTTGAATTCACGCTTTTTCGCATCCAGCTTATCGTTGAGCTTTGAGAACATGCCCTTCTTGGATGCCGTTCCAAGATCCTCCTCAGCACCAGCAATATCATCCGCCGTAACACCGAGATCGTCATTGGAAAGATCATCATAGGATGCAAACACATCATCGTGCGCATCGAAGGCCATGTCGAATACGTAGGAAAGGGAGTTCTTATCGAGATCGGTGCTTGAGGCGCGAGTATCTGAGTACGAGCGCGATGAGGACCGCCCGTTTGATCTGACTGCTCTTCGTTTGGCATCTTCGAACGAAAGGACTGTAGATCCGTTGTTCAAACCCTGACTCCTAATGCATCTGCTTCGTTTGGTGTGTATTCGTGCATCGTGTTGGAATAGGGTACCACTCTGATTCGCATTTTTCCAGTGTTGTAAGACCGTTTCTGTTGTATGCGAGCCAAATAATCAAGTCAAAAGAACAAGGTGCCATTAAGGCAACAAGCTTATAAGCACTGCATCATAAAACCCACAATGCGAGGTGATGCAAAGCTCGGCATATCCAACGGCTCAGATTGGCAGAAAAGACCAACAGCGTGCACCTCGCTACACGAGGCGCTTGAATAATCGAAATATAAAAGCGATTATTCAAGCATGCCGTTACAAGGACTTTAATCGCAAAATGAACCGCTGGGATGCCGCGCAGCGTCAATTCATTCCGATGCCCGTCTTAGGGCATCGGAATCTTAAAGTATCTGATCAATGATCGGAGCGAGCGCACCTTCGATCACGACATCTTCGACCTTGCCCGCATCAACCAGCCTTGCAAAATCAGGGTTGATAGGAAGCCTTGATACAGCCTCGATGTTGTACTTTGCAGCCACCTGCTCGCCTTGCGGCTCTCCAAAGATATGATGTTCCTTGCCGCAGTCGTCGCATTTATAGTAAGCCATGTTCTCCACAAGGCCGATCACAGGAACACCCATCGAGTTCGCGAGATTGAGCGCCTTGCCGACGATCATCCCTACGAGCTCCTGAGGAGCCGACACAGTAACGATTCCGTCAACAGGCAGCATCTGCATAACCGTAAGGAACACATCAGATGTTCCCGGAGGCATGTCGATCAGCATCACATCGATGTCTCCCCAATTCACCTCGCTCCAGAACTGACGAAGCGCATTGGTGACCACCGGTCCCCTCCATGCAACAGGAATATCCTCAGCCGGAAGCATGAGGTTTGCCGACATGATAGTCACGCCCGAATCCGTAACTATCGGGTTGATACCGTCTTCGTTCGCGCTCAGATGCCCGTTTGCTCCAAACGATCTCGGAATTGAAGGGCCTGTGATATCCGCATCCAAGATACCGACTTTCTTGCCACGTCTTGTAAGTTCAGCAGCAATCAGACTCGTCACAAACGATTTGCCAACACCGCCCTTACCGGAAACAACAGCGATAGTCTTTGCAATCTTGGAATTTTTGTTCGGCTCCAACTTTGCAGGCGGCTCATTTGTGCGAGACCCACATCCCTCAACATTGCAACCCGAACAACTCCCGCCGCAATCCTCGGGCTTCTCTGCGCTTTGCGGATCTTTGTTCTCATCTGTCATGGCACCTATACATCCTCTCTTAAAAAGAAGCGACCCTGAAGAGTCGCTTCATATGCTCACTATTCTTTTATCATGCTTTACGCAAGAGTGCAATCAAAAGTTTGCCACTCCAAACATTCGATTACTTCACGGATTCGTAGAACACGGCCTCTTCGAAAATATCCTTGATCGAATTGCCCTCTCGGAATGGAAGCTCCAAGAACTCCGAGATCGTAGGGACAAGAGGGCTACAATCGATGTAGTGACCCTTTTCATTGAGTTGCGTGGTGTCCTGAACACGCCAGTAACGGTCGTTCACGTCAGTCAGGTAGTAGAGATCTCCATCAACATCCATGTACACTGAGTGATGAGCGTGAAGATATGGCTGAAGCTCATCGTAGGTTATCTCGAGCACCTCATCGGATTTGGCTCCCATATCTGACTCCCTTCGATCGATTGATAGATATCATTATCATAACAAGTTTGAAGCCGCTTATGACCAACAATGTGGATTTATTGAGAACTCAAGACTATCGAGTCCATCCATTCGTATACATCAATGAATACCTTTTCGTTGTCCTTCTCGTTCAAGATCTCGTGACGCATGCCGCCGTAGAGCACCACCTTCACGTTTTTAGCGCCAGCCTTTTTCACAAGTCTTACCGCCTCCGCAACACCACGACCGTTGGCTCCAACAGGATCTTCACTTCCCGCAATAAAAAGAAGCGGAAGCTCGTGCGGTATCTTCTTGGCGAGCTCAAGCCTTGATGCCATGCCGGCTATGCGAATCAGTGAGGTGTAGCCGCCGAGCGTGAAATCGAATCCGGACAGCTCATCTTCCATGAAATCGTCAACGTTATCCTCGTTCACGGAGATCCAATCGAATTCCGTGCGCGGGTCTTCCACCGCCTTTGAGAACACGCCCGTCACCATCGATCGCACGAGATCGCTCTTGCCCCGCTCGCCCTTTACCTTCGCAAGAGCTTTGGCCACACGTGAGCCGACGACGCTCACCGCCTGCGGGATCCAACCCGTTCCACAAATCACAGCGCCCGCAAGATTATCACCGTAGCTTGTAAGATAAACGCGGAGAGTATAACTACCCATTGAATGACCCAACATAAAATACGGCACATCTGGAAATATGCCGGAGACAATCTGGCGCATCGAATGTGAGTCCTCCACAAGGATCTCCGCACCGTTTTTGGAGGGCATATGGCCGAGATCTTCTTTCACGGAACTGCGCCCATGTCCGATGTGATCATGCCCGCATACAAGAAAACCACGCTCTGCTAAATAACGCGCAAAAGGCTCATAACGCTCGATGTGTTCAGCCATGCCATGTATGATCTGCACCACTGCAACAGGCTTTTGTCCTACCGGTTGCCAGATAATCCCGTGTATGGTGCTTCTTCCGTCTGTCGAGGGAAAACCGAAATCCGTTGTTATCGTCTGAGGTGTCATTTTGCCTCCTTATATGATTATCATTCCGCAATGGAATCGCTTCGAGCAAAACTAGAGATATCGTCTTTTTCCAATCCTATTCAAATGACATACATAAACAAGCGACTATCATGTATCGAACAACAAACTGTTACCTGAAACGAAAAACGACGATCTATTTAAGGCTAATATACTAAGTAAACATCTGGTTAACGCTACAAATATTGAAGCTCAAGTCTGCATCACGAGATTTATCCTTTGCCCGTACAACAAAAAAGGAGGAACAGCTATGCCCGCCAAGCTCAACGATCGAAAGGTTGCCATTATTGGATGTGGTTTCGTGGGATCAACCTGTGCGTTTGCGCTCATGGAATCAGGTGTGTTTTCCGAAATGGTGCTATTGGATGTCAACACTGATCGTGCTGAGGGAGAAGCACTCGACATATCCCACGGTCTCGCATTTGCAAGTCCGATGGATATCTATGCTGGCAACTACGACGATATCGCCGATGCAGGAGTAATAATCGTCACTGCTGGTGCCAACCAAAAGCCTGGCGAATCACGCATCGATTTGGCTGCACGCAATGTCGAGATTTTCCGGTCTATCATGAGCGAAATCAAGAAACGTAAATGCGGGGGCATTCTGCTTATTGTGGCCAATCCGGTCGATATTCTTACATATGCCGCCATCAAGCTCTCGGGTATTCCCGAGCAAAGAGTCATAGGATCAGGAACTGTACTCGATACTGGGCGCCTAAAGCAAATCTTGAGCGAACGACTTATGGTAGACCCACGAAATGTGCACGTTCGCATCCTCGGCGAGCACGGCGACAGCGAGCTTATTGCTTGGTCAAGCGCGCACGTCGCAGGCATTCCGCTTGAAGACTTCTTCAATATGCGACTTGACGGGTCTTACGAAACTTTCCGAGAGGATGTCAGTGATCTTGTTCGCAATTCCGCATATGAGATCATCAACAAGAAAAACGCCACCTATTATGGTATTGCCATGGCGGTCACAAGAATATGCGAAACCATCGCACGCGACGAAAAGTCCGTTTTGTCTGTCTCCAACATCATGCAAGGAGAATACGGAATAACAGATGTTGCGCTGTCCACGCCTTGCATTGTTGGCAAAGAAGGAATTGAGGTACGAATGCCTCCATCCTTGAATTTCTTGGAGCAATCACAACTCAAATCTTCAGCCGATCAGCTCAAGGCAGTCATCGAAGAACTCAATATCGATAAAGACCCAGCACAATCAAAAGATTGATCAAACGAAACGTCTTAGAACAGCTTGATATGTGAGGCGATTACAACCAAAACTCAATCGGGACTCGCTTAACTTGATGACGTTTTAGACTACGCTTTAGATGGCGCATTATCCTTCGTTTTGCCCGTTGCTGTCTCTAAGCCCTAGTCCGACTCTTCGCCTCCTGATTCCGAGATACACACAACCATGATGCACATCAGAATCATCCCGGCAATGTCGTAAATGGTAAAGCTAGTTGAAAGCCACAGCGCCGCAATGATCGTGGCGCTTACCGGTTCGATAGCACCGAGTAAGCTCCCCTTTACAGAGCCAACAATCGAAACACCATGCAGATAAAAACCGTATCCTCCGATCGTGCCCGCAATAACCAGTCCAAAAACAAACACCGCCCACTCAAATACACCAAAACCAGAAAGCATCGAGATGGTCCCAGCAACGTTTCCGCCTTGTATCAGATAACCCGGCAACGCGAAAAGCGTGCTTAAGAGCATCCCTATCCCCACAACCGAAACGCTACCAAAGCTGTCAAAAAGCCCGAAGCATTTCGGCACAAGAATATAGAATGCGGTTGTCACGCCAGCAAGAATTCCCCATACAAGTCCTGCGGCAGGAATATTCAGCGTCGATATGTTTCCTTGTGTGGCGATAAGAGCAGTTGCCGCGATGGCTATCAAAAGTCCAAAGAATTCGCGAAGACGCGGAAGGTGCCTTTCGCGCAGACATACATAAAGCATGACAAAAACACTGCCAAGCATTTGTAGTACGGTAGCTGTTCCCGCGTTTGTTATCTGAACGGTCTGCGCATAGCAAAGCTGGTTGCCATAAAGCGACAGCGCAAACAAAGCTATTCCTACAAGCGCCCTTTTAGATCGGATCATCGATGGCAAAACATTGCGTCTTGTTGCAATGATAAAAACAAAGAGAATGCCACCGCCAACCAAAACTCGCATAAAGGTCACAAGCGCCGGTGTCGCACCTCCTTCAGTGGTTAGATACTGGACACTTGTACCAGAAAACCCCCAAAGTGAGCCGCCTAAAAGCGTAAATAGGACACCCATCAAAAATGGGCTTTTGCTCATTTGCTTCGAATTGCTATTTTCAGACATATCCTTGCGCAATGTATCTCCTAGATCTTCACGATATATCATCGCTTCGATTGAGAATCGGTACAAGATTCTACAATAGTCAAAAGATACGGCGAAGTCGTAGTCTCTATCTCGATGATGCCTTCAAATCGGATTGTAGACACGCCAAATATAAGTTAAGACGAAAGGAGAAAAAATGACAACCACACCAAAAGCCAAAAAGACAAAGATCGTCTGGAAGTGCAGCGTATGCGGATACATCGAAACAGCTTATCCGGAAGGTCTTCCTGATGGCTACAGATGTCCCATCTGCAACGCAAAAGCGAAGAAGTTCAAGCGCGAAGAGGTCGAGGTCTAAAACGTCATAGACCCGACATCGATCTAGGCTCGCAGCTGCATCCGAACACCGATGCGCCTGCGATTTCGTATAATCTGCTCAAATAAACCTTATCCCTACATTTAATTTATCGGATGCCTGCGAGCAAAACGCTGTGTTAGCTTATATATGCGGGCATCTTTTGCTGTCGGAAGATCCGCCTTGAGCATCGACGGCGCACAGGATCGAGATAGAGAAATGGGCAGGACAAAAGGGATAATCATTGCGAGTTTTGTCGGAATCGGCGGCAACATGCTGCTCGTCGCGTTCAAGTTGATCGTCGGCTTTGCAGCTAATTCCATCGCCATAATCCTAGACGCAATAAACAACGCATCTGACGCACTCTCGTCGCTCATTACCATCGTTGGAACAAAGCTGGCCGACAGAAAGCCCGATCGAAAACATCCTTTCGGATTCGGTCGCGTGGAATACCTCACATCCATGATCATCGCGGTCATCATCTTGGCTGCCGGTCTCGTTTCCGCACGCGAATCGATCGTCAAGATCCTTCATCCTGGAAACACCGACTACACTTGGGTCACCGTTACAGTCATCATCGTTGCCATCTTTGGCAAGATCGCTATCGGGATCTATCTGAAACGTGCCGGAAAAAAATTCGATTCACAATCACTTATCGCTTCTGCTGTCGATTCGAACTATGATGCAGTCATCTCCGGCGGAACGCTCGTGGCCGCTCTCGTGGCGATATTCTGGAAGATCGACATAGACGGCATCGTCGGCTTCATCATCTCCATCTTCGTTCTGAAAGCCGGCATAGATATCCTAAAAGACGCACTGAACCCGATAATCGGCGAACGCGAAAGCGCTCGATACTGCACAGATATCAGAAACTACATCAGCAAATTCGACGAGGTTCATGGTGTATACGACCTGATATTAGATGATTTCGGGCCGAACGTGATGATAGGATCAGTGCACATCGAGGTCGATGATGACATGTCGGCCGGCCATATCCACGAGCTCACGCGTACCATCTCGGAAGGCATCTACGAGAAATACAACGTGATGCTCACGATCGGAGTCTACGCCACGAACAAATCGCGCATATACGCTCCGATAAGAGAGTATTTGATGGGAATCGTGAAGGAGCGCCCCGATATCCTAGGCGTTCACGGATTCTATGTCGATTCGCGCAAAAGCCAAGTGGATTTCGATCTCGTGATCGAGTTCAAATGCGACAGCAAAGCGATCAAGGACGATGTCGTGACAGAGATGAAGCAGAAATTCCCACAATACGAATACAACGTCATCGTCGACGCGGACTACTCCGATTGATGGGATTTTGGCGCCTCGAGCATCGCCACATCTCCCGAACCAGCGCCTGACGACAAACCGTCTCCCCTCACACACGACTGAGAATGCCGCAGTTTCACCAGTCCGATCAGTCAGACTCTCCCATCTCGCGCGCCCAGTCGAAATCGGAAGGCGGCGCCGTTATCGAAGCATCATCGCGGGCGGCATCCACACGTTTCTCGTCACTCCAGAAGCCAGAATTTCCCGCAAACCCATCCCAAATGCACCGCTCGATATCCACCTTATCCCCGACAAAAGCCACACCCTCAGCCTCAAGCATCTCCTGCTGAACTTGAGGACCGCCAAACGCAAAACCTGTAGCCATCGCTCCGTCCTTGAACACAACCCGATGGCATGGAATATCGTTCGGATCAAGACCGGGCGAGGGATTGGCTCGCAGCGCATATCCGACATATCGCGCCGATCGCGGAGCACCTATCAATTTCGCAATCTGCCCATAGGTGGCCACCTTACCCCTAGGGATACGGCAAACTGCGGCGAAAACTTTATCAGCGAACTCTCCCATCAGATCTCCTAAAACAATCGGAGCAAAGCGATCTATGCATATAATTAGCAAGACCAACCAACAAGTCCGACCGCGAACATAAAACGAGGTTATCAATGGTAATAATAGACGAACCTTATGCATCTGATGTCCTAATTAAGTGGCTTGAGGAATCTAAAGAGCCCGTGCTTGACAACGCGTTTGCCAAGAAAATAAGCGAAACGCACAAGTTGAATCTCATTTCCGACACGGAGGCAATAAAGCGAGTAAATGCCGGTGAGAGCGTTTATACGAATTCCGAAAACGCGCTGGCTTGGCTGCTCGAGAATACGGAAAATGAGAACAGGAACCGCTCCATCGAACTTTTCAAGAACAAAGCCGCCATGCGAAAGAAGCTCGCGGCGCTATCGCCTAGATTCTTCTATCAAGAGCTTACTAAAAGCGAGCTTGCCGATTTCGATGTGACTGACATAGAGCTGCCCGTGGTGTTGAAGCCAGCTGTCGGATTCTGCTCGATGGGGGTCTACGTCATAGAGAACGCATCCGATTGGGATGCGGCCCTTGAAGATATAGCCAAGAGCGAGGCTATCTGGAACGAACGCTACCCACAAAGCGTCGTCGATGGCGAAAATTACCTTTTGGAAGGATACCTTGACGGTCAGGAATATGCGGTCGATATGTATTATGACCGCGATGGCAAGGCGAATATCCTAAATATCCTCCGTCATGATTTCGCGAGCGCAGATGACACGAGCGACAGGCTCTATATAACGAATCACGATATCGTGGATGACACATACGACAAGTTCATGGATTGGCTGGATTCGGTCAACAAGGTGATCGACGCTCGGGATTTTCCGGTGCATGTAGAGATTCGCATGAAAGATGACGACATCATCCCCATCGAATTCAATCCGCTTCGTTTCGCCGGGCTCGGCGGTACAGACATCTCATATCACGGTCTCGGATTTAGAACCTACGAAGCCTATCTAAAGGAAACGCCTATCGATCTGAAGAAACTATATGCGAAACATCCCGACGATACGTATTCTATGTCGCTTTTGAACCCCTCTGTGAATGCCGATCTATCAAGGCCTTTTGACCACGACGGCCTAGCAAGCCGATTCAGCAATGTGATCGGGTTTTGCAAGTTCGATGCCAATGTGACCGGTTCATTTGGATTCCTGTTCCTTAAGACGGATCGCTCCACCGTCGATGAGCTTGATTTTATCCTTCACTCAGACCTACTGGAATTCCAAATGTGATCGCACCGATCCGCAAAAAAGGCAGCCTTAAAGCTGCCTTTTTTCAATCGTTATGTCAACGCCGTTCGGCTTTGATCTACCGGATCATCACTTCACGAAATTAAATGTGATTTTATCGCCGTTAGACACCGTGTACACAGCCGGTGAAGCCGTTACAACCTGTCCATTCACGGAAAACTCCCAGTGACTCGACTCTCCAGCATCACCTTTCACCAATCCACCAATTGCAACCACTTCAAGGTTATCGCCTTCGCCCTCGGTCTGAATCTCACGCCCAGTGGCATTTAAGGCATCAAGAGCTGTCGCGTCATCGGCAACATCAACAGTAGTGTTTTCCTCTGCGAACTGATTCGCCGTATCCGGTGCCTCGGGAGAGGTGACCGACTGCGTAAGGCTCACATCGACAGAGATGTCACCCGCAGCAACCGCCGACGATGAGCTCGACTGATCCACAGGAGCAACCGATCCTGCCGACGAAGAGCTCGAAGAGCCGCCTGATGAGCACCCAACGAGACTAAATCCCATTACGATGGCAAGCGCAGCAGCTGCAACGATCGCCAAGATCGGCACAAGCGCATGTTTCACGCTTCCCTTCTCAAACCTACTATTTACCATACGATCAAGCCTCCTTAATGGCTTTTTCTTCTATTGATCCGGATCTACATCCAAGGCTGCGCTATCGTAATCGGCATTGCCGCAGCAAGCACCAAAAGCCTCAGCGCGCAACCTCCAATAAGCAGCCCCAGATCAGCAAATCCTGAAACCATATGACCCGACTTGGACTCCTCTTCCTTCTTGGTAGAGAAGAACAGCATCTTCATTTCCATTATGGTCGGAAGCACCAAGCCGACGAGGATGAACACCAGCCAGAATGCGACCGCGCAATTTCCGGCAAGCAGATTCATCACAGAAGCATAACCAGCGCTCTGCGCGTTGTTCGCAACGATAAACAGCATCGCCGCCACAAGCACCAGCTCAGCGATCGGAAGCCAAAAGTGAAACTTCTTGAACTTCACCGCCGCATCAAATTCCTTAGGCGCGCGAAAGATCGACACGAGCAGCATAGCTGCCATTCCGGTTGATACCGCAGACACCAAGAACAATATCGGCAAAAGCGGATTGTTCCACAGAGGAAACGTCTTTGCCACACCGAGCAAGCAGCCGGTGTACACACAGACACAGATTCCCATAACAGCACCAAATACATCCAGCCATACAGGGATCTTGCGCCCCTTTCCTAGCAGATCCATGATCACCACGATAAGTGCAATTATGGTGAATACCGCCAAGAAAACGACACCCCATGTCATAACAGACCCAAAATTGGTAAGAAGAAGCACAAATCTCAACGGATTATGAAATCCTGCAGTTGCATCCACCATCAAGAGACACAAACCGACAATGACCGTAATAGGAGCTATCACGCGACCATAACGAATAAGATGAACGCATTCCGGCTTTCGCAACCGCAAATAGGTTGCCGATGCATATGCGCCTCCGCCCAAACCGGCGAGGAAGAGGTACATACCAATGATAGTGCCCCAAATTGGCTCGAATACCATCTTCATCACCTCACATAGTAGATCTTGGACTTGGTAAGATCGCCTGCGATAGGTTGCGCACCTGTACGAGCGATCTCTTTGACAATCTCGCTGTCCGGATCATCCAGATCGCCGAACGTCCTAGCGCCTGTCAGACAAGCCTCAACACACGTACACATCTTTGTGCCACTCTGTTCGGCTGACACTGTGCAGAATCGGCATTTGTCCACAGCACCTGTCTCTGAATTTCTGACACGCACCTGATAAGGGCAAGCCGCCATGCAATACAGACAACCAATGCATCTTCCCTCATCAACCTCAACTATCCCATCGGCACCCATATGCGCCGCCCCTGTCGGGCAAACCTGAGCACATGGCGCGTCTTCGCAATGCATACACTGCATCGGAATATTTTGGACTGTAACATTTGGATACTCGCCATTCTCTACTTGCTCAAAGCGAATGAAGTCTTGACCTGGCAGCAGATCATTTTGCCGTTGACATGCAGTTCTACAGGTGTAGCATCCGATGCATTTGATCGTATCTATCAACATACCGTATCTAGCCATCATGCACCTTCTTTCTCAAACTCGATGCCTACACATGCTTCCTGAATGCAAAGCGCTCCATTTTGGTTGACAACAGCATCGGCGAACAGCATTGGATTCAATCCGACATTGAACGAATTTTTCTGTCTTGACGAGGTTCTACCAAATGATATCGGCAAATAAAGAGCACTCGGAACAATTCGCCCTGTCACAAACGCCTCGATCTCGCCAGAATAGTTGTCGTTATAAAGAACGATCTTGTCCCCGGTTTCGATTCCAAACAGCTTAGCAATATCGCTATTGATCCATACTCTATCAAGCTGGTACTTTTCCGAGATATCCGTCAGTTCTTCAACGTTGTATCCGTGCATTCCTACAACCGACTGCGAACCGGTGATGAGATGGAACGTAGGCGAATCACCATCGAATCCGACCGATATGTCGTTCTTCTGACCGAAATTCATATCCTTGGAAATGACCTCTTCAATGGTCGAAGCCTCCATCGGTGCGACCCAAAGCGGAAGGGATACCTCTGCTGGCAAGGATGCATCCATGCACTCAATCATCCCGCTCGGTGTTGGCCAACCAACAATACGCGAAATCTTTGAGGTCTCGATCTCAGCGGTTCCATCACCGGCAAGCCCCTCCAAGCTCAGACCAATCGCATCAAGCCTAGCGATAGCATTCTGTGCAACAACATCCGAAATAGCGATATCAACGTTGCTAGCTTCAGCGATGCCGTCCACGATAGAACCCAAAGAAAGCGAATTGTCGCCATCGACAGGCGCAATAACTGCACTACCCATCGCCATGCCAGCAAATTCACCCTGCAAACACATGGGAAGAGTATCCGTGCTTAAATAAGAGCTAAGCGGAAGGACATAGTCGGCTTCTTGGGCCGTAGATGTCATCTCATCGGTTATGCATACCAATATATCCAAACCATCTGCCACATCCGCGATATTCGCCACACAAGAATAGTCATAGGCTACATCTGCATTGGCTGTAATAAGCCCTTTGAGCTGTCCTCGTGAAGCGCTATCGATGGCTTCGGCAGCACCCACACCCTCAATAGGAATGATGCCCGTTTTTTCAGGACGGCTACCAAGCGCAGTATTCTCAGCACCAGGAAGCACTCCAAGATCATAACGGGCAAAAAGCGCATCATAGTCAAATGGAAGCAATGCACCACCTTTAGCGCCCCAAGCACCTAATAGCGCATTCAGCAAACAGACAACCTTTGTCAGTTCGGTTGAATTCGCATAGGAGATGCCTGATATCTCGCCGTTTCCAAGCTCGATCGCTACATGCGGAGCAGCTCCAACAAGATAGCTTGCAAGCTCATCAATTCTAAAGCTCTGAATGCCCGAGAGACTTTCTGCCCATTCCGGAGTGTATTGCTCGATCGCTTTCGCCCACAAGTCAAAACCTAAGACATTGGCAGAAACGTATTCTTTGTCATATCTACCGCTGTGAATAATCTGACGACAAACCGCCAGCATAACCGCAAGTTCTGTACCGGGATTAACCGCAAACCAATCTTGCGCCATGGAGCCAAGTGTTCCTAGGCGAGGGTCGAGCGAGATGATCCTTGCCCCACGCTCGCGCGCAGCTTGCAGCGATGCAACCAAATCAGGGGTTGCTATATCGGTGAAACTCGTATCGATGAGAAGGATCAAATCTGCGTTATTTGTATCCGCATAATATCCATCCACACCTATAATCTGCTCTAATGCGGCCGGCTTGATCACATCAACCGTAAGATCGTCGACATAGACATTTCCGCTACCAAAAGCATTCATAAGCAAATTCGAGTAGTTCCTAGCATTCGGATAAACGCCGTCATAGATCATAGCGACGCAATTTGGACCATTTTTCTCTACGAGTACACCAAGCCTCTCGCCGATCTCTGCGAAAGCCTCATCCCATGAGATAGTCTGAAACTCACCGTTATCCTTTTTTCTTAAAGGATTGTTCACCTTTGCATCCGACTTGCCAATCTGGGTATATCCATAACCTCTGGCACATAGATTCCCAACAGATGACGGGTTGTATGCATCACCGATGGTCTTACCCAACTTCTCATCAACGGTATACGCCGTAAATCCGCAGGCGTTCGGACAAGCTTGACATATGGTATGGACCGTATCCCATTCAGGACGTGCCCCGACACCGATTTGGCCGCCTTCGGCAAACGCCCTTATCGGAGCCACTCCGCATATTGCAACGGCTCCCAAACCTGCACACCCTGCTACAAAATGCCTGCGTGTTAGAGATCGCTCTTTCATTTCGATCCTCCTAACGCTTAAGCATTCACTAGTGTTATCGTACGAACGATCCCAGCGTCCAAAGCTGCCTGGGCGATGTTTTTCCAATCAACAAACTGGATGGCACCGTTGGGGCACTGCTCTGCGCATCTGCCACAAGAGACGCACTTAGTTGAAACGTCAGTCTCGGAATCAATTCTCGGCATATTCCACGGACATGCTTGAGCACACATCCCGCAACCGATACATACGCTATCATCAACTACACGTGCTCCGGTCTTCGGATCGGCATAGATCGCATGGACCGGGCAATAGTTTGCACACCATGGATCCTCGCATTGCTTGCAATGCTCAACGGTAAACTGACAATCCTCAAAGATACCGTCTCCTGTGTCCACTCCAGATCCGTAATAGTAGTTATCCCACACTCGGACACGTGCTATATGCTGGCACACACGGCCGTCGTTTTTAAGCGTGCAACTCATCTCACAGCGCTGACAACCGGAACACTTTGCTCGATCGGTAACGATCATTTTTAGTGGCGTGGTTCTTATGTCGATTCTGCCCGAAGCAATCGATCGCTCGGTAACGCCCCATGAAGCGAGCGCCCCGCCGACTACAAGACCGGCAACGCCGCAACCACACATCGCCAAAACATTACGACGTGTGAATAGATGCTTTTTCTTGGTTTTGGTATCAGCTGTCTCTTCCGAAGCCTTATCAACTTCAACATCCGCAGGCAAATTTTCGGATGCATCTTTTATAAAGGGAACACGACTTGTATCTTTGCCTTCTCTCCCATCAGACATGATCTCCTCCTTGATGCATGTTTGAATTTCGCAAACAAGGAGCTCGCTTCGCTGATTCGTGCTGCAAACACTTCGGGCCAAATAATACGCCGGTTCCCACATAAATCAACACCACTTGCGGATTGTTAACCTAGTGTTGATAAAGCTCCTCCTTTTATTACAATTCGAATAACAAATGTCTTACTTATTTATATAAGTGCTAGCATCTGTTCATATAAAGAGCTCTGAATCGCTTATTCGTGCTGCAACGTATGAAGCAAAAGGTTTGGAGATCAAAGATGTCTTATAAAAAGTCTTATGGCTGGACCGGTAAGATCCTGCGCGTCAATCTTACCGACAAAACAGTCTCTACATTTCCTACTGAGCCGTATAAAGAATATATTGGCGGCATGGGAATCGCGAATAAGATAATGTTTGACGAGGTCCCTGCAGGAACAGACCCTCTTTCAGAGGAAAATAAGGTTGTATTTGCGGTTGGCCCCCTGACCGCATCAGGCGTTCCGCTTGCCGGGCGCACCACGATCGCCTCGCTTTCTACGTACACGAAAGACCACGCGATAGTCGATGCCCACTGCGGCGGAATGCTAGGTGCACGCATCAAACAAGCTGGATACGACGGTATTGTTATCGAGGGAAAGTCTGACGATCATGTCTATGTCATGGTCGACAACGATGATGTGAAAATCAAATCCGCAGATGGAATATGGGGGCTCGGCACGCGAGCAACAAACGAGCTTTTATGTCGACGTGAAGGACTTGATTGCGTTGTGGCGACCATCGGTCCTGCAGGCGAGAATCTGGTTCCATATTCCTGCATCATCAATTCGCGCAATCACTCCGCTGGCGCAGGCGTTGGTGCTGTTCTTGGATACAAAGGGATGAAAGCCCTCGTAGTGCGAGGAACCGGCACTGTTAATGTGGCAGATCCAAAAGCGGTAGGCGATCTGTCTGACTACATGCTGCGTGAGATTATCGGCTCGAACAACAACCATGTTGTTCCCTCCACTCAGCAGGAATGGGCCGAGTACTATGACAAGGATTCGCGCTGGACTGCACGCAATGGTCTTTACTGGGCGCTTGCCGAAGGCGGTCCGATTGAAACAGGAGAGCCAAAACCTGGCAATATCAATACCGTCGGTTACAGATGTATGAAATCCACAAAGGATGACGGGCCTGCAGCCGAAAAATACACCATCAAAATGGATGGTTGCCACAGCTGCCCCATTCACTGTTACTCCGATATGCATGTTCCCCCAAGTGAGGAAAACGGTGGATACGCTACGACCGGTAACACCTGCGTTCCAAACTTCCCATTCAAATATATGATCAAGATTCTTGGAACTGACATCAAAGACGAGACCGAGGAAAGCTTAGTTTGGAATCAGGTCATCGGTTCTGTCATGGATGATTTAGGACTTTGGTGCAATTATGCACAGCTGTATCGCGACATCGCGCACTGTGTTTCTGCTGGTGTTTTTGAACGCGTTCTACCACCTGATGAGTATGCGGAATTTGACTGGAATAAATTCTATACAAACGATCCGACCATTATGCCTCCACTACTAACAAAGATCGCCCAGAACGACTCTGAGCTCTCATATATTGCGCATGGAACGTATATATGGACAGATCGCTGGAACGACATGCAGTGGAACGACACCGTCGCATCGTGCATGATCAGCCCGCGCGGTTGGCCGGTCCACCACTCGCAAGAATGTTTTGGTCAGGTAGGAATGCTATACAATGTCCTCTTTAATCGCGACGATATGATCCACTCAGCTGTTAACTTCCAAGGAAGCGGTCTTCCCTACGAACTCAAACAGCAAATTGCCGCAGAAATCTGGGGCGGCACCGATGCAATCGACAAGAATAAGGCCTACACTCCGATGAATGAACACAAGGCGAATTTCGTTTGGTGGTCAGTCGTAACCGATGTCCTCCATGATTCGCTGACGCTATGCAACTGGGTATGGCCGATGACGGTATCACCTGTGAAAGCTCGTGACTATCGAGGCGATCTTGATCTTGAGTCAAAATTCTTCAAAGCTGTCACCGGCGAGGATGTTACCACCGAGGAACTCTACGAGGCAGGAGCCAAGATCATGACTCTACAACGCGCGAACACCGCACGTAGCCTCACCGATGCAGGTGGAGCCATGGGAAACAACGACTTCCGTACGAACCACGATGTTTATACCGAGTGGCCATTTGCGAAGGACCCGGACAAGGCTGTATTTAGCGAAGGCACCGACAAGATGGACAAAGCCGACATCCAAGAAGGTCTAACTATGATCTACAGACTCTTCGGATGGGACGAGAACTTAGGTTGCCCCACCGCTGAGTGCTTGGATGCCTACGGAATGCAGGACGTTAAGGAGGAGCTAGCCTCGCTTGGTCTTCTTCCCTAAAACACCATCCGCGAGCGATACCAATTTGGACATTTCCCTCTCCAAATCGCTTTGTGCGAGAGAAAGGACCTCTAAACGAGGTCCTTTCTCTTTTCACCCTATAGTTAACTGCGTTTATGAAACTCAAACTTTAGGCTTGTTTTAGGCTTGTTTTAGGCCCTAAACATTGTAAAGACGCCCCACCGACTCCCACTCAGCAAGAGAGAACGCATATGTCTCGTCAAGATGCTTCGTAGAAAAATAGTACACATCGCCATTGCTTGCTAAGATTTGTTTGATATCAGAATACTCAGGAAGCGCCTGAATCTTTTCCCAGGCATCAGCTACATCATCTTTGGACATAGATATAGGATCATTGTAAAAGCTCGTTTCCGCCATCGGGCGAGGATAGGTCTTGGACTCGTCGCGAATGCAATATGAAAACGTCACGATCGGATCATCCTCAGCAGCCAAGAAAGCCAGCTTGGCAAATGAATTGCTCATATGGTCAGAATCATAAAAATACTTATCGTTTGCGCCCTCGATCATCTTGATGTCCGAAACGTCTATATTGCGCATTTTCGGCTCTACCGGTTTATCGCTTTTTACCAAACCCCACACACCGTCAACCTCAATAAGCTCGTAACCCTCAGGAGGTACTAACTCGAAATCGTCATCATTTGCATCAGATTTGCTGTAATCAAAAACATGATCGAATGTAGACAACACATCACTCGAAACAGAATTCTCATCATAATTCGACGCGTCGTCATATACGGCATCACTTGGCGTATTATCCGCCACAATTGGCTCAGATGCATCTCTTATGTGTACAGCATCCATCAAACGATCTTGCTCAGCATCCTCAACAGAGACATCCTTGCACCCGAAAAGACGGGGCACTCCAACCCCTCTTGAAGCAAATCTTGAAGGTTTTGATGCCGAAGCCTCAACCTCGTTTGTTTCATCAATACCCAAATCCGCCTTCGTCGCATCGCATGGTGCCTGGTCAATCTTAGAAATCAGCTCCTCTTCGAATTCCTGAAATATCAGACAGGGCGGAGCAACAAGCTTCAGATCTTCCTCATTGACCAATTTGCCTTCACGCGTTTTGGAATGAATAAGATCAATTGCGCAAGCTAGCGCATTGTTGATCTCGATCGCGCGTCTCGCCTCGATCTCATCCATGCGCATCTCTCGGATTGATTGGCGAAGCGAACAATGCTCCGCCATGATGCATGAGATAGAAGACTCGCTACAACCGGTGGCCTCTTCAAGCTCTGCAACCTGCGCGCCTTCACGTATAAGAAAATCACCCACAAGCGCTTTGATGGCGCAGACCGCAAAATGAAGGGCGTTTACCTTTCCCGGAGGAACATCATCGACACATTCACGAATATCCTCAATCGAAACCTCAAGGGCATCCTCAATAGGTTTGCCTTCTATGAGAAGGCATGCCACACTTGCGCAAGCAGTCATCGCAAGACATCCACGCGACTTGAAACCCGCAGCCTCTATGATTCCTGTGTCGGGGTCTATGCGGGCAAACAGACGACATGCAACCTCGCCTCGCTTGGACTTTCCAACCATGCTCTGCGCGTTAAAGCCCTCAGGCCTGCCCGAATTCTTGAAGTCAGCAACAACGGCAAGCAGCTTGTCTGAATAAGAGTCAACATCATCTTGTGCTTCAGTCTGATAGACATCAGCGGTCCTCAAAAGAACCTTATCCTCAGGCACGCGATATACGTTTCTCTCTGACATAATCCCCCAACTCCTTGATAAAAAGCGGACCGATACTAGCGTGTCAGGCGGTCGCATCGGCCGACTATTTCGCTTTTTGAAGATAATATACCAACGAGGTTTAAGGGCTGTTTTTTTGTAAGCATTCCTTAACTTAGCAATACTCACATCAATTATTCTCAAGCTTTTGAAAGCTAGAAAATAATCTAGCAAGCTGCAAATTATCTTTATGAACTACCTATATTCATCTAATTTAATAGCGTCAATCGAAATAATATAAATATTATTTCGGCCCTAAGAAAGCATGGTGTCCATAGCCTTGAACAACTCCGACACTTCGATCGGCTTCGGAAGATGTCCGTTCATCCCGCAGCTCAAAGCCTTCTGCTTGTCCTCATCAAACGCATCAGCGGTCACCGCCAAGATGGGAATCGACGAGACGATGGGGTCATCCATTGCGCGGATTATGGTCGCAGCCTCATAGCCGTTCATTATCGGCATCTGAATATCCATAAGCACCAACTGAAAATAGGTAGAATCAGCCTGAATTAATCTATCTATCGCGTCCTGACCATTCACAGCAGACTCAACCTCGAAGCCCGCGTCCTCAAGAAGCGTCAGCGCTATCTCACGGTTGAGCTCATTATCATCGACAAGCAGAATCCTACAACCTTTCAACCTTTCAGAAAGTGCAACATCCGATTTCGTCGATACTGAGATGAGCTTGGTGGCCTCTTCGTCCACCACCTCAAATTTGAACATCATGTCGAACTGGGTCCCAATGCCCTTTTTGCTTTGAACAGTGATCACGCCATCCATCATGTCCACAAGGCTCTTTGTGATGGTCATCCCAAGCCCGGTTCCTTGGATCCCGCTCAACGTGGACGTTCTCTCGCGCTCAAACGGATCGAAAATGTGCTCAAGGAAATCCCGCGTCATTCCGATACCGTTATCCCTCACGGTAATTTTGTAATGCGCAAATCCTTCGGAAACCTCTCCGATCTCGGCAATATCGAGATCTACCACACCATTGGATCCGGTGAACTTGATAGAGTTTCCCAAAAGATTCAAAAGAATCTGGTTAAGCTTGAGCTCATCACAAACAATCGCGTTGTGCTTTACATTTTTTGTCGAGACATTAAATATGAGTCCTTTCGTCTCAACCTCTGGCATAAGAATATTCTCAATATTGCTAAAGATATCCGATATCAAACAGGGTCTTTCATCGAGAGAAGCTTTTCCAGATTCTATGCGACTCATATCCAATATATCGTTTATTAGGCTCAAAAGATGCGAGCTTGAAGAATGGATCTTATCCAAATATTCCTTGACACGCTGCGTATTCTCAAGATGGTTATTTGCAAGAACCGTAAACCCAACAATCGCATTCATCGGAGTGCGAATATCATGTGACATATTGGACAAAAATGCGCTTTTCGCCTCACTAGCCCTGTTGGCCCTTACAAGCGCCTCCTCCAAAAGCTCCTTATGCTGAATCTCCTCACGGGTCTCTTGATCAGTATTTCTGATACCCAATACAACGTATGGCTCTTCATTCCAATTGCTTGCACGAACAACCATAACCTGTCTATATTTGAAGGAATCCCCTTCTTTAGAGCGATAGTGCACATGGAAGCGCTCGCGCTCTGAGAGCTCTTTTATAACGTTTTGCGTCGAGAGCGTCTCTCTTAGCATCTCAGCGTCTTCCCCATATACGCGCTTCTCGGCGTAGTCTCCGATAGCTTCCTCGAAAGATTTTTCGGCACCGAATATCGGGATAAGTTCTTCTTCGCGTTCCTGCGCCACACGAAGAAGCTCGCCTTTTCCGCTGCTGAGATTGAACGCACAAATAACAAGGTAATACTCGCTCAGAACTTTCATGAATTCTTGACTTCTGCGCTCAAGCATCTCCTCCTTGCGTTTTTGCTCAGAGTTGTCGAGTAGGAAGCGCTGATACAGAAGTTCGCCATTTTGCTCGATGAGTTTAATGTTGCCCATAACGTGCAAGATGCTGCCATCCGCATGCTTGACCCTATATTCAGTCGACACGCTATCCCCAACGTTGCTTAGCGACTCGAACTTCTCACGCAACTGCTCTTTGTCTTCATCGACAACAGACGACGCGATCATCTCAAAGCCGTGTGAGAGCATATCATCCTCGGAGCTGTATCCAAGAATATCAAGCGCAGCTTTGTTGACCCCGACAACGCGAGTGCCATCAAGGCTGTGTGTCAATACGCCGCACTCCATTGCGGTGAATATAGTCTCGAGGGTCTGGTTTTTCTGAACAAGGTCGTTTTCGTATGCGCGCTCTTGAGTGGCATCGATCGCAACACCGACCGTTCCCATAACGCTGCCATCTGGATTGTACAGCGGGGATTTGTACGTGGTGAGAATCTTTGTTTCATCTCCCGACTGAACACTCTCTTCCGAGATGCAAGTCTGCCCGCTTGACATAACCTTTTCCTCGGATTCGATACACACAGGGTCATCTTCTTCAACATCCCATATATATGCATGTCGTTTTCCCTGCACATCGTCTTTAGGCTTGTTTACCGTCTCACAGAAACTGTCGTTAACCTTCTCATGGATGCCATCTTTCGTCTTATACCAAACAAGCGATGGAATCGAATTGATCGTGGACTCAAGAAACTGATTCGTCTCCCAAGCGTCCAGGTGCTCCTTGAACAAACGCTGCCAACGACCGAAACGCCATTTGAGCTCGTCGCTTGACATCTCAGCCGGCCAGATATCTTCGAGCATGTCGAAATAAGGAGCGAATTCATCATGGCGCAAAGCATCGGCGAAAAGGATGATGTCTGCGTCTTCCGAATTTAAATCGCGCATTTCGCGCAGAGCTTCGGTTGCCGATATGGAATCGCCGCCTAAAATGACAAGCTGGCTTTCTCTTGCTTTTTCCAGATTAAACGACTTGTCCGAAGTTATCTTACGCATAATGAAAGGATAACCATCGACAGAGTCGATGATCTCAACAGCTTCATCACTAACGCCGCATATATAAATCCGAATTGAGGCTTGATACATTTCATGCTCCCAGCAGCATAAGCATTATGTCGTTAATTCTCTATATTACAACGATTTGTAAACAATATCGGTCGTGTCCCGATATCAACCGAGGATAATCCATCAAACGTCTATGTGTGGCTTATCGAAACGACCCTTTCGGTGCGCCTTTGCTGAAATATGCTATACCAGCCATATGGCATACCAACCACAGACTCATGTGACTTCAATGATATATTATACTTAACTGTGTATAATCAATCGCAAGGCAGCTCTACACGCATGCGCATCAAAGGAGCGTTTTATGGGCGACAGCATTATTCCTCTCACATCTAAACAGTGGAACGACCTTTGGAAGGCAAAGCAAGCCTTACACAAGCAAAAACACGATGCAAATTTCTGGAATGAACGCGCGAAAAGCTTCACGAATAAGGATACGCCCGGCTCATACACAGATCGCTTTCTCAAACTTGCAGACATTCATCCGGGCGAGAGCGTCATGGACATGGGTTGCGGAACGGGCAATTTGTCGATTCCGCTGGCAATTTCTGGACATCGTGTTTTAGCGGCTGACTTCTCATCGGGCATGCTCGACAAGCTAAAAGAGCGCGCCTTGGAAGAGAGGCTGGACAACATCAAGACCGTAGAGCTTTCATGGGAAGATGACTGGCTAGCCTCAGGAATAGTGCCGAAAAGCTACGATATCTGCCTAGCATCGCGCTCGATCGCGACAGACGATATCCAAAGCGCGCTTTTGAAGCTCTGCTCGATCGCAAAGCGACGCGTTGCGATCACGCTCTCATGCGATTCCTCTCCAAGGATCGACGATCGCGCGCTCCGTGAGGTGGGGATAGAAACACGTCCTAGCTTTGATGATGTCTATGCGCTTGCAATTCTTCAAGGAGAGGGTTACTTTCCAAAAGTTGACTACATCAAAACGCAGCGAGCTGACCTGTTCGAAAGTTTTGATCAAGCACTTGAGAAGTACACCTCCATGCTGGATGCCGCAATCGAACAGGCAGGCACAAGCATTCCCCGCGAAAATGCTATCTCGAAGCTTCAGGACTGGCTTTACGCAAATCTTGTCGAAGCTTCAAACAGCAAAGATGACGGGAAGAACTCCCGCCATCTTTGCCTCAAAGAACCTCGCAATACCACTTGGGCATTTATGTCCTGGGAGGTGTAGACCACAAGAGGCAAGGGTAAATGCCGGTCAGAACCGCAGCGTCAACTGATGAGATATTTATATTCCATCAGACCTCAAAGCCTCCACAACGTTGTCTGCCTTGCAACGATGCATTCCATATGCCACCGATATCCCCATCGCTGCCACCGTCATTGCTACGGCGAGCGCTACATATCCCCATGGCAGATTGAATATGAGTCCATCGATCGACTGACCTATGATTGCATAAAGCAGGTACGATATTCCTCCTGAAATAACAAGCCCCGGAATAAGGCCTGCAATTCCAAAGCTCATGCATTCATCCATAATCATGCGACGGAACTGCCTATTCGACAATCCTACCGACTTCATCACTGCAAACTCGCGACGGCGCAAAATAAGTGAGTTGGTTACTGTGTTGAACACATTTGCCATAGCGATCAACGCCAGAATAACCGTAAAGAGCAGGCAAAACACATTCACGATCGTGGCAAGCATCTGTGTGGTACTTAGCTCCTCAATGCGATCGTTGTATGTATAAAATGCCATCTCATAAGGTGCCTCGTCGTGGAAATACGCGCCACCCCGTGATGAAAGATCATCGGCGAGTTGTTCGTGATCACCGTCTATAGCGTTGAACTGCGCTTCAAAATATGGTGCCTCCATCCCGAATCCCTGCACGTATGCAAGAGACATCGGAGCTACAAACATAATCGAGGAACCGTTTCCTCCTACCACAGCAGGCGGTTCATCGGCAAGCTTTGCCACCTCAAGATCGATGCCCACATACTCGACATCTTTCATGGTTAGCTCCTTTTGATAAACCTCATCATCGGCGTGCGGAATCGATGGAACAAAATCCCACACCTGAGCATCGGCAGAATCTCTTCCACTTGTCGTTACAACCTCGCGTGCTCCAAGCAAAGCTGGATAGCGATTCATATACACCTCGCCGCCGATCGCTTCAACATTGCCTGTATTTTGCAATGTTGTAAGCAACTGATAGCTTGAACCATCGTTTCCATATGCCTTCGATATTCCCACCACCCGCGGATGATCTTTATCATGATATACAGCAGGGTCTTCGCCTAGAGATCGAACATAATCATCAAAGGCAGCATCATCGACATACTGCATATTAACCATAGTGGCGCAATTTCCGTCTTTCATGAAACCGCCCGATATATCTTTCGAATCGCTGAATGCACTTCCCGCCATCTCGCGAGGCACGATCACCGGTAGAACGCTTGAGAGTGTCCAGCCCTGACCATCGGCACCTGGCGTCTCACCTAGATACTCATATGCCCCTTCAAACGCCTTAGCCTCCGAAACGAATCGCTCATTGCGCACTTGCAGGAGTTCCTCTGCGGTAAGTGGCAAATCAAAAGTCTCCTCATAGGAGGCCGACTGGGTCGACGAAAATTGCGCCGACACCGATACATCGCCCGCCGAAACATAGCCGCCCGTCACAGCGCCCACGAGCGTCCCCAAAAATGCATTGAGGGAGCCTGCCGTCATCAAAAGCACGATAGCTAAGGCCAAAGACACAGCAGCGGTCCTGCCCTTTACTGCCCCGCGCGTTCTATTGATCTTGGCCAGCTTGCCGCCCATACCGAACACGCGTCCCGCAACGCCACCTGAACGCCAGAGTTTCTTTGGGTTCGCCGCACGTGCTGCTGCCTTTTTGCCGCGCTTCGACACGCGTGACCCGCCCGAGCTTTTAAGAGTATCGATGATGTTTGCCGTACTCGCCCGGCGCGCCGGAATCCAAACCGACAGGAATACCGTAGCCAATGTAAGTATCACCGCCACAGCCAAAACAACCCAATCAACTGATAGCTCGAATGGCACCGCCCCTCCACCTGCAACATAAGAAATAGCAGGACCTAGTATGGCAAAAGTTACCGCGCACCCTCCAATACCTATCAGGATTCCTAAGGGGATTCCGACAAGCGCAACGAAAAGCGCCTCCAACACCACCGCACGGCGTATCTGCCTTCTCGTAGCGCCGATTGAAGACAGCAGCCCAAACTGGCTTGCACGCTCGGCCACCGATATGGCAAACGCATTGAAAATAAGCGAGATACACGCCAAGATGATAACCACGGACAACACGATGATAAGCCCATAAAACGTTGTCCAAATCGATGTATCGCTGCTGATGCCCATGAAGCGCAAAAGCGCACTATGCAATTCAATATGGTCGTTCGGGAAGAGAGCCTTTGCCTTCTCCTTCACCTCGGCAGAATTTTGCACATCATCCATTACAAGAAATACGTCCGTATAGTCTGCAACCTGTGGAGCGCCTGTCGTGATCGCCGACACTCCGACACTTGTGTAGAGCCCATATCCCATATGGTTATAGAAGCCAACTACGGTATAGGTCTGTTTGTTAGTATCAACAAGCTTCTCATTAAACGTTGAGTTATCCACCTCGGCATCCAGATATCCGATGGAAGAATCAAGCGGTGTTCCTGAGGTGATGATAGTCTCATCATCTCCGTCAGTCT
Organism: uncultured Eggerthellaceae bacterium; assembly: GCA_910588945.1. GTDB lineage: Bacteria > Actinomycetota > Coriobacteriia > Coriobacteriales > Eggerthellaceae > MGBC163016. The sequence goes on along the minus strand of CAJUSF010000031.1, from coordinate 19,140 downwards.
CGATGCCTAACGTCAGCTCACCGTGGGTCATAACAGCATCTTCGTCCCCATTCACTGGAACCGCAACGCGATGTCCAACATTAAAGGTGATCTCATCGCCGATATCTAGTTTCTCCCTCGTTTTCCATGCGTTGTACAGGAGAATCTCGCCGCTGTTCTCAGGCAGCCTTCCTTCACTTGCGCGTATGCCGCATACCTCTTCAACATCTCCCTCAAACGACCTGATAGCCTGATAACGCCCGAGGTGATTCTGCTGCTCAGATGTGAGCTCTGCAAATCCCACATCGCTTAGAAGGGCGGTATTTGTAATGCTGAAGTTGCTCTGTGCATTAGCAAGATCGGAGGCGAGCGCATCGTTGTCCTCGGAGGCGACCTTTGCCATCCAGGTGCCACTCGTTGCCGCCTCGGTTCGATAGAGAAAATCGGTAAGCGAAGTATACGTGCTCATCACCGCAGTAAGAAGCGCAGCCGCAAGAGCAACACCGATGATGGTGACAAGCGTGCGCACGCGATTGGCACGCAGCGACTTCACCGTGAAATTCGTCATGGCGTTCATCGGCGGATCCTTTCATCTCGCACGATGCGGCCATCTTCGATCGCGATGATGCGATCAGCTGCAAGAGCGATCTCCTCATCATGGGTGATCACAATCATCGTCTGACCGAACTCTTTGTTCGAATCACGAAGAAGCTGCATGATCTCGCAGCTGTTGTGGGTGTCGAGATTGCCGGTCGGCTCATCGGCCAACACGACGGCAGGCGCATTTATGAGCGCGCGCCCGATAGCGACGCGCTGCTGTTGCCCACCCGAAAGCTGCCGAGGAAGGCTTCCCTCCTTTCCGCGAAGAGAAAGTCTCCCGATTAAAGTGTTAAGTCTGTCCGTGTTGATTTTGCGTCCATCAAGCGCAACAGGCAGCGTCATGTTTTCGACCACGTTAAGCACCGGAACGAGATTGTAGAACTGATAAATCAGTCCCACTTCGCGACGACGAAAGACCGCCAACTGCTCATCGGAGCGTGCATAAACGTCATTACCGTTAAGAAGCACCGTTCCCGACGTTGGTCTATCCACACCACCAATGAGATGCAAAAGCGTCGACTTTCCCGAGCCCGATGAGCCCACTATGGCGATGAACTCGCCTTCTTCGACACTAAAAGACACGTCATCTAGCGCACGGGTGGCAGTCTCCCCATCTCCGTATATCTTTGTCAGATGGTTGACACTGAGAATCTCCATGCCTCTACCTTTCTCCCAAATTTTATGCTGGAATAAAGTATGGATGAGCCATCTCACCCGCCTATAACGCGCAAATTACATAATAGTAATAGTAATGACCGCATGAAGCCTATTCAGGACAACGGGGACGGGTGATGTTGTCCCGCTCCCCTTGGGACAACGGGGACGGGTGATGTTGTCCCGCTCCCCCTACGAAACGCTATACCGAACCGAGACATTGCTTGGACACAGGACAACGGGGACGGGTGATGTTGTCCCGCTCCCGCCACAAAACGCCATAACGAACCGAGACAGTGCTTGCACAGCCGCACATCCCAAACATCCCGAAGCGCCGCACTAAACCACCAGTTTCGGAAATGCGATCGTAAAGCGCGCTCCACCTGCATCGCCATTAGAAACACGGATGGTTCCGCCTTGTGCCGACACAAGCGCTTGTGCCAACGAAAGACCAATCCCAAATCCACTGGATTCTCGCGCACCAGCCTCCGTATCTGCTTTGCCGCGATAAAAACGATCGAACACGTGCGCTAAATCCTCAGGCTCGATTCCCGATCCGGTATCAGTAATCTTGATAGTCGTCGCCAGCACATCTTCCCATGCAACAACACTGATCGCACCTCCTGCTGGCGTATGTTCGATGCAATTCTTTACAATGTTTTCGACCGCCTCAGCAGTCCAGAGCATATCGCCCATGAAACTCGCTTTTTCATCGAGTGCTAAATCAAGTCGAATGTCGTGAAGGTCAGCCGACGCTTCGAGCGGAGCAAGCGCACGCCTAACCGTAGTAGAACAAGATGCCTGCTTGCGCTCAACATGCATAGCGCCTGCATCGATTTTGGCGATTTTCAGCAACGTGGTAACCAACCATGAGACGCGCTCGATCATTGCTTCAAGTTTGCGCAGAGCATGCTTGCGCTCCCAAGGATCTTCCGCACGCTCAATTGATGGAAGCATGAGAGTTATTGCAGTAAGCGGCGTGCGAATCTGATGCGAGATATCTGCAAGCGAATCGGAAAGCGCATTGCGCTCAATGGTAAGCTGCTCGCTTGTTCTCGACAGGCGCGCAACCATCTTGGCAAGCTCGTTAGACAACACATCAACATCGCCTTCGCGACTGACTGAAAAATCGACACGACGGCCGTTGTGAAGCACTTCATCGATTTCGAAACTCAGGCGCTTTATCTGTTCATGTCGAAATACCGAAATAAGCAAGAAGAACACCAACGCACTTGCGCCGGCCGCTGCTACCCACAGCTTTGCATCGGTTGGCGCCGCCCACACGAATGCAGCCATAATAGCGGCAAGCACCGCGCCTTGACGGGCCAGCGTTGCAGAAGATCCCACGCTACTCACCCACTTTGTAGCCGAGCCCACGCACGGTGGCGATGATCTTGGGGTCGGCCGGATCATCCTCCACTTTCTCGCGAAGACGCTTCACGTAAACGTTGAGCGCATTGTCCGAAACGTATTCTCCTGCGGTATCCCAGATGGCATCGCGCAGAGCCTCGCGCGTCACAAGCTTGCCCTTATGTTGGAAGAAATAGAGCAGCAAACGATACTCCAGCGCCGATAGATAAATCTCGGTACCAGCCTTGATAACAACGGCTGATGATGCATCAATCTTGATATCACCGATCGTGAACACACTATCGGCTGATCCGCTTTTACGAAGAGCGTTGCGAATACGAGAGACAAGCTCACGAGCTCGGAAGGGCTTAGCGATGTAGTCGACCGCGCCCATGTCAAGGCCTGCCACCGTGGAGTATTCATCATCAGATGCTGTAAGAAAGATGACCGGCATTTCAGGGGCTGCCTCTTTGGCGGCCGCACAGACCGCAAAACCGTTTCCCTGGGCAAGCGTTACGTCCAGAAGCGCCATGTCAAAACTTCTCTCAGAGAGTAGCTGACACGCTTCATTTTGTGTTGAGCATGAACAGACCGCAAACCCTTCATTTTGAAGAAGATCGGAAAGTGCGCTCACAATGGACGCATCGTCTTCGACCAAAAGGATCTTCATGATGTTCTCCCTGCTGTATGTTCGACAATCAATGAAAACATCATACTATCTGAATCAATACCTTACTCCCGGCACCTAGCTATCTTACGAATCAGTAATCTCTCCTGCCGCCTCTCCTGCTGTCTGCCCTGTTACGACTAAGATCCTCTAAGCACACGTGTCGCGCACCCGACCGGACATCATCCAAAAAGAGTCACATTCCGTTAGCCTCCATGGCGGCATCAAGCAGGATTTTCAACTCTTCCGCATGAGAACGACGTTTTTTCGTGGCGGTTCCCACGATGGCGATCGATGCGTAAGTTCCGTATTTCTTGAAAAAGTCAAAAATCGCGTTTCGGTCTTCCATCTCCGTTTTGTATTGTGCGAAGTATTGTTCGTAGGGCAAGCCTTGATCCAAATATTGGTCAAGCAAGGTTTTTGACGGTGAGTACTCCACATCATGAACATATTCCGCATGAACGATCTCATGGGTGAAGTACTCAAGGTCTTCCTGTTTTGTGAAGCCCGCCAGCTGATTGGTATTTTTGAGCCGAACGTCTAAAACGAGATCGGTGTTCCATGCTTTGAGGCGATCAAAAAAGTCTTGCGCCGTTGTTTGGTACGCTGAAAGTACGTTGATATCCATATTTTTCACCTCTATCGTTTATACATCGAGCAAGTTCGTTTGAAAAGTTCAAGGATCAGGGGTCGGATGGTCGGGCATTTCAAGCATTCACGTCTCGTCTTTGCTCCCTTGTCTGTTCTCGCCTTGCTCCCATCCTCTTTGCTATTCTTGCCTTGCTATCAAGTGTATTCTGCCGGATATAGCGCAAATGCGAACGAGCGGCGTTATTACCAAGCTGTTTTCCAGATGTAAGAAAATCCGCTGTAGAAAGTCTCTGTTGGAAAGCCCTTATTGGAAAAGCTCGATTGGAAAGCCTTTGCCACACCGACGCTCCATTTGGGCTATAGTGGACTTCTGGATTACAGTTGCTATACAGAATACGTCGCTGTATAGGATGGCGAGTCCACACCATCCACAGTTGAACCAGATATTGATATAAGGAGCTCCTATGGAAGGCAAAATCATTCACCGCTGTTTGCACGTTCTCGATCTGGAAAAGTCGCTCACATTTTATGAGCAGGCACTCGGAATGAGTGAGATTCGCCGCATGGGGCCGGATGACGGTTCATGGATGAATGTCTTTATCGGAAACACCGCCGCAGGATTTCAGCTTGAACTCACGTGGAACCGGGGGCGCACCGAGCCCTACGAAAACGGTGGTCGTGATTCGCATCTCGCTTTCACTGTGCCCGATTATGAACAGGCGCATGCGATCCACGAGCAAATGGGCTGCATCTGCTTTGAAAACGAAGCTATGGAACTTTACTTCATCGAGGACCCCGATGGTTGCCGGCTCGAGATCTTGCCTGAGAAGAGCGAGTTTGCTTCACAGCCGGGTGTAGATGTATTTGCTTGTATGGCAGATCGACGCAGTGTTCGGCAGTATTCCAACGAGGAGATCCCGGAAAGCCTGTTGAGTAGAATCGTCCGCGCTGGATTGGTGTCCGCTTCCGGTCGTGGTCGTAGACCGTGGGAGCTCATCACCGTGCGTGATCGGGCGACGCTTGACAAGCTCTCCGAATGTCGTGATGCGGGTTCTGCCATGCTTGAAGGCGCGAATGCGGCCATCATTGTCGTCGGCAACCCTGATGTGGCAGACACTTGGATAGAGGATTGTTCCATCGTTATGGCGAACATGCATCTGGAAGCATCGGCGTCAGGAGTGGGTAGTTGCTGGATTCAAGGGCGCATGCGCAAGGCAGCTGATGGGCGCTCCACGCAGGATTTTGTTGCGGATTTATTGGAGATTCCTGAACCCTTCCAGCTTGAGGCGATACTATCGCTGGGCATGCCCGAAGCGCCAAGCGCCCCGCGTATTTTCGATGAAAGCCTGCTAGCGAAGGTGCATCAGGAGCGTTTTTAGCGTTTTCGCACTTTTCGCACTTTTAGCACTTTTAACAGTAACGCAACCGAATGGGAACCGACACAATTCGGGAGTGCAAGGCAGGCGTCTAGGTGCAGACTCTTCGCTAGACTTTTTATCGTTATGAGAAGCCAGCAAAGTACAAGGAGCAATGTCATGGATCTTCGCGAGGTATATCTGGCCGGGGGTTGCTTTTGGGGCACTGAGGCCTATATTAAGAAGCTCCCCGGCATCGTGGACACAGAAGTTGGATACGCGAATTCCATCGTCGACGAGCCGACTTATGAGGATGTCTGCTCGGGTGAAACCTGTGCCGCCGGAGCGGTCAAGGTGATCTACGATGCCGACAGACTGCCGCTTTCACTTCTCTTGAAGGCATATCTGCGAACTATCGATCCCTATTCGCTCAACAGACAGGGAAACGATCGTGGGACGCAATATCGCGCAGGAATCTATTGGGTTGATCCCAAGGACGAACACGTCGCGCGTTCGGCTCTAGCCGATCTTGCGCAAGGCGACGCGCAACTGCAACAGCCTTGCGTTGAGCTGATGCCTTTGAAGAACTTCTACCCTGCTGAGAATTACCATCAGGACTACCTGGACAAAAATCCCATGGGATACTGTCATGTCGACCTTCGCGATGCCCGCCAATTCGTGCAGGAGAATGATCTTTAATTTTCCGTCTACCGTATCTGATTCATTCTGGTCTTGACCGCATGGTCTACTTCTTTGAATGAGTCCTCACCTAACTCATAACTCATTACCTTACCAGGAGCAGTAATCTTCCAACAATTCAATTCATGTGAATAATCCGAAAGCTGTGACGCGGTAGGAAATGAATTCACGAATTGGATGACTTCGAGGATTATCGCCTGTTCATCATCAGTAAAATACTCCTCTTTATCTTTAGGCATCCCGTTCAAAAAGCTCTTCTTAGCTACAATGATCTCACCGCAATCATGTTCTCGCCGCTCGATCACCCCATTGTCCTCAAGTTCAAGAATAAGGACATCTCGACGATCGATCATCGGCCCATAAGTGCCATGCACGTATTCCAAACCTGTTAATGATTTTCCTAGCCTTTCGAAACATAAAAAGTCACAGAAGAACAGGGCTTTCTGAAGCTTTGTGACATAGAAATCGTGACATTTCGATGCGAGAATGCCAACCAAAGCCTGCACCCTTTCTTCGTCGAGCGCTCGATAACCATTTCGTTTCGTTGGTTTTTGCGCAGCAGCGTCAAAGAACGAAGGAACTAAATACGTTTGATATCCTAAAGACGATCTCAAGTCTTTCTCGAGGTATTCTGCGACCTTTTTCTTTGTCCTATTGGAAAGATTCTTTTTGTTTTGAATAAAAAGCCGCTGAACCCCTTCAGGAGTTGACGCGAGTCTGATCGTGTTGTCATGCAAAGAATCCTGAATAGAGCCGGATTCATACCTGGCAATGGTCTGCTCCCCAAAATTCAAGAGTCGGCTGAATTCCCTCAAAGATAAGCCAATTCTCTTTCTGATATTTTTGATTTCTACTGGAAGAAGCAACCCGTGCCCTTTTCGGTATTCATCATAAGCACCCTGCAGATTAAGCTCTTCGCTCCTAGAATCTGCAATGATTTGATGACATCCAGAACACTCAAGAACGCTTGAGTCAAATTCAATCCTTTCGCCACGGATCAAAAGTTCATCTTTTTTGGGCTTAAGAAATGCTTTAACCTCATCATCGCAATTAGGGCAGTATGCTTGAAGTGTCTTCATGAGCTTAAACTCTTTCTTTGAACAACTTAACGGAGAGGCATTTACAGCGTTGTGCATCCACTCTTATCGATATTTTTAGATACAACTTCTTCCCATCGTGAATAGGTGAAAACTCCGCTACAGTCCAGTTTTCGCAATAACGAGGATCACGATCGGGTTCTGGGCCATCAACGCAGTCCGAAACGGATAGGGAGAGAACTAGCTCTTCCAGTTGATGTAGCGTCATGTTTCTATCTGCCAAGAATTGAAGACTTTGCTCCCTCTCTATCAGTATCAGTCCGTTTTGACTCACAAAATGCTTTGCATGAATTAAGAACAATAATATTTGAGATTCTTGCTTCAGTTGTTCGCCTTTCTCTTTTTGTAATTATATGATTACAAAAAGAGATTTCCTAGTTCTTATACATAAGGAAATTAGAATCGCAAGAATTGAAAAGCATAAGCGGCATCTATATCGCCTTTTCTCATTAGATCAATCCCACTCGGACAGCCCAATAGCAGCACATCATTAGAGCTCTCTTGCGGCCACATCGTGTGTCCGCAGCACGGCAGCAGTTGAATAGATCCTTTCGGATTCGGAGCATGATCGTTTTCTAATGACCGCATCAACATGAGAGCAGAAGCACTTGTGGTCACATCATCCTCGGCAAGAATCCTACTTCCATAACGAAGCGTCACATGACCATGCGAACAAAGATCCTGCGGATCATCGAGATTGTCACAGATCCATTTATGGTTAGTGATATCTATCGAAAAAAGTCCGGATGACATATTGTGCTCCTTTTAAGACGACGGATTTGACTTATTCTTTTCGTCGCTTTCCGCTTCTTGCTTCAGCCACTTGCATGATAGGCTCTTTGTTCTCGATCATATCAACGAGAGAAGGAACGCAGTACAAAGCGCCTGCACTATCACGAGAAATACTGCGCAAATGACGTATACCTTTAAGGCGTTCGATTTTTTCTTGACACCATTCACGAGCCCGTGTGCAAAAAGAAAATCATTGGCGCAATAACACAGCGCCGTCAACGCATTGCAAAACGCCATGATCGCCGAGAGAAGCCAAAGCTCGCTGGGCGGTGCCGTGCGGTTTATGCTTCCGTCAAAGCCAACCTGCATAGGTATCTCGACTATATCGGGAGGAAGTATCGCTAACGCAACGGCGGTAATCACAAAAGGAACAATAATCATGCATGCCCAAAACGCAATCATGATAGGTGACGGTAACTTCATGCGATTCCTCCCCTCTTACATTCTTACAACACGAATTGAAACAGCAACAGCAATCCCACGAAAAAGATTGCGTTCAAAAACCCAAATCTGACAAGAAATCGACCCATGGTTGGTGCGCCGGGTTCGCGTAAAGGAGTAAACACCTTTTGCGACAGGCTAAAATATCGGATTGCAATAAGGCTCGCAAGGGAGCCCACAAACGTCCCTGCGCCCCCGATGTTGACACCTACAAGTAGAGCTTGCCACCCTTCTGTGAAATGCGAGAGAATGACCGCTGCTGGCACATTGCTAATAACTTGGCTGGTCAGCGCGGATGTCAACAATCCCCATTGACTCATAAGAGGTATCAGAGCGTCCTCCAACCATGGCAGGCGCGACACATTTCCCGCGAAGATGAAAAAGCATAGGAATGTCGCAAGCAATGCGTAGTCGATCTCGGCAAGCGTTTTACGGTCGCTGATCGCAATCGCTATTGCAACCACGGCAACGGCCGTCAAAAACGGAATCACCCGAAAGACGGCAAGTAGCGCTACGAAAAAGAGAACGCCGTACGCCAAAAGGCGCCGACTATCCAACGGCATTCTTGAGACCGCGCTTGCATCGTCGCTCGGCACTTGAGCGCTCATGCCGGAGGCTAGCAACCATGTTGCAGCCATAATACCAACAAAGGAGACAAAGAATGGTGGTGTCATAACACCGAAAAACTCACCTAGATCAAGTTGATAGCGCGAGTAGAGGTAGAGGTTTTGTGGGTTGCCAAACGGCGTGATCATTCCGCAGAGATTTGCTGCAAGCGCCTGCAGGGCGAACACAGTTGGCAAAAGATTGATCTGCCGCATACCGACGAGCACCGATGCTGAAAGTGGCAACATGATGATCAGCGCGATGTCATTGGTGAACGCCATTGAGAACAGGGCTGTTACGGTAATCATGGCGACAGCAATGGTGCGCGGTTGACGGTTGAGCCCAATGACTGTACGTGCGATGCGATCAAAAGCACCGATGCGTCGCAAAGCGTTTGCAACTGCAAGCACACAGAAGAGACAGCCAATGGTCTCCCAATCAAAGTAGTCTAGATAGGCCTGATCGGGCGGAATAGCCACCATAGAAGCAAGCGCTGCGGTAGCGGCGATAACAAGCATCCAATGCTCTCGCAAAAGCCTTGCAAGCACTGGGATCTCTTTGCGATTGATGTCTGTTAGCCGATTCTCCATAACCTGATAATTATACGGCTACCACGCGCCTCCCCTGCGCTTCGGCGTTGGAATGGTAAGGGGTTATTGATCTCCAGATTGCCTCTAACGCATTACTCCCACGTCTTTTCATGCATGCGCTTGGCAATCGCATCTGCATTCATATCAGACGTAGCCCTGAAAAGATTTTGCAAGCTGAATGCACGACACCACATTGGCACGCGCAGGCTAATTTTTGAAGTCTGTCTCGGATAGCTTCTCAACGAAGAAGAACCGTGTCGAATCGAGCACATAACCATATTATTTGCCATCCTCGAGCGAACTGAAGTCATCCCCCCCCTCCTCGCTTCTCTCTCAATTTGACGTACGTTTTTACGTACGCTAAAATAGCCCTATCGATTTGAAGGAGAAAGCATGACAAGCGTCACAGCAACCGCAGCACGTCAAGATATCTACAACCTCATAAACAGAGTGAATGAAGACTGCAAACCTATAGCCATTACTAATTCAAAGGGTAAAGGAGCTGTTCTTGTCGGTGAAGACGATTGGGCTGCCATCGAGGAAACACTTTACATCATGAGCGTGCCCGATATGACAGAGAAGCTCATGAAAGCCCACGATGAGAACATTGCCGATTGTATCGATGCTGACGAGCTCGAGTGGTAATACGATGTATCGAGTGGTTTTCACAAAAATTGCGGCAAAAGACGCAAAGAAACTTAAAGCAGCAGGGTTGGATCAAAAGGCAAAACAACTCATCGAAGTTGTAGCGGGCGATCCTTTTGCTTACCCGCCCGCCTTTGAACCGCTGGTAGGAAATCTGGAGGGCATGTTCTCAAGAAGAATAAACAGACAACACCGCTTTGTCTATGAGGTGATCAAGGAGCCCGTTAGTGTTGACGGCGCCACATATGAAGGAATCGTCAAAGTTCTGAGCATGTGGACTCATTATGATTCTGTTGAGCGATGAAAAACAGCACAAGTCCTTCATCGGGTTTTGCGATAGAGTTGACCTATGGATAAGCATCAATTCGAAATTTTGGGTTAGATTAAACTGGGATTCCTAGCCTCTCGCGAGAGCGCGGATTTTCAGATTTCCAAAATGGCTCCAATGAATCCACTCGTCAGTTCTATCTAAAGTATTTGAAATACAATCTCATTCGCTCGATGCATTAGCAAAACGCCATTAGTCCATTGCATAAAAACATACAGAGCGAAAGCGCCCGAAAATCGCTCGGGGGCATCATACGATTCTCATGACCTTCAAACCCGACCTGCACGGGGATCTCGAGTGTGTTCAACAAAAGGGTAACGGGCGCTACAGCCATCACGATGAATGGAGCAACCAGCATACATAACCCAGAATATGATCATCGGAAACGATGGCAGCTTCATGTGAGCCCCTCCCCGATAAAGCTTTAAAATGTCAAGATGACTTTCAGTTTATTCCAGATACTCTTTGAGGGTAATACGAAAACTCAAGCATCCGCTCTTTGTGAAGCGAAAATGGTATAGCCGGCATGAGCGTGATTTATCATCTATTCATTTAGCAAAACTAAAACGCCGGAGTAGGTAGCTAACGTACCTTTCCGGCGCTTTGCGCATATCATTTATAGTGTGCTTTCATTTAATATCAGCAACAAATCCTCGCTTATTAACATAAAGCAATCTATCGATGCCCTTTAGTTCATAAGCTTGTTTACAAACCTCACGCTCGATAACATCGTCCGATATTTTCTCACGTGACAACAATCAAATATTATGTTTTTAGAATGCCACCGCCCTCGCTTTAAGTTTCTTTCCACTGTTTTAAGATTGTCGGCTGTTGGAGATTTGATTCCCCACTGCATTCCATCTATCATCACGTCTGATGTTTTAGTATGTTGCGCCTCATTTCTTCATATAAATTCAACCGTATAACCCGCCGTGGCAAACGCTTATGCAGTATTCAATTCATGAAGCCAAACATTAAGATCAGCCTCAATGATTATCTTTCCTCTATGTGATACCACGATCGAATATCTCACTCGGGTCAAGACAATTACAACAAGCTCAAAGTCTTAGCTATTTAGCAATAATCTATCGACTTTAAAATCACTTATGATCTTGTCCAATAATCTTTTAACACGCAGGGGAAAGTTTTCACTGCATTGAGATAAATACGTAACTCTTATAGTTTATTGCTGGCCTCAACTTATCTTTATACACTCCCCATCGCCTATTGCGTCTAGCGCCCACACGATCTGGTTTACTCGATTATTTAAATTCGCAACTAAAACCACCGAATCGCCATCGGATAACTCCGACCCCGTGTCTTGCAATATTCCTATTCACTATACGATACAAAACACCCGACCCTGTCTCGAATTCAGAGATGACCTGCTTGAAACACCTCGGCACAACGTGATAAAACGAGATCTCGCTTCTTTTCGGGCTATTCTTGGCATACATGATTCAATCTTTGATCCACCGAGAGAGTCAATAGCAAGTCATCATAGATGAGTACAAACCCGTCCCATACTCGTCCTGTCTCACCAATTAATCATCCGCTGAATCAACTTTTCGAACCATGATAATTGGTTCGACCTTATTATCCATATTTATCCTCATAGGCTCCAACCATTTCAGTACTCGTTTTTGAGTTCCTTCTTTTCTTGAACCCATTACATACGTATGGAAATGAGCACGGCGAATATGCGGTGTCATTTTCCGAGAGTCTGAAACTTGCTGTATGTTGGCATTATCAAAAGCAATACTCGGACCGACTTTTTTTCCAACATAGAATACCCTTGGAACCTCTACATGCATGTCTGAATTCACGTCTTTTGCTTCACGGCAATTAGACCGCTTTTCTGTGATCTCATCTTCTTCGTTCATGATACTCTCTATGTCCGGCTCTTGTGATGCAACATATAGAAGTATTCCCAAAATTGTGCGCATATCTTCTTCCATATCGCGTTGTGCCGATGTTTTCTTTCGACCCATCGCTTGAATATAATCGCTTACTATCAACCTGCATAATTCATCAAAGTTCATGCAAGAAAGAGGTATGACCACAGGAACAGTTATATCGTTGCTCCCCAATATCGTTATTGTTAGATTTTGCTCCATCCCGTCCCTACACAAAGGATTAGGCGCCCAGCTCGAATCAACAAAAAAACCTTTCGCTTTTCTCGTTTTTGTATCTGGATTTGTGCAACGAAATCTAAGATGCTCCGAACTAACAAAAAAGCATGAGAACGGCATCCTACGCAGGTACTCCGAAAGATCAACGCCACGATCAACCGTCGAACTTTGGAGAGCCTCTGTGAGTCTTTTATCAAACTCGAGGACTACGGGAGATCTTGACCAAGCCAAACACAAATGCGCAAGATCAACAGGAACGAGTTTCTTCCAAGCAATACCGGGATGCATATTCCTTTGATAATCAAGACTAAAATCTTTAACACACTGCTCAAAAAGAATACTGCACAACACTTTGCCTTCTTCTGTCTCTCTTTCGCTAGTTCCGGCGGGATGAATCCAATTACCGCCATTTCTTTTTGTTTCAAAGCATTCATCTACTGCGCCGAAGAAATTTGGCCAGTTGCTGTCAATAAATCGCTTGCTTTTCTGAATTGCATTGCGCGCAGCAATAACAGATCTCCTTTTTAACATTAGAGACTCTTCCTTCGTGTTCCAGCGGTATCCAAATGACCCCCGCAATACCCAATAAGCATCTTGCCCTCTTCTAGGCAAGCACAATAATGGACTCTTAGTGGCTCCGATTTTTTGCCGCTCTTTCCTTTGACATGAGGCGTAATGTTATAGGTCTTGCCTTTATAAGTTCGTTCACGCTGTTTTCTGAACGTAGGATTTTCACTTGTCGCCTTCTTTTCATGAAGACTTAACTCAAAGCCAGTCTCACGTTTAAAGTAATTCTCTAAATTTCCTCCTTCAAACGACTTCCCTTCAATGGAAATGGGGAAAAGCACTTTTGCGATTGCATGCATAATCTTCCACGTCTCTGCTGCACTCCCTGAATCATGGCTCTTTGCAGAATTGAAAGCTTCTTCAAGAACGATGATCCTGCTATCAAAGACCTTACTAGCAAGCAGTAAAGAATCATACACTGTCTCTGGCAGTGTCTCTGTGTCACGAAACACTATTCCAGGCTCAGTCCAGCCATTGTGCTTTTGACTTTCATCCAACTGGGATTGCAGAGATTGAGCCTTCCATTTGTACTGCTCATTTTCAGTTGCTATCGCCCATATCTCTTCATTATCTTCTCGTAATGATTGGTTCTTTTTATTTGCTTCCTCTACTTCATTCTCTAAAAGAGTCGCATATTCACTCAAATCTTCAATCTGTTGATTCTTTTGATCAATAACATCAAGAGAGTTTTCATGCATTTCTTGCAATCTTGTTATATCAGCTGAGTACTGTTGATTCTTCTCTTTTAAGACCCCTAGCTCCTTTTTGAAAGACTCTTTTTCATCACGGAGTCGCACATGCTCCTCTTCGGCGTGAACATTCATTCCTATTTCACGTCTACGAGTAGAAAGCTCTTCTCGTCTAGCATTAGCGCTTATTGCTCGTATATCTTCGCATGAAGAAACTAGACTTGAAGGATACGAGAATGCTCTAACTGCACTCGCGATAATATTGTTTGCGAGCTCATCACACACTCTGTTACCAAATGTTTGCAAATGAGTAGCCGTATAACGATAGATTCTCTTTGCGCCCACACCATCTGTGGATACTCCAGGAAAAAACACCGTTACCGAATCTTCTACTGGTCTAAGAGAATACTCCTTATTAACAGGATTGAAGTAAAGATCCTCTATGACTCGGTTAAGACCCGCTTTAGTACAATCAAGCACTTCGACTATTGCTGCGCCTGCAAGTTTTCTCGCAAGCGCATTAGGATTAACTGAGCACCTTCCTTGATCGTCTGAACGTATTACAACTAATGGGACTTTCCTGATCACCTTCACTACATCATTGCGAAATATTGGGAATTCTTCACTCTTTACCCATTCAGCTCGCGCTCTCAAAACGTCTTCGCCAGCGATACAAGCTATTCCTTTTTTGTTAATTAAATCACGAACAAAACGAGGAACATTTCTTGAAGGAAAATCAATGTTTGCATGAAGATAAGTGGGGTCAACTCTAAAACTTACACGCACAACAACATGATATGTGCCGGTTAAGGAACTAGTGATTCCCACCTGCGTAATGAGAAATGAAAGTTTAATTGCAACCCCTAGATTGAACGATTTCTCGTAAGGATAAAAGTTGTTAAGGGGGGGTCCTTATCGAGGTGGTGTAAACCGTTCTGTCTTTTGTTGACAATAATAATTTATCAGAATTTTTTCGGATTGTTTACGGTTTGGAAAACTTTTTTTCATCTTCACAAATGACACAAAAATAGCCATCCGTGCTCCGCTGAAAACAATACCTTTTATGAATCATAAGGATAGTTATATAGATATTCTTATTGTTAATATTCACTATATATGCATGTCCTGAAAATCAGGACGTAGCCTCCACGTCCTGAAAATCAGGACGTGGCTTTTGACCTGCGGCTTTGACCCTTATCCTGAAAATCAGGACGTGGCTTTTGACCTGCGGTTTTATACCTCGACACAAGACTTAAGATAGGCTCAATTCGTAGTAAAACCGATCAGATGCCGACTGCCCATCGAACAGTTTGCGCGGGTAGGTATTGATGAATCTCACATGCTCAATAAGCTCATCTTTATTCACTGTAGATAGATCGATTCCTTTAGGCCATTTTCTGCGCAGGAAGCGATGCACAACTTCGTTGGAGCCTCTCTCGGAAGAGCAATATGGATGACAGTAGTAGAGGTCTGTTATCCTTGGTTCACTGGAGCCATATCTCGATGCTTTAATCCCATCTGGATCGAGAAACTCTATTCCGTTATCCATAGTGATAGATTTGAAAATCGACTTAAAGGTATCTTTTCCGAGATTCTTTTCTATGTCGTCAAGCGCCATCAAGACACACTTTTGACTGCGACTGTCTAGTGCTTTTACTATTAAGAATCTCGTTTTTCGCTCAATCAGCGTAAGAAAAGCAGCGCTATTATCGCTCTTTGTTGACCCACAAACCGTATCCATTTCCCAGTGTCCAAACTCTCTTCGCGATAGAACAGATTTTGGTCGATCTTCAATAGACGGGTACTTCAAAGGATCATATGCCGTTTTTCGCTTCTTAAAATCTTCTTTTTCTTCCTTCTTCTTCCTACGACCATAAACCATACATGATTCATCAATAACAAAAACCGAATGGTAAATATAGTTATATACGGTTCTAACGGTTAACGATGTTCTAAGATGATGATGCTTTTTTGCAATTTGTAAGGCAGCATATGGACTATATCCTGCAAGAAGAAGATTCTCTAGGACTTGAGCTGTTTTGAAATCCTTATCGATTTTTAAGTTTGCACCCTTTTTTGATGCAGAAAAGTTTGCCATTCGCTGTGCAGCCTCTGCGTCATATACCTCCACTTGGTTGTATCCATTTTTGATCTGAAGAACTTTATGAGCATTCACCTCACGTGATATGGTAGATGCCGATCGCTCCAAGCATCTTGCTATCTCCTTAAAAGACAAATGGAGCTTCAAATAGGCTTCGATCTTTGAACGCTCGATTATTGTTAGCTGACTAAAACTCTTACCCATTTTTCTTTTCTCCTCAAAACATTGCAAGAGAAAAAATAATTGAGCGAATTTAGGTAATTGCTTTTATACACAAGTTGAAGATAATACGTTTTGAAAAATCAATATTTCATCCATATAGTTTGACAAAATGTAACCATTTTTCATTGTTAAGAAAATCAAAATGATTTATCTCTAAGGTTTGCTTTTTGATAAAGATTACAAAAGATATGAAAGTAAATAATATTACAGAGATTAACCAAATAATAAAAATTAAAAAGGTTACTTTTATTAAATAGGTTACATAAGTAAAAAAGATTACTTAAATTAAAGAAGAAACAAATATAACAAAAATTACTTTAGTAATAAAAATATGGTTGATTTGTGAAGTTATCTTTTAACACAAACAATCCTAAAAAGTTTTTTGATACTGGGATCACAGTAAAAGAGTTCACAGGAGGAACCAAATATGAAAGTGATTTCAGTTTGTAATAACAAAGGCGGAGTCGGTAAGACCGCTGTTTCGATGGCATTATGTGAAGCTCTCAATAATGCTGGTCTCAAAACTTTGCTAATCGATCTGGATCAGCAAATTAACGCCACCAAACAAGCAGGCGTTAAAACCGAAAACGTTGTAACAGCGTACGACCTTTTAACTTCTTTTGAATACACAGCAAAAGATGGAATCCAAGAATATGAACATGGATATATCGTGCCGGGGGATGTTTTAGTAAATGCGGCAGAGGTCGAAATATCAAAACTCGACACTTCATTGACTATGCTCGATGACGCACTCGACTCTGTAAGGGACGAGTTTGATTATGTCGTGATAGATTGCCCTCCGTCTCTTGGCCTTGTCACAAGAAACGCCTTCGTAGCATCTAATGAGCTTATTGTTGTTGTCATGCCTGACAAATCTTCCATCGATGGTTTTGCACGCATCGTAGACGCTGCGACACATATAAAATCGAATAAGCGACTAAATCCTGATCTTAATATTGCAGGCATTTTGATCAACTCCTACAATCCTCGCGGTAAACTTGATCGAGAAGTAGATGCCGTTCTTCCGGATCTTGCAAAACAAGCAGGTACCTCTGTTTTTGAAACTCGAATCCGTCGCAATATCAGTGTAAGCCAAGCATTGTCTTGCCGTAAGTCACTATTTGACTTTGATAGCAACAGTGCGGCGGCGCAAGACCTACAAAGCTTTGTGAACGAATTCATCAATAAAGAAAGCAAGGTGGCTTAAATGGCTATGACACGTGATTCATCTTCTGCCTTTGATCTTACAAGCGATGCAACTGCAAGCATCAATAAAAAAGAGTCCAAGTCTACCCCAAACCCACAAGTGGCCTCAAAAACTTCTAAAGTATCCAAACGATCAAGCAAAAAAGCACCAGCAAAATACTGCGGCGCAAGACCGCGTAATTTGAAGCTTACAGATGAATGTCACTCGGCACTCAAAATTGAGGCTATTCGCCAAGGGCTTCAAATCAGCGACCTGCTCGAAACCATAGTTCGCAACGCTATCAAGGTCGAGTAATCTATATTGCAAAGCACATCAAAATAACCTTTGTTAAAAAGATAACAAAGGTTATTTTTTTATCTTTTTTGGAACCAGAAACAGAGGTTAAGCGCCCCATGTATTACACCCTCAAGGTGTTCGCAATAAGAGCAAAGAGCTATTAAACAGATCGGCTAGATCAGAGACTAACTTTTCTCATGACAGGATTCCTCATTGAGCTTATCTTTGCACATCATCGCTTAGAACCCGCACTTCGCAAGGATCACAAAACCTGCCACAAATACACTACGTGCATTGGTGGAGGTTGCGCGGGAAAAAGATTTTTCGCTTTGTGATTGACCTTGCGTTCGTGCAGAACCCAAGCTTGCAGCAAAGTATAAGGTCATGAGGAACCCATCATAAAAGTTCCCTAGTCTCTCTTAACAACCTAGCCACCTTGTGACCTTAATACCCCTTCTTTCCTCCTTATGAGAACACCCTCTTTTGAGGGTGTTCTCGCATGTTTTCTTAAGCCTCTCCTTCCTTGCATGCATCCGTATCGGACATACGAGCGTCTTATGTTGCCCACCTTGCCTCTTATGCGTAAAGGTCGCTCACAAAATCATCCACAAATACGCTTACGCGCATTGGTGGAGATTGCGGTTTAGCCCAGCCTTTGTGATTGCTCTCTTGACGCAGATGCAAGTTGGACATATCGGCAGTCAAGCCGATGTAAGCAGCACGGCAGACGCAAAGGGCGCGTCACCTGCTTACATCAGGCAAAGAAAAAGAAAGGGAATGAAAATGGAAACAACAAACGAAATGGAGCTTATGCAAGCAAAAGCCAACGAGGCGGCAGCTAGATTTCTCTCCAACAGAGGATATGACATTCTTGAAGTGGATTGGGAATGCTCCGCTGGAACCATTGACCTTATCGCCAAAACAAAAAATGCAATAGTTTTTGTAAACGTTCTTGCAAGAGTCGATGATAAAACGGGCTTCCCATCGACAATAACACCTGCAAGCAAGCGTGAGCGACTAGAAAAGATCGCTCTTGCCTACATTAGTGAAAGTGACGCAAGGGATATTGGTATACGGTTTGACGAGATTGCGATTGTAGTTAAAGGCATCAACAAAGGTTTGCTCCGCCATCATGTCAACATTATGAGCGTAGCGGAAGATGACCAAAATTCTGAAGCGAGACTTTCAGAAGAGTTGAGGGCGCAAATCGAAAGCGAATTTGAGGTCGAGCTAAAAAAGCTTAGCAATGATCCATCTGCTTTGACCATAGGATCGATAAGAAATCTTCTTCACAGTGTTCTTTCCAATATTCAAGATCAGAAGAACAGCTAGATCAGCAAATTCCCTAGTGCGGAAACCCGCACTAGGGAAAACTTATAGTGCGTCCCTATAATCGGGACGCACACCTTGACCGGGGACATCGTTGTCCCCGGATCCCCACCCGGCAGAGGATAAATCCTCTGCACTCCTGATCCCGTTCAGTGAATCAAAATGATTTATCTCAAGTCACTGAACGGTAAATAGCTTTCCTTTGTTAAAAACCATATAAAAG